>NZ_PYGA01000010.1 GCF_003014485.1 Murinocardiopsis flavida | reverse complement strand
CTCGCCAACGCCCAGCCCCTGTGCCGCGCCCACAACCTGGAGAAGGAACACCGCCGCGCCCGCAAAGACCTCCACCGCACCCGCACCCGCCCGCCGCCCACCGATCCCCCCGGGCCGCCACCCCCCAGGCCCTGACCCACCCCACACCAGGAATGACCCGCCGGGACCCCCACCCCGGCGGGCCACACCCACGCCCCCACCACAACCGGCCCCCGCCAGCACACCCGTGATCAACGCTCGCAGGAATTCACACCCGACCGACAGCGCCGTCCAGCCGTAACGTGGCACCGCAGTCGCACACCAGTTCCGCCCATCAGTCCGTGCAGGTTCACCCCCGCATGCGCGGGGCTTGGTGGAACGGCAAGGCCGGGTGCCTCGACGCCACCGGTTCACCCCCGCGTGCGCGGGGCTTGGAACGCGATGACGATGATCGCGACGACCACCGTCGGTTCACCCCCGCGTGCGCGGGGCTTGGAGTTAATGACCTGGGGCTTTGTGGCGTGTTGTTGAAACGTGATGGACGGCTCTGGTTGGTGATCTCTCCCTGTTGCTGCGATTGAACGGTTTGCACCGCTGCCGAACCGCGTCGAGCAACGCGGGAGAGAAGGGCTTCTCCGCATCCGCGGACACCGGCTGCCTGAGTTTGTCGAGTGAACCACGCGCACGCCCGTTCGCCGGAGGAGCCCCTTCTTTGCTGGGCCTCCGGGTGCCGATCGAGGTCACGGGGTGCTGCGGGGCGGGTGGGTGTGTGGGCGGTTGGATCTTGTGGGAGCGGTGTTGGCGGCGGGCGAGGCTGTTTCTTTGGAGGTCAGGGCTGTTCGTCGAGCAGGCGGAGGCAATCGAGGACGGCGGTGCGCTCTTGTCGGGACGGGGGTGGGCCGAATGGGTCGTTCGCCGCGTCCTCGGTGATGAGTCCTTCCTCGACGGCCGCCCACATCATCCGCTGGATGTAGCCCTCGATCGGGGCGTGGAAGGTCACCGCTGCGAAGGCGTCCAGCCGGGCGGATGCCGCGAGGAACGCGGCGCTGTCGCCGTCCGTGAAGCTGCGCAGCACCCGGGCGGACAGTTCGACGCGGGCTGCCGCGATGCCGACGAGCGCGGCCTGCGCGCCCCACTGGAACGACGGGCCGTACATGCGGTCCTCACCTGTGATGAGCAGCGCCCCGGTGTCCTGCCCGGCCGCCAAGGCGTCCTGGCAGGCGACGGCGTCGAATAGCGTGGCGGTCTTGATCCCCGCTGTCCAGGGCCGCAGCAGGAGCTCGCGGACGAGCGCCGGCGGGTAGGGGTAGCCGCCAGCCTCGCCGTGAAGCAGGAACGCCACGACGGGCAGGCCGGTCGTCTCGGCGACGCGGTCGTGCAGGTCCAGGACGCGGGCGTCGCGGTCGGGCAGCGCGCGCAGCGCGGCGCACGGGTAGACCATGATCGCGTCGGCGCCCAGACCCGCCGCGTGCTCGGCCATGGCGAGGGTGGCCGCGACCTGCTGCTCCGCAGTGTTGGAGGGGACGCCGTGCGGTACTCCGGCGCCCGCGACGATGGGAAGGTCGGTCGCCGCGCGCCAGACGCCCATGACGCTCGCGCGCTCCCGCTCGGACAGGAACAGGCCTCGCCCGGTGTGCGCCCAGACGGCGACCCCGCCCACCGTGTCGTGCCCGGGCCCGCCGAGGAGCCCGGCGGCGTAGGCGGCGAGGGCGTCGGGCAGCGGCCTGCCGTCGGTGTCCATGGGGGTGAAGGCGGCGGGCAGCAGGGTGCCGCGCAGCCGCTCGGCCAGTGCGGCGGCCGGTGCCTCTGGGGACGTCATGGGTGCTCCACCTAGGTTTTGGGGTCGTTCTGCCGGTGTGAGGTCGGTCTGCCCGTTCGCAGGTAGGGATCGCCGAGGGGCGTCGGGTGCGTTCGGCGGGTCGTTCGGCATGGTCGCGCCCCCTGATGGCTCACGGAGCCGGGTGCCTCGTGGCGCGTCTGGTCGGCGTGGTTCACGGAGCCCGGTGTCTCTGCGCGCGACCGATCGGCATGGTTCACGGAGCCCGGCGCCTCATCGCGCGACCGGTCGGGGCCCGGCGCCTCATCGCGCGTCCGGTCCGCTGTCCGTGATGGGGCCGAGGCCGGGGACGGTTGGGACTGCCACCGTGCCGCCGCCGGCCGCGGCGAACGCCTCGGGGGCCAGCGGCTCGTCCCGGACCATGAGCGGGCCCACCAGGTCGGGTGGGACGGTCGCGTGCGGCAGAGCTGCCGACAAGTGCAGGGCGGCGAGGGTGGCGACGCCGAGTTCCGGCATCGACCCGATCTTCACCGCGAGCCCCGCCCCCGCTGCGACGGCCGCCACCTGGAGCGCCCGGTACAGCCCGCCGACCTTGAGGATCTTGATGTTGATGATGTCAGCCGCGCCCAGCGCCGCGACCTGGTGCGCCTGGTGCAGGGACTGCACGCTCTCGTCGGCCATGACGCGCAGCTCCAGGCGTTCGCGGAGCCGCGCCATCCCGGCGACGTCCCAGTGGGGGAGCGGCTGCTCGACGATGGCGAGCCCGGCGTCGGCCATGCGGGGCAGCACTCGTTGCGCGGTGGGCAGGTCGTAGCCCTCGTTGGCGTCCATCGACAGTTCGACGCCGGGCGGCAGTGCGGCGCGGACCTCGCGGACGAGGGTGAGGTCGCGTTCGGGGTCGCCGCCGCCCTTGACCTTGATGTGGCCGAATCCCGCGGCCGCGCGCTCGACGGCCTCGGCGACGGAGTCCTCGACCGGGGCGAGGCCCACCACCCAGGTCGAGGGGACCTTGGCGCGCACCGCCCCGCCGAGGAACCGGTGCGTGGGCAGCCCGGAGAGGCGGCCGGCCAGGTCGTGCAGCGCGATGTCGACCCCTGCCTTGGCGATGCGCTGGCCGCGCAGCGCGGCGTCCATGCGCGCGTTCGCTGCGGCGAACGCCATGGGGTCGGTGCCGATGAGCGCGGGGGCGAGGTGGTCGCGGATCGCCGCGGTGACCCCGGC
Organism: Murinocardiopsis flavida; assembly: GCF_003014485.1. Lineage (GTDB taxonomy): Bacteria > Actinomycetota > Actinomycetes > Streptosporangiales > Streptosporangiaceae > Murinocardiopsis > Murinocardiopsis flavida. The sequence goes on along the minus strand of NZ_PYGA01000010.1, from coordinate 239,935 downwards.
CTCGGTATCGCCGCTGTAGGCGGTCATGGGCGAGGACTCGCCGGACCCGGTCGTGCCGTCCTCGGTGCGCACCTCGACCACGACGCTGGTGAGCGTGGTGCTGACGCCGCTGCTGATCGCGAACGGGCGGACGTAGTCGGCGGACACGGAGCGGGTGCGGATCTCGGCGATGCGGGCCGAGGCGGGCGCGACGGCGTCGTCCGCCGCGGTGTCCAGAATGCTCACGCGGAGTGTCCCCTTGCTTCTTTTGCACCAAAGGCTCTTTACGGCCTAGACCGTAAGTGGCAATGTCTGGGGTGTCAACGTCCCGCGGCCCGCCACCCGGCACCGCGGCCGACGGCTCTCCAACCGATCTCCCACAGAGCTTCCAACGAACTTCTACCGACAGCGGAGGACTCCATGCGGCTGGGGCTCTACCTCAACCTCTACCGGCCCGACGGCGGCCCGGTGTCGCTCACCGAGGCGGTCGAGCAGGCGCGCCTCGCCGAGGAGGCCGGGTTCGACTGGGTGGTGCTGGGCGAACGGCACCTGCACCGCGCCGGCTACCACGAGGTCCTCACCACCCTCACCTGGCTCGCGGCGCACACCGACCGCATCGGCCTGGCGACAGCGGGGATCATCGCCCCGCTCTACCACCCGGTGCACCTCGCCCAGCAGCTCGCGCACATCGACGCGCTCTCCGGCGGCCGCCTCACCGCGGGCTTCGTCCTCGGGTACCGACCCGAGGAGTTCGCGCTGTTCGGTGTCGAGAAGGCGGAGCGGGTGGCGCGCTTCGAGGAGGCGCTGGAGATCCTCCGCCGCCTGTGGACCGAGGAGTCCGTCGACCACGAGGGCCGCTTCCACCGGCTGGACTCGGCCTTCCTCAGCACCCGCCCGGCCCAGGACCCGCGCCCCCGCATCTGGAACGGCGGCCGGGTCTCCGCCGTCCTCGAACGCACGGCCCGCATGTGCGACGGCTGGACGACCTCGTTCAACGAGACCGACGCCGAACTGCCCGGCAAGATCGCCGAGTACCGCGGGCTCGAACGGGGCGAGGGGACGCTGGACTCCGAGGTGATCGTCTGCCGCGAGGGGTTCTGCGCGCCGACCGCCGAAGCCGCGCGGGCGGCGCTGGAGGGCCCGTTGCGCGGCCTCTACGACGACTACACCGGGTGGAAGCGCACCTCGATGGACGCCGCCCGCTACGCCCAGGACTGGGACCCGATCGCGGCCCGCTCCGTGATCGGCACCCCCGAGGAGTGCGCGGAGCGGTTGGCCGCGTACAGCGCCATGGGCGCCGATGGGGTCGTCCTGCGCATTCAGCCGCCCCTCATGCCGCACAAGGACGCCATGGGCGCGATCGAGGCGTTCGGCAGCGGAGTCCTGCCGCTCCTCCATCGCTGACCGGTCACATTCGGGGGCTGACCGGTCACAGAGGCCGACCGGTCACATCTGGAGGAGGTAGGCCACGGGGGGCCGCCCGGTGCGGCCCTCCTGGCGGCCCCCGAGCGGCACCGCCAGCCCGGCGTGCTCCATACGCTTCAGGATCCGGCGCGCGGTCCGCTGCTGGACGCCCAGGTGGTCGGCGACGTCCAGCGCGGTGATCCCCTCGCCGCTGCGGACGCCGGAGAGCGCGTGCAGGCGTGTCAGCGTCTCGCGGCGCAGCCCGACCCGGTGGGCGAGCAGGGGGATGTCGTCGGTGCCGCGCGGCGGGTCCGCGGCGGCGGACGGCTCCGCGGCGGGCGGGTTCGCACCGGCGAGCACGACGTCGACCTCCTCGTTGAGGGTGACCACGGCCGCGTGCCGACCGACGTGCGCGGCCCGGTTCAGCGCGTGCCGCGCCCGAGACTCCGCCTCCGCAGCGGTGCGGCCGACCCCGAACCCGGCGTGCGCCGCGGGGTGCCGCGCGCTCAACCCGCCGAGCAGCGGCAGCCGGGTGAACCCGGCGGTGTGGTGTTCGAGCAGCCCCCGGGTCGTCACGAGCATCCGCACGCCGTCGTCGCGCGTCGCCGCGGCGGCGCCGAGCAGCGCAAGTTCGGACTCCGGGGGTTCACCGGGCACGTCGATCAGCCCGATGGCGACCTGGGCGTCCCCGATGTGCCGCCCGGAGGCGGTCAGGACGAGGGAGCGCAGCGCGGCGGCGATCGAGTGCCGCGACGGGGTCAGCCGGACGGCGGGCAGCACGGGGTCGAGCGCCGCGAAGGCCGACCCGAGGCAGGTCACGGCGACCTCGGTGCCGTCGTGCTCGCGCGCCTCGCGGTGGAACCGGACGATGTCCTCGGAGCTCAGCGAGGCGTCGTAGGGGAGGACCCGCACGTGCCCCGTTGGCAGCCGCGCCTCGGTCAGCGTGTCGACGACCTGGTCGCGCGCGAGCGTGTCGATGGAGATGCGGGTCACGTCGTGGCCGAGCCGGAGCAGCTCCACCAGCGCCCGCAGCAGGGTGGCCCCGCTGTAGGAGACGTAGCCGGCCGGGCGCCGCAGCACACCGGCGTTGCTCGCGCGGGTGTAGGCGATGACCCCGGTGAACAGCAGGGCGTCGGTGTCGGCCTGGCCGTCGCGCGCCACCTCGGGCGCCAGGTCGACGTGCGGGTAGGGCAGGGCGACCAGCCGGGTGCCCGGCAGCGAGTCGGCCACCGTGAGCACGCGGGCCACCAGGTCCTCCGGACCGACCACGCCGACCGTGACGCTCATGCGACCTCCACCACTGAGCCGGTGCGGCGCGGCGCCCCCGGGGCCACCGCGCACCGGCCGAACCGCCCGCGCGGGCCCGCCCTGTACTCGCCGATGGGCCGCACCGTACCACCAGAAATTTCGGTCCAGACCGTAACCAGGATAGCGGTGTGCGCGGCGGTGCGGGTCACCTGATCGGCGCGCGTCGTGCGCCGTGCGGTGCTCGCCGCGCCCCACGCGCCGCGCGAACCCCGAGTGCCCGGTATCGCGCGGTCCACTTGACCAGCGCCCGGCATGCGCCCCACCCCGGGTGCCGGTACCGCCCCGTCCACCTGATCGGCGTGCGGGGTGCGTGCGGCGGGGAGCGGATCGCTACAGTCGCCCCATGGACGCGAACCCGAGTGGCCGAGCCGAGGAACAGTCCCCGACCACCGCCGACGCGCCGGAACCCGCGGCCGGAACGGGCGACCCGGGCGGCGCGCCCGCCGCCGACACCGCCGCCGACACCGCCGCCGACACCGCCGCGGGCGACCGCGCCGTGCGCGTCATGGTCGTGGACGACCACCCCATGTGGCGCGACGCGGTCGCGCGCGACCTCGCCGAGTCGGGGATCGAGGTCGTCGGCACCGCGGGCGACGGCGCCCAGGCCGCGCGCATCGCCCCGGCGGTGCGGCCGACGGTCGCGGTGGTCGACCTGCAACTGCCCGACCTGTCGGGGGTGGCGGTCACCGCGCGGCTGCTCGGCCTGGACCTCGGCCTGCGCGTGCTCATCCTGTCGGCCAGCGGCGAGCACCAGGACGTCCTCGACGCCGTCAAGGCGGGGGCGACCGGGTACCTGGTGAAGTCGGCCGGCCGTGAGGAGCTGATCGACGCGGTGCGCCGCGTGCACAACGGCGACGCCGTGTTCACGGCGGGGCTGGCCGGCCTGGTCCTCGGCGAGTACCGCCGCCTGGCCGCCGCGCCGCCGCCCGCCGACGATGACGACACCCCCCGGTTGACCGAGCGCGAGACGGAGGTGCTGCGGCTGGTCGCCAAGGGCCTCACCTACAAGCAGATCGCGGCCCGGCTCACGCTCTCCCACCGCACCGTGCAGAACCACGTCCAGAACACCCTGAACAAGCTGCAACTGCACAACAGGGTCGAACTGGTCCGCTACGCCATCGACAAGGGCCTGGACGACGACGAACGCTAGGTGTTCTGACCTGAGAGGTTAGGTACGCGGGTGGCGGGAGGGCCGCACCACGGACCTCCGTTCCCGCGGTCGAAGCGGTGCTCAGGCTGCCGCTCCGCGCGAAGCGCGAGCGGCGCGAAGCACCACGGCCCGCATCGACAGCCAGACCCTGGGCACAGCGGCGGTCGCCAGCGGTGTCCGAGGTCTGGCGGAGAACCTTCGGCGTGGTGTTTCGCGCCGCCGGATGCTTCGCAATCGCGGCGGCAGCCTTCCTCGCTCCTGCGGGCTGTCCTGCTTCACCGCGCGGCAGCTGTGAAGCACCGCATCGACGGCGCCGTGTCGGCGGGTCCGCGCGCGCATCGGGGCCGCCGCCGTGGGTACGGCGGCGGCCCCGACGCGGTGGGGGTGCTGCGGGCCCTTACCGCAGGCCCTTACGGCCGTCTCTGGCAGTCGGCCCTTGCGGCCGGCACCTACAGGTTGGCCCAGCCCTTCGAGCGCTCGACGGCGGTGCGCCAGCGGGTGTAGGCGGCGTCGTCGCGCTCGCCCGGCTCGAAGCGGCGGTCGAGCTTCCAGGTGTCCATCAGCTCGTCGGTGGACGACCACACGCCGGTGCCCAGCCCGGCGAGGAACGCCGCGCCCAGCGCCGTGGTCTCCTGGATCCGCGGCCGTGCGACGCTCACACCGAGCTGGTCGGCCTGCATCTGGCAGAGCAGGTCGTTGGCCGATGCGCCGCCGTCGACGCGCAGTTCGGGCAGTGACGTGCCCGAGGAGGTCGCCATGGCGTCAACGACGTCGCGCACCTCGAACGCGATGGCGTCGAGCGTGGCGCGGGCCAGGTGCGCCCGGCCCGTGCCGCGGGTGATGCCGAAGATGGAACCGCGGGCGTAGGGGTCCCAGTCGGGCGCGCCGAGCCCGGTCAGCGCCGGCACGAACACCACGCCGCCGGAGTCGTCGACGCTGCGCGCCAGTGCCTCCGACTGCGGGGCGCTGTCGATGAGCCCCAGGCCGTCGCGGAGCCACTGCACTGCGGCGCCCGTGACGAAGATGGCGCCTTCGAGGGCGTAGTCGATGCGGCCGTCGGGGTGCTGCCACAGCACGGTCGACAGCAGGCCGTGCTCGGGCGCGACCGCTTCGTCGCCCGTGTTCACCAGGACGAACGAGCCGGTGCCGTAGGTGCACTTGGACGAGCCGGGGATGTAGCAGTTCTGCCCGAACATCGCGGCCTGCTGGTCGCCGGCGATACCGGCGATGGGCAGCCGCAGCCCGAGGAACTCGTCGGGCTCGCTCTCGCCCACGGTGCCGTAGGAGGGGACGACCTCCGGCAGCGCCGACCTGGGGACGCCGAACAGGTCGCAGAGCTCGTCGGACCACTGCCCGGCGCGGATGTCGTAGAGCAGGGTGCGGGAGGCGTTGGACGCGTCGGTGACGTGCTTGGCCCCGCCGGTGAGCCGCGAGATGAGGTAGGAGTCGACCGTGCCGACGACGACCTCTCCGGCCTCGACACCGCTCCAGGCGCGCTGGTCGTTGCGCTTCATCCAGGTGAGCTTGGTGGCGGTGAAGTAGGGGTCGAGCCGCAGGCCGGTGAGCTCGGTGACGCGGGGCTCGTGCCCGGCGTCGCGCAGCTCCGTGCAGATGCCGGCGGTGCGGCGGTCCTGCCATACGATGGCGCGCCGCGGCGAGGAGCCCCGCTTGCGGTTCCACAGCACGGCGGTCTCGCGCTGGTTCGTGATGCCGATGCAGGTCGGGGCGTCGTCGGTGATGTCCAGAGCGGCCTGGCACGCGGCGAGGGTCGCCTGCCAGATCTCTTCGGGCACGTGCTCGACCCAACCGGACTCCGGGTAGTGCTGGGCGAATTCTTGGTAACCGCGTGCGAGAACGACGCCGTTCTCGCTGACCACCAGAGCAGTGACACCGGTCGTCCCGGCATCGATGGTGAGCACGGACATGGGGTTGGCCTCCAGGTGCTTCGACGACTATGGTCTAGACCATGTGACGGATGTGGAGCCGCACCGGCGGGTGCTGGGCGTCATCCGGGGGATTTACCCCGATTCGGGAAATTCTCAACGCTTCCAGGGTGCGATTCCGTGATGCCCGTCACTGCGTTGTCGTTAGGCTGTCGGTGACGAGCCGCGAGGTCAAGACTGACAGCAGCGCACGGGGCGCGCGTAGCGTCGTGGCCTGGTGTTTTCATAAATTATCTGCGAGGAGTGCACGCATGCGAGTCGGTGTCCTGACCGGTGGCGGCGACTGCCCGGGACTGAACGCGGTCATCCGCGCCGTGGTCCGGAAGGGGAACAAGGACTACGGGTACGAGTTCGTCGGCTTCCGCGACGGCTGGCGCGGCCCGCTCGAAGGCGACACCATGCCGCTCGACCGCGCCGCGGTCAGCGGGATCCTGCCCCGCGGCGGAACCATCCTCGGATCCTCGCGCACCAACCTCATGAAGATCGACGGCGGGGTCGAGCGGGTCAAGGACAACATGGCCGGACTCGGCATCGACGCGCTCGTCGCCATCGGCGGCGAGGACACCCTCGGTGTCGCCACGCAGCTCACCGAGCGCGGCGTCAACGTCATCGGCGTCCCCAAGACCATCGACAACGACCTCAACGCCACCGACTACACGTTCGGGTTCGACACCGCGGTCAACATCGCCACCGAGGCCATCGACCGGCTGCACACCACGGCCGAATCGCACCACCGCGCGCTCATCGTCGAGGTCATGGGCCGCCACGCGGGCTGGATCGCGCTGCACGCCGGCATGGCCGGCGGTGCCAACGTCATCCTGATCCCCGAGCGCCCCTTCGACATCCACCAGGTCGTCGCGCACGTCGAGAGCCGCTTCAAGACCAACTACGCCCCCATCATCGTGGTCGCCGAAGGCGCGCACCCGCAGGAGGGGCAGATGGAGCTCGCCACGGGCGAGACCGACTCCTTCGGCCACGTCCGCCTGGGCGGTATCGGCCAGCGCCTCGCCGAGGAGATCGAGTCGCGCACCGGCAAGGAGGCCCGCTCGGTGGTCCTCGGCCACGTGCAGCGCGGCGGCACCCCCTCGGCGTTCGACCGCGTGCTCGCCACCCGGCTGGGCGTCAACGCCGCCGAGGCCGTGCACGCGGGCGACTTCGGCAAGATGGTCGCCCTCCAGGGCACCAACATCGTGCGCGTGCCGCTGGCTGCTGCCACCGAGAAGCTCAAGACCGTCCCGGTCGAGCGCTACGAAGAGGCCGAGGTCTTCTTCGGCTGATCCCGTTCCCGGACGAATCCCGTTCCCGGACACCGTTCCCGGACAAGGGGGCCCGCGCCGCGCGGCGCGGGCCCCCTTGCCGTCCGGGCGGGCGGGGGTCAGGCGCGGGCGCGGTCGCGGAGCAGGCCGGGGATGTCGGCGACGCCGGGCACGATGTGCGTGTGCGGGTGCCGCTCCAGCTCGGCCCGGCCGAGCTTGCCGGTGAGGACCCCGACCACCTCGCCTGCGCCCGCGTTGTGCCCCGACACCAAGTCGACCACGGTGTCACCGCCGCTCAGAACGGTGCGGACGTCGAACACCCCGGTGCGCTCCATCGCGCGGTGGATCAGGTGCGGCGCGGGGCGCCCGGCGGCCACCTCGTCGGAGCACACCACGGCGTCCACGACCCCGTTCTGCCAGCCCAGCGAGGCGAGCAGCGGTTCGGCGACGTCGCGGGTGAACCCCGTGGTCAGCGCCACCTTGACGCCGGAGGCGCGCAGCTGCGCGATGGTGTCGGCCGCGCCGGGGATGGGCTCGGGCGGCCGGGCGCCGTAGGCGGCGGCGAGGAGCGTGCGGAACCGGTCGAACGCGGCGCCGACCGTCTCCGGGGCCGGCTCGGGCCGCCCGCCGGTGCGCAGTAGTCCGGCGAGCGCCGTCTCCTTGTCGGCGCCCATCCAGTGCTGGACGTCGGCGGCGCCGATCGTGGCGCCCGCCTCGCGTGCGGCGTCGCCGAGCGCGGCGTAGACCGCGCCGTGCTCCTCGATGGTGGTCCCGGCCATGTCCAGGACGACCAGCTCGATCATGTCGCCTCCGTTGCGTCGTTGGTCGAATGCACCCGGGTGAGCGGGGCCCGGGCCTCCAGTGAGTTCTCGATGCTGAAGGTCACGAGGTCCGGCCGGTAGCGGTCGTCGGACGCCTCCAGGACGCGGCCGTCGGCGGCCATGCTGCGGCGCCGCTCGCGCAGCAGCGGCGCCGCCTCGGGCACCTGGAGCGCGTCGCTGTCGAAGGGGTCGGCGGCGACGGCGTCGACCACGTGGTGGCCGCGCGCCAGGGGGACGCCCTGATCGCGCAGGTAGGCGAAGACCGAGCCGGAGTCGGTGTCGAAGTCGAACAGCAGCCGCCCGACGTCCGCGGGGAAGCTGGTGCGCTCGATCATGGCGGGGACGCCGTCGAGCAGCCGCAGCCGGAGCAGGTCGACGGCGGGGGTGTCGGCGGGGACGTCGAGCATCGCGGCGACCTCGGCGCAGGCCGGGCGGCGCGCCAGCTCGTAGGTGTGCTGGCCGGGGGTGAACCCCGACCCGGCCGCCCATTCGCTGAACGACATGAAGGTCGAGAAGGACTGCGCGGGCACCGCGCCGCTGACCTCCGGGGGGCGGCCCCGGCCGCCGGTGATCAGCCCCTCGCTGCGCAGCGCCGCCAGCGCCTGGCGCACGGGGCCGCGGGAGGTGCCGAACTCGGCGCACAGCTCGGCCTCGCTGGGCAGCCGGAAGCCGCGCTGCCAGCGGCCCGACGCCACACGGGCGCGCAGTTCGTCGGAGAGGCGCTGATGCAGGGGAATCGTCACGCGGTTGATCATACAAGTCGCGGCGCGCCGTGCCCGAATCTGCGGTGAACGCCCGATGAATCGTCTCCTGCCAGAGAAAATGCCGGGTTAACTTGTATGTACAACGAGGTCCAGCCTCTTGTGTCGGCACCCTCGCTCGGCCAGTGTCGGCACCGTGAGCACCTCATCGACGCCCCTCACCGGGCATCCCCGCAGCGACCTCGTCGTCGTCGGCGCCGGCATCGTCGGCCTCGCCCACGCCGTGGACGCCCACGACCGCGGCCTGTCGGTCACCGTGGTGGAACGCTCCTCCCACGCCGTCGGCGCCTCCGTGCGCAACTTCGGCCACGGCTGCGTCACGGCGCAGACCGGGGAGAACCTCCGCCGGGGCAGGGCGGCCAGGGAGCGCTGGATCGCACTGGCGGAGCGCACCGGGCTGTGGCTCGCCCGGTCGGGCGCCGTCGCCGTCGCGCGCGACGCCGCCGAGATGGCCGTCCTCGCCGAACTCGCCGAGCAGCGCGGCCCCGGCGAGGTCGACCTCCTGACATCCGCCCAGGTCGAGGAGCGGGTCCCCGGCGTCGACCCGGCGACCACCGGCGGGGCGCTCCTCCCGCAGGACATCCGGGTCGACCCCCGCAACGCGGTGCACCGGATTGCCGAATGGCTCGCCGCGCAGCCCGGCGTCCGGATGGTCTACGACACCGCGGTCACCGGAGTCGGCGACGGCGTCGTGCACACCGCCCGCGGCGACCTCGCCTGCGAGCGCGCCGTCGTCTGCGCCGGCCACGAAGTCGACGCCCTGTTCCCCGAGGCGGCCGACGCCGCCGGCCTGCACCAGTGCGCCCTCCAGATGCTGTTGGTCGACAGCCCTCGCGACCGCACGTTCGCGCCGGCCGTGCTCACCGGCACATCGCTGGTCCGCTACCCGGCGTTCGCCGGAACGGAGTCGGGGGCGGCGCTGCGCGCCCGGTTCCGGCAACGGCGCCCCGAACTGCTCGCGGCCGGGGTGAACCTGATGTTCACCCAGCGCCCCGACGGCGCACTGCTGATCGGCGACACCCACACCTACGCACCGACCGTGGAGCCGTTCCTCGGCGAGGACCACGCCGAACTCCTCCTGGACGAGGCCGCGCGGCTGCTCGGCACCGGCCCGCTGCGGGTCCGGCAGCGCTGGCAGGGCGTCTACGCCGCGAGCACGGCCACCGACCTGCTGGTGGCGGCGCCCTCCCCACGGGTGCGCGCCGTCACCGTCACCTCGGGGATCGGCATGACGATCGCCCTCGGAACGGCCCCCGACATCCTCGACGACCTGCTCGCATGACCCACCCGACGCCGGAGGACACCGCGATGGACCCGACCACCACCCGACGCCCCCGCGCGCGCCGCCCGGCCCGCGCCCTCGCAATCGCCGCCGCGGCACTGCTGCTCCCCGCCCTCGCCGGGTGCAGCGGGGACGACGGCGCGGCGGCCGACAGCGCCACCTGCCCGGACGGCAGGATCCGCTTCGGCATCGAACCGTTCGAGGACCCCGCCAAGCTCACCCCCGCCTACGAGACCCTCGCCAAGGGGCTGGAGGAGAAGCTCGACTGCCCGGTCGAGGTGACCGTCGTCGAGGACTACGCGGCCGAGGTCCTGGCCATGCGCAACGACCAGCTCGAACTCGGCCAGTTCGGGCCGCTCGGCTACGTCTTCGCCAAGGAGCGGGCCGACGCCGAGCCGCTGGTGTCCTTCGGCACCGCCGAAGGCGAGCACAGCAGCTACCGGGCCGGGATCTGGGTGCCGAAGGACTCGTCGATCACCTCCGTCGGCGACCTCAAGGGGCGCAGCCTCGCACTCGGCTCGGTCGGCTCGACCTCCGGCGACGTGCTGCCCCGCTCCGCGCTCGCCGACGCGAAGATCCCCGAGGACGACGTCCGACTCGACTACGCCGGCGGCCACCCCGAGGCGCTCCTCGCCCTCGCCAACGGCAAGGTCGACGCCGCCCAGATCAACACCCAGCAGCTCGCCGTCGCGACCGAGGCCGGCCACTTCGACGAGGCCGACTTCCGCAGGGTGTGGGAGTCCGAGGACATCCCCAACGACCCCATCACCGTGCGCGGCAACGCCGACCCGGAGTTCAAGAAGGCGGTGCGCACGGCGCTGCTCGACCTCGACCCGAAGGTCATCGGCGAGGTCGGCGCCTACCTCGACGTCACCCCGCCCGGCCCGCTCCTCGCGGTGGACGACGAGACCTACAGCCCCCTGTTCGAGCTCGCAGAGAAGATGGACCTCACCGAGGAGGACGTGTGAGCGCCCGGGACCCCGCGGGCACCGTGTTGCCCCCCGCTGCCGGGGACGCCACACCGGCGCTCGCCGTCGCCGGGCTGGTCAAGTCCTATTCCGGCCGCCGGGTCCTGCACGGCATCGACCTGGAGGTGCGCCGCGGCGAGCTCGTCGCGCTGCTCGGCGCCAACGGGTCGGGCAAGTCCACGGCGCTGCGCTGCGTCGCGGGCCTGACCGAACCCGACAGCGGAACGATCCGCCTCGACGGCGCCGACCCGGCCCTGCTCCGCGGCGCGCGGCTGGCGCGCGCCCGCAGCGGGGCGGCGATGGTCTTCCAGCAGATCCACCTCGTGCCGCGCCGCACCGCACTGGACAACGTGTGCAGCGGCGCGCTGGCGCGGCTCGGACCGGCGGCGCTGCACCCCGTCTTCTTCCCGCGCGCGCTGCGCGAAGAGGCGATGGCCTGCCTGGACCGGGTCGGTATGGCGGACAAGGCACTGGAACGGGCCGGGCGGCTCTCCGGCGGCCAGCAGCAGCGGGTCGCGATCGCCAGGGCACTGTGCCAGCGGCCGACGGTGCTCCTCGCCGACGAACCCGTGTCCGCGCTCGACCCCAGCGCCGCCGAGCAGGTAATGGGCCTGCTCGCCGACCTCGCCGCGAACCGGGGGCTGGCGGTGGCCGCGGTCCTGCACCAGCCGGGCCTCGCGCTGCGCCACGCCGACCGGGTGGTGGGCCTGGTGAACGGCGGGATCGCCTGGTCCGAGCCTGCCGACCGGGTCGGCCACGACGCGGTCGACGCACTGTACGCCCCCGAGCCCATCGAGGAGCCCGCATGAACCCGCGCACCGCGTCCGGCGACCGCGCCGGCCCGCCCGCAGCCCCCGACGGGCACCACGAGGAGCACCCCGACGGGCCCCACGACGGGCGCCCCGCCGAGGATCCTGCCGGGGATCCCGCCGCGACCGGCGGGCACCCCGTCGAGCGCATGGCCGTCCCCGCCGACCCGGCGCGTGTGGGCCGCTGGGTGTGGACGGCGTGCGCGGTCGGCGTCCTCATCGCCCTGCACGCGCTCGCCGTCCGCGGTACCGAGTTCGAACCGGGCCTGCTCGTGCAGGGCTGGGAGGGCATGGCCCGCTTCCTCAGCGAGGCGTTCCCGCCCGACGTCACCTGGGACACCGTGCTGCGCCCCAGCCTGGAGGCGACCCTGGTGACCCTGTGGATCGGGCTTCTGGGCACCACGGTGTCGGTGCCGTTCGCGCTGGTCCTCGCCGTCCTCGCCGCGCGGACCACCACCCAGCACAGCGTCGTCTACCAGGCGGCGCGCTCGGTCCTGTCGTTCCTGCGGGCGGTGCCCGACATCGTGTTCGCGCTGATCTTCGTCACCGCCGTCGGACTCGGCCCGTTCGCCGGGGTCCTCGCCCTCATCTGCCACAACACCGGGGTCATGGGCAAGCTGTGGGCCGAGGCGATGGAGGAGGCCGACCAGGGTCCGCGCGACGCGCTGCGCACCGCCGGGGCGGGCCGGGCCCAGGTCGTCGCGCACGCCACACTGCCGACCGTCACCTCCCAGCTCGTCGGCCTGCTGCTGTACCGGTTCGACGTCAACGTGCGCTCCTCGCTGGTGCTCGGACTGGTGGGGGCCGGCGGTATCGGCCTGCTCATCAACCAGTCGATCAAGTCGTTCCAGTTCGACGAAATGCTGACGCACATCACCGTGGTCCTCGTGCTGATCATCGCGGTCGACCAGTGCTCGGCGCTGCTGCGCCGCAGGCTCGCCGCCTAGCAGCCGCCTGGCAGCCGCCCGGCAGGGGAGGCCCGGACGCGGTGCGCGGGGAGGGGCCCGATCTCCTCCGGGGTCTTGGGCTTGAGCGAGCCGGACGCGGTGCGCGGGGGAGGGGGCGACGGTCCGACGGGTTCGGCGGGTGACCGATAATTGACTGATGCCCCCGCCCGACGCGCGCGAGGGCAGGTCGAGCCGGAGCAGAACCCTGGAAGGTACCGCCATGTCCGCTACGCCGCAGACCACCGCAGTCGCCGAGCCCGCCGGTGGCGCCGCCCGTGGGCTCGGCGAGCTGTGCGTCCTCATGAAGCTCGGCGAGATCGTGCTCAAGGGCAGCAACCGGCAGCTCTTCGAGCGGCGGCTGCACAACAACATCAGGGCCGCGGCGCGGGGCCTCGGCGAGATCCGCATCTCGCAGCGCAAGGGCGTCATCGTCATCCGCATGGACGACGCATCCGACCTCCGGGTCGCCGAACTCGGCGAGCGCATGACCAACGTCATGGGCGTCGTGTGGGTGCACCTGGTGCGCCGGGTCCCGAAGGACATCGACGCCGTCACCGAGGTCGCGGTGCGCTCCATGGGCGACCGCCACGGCAGCTTCGCCGTCCGGGCCCGCCGCCGCGACAAGCGGTTCCCGCTCAGCTCGTCCGAGATCGCCATCCACGTGGGGTCCGCCATCAAGGACGCCTACGACTACCCGGTGCGGCTCAAGCGCCCCGACAACACCGTGTTCATCGAGGTCGACAAGGACGAGGTGTTCGTCTTCACCGACGGCATGCCCGGCCAGGGCGGCCTGCCGGTGGGCATGAGCGGGCGCGGCCTGGTGCTCATGTCGGGCGGCATCGACTCCCCGGTGGCGGCGCACCGCATGATGCGCCGCGGGCTCAAGGTCGACTACCTGCACTTCTCCGGCATGCCGTTCACCGGCCCGGAGTCCATCTACAAGGCGTACAGCCTGGTCCGCCAGCTCGACCGCTACCAGAGCGGGTCGCGGCTGTTCGTGGTGCCGTTCGGCAAGGCCCAGCAGCAGATCAAGAGCGCCGGCATCGAGCGGCTCCAGATCGTGGCGCAGCGCCGGCTGATGCTGAAGACCGCCGAGGCCATGGCCGACAACCTCGGCGCGGAGACCCTGGTCACCGGCGACGCCCTCGGTCAGGTGTCGAGCCAGACCCTGACCAACATCACCGCGCTCGACGACGCCGTCGACCTGCCGATCATGCGCCCGCTCATCGGCATGGACAAGACCGAGATCATGGACCAGGCGCGCCGCATCGGCACGCTCGCCATCTCGGAGCTGCCCGACGAGGACTGCTGCACCATGCTCACCCCGCGCCAGGTCGAGACCGCAGCGAAGATCCCGGACCTGCGCCAGATCGAGAAGCGCCTCGACGCCGAGGAGCTCGCCGAGTACCTGGTGTCGACCGCGCAGCTGCACAAGCCCAGCTTCCTGGGCGCCGAGTCGATGCAGGAGCAGGGAGCAGGGAGCAGGGAGCAGTGAGCAGGGAGCAGTGAGCAGGAGCAGTGAGCAGGAGCAGTGAGCACCGGCGCTCCGGGGCGACCCGGAGCGCCGGTGGCGGTCACACCCCGGCGGGTGCCGCGACCGGGCCCTTGGTGCGGGTCCGGCCCAGCAGCGCCGGGAGGGTGTCCATGAGGTCGGCGAGCTCGGCGAGGTCCGAGCCGACCAGCGCCTGCGGGCCGTCGCACAGCGCTGTCTCGGGGTGCGGGTGCACGTCGATGATCACCCCGTCGGCGCCCACCGCGACCGCCGCCCGCGACAGCGGCAGGACCAGGTCGCGCTTGCCGCCCGAGTGCGACGGGTCGACGATCACCGGCAGGTGGGTGAGGTTCTGCGCCACCGGCACCGCGCTGATGTCGAGGGTGTTGCGGGTGGCCTTCTCGTAGGTGCGGATCCCGCGCTCGCACAGCACGATGTCGAGGTTGCCGCGCTGCGCGATGTACTCGGCCGCCATCAGCCACTCCTCGATGGTGGCCGACATGCCGCGCTTGAGCATGACCGGCTTGCCGGCCGCGCCGACCGCTTGGAGCAGTGCGAAGTTCTGCATGTTGCGGGTGCCGACCTGGAGCATGTCGGCGTAGGAGGCGACCAGGTCGACGTCCGCGGCGTCGACCACCTCGGTGACGATGGGCAGGCCGGTCTCGGCGCGCACGTCGGCGAGGATCTTCAGGCCGACCTCGCCGAGGCCCTGGAAGGCGTAGGGGGAGCTGCGCGGCTTGAACGCGCCGCCCCGCAGCAGCGCCGCCCCCGCGGCCTGCGCCATGCGGGCCGCCTCCATGGTCTGGTCGGGGGTCTCCACCGCGCACGGCCCGGCGATCAGGGTGACGGAGTCGCCGCCGATGGGCACGCCCGCCACGCTCACCACCGTCCGGCTGTCGTGGTTCTGCCGGCTCACCAGCTTGTAGGGCGCCGAGATTCGCAGCACGTCGTGCACCCCCGGGAGTGTGCGCAGGTTGAGGTTCTCGAAACGCTCCACGTCGCCGACGAGGCCGACGATCGTGCGGCTGACACCGCGCGTCACATAGGCTTCGCCGCCCGCGTCGTTGACGAGGTCGACGATGGCGACGATGTTGTCGGGTGTGGCTTCGGGCCCCAGCACGATGACCATGGAGTGTTCCTATCGGCGGTTGAGTCTGCGGTTGAGTCGGCGGTTGAGAGAGTGGAGCGGTTCGCCCGCGGTGAGCGGCGGGGGTGGTGCAGACGCAAAAGAGCCCCGGGCCTGTCGGCCCGGGGCTCTTCGGAAGTCGTCCGTATCAGCGCAGCGCTTTACGGGCAACCGTCCAACCCAAGGGCCGGTAGCCATAAAAGCGCCAAAAATTCCGCTGCATGTGAGTGACTATAGCGCACGGTCGGCGCCGCACCGTCGCGGCGGGGCCGCGGCGGCGCCCGCGCGGCGCACTGACAGGATCGACGGACCATTGCGACGAGGCGACGAAGGAGGGCGCGTGCCGGACCGGCGACTGCCTCCAGGCCAGCATGTCCCCCGCGAATGGCCGACCATGCACTACGGTCCCGTTCCGCGCTTCCGCCCCGAGCGGTGGGACTTCCAGGTCTACGGCGCGACCGAGTCGGCGGGGGCGCACCGGTGGACCTGGCCGGAGTTCGAGTCGCTGCCCGCGACGGAGTCCGTCTCCGACTTCCACTGCGTGACCAAGTTCACCATCCACGACGCCCGGTGGACGGGTGTCGCCGCGTCCCTGCTGGTCGAGCTGGCCCCGCCGCACCCCGACGCCACCCACGTCATGGCGTGGGCCGAGTACGGCTACAGCGCGAACGTGCGCATCGACGACTTCCTGCGGTCCGGCGTCATGCTGGCCACCCACCGCGACGGCGCGCGCCTGCCGCCCGAGCACGGCTACCCGCTGCGGCTGGTCGTGCCGCACCTGTACGGCTGGAAGAGCGTGAAGTGGCTGCGCGCGGTCGAGTACCTGACCGCCGACCGGCGCGGGTTCTGGGAGGAGCGCGGGTACCACAATCGCGCCGACCCCTGGGCCGAGCAGCGCTACTCCTACCAGGAGGAACCCGGCGAGGGCCCGCCGCTCGGCTGAACCCCCGTCTGCGCCCGCCCGCGGCCGGCCCGCCCCGGGGACCCACCGCCGGCGGCCGCAATGCGGCGGTCCCTGGTGCCGCGCCGCCCCCGCTGCTTTACCTTGAGGCGCATGCTCTACGTCGCGACCGCCGCCGCAAGCGCCCTCACGGCGCTCTGCTGCGCGGCCGCGGTGCTGTGGCGGCTGCGGGCCCGGCGCGCCGTCGACACCGAGGCGACCCGGACGATCCTGCGGACCGCCGCCCTGGCAGCGACCGACCTGCGCAAGGGCCTGAGCCGCGACTCCGCCCGCCTCGCGGTGCGGCACCTGCGCGCGCTGGTCGGCGGCCGCGCCGTGGCGCTGGTCGACACCGAGTCCCTGCTCGCCTGGAGCGGGCCGGACGCCGGGCACGCCGCGGCGTCGATGGAGTTCGCCGCGGCCTCGCTGCGCGACGCCCGGCCCCACGTGGACGACCGGCTCGACTGCGCGGTGCCGGGGTGCCCGGTGCGCGCGGTGATCACCGTCCCCCTGGTCGTGGACGGGACCGTGGTCGGCGCCCTGCTGGTGTTCACCGAGTTCGCCACCGCCTCCCTCGTCGACGCGGCGACGGAGCTCGCGCACTGGGCGTCCGGCCAGCTCGAACTCGCCGAACTCGCGGAGACCCGGGCCCGGCTCGCCGACGTCAAGCTGCGGGCGCTGCGCCTCCAGATCTCGCCGCACTTCGTCTACAACTGCCTGACCACCATCGCGTCCTTCGTGCGCACGGACCCGGTCCGGGCGCGGGGGCTGCTGCTGGACTTCGCCGACTTCGCCCGCTACTCGTTCCGCGGTGCCCGCAACCTCACGACGCTGGACGAGGAGCTGCGCGCCATCGACCATTACCTGGCGCTCGAACGCGCCCGGTTCGGCGACCGGCTGCGGCTCACGGTGCGGGTCGCCCCGGAGGTCCTGAACGTGGAAGTGCCGTTCCTGTGCCTGCAACCGCTGGTGGAGAACGCCGTCCGGCACGGGTTGGAGGGCCGCCCCGGCGGCGGGAGCATCAGCGTCATCGCGCGCGACGCGGGGGCCGAGGCGCGCATCAGCGTGGAGGACGACGGCGCCGGGATCGCCCCCGACCACGTCAGCGCCATCCTGGCGGGGCGCGCCGCCGGCTCCGACGGCATCGGCCTGGCAAACGTCGACGAGCGGATGCGCGCCATGTTCGGCGACGCCTACGGGCTGGTCGTGGAGACCGAGCGCGACGCGGGCACAAAGGTCAACCTGCGCATCCCCAAGTTCCGCCACGGCGGGCACTGATCGACCGCACCGGGCGCATCGGGTGGACCAGGCGCACCGGCAGCACCGGCAGCACCGTCCGCATCGGCCGGAAAGGGCGGCGCAGGCGGCATTCCGGCGCCCCGGCGCCGGTCCCCTGGGGGTTTGGCGCGGTTTGCGGCGAACCGCTTGCGCGCGGCGCCCGGCTCGGACATCCTCGACCCATGTTGCGCGTCCTCGCTGTGGACGACGAGCCCCCTGCCCTCGAAGAGACCGCTTTCCTGTTGCAGGCCGACCCCCGCGTCGCCGAGGTCGCCACGGCCGTCGACGCCGCCCGCGCGCTGCGCAGCGTGAGCGACGCCGTCGAGGCCGGCGCCCCGTTCGACGCCCTCTTCCTGGACGTCCGGATGCCCGGCCCCAGCGGCATCGACCTCGCCCGGTTCGTCGCGGCGCTGGCCGACCCGCCGTCCGTCGTGTTCGTCACGGCGCACGACGACTTCGCGGTGACGGCCTTCGACCTGCGCGCGGTCGACTACCTGCTGAAGCCGCTCAGGGAGGAGCGCCTCGCCGAGACCATCGGGCGGCTGGCGGCGCTGCACGGGGGCACAGCGGAGCCGCGCCGCGTCGCCGTGGAACTGGGTGGGCGCACCCAGCTCATCGACATCCGCGACATCTACTACGCCGAGGCGCAGGGCGACTATGTCCGGCTGCGCACGGCCGACACCCGGCACCTGGTGCGCGCGTCGCTGGGCGCGCTGGAGACCCAGTGGTCCGGTGCCGGGTTCGTGCGGATCCACCGCAGTGTGCTGGTCGCGTCGCGGCACGTCTCCGAACTGCTGGTCGAGGGGGCGCGCATGCGGGTGCGGGTCGGCGGCGAACTGCTGATGGTCAGCCGCAGGCAGCACCGCGAGGTCCGCGACCAGCTCGTCCGCGGCGGATGGCGGGAGGAGAACCCCTGATGCCCGAGCCAGAGGACGCCCGTCCCCGCCCACCGGAGCGCGCCGTCGTGGTCGCACCGGCGACCCGGCGCGCGCTGGCGGCCCGCGAGGGCGGCGCCGCCGCGATGGCGGGCGGCCCGTCCGAACGGCGCGCGGCCCGCCGCGCGATCCGGTGCCAGCTGCTCGGCGGCCTGGCGGTGCTGGGCGCCGTCGTCGTGCTCACCGCCGTCCTCCCGGCGCTGCCGGCCGTGCGGCCCGGCGGGGGCGGCGGCCTGCCCGAGGCGGCGCGGCTGATGCTGCTCGCGCTGCTGCCAGCCGCGTCCCTGCTCGTCCTGGTGGGCTACGTCCGGCGCGTCGAACGGCGGGAGGAGGGGGACGGCCGTGGCTGACGCCCCGCGGAACGGGGGCCCGCCGTGATCGACCACGTTGTCGGCGGGGCGCTACTCGGGCTCGTCGCCATCGCGGTCCCGGTGGCGGGCGGCATGCATTCGCGCTCCGCCGGGCGCTCGGACTTCAGCGCCGCCGCCCGGCCGGTCTCGGCGCTCTGCTCGGCGGCCTGCGTCAGCGGCGAGATGTTCTCGGCCGTGGCGTTCCTCGGCGCCGCCGTGGTCGTGCTGGTCCACGGTGCCGGCGCGATCTGGGTGGCGTCGGGCCTGTGCATCGGATTCTGCCTGCTCACCACGTTGGTCGCGGCCCCGCTGCGGCGCTCCGGGGTGTACAGCCCGTCGGACTTCGCGGAGTGGCGGTTGGGTTCGCGCAAGGTCCGCCGCATCGTCAGCGCCTGCGTGGTGTTCGCCGGGTGGCTGTACCTCGTCGCGCAGTACCTGGCGGCGGGGCTGCTGGTGGACCGGCTGGCGGGGCTGCCGGCGTGGCTCGGCTGGGCGGTGCTGTTCGGGGTGACGCTGGTGATCGTCCTGGGCGGCGGGGGCGCGACCGGGTTCCAGGCCGCGCAGTTCTGGATCAAACTCCTCGCCCTGGCGGTGCCCGCCGCGGTGCTCGCGGCGGTGTGGCTCCTCGGCGCACCGGAACGCGCCCCCGACCTGTCGGCCGCACCGCTGACAGCCCACCAGCCGCCGGGCGACGGGATCGCGGGGGTCGGCCCGCCGCGGCTCGACACACCGGCGGGCGTGCTGTCCCTGCACGTCGCGCTCGCGCTCGGCATCGTGGGGATCCCGCAGTTCATCGGGCGCCTCTCGGCGGCGCGGGGCGCGCGCGAGGCGCGCCGGACCGTGCTCGCCGTGGCGGGGCTGCTCGGCGCGGCGATGCCGGCCCCGCTGGTCCTGGGCTGGCTGGCGCGCGACCGGGCCTCCGACGTGGTCGCCGCCGGGCAGGCCGACGCCGCCCTGCTGATTCTGCCGCAGCGCCTGCTGCCCGGACCGTACGGCGACGTGCTGACGGTGCTCATCGGCCTGGGTGCCGCCGTCGCGGTCCTGTCGGTGTCCGCAGCGCTGTGCAGGGCGCTCGGCGGCACCATCACCCAGTGCATGCTCGGCGGGGGCGCGGGGATGTTCCGCCTTGGCGTCGTCCTGGCGATGGGGATACCGGTCCTGGTGCTCGCCCTGGTGCCCGGCGTCGCCCAGTGGAGCGTGCTGACGCCGGTGGTGCCCGCGCTCGCGCTGACGGCGGTGACCGTCGCCCCGATGCTGCTGCTGGGCCTGTGGTGGCGCGGCCTGACCGCGCCCGGTGTCGCGGTGGGGCTCATCACCGGGTTGGCGGGCATGGCGGTGTGCCTCGCGGCGGAGGCGGACCTGCTCCGGTTGCCGGGGCCGCTGGCCGACCTGCCCGCCGCGCCCGTCCCGCCGATGCTGCTGCTGGTCACCGCCGCGATGGTGCTGGTGTCCCTCGCGACGCCGCGCAGCCGCCCCGGCGCCGTCGAGGCGATGCTGGACCGGATGCACGTGGCACGCCCCGCTGCGGCAGCGCGGACGCGCCCCGCGGATTGACGACCGCTCGTCGCGCGGAATGCGCCGTTCACCGAACGGCGGACGCCGATCGGCGCCGCTTTCGTGCCATCCGGCGAACCGGATGGTATTCGCGAGGCGACAGTGCGCCACGAGGTTCTAGGGTGAACGGCAGGCGCTCAAGCCGGATCGGACCCGCAGGGTGGGGCCGAACGGTCGATCCGGCGGTACCGCCCGCGGGGGGAGAGCCGATGTCGCAGGTCGGCGGTTATTCGGGCGAAGGTCCGGGACCGCCGGTGGAGGGGAGCGGCATCGGATTGTCGCCCGGTAGCCGCCGCACCCAGGTGCGGCGGCTCCGGGCGACGACTACGCACCGCGCTGCCGGGCGGGGCCCGCCTCAATCGTCGTCGTCGTTGCCCCGGTTGCCGCCCCTGCCGCCGTCGCGGCCGCCGAACGGCGAGGTCCAGATCTCGACCTCGGCGCCCTTCTTCGCCTCGCCCTTGGGGTTGAACTCGCCGACCCGGTCGCCGATGACCCGGTTCACCTTCACCTTGAAACCGAGATCTTCGAGCTTCTTCTTCGCGGCGCCGACCTTCATGCCGCGGATGTCGGGGATCTTGACCTGCTCGGGCCCCGTGGACACCGTGATGGTGACGGTGTCGCCGGAGTCGACCTTGCCGCCCGCCTTGGGGTCCTGCTTCATGACCTGGCCCTTGGCGACGTCGTCGCTGGACTCCTGCACGACGTCGACTTTCAGCTTGCTGTCCTCCAACGCGCTGCGCGCGTCGCCCTCCTTCATGCCCACGACCTTGGGCGCCTCGAACCCGGCGGCGACGGACAGAGTGACGGTGCCCTCGCGGTCGGCCTCCTCCTCGGCGGGCGGGTCGGTCGACAGGACGGTCCCGGAGGGCTGGTCGAAGGACTCCTCCTTCTTCTCCTTGATGTCGGTGATGCCGGCGTCCTCGAGGGTCTTGCGTGCGTCGCCGGCGGACTCGCCCACGACGTCGGGCATCGGCACGTTCTGCGGCCCCTTGGACAGGGTGACCGTCACGATCTCGTTGGGCAGGATGCTGGCGCCGACACCGGGGTCGGCCGCCGCGATCTCGCCGTCGTCGGCGTCGTCGCTGTACCGGCGGTCGTCGCTGACCTTCATCTTCAGGCCGGAGTCGCGCAGCGCGCCGAGGGCCTGGTCCTCGCTCATGCCCACGAGTTCGGGCACCTCCGCGTAGCGGCCCATCAGCATCCACCAGCCGAACGCGAGCAGCGCCGCGGCGACGACCGCGCCGACGAGGATCATCGGGTAGTTGCGGGTGCGGCGTGCTGGCGGGCCCTCGCGCGGTTGCAGGTCGGCGGGGTCGATGTCGACCACGAGGGTCTGGTTGCCGCCGCTGCCGCCGCTGCCGCCGGGGGAGTCGTGTCCCATCGCGGCGGTGGCGTAGGTGAGCGGCATGTTCGGGCCGGTCTCCGGCATGGGGCCGAGGACTTCGAGCAGCCGCGCCAGGAACCCCCCGGCGTCGGCGGGCCGCTCGGCGGGGTCGTGCCGGGTGGCGGCGACCACCAGGGCGTCGACCTCGGGCGGGACGCCGCCGACCTTCGCCGACGGCGCCGGGACGTCGTCGTTGACGTGCTGGTAGGCGACGGCGATGGGGCTGTCGCCCTGGTAGGGCTGGCTGCCGGTGAGCAGTTCGTACAGCAGGATCCCGGCGGCGTAGACGTCGCTGCGGGCATCGGCGGTGCTGTCGGTGATCTGCTCCGGCGCGAGGTAGCCCGCCGTGCCCATGAGGGCGCCCGTGCTGGTCATGCCCTGGTTGGCGCCCTCGGTGGCGCGGGCCAGGCCGAAATCGGCCACCTTGACCCTGCCATCGGGGGTCAGCAGGACGTTCTCGGGTTTGACGTCGCGGTGCACCATTCCGGCGCGGTGCGCAGCGCCCAGCGCCGCGAGCACGGGGGCGAGGAGTTGGAGCGCGTCGCGCGGCGCGAGCCGGCCGCGGCCGTCGAGGAGGTCGCGCAGCGTGCGGCCCTCGATGTACTCCATCGCGAGGTAGACGTGCCCCTGGTCGGTCCCCTGGTCGAAGACCTGGACGACGTTGGGGTGCGAGAGTTTGGCGACCGAGTGCGCCTCGTTGATGAATCGCCGCACGAACTGGGGGTCGGCCGCCAGCGAAGCATGCATGACCTTGAGCGCCACGCGGCGCCCAAGGCGCTGGTCGTGCGCGACATAGACGGTCGCCATGCCGCCACCGGCGATGCGCGACTCGACGAAGTAGCGGCCGTCGAGGGTCGCGCCGACGAGGGAGTCGGCTGTTGTCATGTCCACGGTGCTGAGTTTAGGGGGGAATGCGGATAACTGTGATGGGACCGAGTACTCCCGGTGTGGCGGGGTACTGAAAAGCGCCGCGCCGGACGCCGCTCCCGCCCGCGGTCCCGTCGGGCCCGCGGCCCCCAGAGCCCTCTCCCACCCGCCCCGCGCCCCTCGCCCGCCGGCGAGGGAACCGCTTCGTCGAGATCGGCGCGAGGCCGGCAGGACCGGTAGGGCCGGCAGGGCTACTGGTCGGCCGCGGGGGAGGAGGCGTGCGCGTAGCGGCGGACCGGGATCCGCCCGGCGAGCCGCGCCGACCGGCCGGCGGCCACGGCGGCGCGCATGGCCCCCGCCATGCGAACGGGGTCCTTCGCCCGGGTGACAGCGGTGGCCAGCAGCACGGCGTCGCACCCCAGCTCCATCGCCAGCGCCGCCTCGCTGGCGGTGCCGATCCCGGCGTCGAGGATCACCGGCACCCCGGCGTCGGCGACGATCAGCTCGATGGCGTGCGGGTTGCGGATGCCGAGCCCCGAGCCGATGGGCGCCCCCAGCGGCATGACGGCGGCACACCCGGCCTGCTCCAGCCGGCGGGCCAGGATCGGATCGTCGTTGGTGTAGGGCAGCACGGTGAACCCGTCGTCGACGAGCTGCTCGGCGGCGTCGAGGGTCTCGACCGGGTCGGGCAGCAGGGTGCGTTCGTCGGCGACGACCTCCAGCTTCACCCATGAGGTGTCGAGCGCCTCGCGGGCGAGGCGGGCGGTGCGCAGCGCCTCGGCCGCGGTGAAGCATCCGGCGGTGTTCGGCAGCGGCCGGATGCCGTTGCGCTCCAGCACGTCCCACACCGAGCCGTCCGCGCCGGGGGCGACACGGCGCATGGCGACGGTGGTCATCTCGGTCCCCGAGGCGACGAGGGCGTCGCCGAGGACGCTCAGGGAGGGCGCGCCGCCGGTGCCCATGATGAGCCGCGACCCGAACGGCTCCCCGGCGATGACCAGCGGGTCGTGGTCGGCTGCCGGCGCGGTTTCGGCGTGGGCGGGTGCTGTGGTCATGGCGGTCAGCCTCCTTGGACTGCGGTGAGGACGTCGACCCGGTCGTGGTCGGTCACGTGCCGCCCGGACCAGCCGGTGCGGGGCACGACCTCGTCGTTGACGGCGACGGCCACTCCGCGCGTCGCCTCGGTGAGCGAGCGGACGACGTCGGCGACGGTGCTGCCGGGGGCGATCTCGCGGTTCTCGCCGTTCACGATGACGTTCAGCACGCGGCTCCTCCTCCGATGGGGGCGTGGTCGGGACGGGTACCGGCGGCCCGGTCGGCCCGGCCGGTGGTCCGGTCTACGGCCCGGCCGGTGGCCCGGTCTGCGGTCCGGTCTGCGGTCCGGTCGACTCGGTCGGCGGCGAACCGGCGGGCGAACTCGGGCAGCGCCTTGCCGGTCAGCACGGCCGCCATGGCGTCGCCGGTGGCGGGGGTGAACAGCACTCCGTGCCGGAAGTGCCCGGCGGCGAGGTGCAGTCCGGCGATGCGGGTGGGGCCGAGCAGGGGTTCGTTGTCGGGGGAGCCGGGGCGCAGCCCCACGCACGCCTCGGCGACCTCCAGTTCGGTGACGCCGGGCACCAGCTCCCTGCCGTCGCGCAGCACCTCCCACAGGCCCCCCGCGGTCAGCCGGGTGTCGCCGCCCAGCTCCTCCTGCGTGGCGCCGAGGACGACCTCGCCCGAAGCGCGCGGCACCAGGTAGACGGGCGAGCCGCGGACCAGGCCGCGCACTGTCCGGCCGACGATGGGCGGTTCGCCGTCGGGGGTGCGCAACCGCAGCAGCTGGCCTTTCACCGGGCGCAGCGGCGGGACGACCCCGGCCGGCACCCCGCCGAGGGCGGCGGTCCAGGCGCCGGCGGCGAGGACCACCTGGTCGGCGTCGATGCGCGTGCCGGACGCCAGGAGGACGCCCATTGCGCGGTCGGCGTCGACCAGCACCTCGGCGACCGCTTCGGGCACGCGCGCGACGCCGCGGCGCCCGGCGGCGGCGCCGAGCGCCCTGCGCAGCTCCCTGGGGTCGACCGAGTGGTCGTCCGGCGCGAACAGCCCGCCGCGCACCGAGGGCGCCAGCATCGGTTCCATGCGCCGGGCCTCGCGGCCGGTGAGGCGCGCGCAGTCGAGGCCCAGGCGGGTCTGGAGCTCGCCGAGTTCGGTGAGCTTGGACAGGTCGTCGGTGTCGAACGCGACCTGGAGGGTGCCCCCGGTGCGGAAGCAGGGGTCGGTTCCGCTGTCGGCGCGCAGCTCCTCGACAAAGGCGGGGTAGCGGTCGCGCGAGGCGATGCCGAACCGCATCAGGGGCTCTTCGCCGAAGGTCGCCTCGGTGGCGGGGGTCAGCATGCCCGCCGCGGTGCCGGATGCGGAGCCGTCGACCGGCGGGTCGGGCGCAACGACGGCGACCTTGAGTCCTTGCTGCGCAGCGCGCCAGGCGGTGACGAGGCCGATGAGGCCGTCGCCGACAACGACGACGTCGGCGCCGCGGGTGTGCGGGGAATCCATGATGGCGGGCTCCACTCCCTTCGCCGGAATTACCCGGATCAGGTTCATGCGGTCAGAGGCTCCGCAGCCTCACTCTCAGCCCGGTGGCACCGGGCTCCCGCGGGGTTTTCTCAGGTTCTGCGCCTGCCAGTCTAGCCGCGCCGGATTCGCGGCCCTTGGGCGGGACTCCGCTCGGGCGCCCGGCCCGCGCCGCTTCGCCATCAGCGATATGCCGCGCCGAACTGGTTTTGCGCAGGGGGATTTGTGGGAGATTGGTTCCGTGACTGAGATCGATCACGAGACCGACACCCTGGTCGGCGAATGGCTGACCCTCCGCGAGGCGGCGAAGGCGCTCGACACCAGCCCCAACCGGGTCAAGCAGTTCATCAGGGACCACAAGCTCATCGGAGTCACCCGCCGCGGCGAGGTTTCGGTGCCCGCGGAGTTCATCGCCGACGGCGATGTCATCAAGGGCCTGCCGGGCACCCTCACGCTGCTGGCAGATTGCCACTTCAGTGCCGATGAGGCCCTGCGCTGGCTGTTCACCGAGGACCCCAGCCTGCCCGGGTCGCCGGTCCAGGCGCTGGCGCAGAACCGCGGCACCGAGGTCCGCCGCAGAGCGCAGGCCCTCGCCATCTGACCCCCGGACCCCCTTGCCCGAGGGGCTTCGCGGGGCGCCGATCGCGGCCTGCATTACGGTGGGCCGCGTGATTACCGACGTGCGCGAGCGGCTGCGGTCCGCTCGGCTGTACCTGTGTACCGATGCCCGGCGCGAGCGCGGCGACCTCACGGAGTTCCTCGACTCCGCCCTCGCGGGCGGGGTCGACATCGTGCAGTTGCGCGACAAGACCCTGGAGGCGCGCGAGGAGCTGGCGTGCCTCGCCGCCATGCGCGAGGTGTGCGACACCCACGGGGCGCTGCTCTCCGTCAACGATCGCGCCGACATCGCCTATGCCGCAGGCGCCGACATCCTGCACCTGGGCCAGAACGACCTTCCGGTGCCCGCCGCGCGCGCCATCATCGGCGACGACCCGCTCATCGGCCGCTCCAACAGCGACCCCGCGATGGCTGCGGCGGCAGCGGAGCAGGACGGTGTCGACTACTTCTGCGTGGGCCCGGCCTGGGCCACCCCGACCAAGCCCGGACGGCCCGCTGCCGGGCTGGGCCTGCTGGAGTCGACCGCTGCGCTGGCGCCCCCGCGCCCGTGGTTCGGCATCGGCGGGATCGACCTCGCGAACCTCGGCCTGGTGCTCGCCGCTGGCGCCCGCCGGGTGGTCGTGGTGCGCGCCATCACCGAGGCACCCGATCCGCGAGCGGCAGCGGCCGAGTTCGCCAAGCGCCTCGCAGCGGCGGCCTGACCACGTGTAGCCGTGCGCGGTCCGCTGGTCACGGCCCGCCCTGCGTGGTCCGCTGTCCGTCGTCGGCACTCCGCCGGACCGCCGTCCGCGCTCCGCGGTCTCCCGCGGCGCCCCGCAGCAGCCGGGGCGGCGCCGTCCTCCCCTCAGGGCCTCCACCGCCGCGGTGCTCGCCGCCCCGGCGGGCCTGAGGCCCGTTGACGTGTGAAGGAGCACCCGGATGGCGGGTTGGCTGGAGTTGGCGTACACAACGGGCGGAGGCGTCATCGGCGCCGCGGTCACCACCTATGTCGCGGGGAACCAGCAGCGGCGGGAGCTGCGCGCCGCCGTCATGGCGGAGTTGCACCGGATGGCGGCGGTCCGCGCCGCACTCGCGGAGGTGGCGCCGCGCACCGGCGGGCGCCCGGCGCAGTACCTGGTCGGTCCGCGCCTGCTCGCCACGGCGGAGCTGGGTGTCACAGCGAGGCTGGACGACGGCCGCGACGCCGAGCAGGTGCAGCAGCAGGTGCTCGCGGACTTCGTCGTCGCGGCGCTGTCCGCCGGGATCCCCCGCCGCGTGCTGGACTTCGCGGGCGGCGCCGAGGTGCGGGCCTTGCAGTGCGAGGTGGTCGGGCTCGTCGACCGGCGCGACGGCGGGGTGCTGGGTGCGCGCGCCGCTGAACTCGCAGCGGCGGCCGAGGGCTACCGGCAGGCGACGGCCCAGCTGCTCTTCCGGGCGCTATGGCACCCGCTGCGGTCCCGGCCGATGCGGCCCGCGCACATCAGGGCGCTGCGCCGGGAGGTCGGCGATCTGCACCGCATGCAGGGGGCGGCGATCACCGCGCTCGCCCGTGCCGCCGATGGCACCGGGAACGACTGAGCGACTGCGAGGGCGCTGCGCCCGCGTCGATGCCGGTCGGGCATTGGACCGCCGAAGCATGTCCCGTCCGGGGTCCGCCCGGCCCGGCACCTCAACAGCATGTGGATCTCCGGCGTTCACATTGGGGGATCCGCTTCGCTGTACGGGGCGCGGTGCTTCCCTCTAGTCTGATGTGATCGACGTCACAACCAGGTAAGGGGCGAGGACACATGCGCAGCACCATGCAGGACGCACCGATGTCCATTGGTGATCTGGTCCGCTACGGCAGCACCGTCCACGGCGGCGAGGCCGTCACCACCTGGACCGGCGCGGAGCCGCGGCGCGTGAGCTTCCGCGACACGGGTCGGCGGGCCGCCCGCCTCGCCCACGCCCTGCGCGGTCTCGGGGTCGACGCCGACCAGCGCGTCGCGACGTTCCAGTGGAACAACCAGGAGCACCTGGAGGCGTACCTCGCCGTGCCCGCGATGGGCGCCGTGCTGCACACGCTCAACATCCGCCTCCCCGCCGACCAGATCGCATACATCGCCGGGCACGCCGAGGACCACGTCGTCATCGTCGACGCCTCGCTGCTGCCGCTGTTCGCGCCGCTGCTGCCCAGCCTGAGCACGGTGCGCCATGTCATCGTGGCGGGCGGCGACCCGGGCGGCCTCGCGGCCGAGGGCGTCGAGGTGCACCGCTACGACGCGCTGCTCGACGGGCAGCCCGACACCTTCGACTGGCCAGAAGTCGACGAGCGCGACGCCGCCGCCATGTGCTACACCTCCGGGACCACCGGCGACCCCAAGGGCGTCGTCTACAGCCACCGCTCGATCTGGCTGCACTCCATGCAGGTCATGACGACCGATGGCATGGGCATGACGCAGGGCGACCGCTGCCTCGCCGTCGTCCCGATGTTCCACGCGATGTCATGGGGGCTGCCGTATGCCGCGTTCATGGCGGGCGCCCCACTGATCATGCCCGACCGGTTCCTGCAACCCGCGCCGCTGGCGGAGATGATCGAGACGCTGCGCCCCTCCTTCGCCGCCGCCGTGCCCACCATCTGGCAGGGGCTGCTCCAAGAGCTCGACGCCAACCCGCGCGACGTGTCCTCGCTGCACCGGGTGGTCATCGGCGGCTCGGCCTGCCCGCCGTCGCTGATGCGGGCGTTCGAGGAGCGCCACGGGATCACCGTCCTGCACGCCTGGGGCATGACCGAGACCTCGCCGCTCGGCAGCGTCGCCCACGCACCCGCCGGCAGCACCGGCGACGACGCGTGGTCCCACCGCATCAGCCAGGGGCGGCTGCCCGTGTCGGTGCGGGGCCGGATCGTCGGCCCTGACGGCAAGGTCGCGCCCAACGACGGCGAGACCGTCGGCGAACTCCAGGTCCGCGGCCCCTGGGTCGCCCAGGCGTACTACCGCGACGCAGACCCCGAGCGGTTCGACAACGGCTGGCTGCGCACCGGCGACGTCGGCACGCTCAGCCCTGACGGCTACCTGCGGCTCACCGACCGCGCCAAGGACGTCATCAAGTCCGGCGGCGAGTGGATCTCCTCGGTCGCGCTGGAGAACAACGTCATGGCGCACCCCGCGGTTGCCGAAGCCGCCGTCGTGGCGGTCCCCGACGCCAAATGGGCCGAGCGCCCGCTGGTCGCCGTCGTCCTGAAGGAGGGCGCCACGGTCGAGCCCGCCGAACTCCGCGCGTTCCTCGCCGACACGATGGCCCGCTGGCAGATCCCCGAGCACTGGGCCTTCGTCGAGGAGGTGCCGAAGACCAGCGTCGGCAAGTTCGACAAGAAGCGCATCCGCGGCGCCCACGCCGACGGCAGCCTGAAGGCCGTCACCGTGCACGACTGAGCGGCGTCGCCGCGCCGGGCGGGCCGCCGGCCGCGGGCGTCCCGTTCCCATGCCCGGCGGGCCCTGTCGCCCCGGCAGTCGGCCCGCGCACCGGGGCGGCGGAGCCGGTGCGCCGTAGCCGCCGCTTCCCCGGTCCCTCCGAACGGCGGCGGCCGCCGCCTCAGACCGGCACGTGCGCGAAGGCACTGGGGTTCTTGCGCAGGAAGCCCTCGATGGACTGCGGCGGGTGGCCCGTGAGGTCCGACACCGTCTCGCTGACGACGTCGAGCTCCCCCGTCGCGATGGCGGCGTAGGAGCTCGCCCACCCCTCCAGCGCCCATTCGGGCGCCCCTGAGCGGCGGCGCGCGGCCAGTGCCTCCTCCCAGGTCTCGGGGATGTAGCGCAGCGTCTTCCCGGTGAGCCCCGAAAGCCGCTCCACCGTGCGCCCGAGGGTGACCGCTTCGGGCCCGGTGACGTCGTAGATCCGGCCGTCGTGCTCGCCGCCCCCGGTGAGCACGGCCGCGGCGACGTCGGCGATGTCGTCCCGCGCCACCCAGGCGACCGAGCCGTGCCCGGCGGGGCCCCGGAGCGCGCCGGTGCCGTCCAGCCACGACGGCATCAGGTCCAGGTACAGGCTGGGCCGCAGGAAGGTGTAGTCCGCGCCGGTGGCGCGGATGTAGGACTCGGTGTGGAAGTGGTCGCGGGCGAAGGTGAACGTGGCGTCCGGCGCGGCGGCGAGGAAGGACAGGTAGACGATCCGGGACACCCCCGCCGCGACCGCGGCGTCGATCGCGCTGATGTGCGCGGCGACCCGGTCCGGCGACTCGGGGGCCGAGACCAGGAACAGTGTGTCGACCCCCCGCGCGGCGCGGCCGAACGCCGCGGCGTCCTCATAGGACGCCATGGACGCGCTCGCACCCTGGAACTCGGGGGCGCGGTTGATGTCGCGCACGATGAGGTGCTGCGACGCCCTGGTCCGTGCGAGCCGGGTGGCGACCCTGCCGCCCACGGCCCCGGTGGCACCGGTGACGCCGATGATCTTCGTCTCTGCCTGATCGTCTCCCATGGGTCACCATCTTCGGCGCCCCTTCGGCGCGGCGCACTGACCGGCGCGCCGAAAGAGGGTGAAGCGCCAGGAAAACCGGTCAAATGCCGGTGTCCCGCCGGGCGTGTCCGGGCGGGTCGGCGGAAGGGGGATCGGGTCGCGGGTTCCGGTGGAACGGGGCCGGGCCGTGGGCCCCGGCGGGCGGGTCGGCGTCCGTGGCCCGCCGAGGTGGCCCCGGGCGGGGTCAGGACGGGGGAGTGGCGGCGCGGGTCGGCGTGCGGGTCGGCGTCCGGTAGGCCAGCCTGCGCAGCAGCACCTCGGCCGGGCCGCGCCTGCCGCGGATCTCCAGCGCGTAGGCCCCGGCCAGGGTGATCAGCCAGACGGCGACGGCGAAGGCCGCCATCTGCCAGCTGCCGAACCAGCCCCCCAGTCCCAGGCCCCACGCCGCCAGCAGCGGGGCGCAGAGCACCGATTGGGCGAGGTAGGCCGACATCGACCGCTTGCCCACAGCGGCGATGGCGGTGACGAGTGGCCCGTGCTCGGTGTTCCTGTGCCCGGTGTTCCCGTTCCCGGTGCTCCCGCGCGGGCCGGCGGCCGCGGCGCCGCGCCGGACGGTCAGCCAGTGCGCGATGAGCGCGAAAAGGGCCACGTAGCCCAGCCCGGCGAACAGCCCGCTCGCGATGTTCGGCAGACTGAACGCCCACGCCGCGGAGTCCGGCACGTCGAGGACCCCGACGTGGTACAGCGCGTAGGGCAGGCCGACCAGCCAGCCGATGAGGATCCCCCCGACGGCGGTCGTGCGCAGCAGGCGCAGGTGGCGGTGCGGCTGCTCCAGGATCTTGCGCCGCGCCGCCCAGAAGGCGAGGAGCACCGCGGCGGGAACCGTCAGCATCAGGAAGCCCTGCGCCACGAGCAGCAGCAGCCACACGCCGACGCGGGGGAGGAGTGTGGCGACGTAGTCGGGGTTGCTGATGTTCGCCCCCAACAGGTCGGCCTCCCCGCCGCTCTGGGGCGCGGCCCCCGCTGCGGCCATGCCGACGCCGCCCGCGACGCTCAGCAGCGACAGCACCACCAGGACGCCGACGAGCACCGCCGACCACACGAGCAGCGTGCGGTCCGTGCGGCGCACGAACAGCCAGCACATGACCAGGCCGACCGCGCCGTAGACGCCGATGATGTCACCCATCCACAGCAGCAGCGCGTGGCAGCCGCCGATCGCGATCATCCACCAGTGGCGGCGCTTGAGCAGCGCCCTCGCCGTGCCCTCCGGCACCCCGGCCCGCTGCTGCCGGTCGAGGAGCTGCACGATGCCGTAGCCGAACAGGAACGCGAACATCGGGTACACCCGCATGTCGACACCGGTGATGATGGCGAACTGGGTGATCCGGTCGAGGAGTGAGCCGTCAGCGGGGTGGACGCTGTCCGCGGTCCGGTTGGCGCCCCACAGGTACCAGCTGGTGTTGGCGAGCGCGATGAGCAGCAGCATGAAGCCGCGTGCGAGGTCGGGCGCCAGTGCGCGCTCACCCACAGCGGACGGGCCCCGTGTCGCTGTCGCGCTGTTCGCCATGCCCTGCCGCCCCCCGTAGCCGCACTCCGCCGGCCGGGTACGCCCGCCGGACCGTCACCCGTCCAGGATCCGGCAGGCGGCGGCGCTCCTCAATCGCCCGGCCGGACGAACGCCGGTCCTGCTTCCGGCGCGGCCGCCGTCGTCCCTCCGGCCGAGGACCCTATTACTTTCGTCGGGGGACGGCGGCTTTCGTCGGGGACGGCGGGGTGCCGTCAGCGCTCGCGCGCCGTTGCCGCGACGATGAGGTCGGCGAGCGCCGCGCGGGCCTCGGGGGCGATCGCGTCGGTGTCGAGGGCCGCAGAGGCGCGGGCGGTGTAGTCGTCGATCCGCTGCTCGCAGGCTGCCAGACCGCCGCTGGCGGTGATCAGCGCGCGCATCCAGTCCACGGACTCCGCCGACAGCGCGGGGTCGCCGAGGAGGGTGCGGAACCGGTCGGCGTCCCCGCTTCGGGCGCGGCTCAGCGTCTCGGCGACGACAAGGGTGCGCTTGCCCTCGCGCAGGTCGTCCCCTGCGGGCTTGCCGGTCTGCGCCGGGTCGCCGAACACGCCGAGGACGTCGTCGCGCAGCTGGAAGGCGACGCCGAGGGGTACGCCGTAGGCCGTGAACACCGGGGCCAGCTCGTCGTGGCGGCCGGCGAGAGCGGCGCCGAGGTGCAGCGGGCGTTCGACGGTGTACTTCGCCGACTTGTAGTGCATCACGCGCAGCGCGGCCTCGACGGTCTCACCGCCGCGCTCCTGCTCGATCATGTCCAGGTACTGCCCGGCCATGACCTCGGTGCGCATCATGTCGAACGGGCCGCGCCCGGCGCGCAGCGCCGCCTCGCCGAGCCCGCTCGCCGAGTACATCTCCTCGCACCAGGCCAGGCACAGGTCGCCGATGAGCACAGCGGCGCCCCGCCCGAACGCGGCGGGATCGCCGTCCCACCCGGACCGCTCGTGCAGCGCGGCGAGCCGCCGGTGGGTGGCGGGCCGGCCGCGGCGGGTGTCGCTGTTGTCGATGACGTCGTCGTGGATCAGCGCGCACGCCTGGAGGAACTCCAGCGCCGCCGCCGCAGTCCCGATCTCGGGGATCTCGGCGCCGCCCGCCCCGCGCCAGCCCCAGTAGCAGAACGCGGGCCGCAGCCGCTTGCCCCCGGCGAGCATGTGGTCGAGGGCGTCCATCACGGGGACGAGTTCCGGGCCGATCTCCGCCATGAGCTTGCGGCGGTGCTCCATGAACTCGGCGAGCGCGGCGTCCACAGCAGGGCGCACAGCAGACACGGGAGAAGGGTTCGCGGGGTTCATGACCGCAGGCTATCGCGCATGTGCGCCCGATTGCGGGCGGCCCGGCGGGCGCCTTGCGCGCGGGCGCTCCGGGGCCGCCGAGGGGCGTTCGCCCTGAGTACACGACCACGCCCGGGCCCGGTGGCCTATGGTTGAGACCATGCTCGGATCACCGACACGTCCCACGACCGCGCCCGCGACCCTGACCCGGCCGCGCAGCATTCGCGACCTCCTGCATACGGGCACCCCCACTTTCTCTTTCGAGTTCTTCCCTCCGAAAACCCCCGAAGGCCAGCGGAAACTCTGGCGGGTCATCCGCGAGATCGAGGCACTGCGGCCCGATTTCGTCTCCGTCACCTACGGCGCCGGCGGCGGCACCCGCGACCGCACGGTCGACATCACCGAGAACATGGCCACCGACACCACCCTGCTGCCGGTCGCGCACATCACCGCCGTCAACCACTCGGTGCGCGAACTGCGCCACCTCATCGGCCGGTTCGCCGGAGCGGGCGTCACCAACATGCTGGCGGTGCGCGGCGACCCTCCCGGCGACCCCATGGGCGAGTGGATCAAGCACCCCGAGGGCGTCGAGTACGCCGAGGACCTGGTGCGGCTCATCAAGGAGAGCGGCGACTTCAGCGTGGGCGTCGCCGCGTTCCCCTACAAGCACCCGCGGTCGGTCGACGTCGACTCCGACGTCGAGTACTTCGTGCGCAAGTGCCGCGCCGGCGCCGACTACGCCATCACCCAGATGTTCTTCGACGCCGATGAGTACCTGCGGTTGCGCGACCGGGTGGCGGCGCGTGGCTGCGACGTCCCCATCATCCCCGAGATCATGCCGGTCGTGAAGATCGCGACCGTGGAGATGTCCGAGAAGCTCTCGGGCGCGCCGTTCCCGCCGCGCCTGGCCGCGCAGTTCGAGCGCGTGGCCGACGACCCCGAGGCGGTGCGCCAGTTGGGCATCGAGCAGGCGTCCCGGCTCTGCGAGCGGCTGCTGGACGAAGGGGTGCCCGGCATCCACTTCATCACGTTCAACCAGTCCACGGCCACGCGCGAGATCTACCAGCAGGTGGCACCGGATCGGACCGCCGAAGCGGTAGGCGCGCGGCCATGATCGTGAACGGCTGGTCGGGGCTGCCGGGGAACGAGAACTCCGGCAGCACGGCGACGAACCCGGCCGACGTGTAGAGCCGGTGCGCCGGGGTGCGCCCGGTGCGGGTCGACAAGGCGGCGGTGCGCTCGGTGCGCGCCGCCGCGAGCCGTTCGAGGACGGCCCGGCCGACCCCGATCCCCTGCCAGCGCGGGTGGACGTGGACCTCGGCGATCTCGAACGAATCGGCGAACCAGGCCGACACAGCGGTGGGGTCGCGCCTCCGCAGCTCCTCGGTGACCACATCGTGCCACCACTGCCCGCCGTGGCCGTGGAACCCGTAGGCGAACCCCACGGCGGTGCCACCGGGGTCGGTGCCGCCGAGGGCGATGGCGGCGACCGCGTGGAACCGCGGCAGCGTGCTATGGCGCTCCATGACCGCGCGGCGGCCCTGCACCTGGTCGGCAGGGGGGTCCATGGCGGCCCGGTAGATCTCCATGAACGCGGGCACGGCATGGAGGAACGAGGGGGCGCTGAGGTCCCACAGTTCGATCCCGGTTCCGATGCCGGTGCTCACGCGGCCCCCAAGTCCATTGCCGGTGCGGGGCGGATCGCCCCTGCGGAGCGGATCCGACTCAGTCCACTCCGATCATGGCCGGTGTGCCCGATGTGATGCGGACCAGTTCGCCGAACGAGGTGGGGAACAGCGTGTGCGCGTGCCCGCCGGCGGCCCAGACCTCGGTGTGGTCGCGCAGCCACTCGTCGACCAGGGTTGGGACCGGGGCGGGGTGGCCCAGGGGAGCCACGCCGCCGATGGTCTGCCCGGTGTGCTCGCGGACGAAGTCCGGTGTCGCGCGGCGCACCTTCGCGGCGCCGAGCAGGGCGGCGACCTTACCGGTGTCGACCTTGTGGGCGCCGCTGGTGAGCACCAGCACGGGCCGCGGTTCGTCGGCATCGGGGTATTCGGCGGCGAAGACCAGGCTGTTGGCGATGGCGCCGACCGAGCACCCGACCTGGGCGGCCGCGATGGCGGCGGTCGGTGCGGCTTCGGGGAGTTCGCGGATCTCCGCTGCGACGCCCAACTCAGCGAGGCGGGCCGCCACCTTCTGGGTGTTCGGATGCATGCGGGCGATTCTATGTCCGGACACCAGGTGGGAGGGCCGGTAGAACGGCAGGAAGGACGGCGGGCGGCCGCCGGGCCCCTAGGGGCGGCCGGGGGCGGTAGGGACGGGGCGGGGCGCTGGGGAGTCCGCCGGCGGCCGGGGTCGTAGGGACGGTGGAGCGTCGGGCCGTTCACAGCTGGCCGACCGGGCGGAGGCGGCGCGGCGGTGGCGTGTTGGTAGTGGGGCGGCGGTGCCGCAGGAAGGTGCCTCAGGAAGGACGGGGCACAGGCCGTCCACCGGCGTCCGGGGAGTGGCGGCGCGGCGGTGGTGCCGCAGGAAGGACGAGGCGCGGGTTGTCCGCCGTCGCCCCCGGGAGAGGTGGCGCGGCGGTGCGGTGCCGCTGCAAGGACCCTGGGTCGCCGAGTTATCCCCAGCCGGGCGGGTGGAGGTGGCGCGGCGGCGGTGCCGCCGGTGATCCTGGACGGGTGCGGTGGTGGAACGCCGCACACCCGGGAGTCGCCACCGGCCTGCGCGCAGACCCCCGGGGCTTGACGTACAGGCGTTCGATGGGTTTTACTGAATCAAGTCGAACTGCTGTTCGACTTGCGACCGCGGATGCCCCTCCTAGGTCAGCCGGGCCGCTGCCCTCGCAGCGGCCCGGCACGGGGCCGTGGCCGGGCGGGGGAGGGGAAGCCCTTTTGCCCGGCCACGTCCTCCGCGGTCCCGACCAGGATGTCGGCCCCGCCCCGCGCGGGGATCATCCGGAGGTGGTCCACCATGGCGCAGAACCCACTCTTCTCCCCCGACGAAGCGCGCACCCGCCCGCGCAGGCGCGTCGCGCCCGCCACGTGGGCGGCACTCGATTCCGCGCATGCTCATCTCGCCGAAGCAGCGGCGGCCGCTACCGCCCCGCTGCGCTACTCCGCCGCCCACGTCGCCGCGCTGCGCGCCACTGCGGCGCTGCTCACCCACCGCGGTGCGATGCCGGTCCGCTCCGCCCGCGGCCGGCGCCCCCGCACCGCGTGGGATCTCCTCAGCGAGTCATCGCCCGAGTTCGCCGAATGGTCGGCGTTCTTCGCCGCAGGCGCCGCGAAACGCTCGGCGGCCGAGGCGGGCCTGCCGGGCGCCGTCACCCCGGCCGAGGCCGACGACCTCCTGCGCGACACCCGGGTGTTCACCGCCCTAATCGAGTCCACCATCGGCGAGGCCGACACCGGCTCCGGCCAGGCGCTGTCCAAGGCGAGCTGACAGACCGGGCAGGCGGGCAGGGCGGCTCGGTCCCACCCGCCTGCCCTCCCCTCGCGCAGTTCCCCGCGCACCCCCTGACGTCCCGCCCCGCTCGACGCCCGTATTGGCCGATGCCACTGAGGTTCTTCGGTACGACCGCCGGACACCGCAGCACTCATCGCGGCTCGCGAGATCCCCCGGGCGGCCGACTTCGCTTGTCCTTGTTGACGGCTCGGACCTTCTCCTCCCCGGAAGCGGCGCCTTCCGCGCGTCACGCGGTCAGGGTGATGTGTCGCGTCCCGGGCCGGTCCAGCCACAGGCGCTCGGACCCGTGGGTGACCGTCATCCCGAGGAACTCGCGGGACGGTTCGCCGAGGTCGGGCCCGCGTGAGCGTCCGTTCGAGGACGGTCCGTCTGCGGGGCGGCCTTCTCACCGAGCCACGTGCCGGTGGTCTGCGGGGAAGAGCAGCAACGACGGCGGCGAAGGGCCTGGCTCCGGTTGTATCGGTCGGGGGTGCGCTGGGGCCGGGGTGGGCGACGGGTGCGGCGATGGCCGGTGGTGGGTCGGGGTGCGCGATCGGCCACCTTTTCGCAGGGGGCCGGGGGCGTTGGGCCGCCGCGGAGCGGAAGCCCACACGAAAGACCAGGTCAGCAGCCCGGGGACGGCGCCCCACCACCTCGGGCGTCTCGCATCGTGAGAACTCGATGAGAGGGACAACCCAGACAGCACCCGAATGACGTCGGGATGGGCACCCCGCCACCCCGCAGGCCCGCCCCACCCGCAAAATCGGACACCACACCGCAATCCAGGCGCGTGAAGGCGGCCTCGCCCGATCACCCGTCCGCATGATGGACATGATCTTGGCGTGGAGCCCGAACCGGCACCCCTCTGCCGCGAACCACGCAACCAAAGGGGACATACGCCGCCAATCACCCTCCGTGGGTGGCGCTCTGCGCAGATAGCCGTGCTTTTCGCTGCACAGGGACGCGGGGAGGCGCGGGCAGCCCCGGGAAACACCCGCGGGTGGCCCCGGGAGGAACCCCGCACACGACCGCTTGCCCCGGCCCACCACCGGCCCTCGCCGCCCCGTCGCCCACCCCGGCCCCCGCGCATCCCGACCGACGCAACCGGGCCCCGACCCCTCGCCGCCTTTGGTGCTGCGGTGCCCCACCGCGCACCCGACCCGACCCCGCCGAGCCCAGACCCCCGCCCGCCGTCGCTGCTGCTTGTGACCACAGACCACCCGCACACGGTCCGGCCACAAGGCCGCCCAGCAGACGAACCGCCCCCCACCCTTGCCTCACACGCCCGGGCCGGAGCAACCGGACCCCAGCCCTTCGCCCGCCGTCGCTGCTGCTTGTTCCCCCAGGTCACCTGCATGCGGCTCAGCAACAAGGCCGCCCAGCAGCGGGGCCGGCAGTTCATGTGAGTGTGCCGAGTCAGAGGGCTGGTGCCGCGTGCGCGCCGTGTGGAGGTGGAGCACGCGGGGGTTGACGGCAGCGTGGTGATCACCGTGTTCACTGATGCTTTGGCGCGCCTGGTCGCTCATGAGATCGACCATCTGCACGGCGTCGTCTACACCGTGTCCGGTGGGTCGGACCTATCCGGTCTCAGCAACGGTGA
The DNA here is from genome assembly GCF_003014485.1 of Murinocardiopsis flavida. Lineage (GTDB taxonomy): Bacteria > Actinomycetota > Actinomycetes > Streptosporangiales > Streptosporangiaceae > Murinocardiopsis > Murinocardiopsis flavida. The sequence goes on along the minus strand of NZ_PYGA01000010.1, from coordinate 201,924 downwards.
GATTGAGGTCGCGCACCATTACCTCAATGAGTGAGCGGAGTTGGGATTCGGCGACGTTCGCGCCGCTGAGTGACGTGAGCCCGGAGAGCCCCGACAGGTCACTTCCCCGAATGTCGGTTCCGGTCATCGTCGTTGAGGTGATCTCGGCAGCCAAAGTGCAGTTGTCGAAGACGGCGTTCTTGAGATCACTGGTGGCAATTGCCGTTTCCCGGAACGAGCAGTCGATGAACGCGACATCCCCGGTCAACCGGACATTCTCCCACATGGCGTAATCGAACTGGCATCCCTGGAAGAGGACATCGGCCATGGTGACCCGTGTGAGAACGACGCCCATGAGTCGGGATCCGACAAAACGGCACCGGTTGAGTGTGACGTCGGTAAGCCGATGCGAGGACAAATCGACGTTGTGGAAGTCGGTGTTGGTGACCCGCTCTTGTTCCAATGGGGCTGGGAAGGGCCATGACGACACCGGCGGTTCGTCGTCGCTAGGCAGGAGCACCTTGACTCCGCGAACCTCGTGGGTGTCCATGGTCGTCCCTACTTCTTGTTCCAGTTGTCCCAGCTCGGCCGGTTGTCGAATCCGCCGCCGCTCCTGTTGTCCCAGGTGTCGCGGTTGTCGAACTTGCTCGCGGGTGCGGTGGTGATCCCCGTGAGTTCGATCAGTGCAGCAACGGCGGTCGACTGTTCCAGAGCTTCCAGTGTCAGCATTCAGACTCCCATGGTTTCGCTGAGTGCGCGGACAAGTTCCTGCTTGGTGTTGCGGCAGTAGGCGGTCTCGGAGGTGGTGAAGTCGCCCGTTTCGAAGTAGCGGTTGCCGGCTTGTCCTCCTTGGCAGAAAGTGAAGATGCCACACACGGCCTTGCAGTGGTCGACGCCACTGAGGAACTGGGCGACATAAGGCGCTTGCGATGCGCGGGCGACGATGGCGGGAAGTGGTTCACGGGTCACGTTGCCGATCACGAAGTCGTGGTGGGCGTCGTCCTTCACGCCGTAGAGCTCGGGTGAAAGAACGACAACGTCGCCGTTAGTGCCGATCGTTGGTATTGGGTCATGGGCCATATCGGTCCAGCGGGCCCTGCGTCCGGCGCGGACGTCGGCAAGGTATCCGAGTAGCCGTGTCGCTTCGCGTGCCCGCAGTGGGCTCCCTTCTGCGATGCGGTCGAACAGGCGCTTCCAGAAACGGCGTATGTGCTGCGGCCCGGCTGCCGGCCGATGGTCGTTGGCGCCTTCGAACTCCTCAATATTGAACCCGATGCTCGCGGCTCCGAGGTGTTCGAAGAAATCGAACAACGCGTCGGGGTCGGTGATGGTCTCAGGAGTTACGACGCAGATCGCGGAGAAGTCCAGCCCGTGGCTCTTCAGCGCCGCGACGCCGCGCATTACGCGGGAGAAGACCGGTGCGCCCGACCAGTCGGCGCGGTTGCGGTTTGCGATTTCCGGGCCATCAATGCTGACTCCGACATGGAAGTCATAGGACGTGAAGAGTTCGCACCACGCGTCATCGATAAGGGTTGCGTTGGTCTGCACATAGTGGCGAATGAGGCCTCGACGGCGTAGCGGCTCGAACACCTCAACAAGGGCATGGAAGTGGGCGCGCCGGGTGGTTAGCGGTTCTCCACCGTGCCAGACGATGTCAACCGCCTTCGTGGTGTCCTGGGCGGTGATGCCAGCGGCGGTGCAGGCGGCGACCTGTGTGGCCATCTCTTCGCGCGTCCTGCGGCTTTGGGGGCACAGGTAGCAGTATGAGCAATTGAGGTTGCACAAGGTCGTCGGTTGCAGAATGAGGGTTTGGGCGCGGCGGGAGAGGTGTGCCATGGCGTCATTTCCGTTCGAGTCCTAGCGTGCGCGCTTTCGCTCTCGGACCGCTTGCTGTGGCAATGGGTGAGCGGGCGTTCTCATCTGCGGGTTCCTCCATCCGGTCCGTGCATCTCCGTTCCTTCGCTTGTATTCGTCCGCACTTCGGCGGCTACCTCCCAGGGAACGACGGAACGACCGGGTGAGGACAGGATGAGCGGAGGTCAATCACGATTCACTCATGTGTTCATGTCGAGGGTGAGCGAGAATCGTCGGCATGGCCCCTCAAGACTTCCCCGCTGCGCTGGCTCGCTGGCGTACCCATCGTCGGATGACGAAGAAGGCGCTGGCCTCGCTGATGGGGTTCGACCCTTCGTATCTCAGCCACATTGAGTCGGGTCGGCACCCCGCCAGCGAGGACTTCGCCCGGCTGGCCGAACGTCAGCTCGCCGCGGGCGGGGAGCTATGGCGGAGCTGGACGCGGTCCACACCCATCCGTCAGCAGCCTGAAGGCCCAGCGGAACTGTTCGTCGACTCCGACCACGCCCGGCTCGTATATCGCGATGGCCGCTATAAGGCGCGGATGCGCCGCCGGATCGTCAATGGAGGCAGTGATCCTGTCAGCCGCTACTTGGTGCGGATTAGCGTGGATCGCTACCCAGGCCAGCCCGAGAGGTCCAATGAGCTGTACAGGTCTCACCCACTGACCTGGGAAGCGTTGAGTCTGACGGCCACGTGCGACGGCGATCCCATGCGTTGGGTCGCCAAACACGACCGAGACTCGTTCAAAGAGGTGTGGCTGTGCTTCGACAACGAGGAGTCGAGGTTCCCTTTGTATCCGGGGCAGAGCGCTGTACTGGAGTACTCCTATGCCGTGGGTGCCGAGCAGTGGGGCCAGTGGTTCCAGCGCGCGATCCGGCTCCCGACCAACGATGTCGGTGTCGAGCTGGCATTTCCCAGCGAGCTCGCCCCCGACGTATGGGGCACCGAGACCTCCACGACCGCCGAAGCGGTTCCCCTTCGCGACCCCATACAGCGCAGCGTCGATGGGGACGACGCCGTCTTCACCTGGTCGGCACACCGCCCGCACATCGGTGCCCGCTATCGGCTTGAATGGCGCTGGCGGGTCGGGCCCCCGGAGGCACCCCGTCCTGCGCTGCGTACCTCCAGTGACCGGATGCGTGCTTCGGGCATTGTCCAGGACGGGGATCCGATTCTGGCTCGCACGGCCGCGCGGTTCTCTCTTCCTGCTGAATCGGAATCGGCCATGGAGGTCGTGGACCGGATTCATCGGGCTATGCAACGGGTCCGCGAGCATCACGAGTTCGGCAAGGGGATGGGATTGGCCGCAACCCAGATCGGCATCGACAGGGCGGCGGCTGTTGTGCTGCCCCCCGACGCCGACGCCGCGCCGCTCGTCCTCCTCAACCCGCGAATCATCGGATCCTCGCAGGACACCGACGACCACTACGAGGGGTGCCTGTCGTTCTTCGACGTCAGAGGGCTGGTGCCCCGTTCGCGCCGTGTGGAGGTGGAGCACGCGGGGGTGGACGGCAGCGTGGTGATCACCGTGTTCACTGATGCTTTGGCGCGCCTGGTCGCTCATGAGATCGACCATCTGCACGGCGTCGTTTACACGGAGCGCATGAACCCTGGGGTCGTGCCGATTCCCGTCGAGGAGTATCGCGGCATCGGGTGGAGTTGGCGGTACGAGAAGTGAATGCCCGCTGATCCGAATATGCCGTGCTGCTTGGGCTGGTGGCGTTGACAACGTTGTCAGTTCTGGGCGATGGTCTATCGGGTAACCGATGCCCCTGCGGGCGGGGGGCACCAGCGGGGCGACCTCGACGAGGGAAGTGGTGGCCCGATGGCAACCCCCAGTACCCCTGATCCCGCAGCCGAGGGCCGTGCCCGGCCCTTGCGGCTGGTCGGCGTGACCGCTTGCCCGACTGGCATCGCGCACACCTACATGGCGGCCGAGAAGCTCGTGCAGACCGCCGCGCGCCTCGGCCACGAGATGCGCGTCGAGACCCAGGGCTCCATCGGGACCCGCGACACGCTCACCGACGCCGAGATCGCCGCCGCCGACGGCGTCATCATCGCCGCCGACACCGATATCGACCAGCGCCGGTTCGCGGGCAAGCCGCTCGTCGTCGCCAGCGTCGCCCAGGGCATCTCCGAGCCGGAGGCGCTGATCGCGCAGGCCGCCGCGCAGCGCGAGTCCGCCGGGCCCGCAGCGGGCGGTATCGCGGTGGACGGGTCACCTGCGGGTGGTGCCTCGGACGACGGGTCATCTGCGGGCGGTACCGCTGCGGGTCCGTCGGCCGGGTCGGGTGCGCAGGGCCCGTCGGACGTGGGCGGCGCGAGTGGCACCGGTAGCGCTGGTGGTCCGGGTAGCGCTGGTGGGCCGGGTGGCGCGGGTCGGTCAGGCGGACCGGGCGGACCAGGTGGCACTGGCGGACCGCGGGGTGCGGGTGGCTCCGGTGGGGCCGGCGGGGTGCTCACCGCCGCCGCGACCGCCAAGGGGCGGCGGCGCGGCAAGGGCTACACGGCGCTCATGACCGGGGTCTCCTACATGATCCCGTTCGTCGCGACCGGCGGGCTGCTCATCGCGGTGTCGCTGTCGCTGGGCGGCGAGCCGACCCCCGAAGGGCTCCAGATCCCCGAGGGTTCGGTCTGGGCGACCGTCAACACCATCGGCACGCTCGCGTTCATGTTCATGGTGCCGGTGCTGTCGGCCTACATCGCGTTCGCCATCGCCGACCGCCCCGGACTGGTGCCGGGCCTGCTCGGCGGCTACGTCGCGGCGAACGCCTCGCTGTACGGGGCGGGCAACGGCCCGCTGCTCTACGGCGACGGCGAGACCAGCGCCGGGTTCATCGGCGCCATCATCACCGGCTTCCTGGCCGGGTACGTGGCGCTGGCGATCGCGCGGCTGCCGGTGCCGAAGTTCGTCATGCCGATCATGCCCATCATCGTCATCCCGATCCTGAGCACGCTGGTCGTCGTGGGGCTGTTCATCGCCGTCCTCGGCGCCCCCATCGCGTGGGTGTTCAGCACGCTGACCGGTTTCCTCGGCGGCTTGCAGGGCGCCAGCGCCGCGCTGCTCGGCGTCATCATCGGGCTGATGATCGCGTTCGATATGGGCGGCCCGGTCAACAAGACGGCGTTCCTGTTCGGCGCCGGGCTCATCGGCGAGGGGAACGTCGCCGTCATGGGCATGGCCGCCGCGGCGATCGCGGTGCCCCCGCTGGGCATGGGCGCGGCGTCGCTGATCCGGCGGACCTGGTTCGCGAAGGAGGAGCAGGAGGCCGGGTACGCCGCCCTGTTCATGGGCTTCTTCGGCATCACCGAGGGCGCCATCCCGTTCGCCGCCGGGCGGCCCGGCAGCGTCATCCCGGCGAACATGGCCGGGGGCGCGGTCGCGGCGTGCATCGCCGCGGTGGCGGGGGTGGGCGACAGTGTGGCGCACGGCGGGCCGATAGTCGCCATCCTCGGCGCGGTGGACAACATCGCGATGTTCTTCGTCGCGGTGGTCGCGGGCAGCGCTGTCACCGCCGGTGTCGCGCTCGGCATCATCGGACTGGGGCGGCGCCGCGCGGGGGAGTCCGCGGCACCCGCCTCCGGAACCGGGCCCGGACTGGTTACCGCGGGTGCTCCCGTCGCCGGTGCTGGCACCGGCGGCGCGGCGGACAGGACTCCAGTCGCGCAGAGGACCGCGGGCGCCGCTTCGGCGCCGCCGGCCGCCGTTGCGGAGGCGCCGACCCCTCGCACCGCGGCGCCGCCGGCCGCCGCCACCGCAGAACCGCCGCCGGAGGCGGCCGGGCGTCCCGCTGATGATGCGGAGGACGGCGCGGGCGCCGCGCCGGAGCCGACCGAGCGCCCCATCGTCGAGTACTTGGACGCGGGCGGCATGACCGTCGACCTGGCGGCGTCGGAGCGCGACGCCGCGATCGAGGAGATGGCGGCGCTTGCGGCCGACGGCGGCCGGGTGCGCGACCGCGCGGCGCTGGTGCGGGCCCTGCACGAGCGCGAGGCCCAGATGCCCACCGCACTCGGTCCGGGCGTGGCGATCCCGCACGCCAAGTGCGATGCGGTGAGCGCGCCGGTGCTCGCGTTCGGCCGCTCGGCTGGCGGGATCGACTGGCCCGGGTCGGCCGGGGGACCGGTGCGGCTGGTGTTCCTCATCGCGGTGCCGGAGTCGATGGCGGGCGACGAGCACCTGCGGGTCCTCGCGGCGCTCGCGCGGCGGCTGGCCGACGACGACTACCGTGCGCGGCTCACCGCCGCCGGGGAATCCGAGTTGCGGGAGTTGCTGGCGCAGATCGGCTGAGTCCGCGCGGGGGAGCGGGCGTGTTCGGGGGAGGGGCCGTGGCCGGTACCGGTCTGGCGGCCCTGGCCGGGATGTCCTTCGGCCGTCGCGGGCCCCCGCTGCGCGACAATCGCGCAGCGGCGCAGTAGGGGCGTGCGCAGGCTCCCCGGCAGCCGTGCCGATCGCCGCTCGGGCCGATGGCGCTCTGGGAGGTGTCCGTCGCAGGGGTGAGCGATCAGACCGCGAAGTGCCCCTGCGGAGGGGTTGGGCTGCCAGGCGGCTGCATACGCCCCAACTGCGCTGCTGCGCCGCTGTGCCGTTGCGCGATCATCGCGCAGCGGGGCCCGCGACCCCCGAAGGGGCCGTGCGGTTCGAGGTGATGGATCGACGAAGGTGGCCGCGCCCGCAATGGGCGCGGCCACCTTCGCGGCAGACAGCCTTGGGCGGCCTCGAACACGTCGACGGCCCCTCGGACGACGTGGAACCTCGACGTCCTCGGACGGCCTGGGACGCGTCGGCGGCCTTGGGCGGCTTAGAACGCGTCGACGGCGCGGCGCGCCTCGGGGTCGAGGACGCCCCAGTCGATGAGCTCCTCGGTGAGGTCGCCCGGCGAGCGGTCGTAGATCACCGCGAGCGAGCGGAGGTCCTCTTGGCGGATGGACAGCACGCGGCCGTTGTAGTCGCCGCGCTGGCTCTGGATGGTCGCGATGTAGCGCGCGAGCGGGCCCGCCTTGTCCTGCGGGAGCTGCTGCATGCGCTCAAGGTCGATGACCAGCTTGGGTGTCGGGCCGAGCGGGGTCGGTGCGGCACCGCCGGGCAGCAGCTCCGACATCGGCACGCCGTAGAAGTCGGCGAGCTCGGCGAGCTTCTGGACGGTGACGGCGCGGTCGCCGCGCTCGTAGGAGCCCACGACGACGGCCTTCCACCGGCCGTGGGACTTCTCCTCGACACCGTGCAGGGACAGGCCCTGCTGGGTGCGGATGGCGCGCAGGCGCGCACCGAGCGACTTCGCGTATTCGGATGGCATCTTCTAGTTCGCTCCCCGGCCGTGGAAATGTCTGGTTGACGGGGGAACCCGGAAGTCGGTGGGGTACCGCCCCGCCCTTGGGCTGTCTGCTGGCCTGTGGAGCGCTGCGGGGGAGGCCCGGGTTCGGTCCGCCCAGAGATTGGTTACGGACAGTGACGGTAAAGCGGTGAGGGCGCCAGGTCAAGCTGTTGGGTGGAAACGGGACCAATCAGACGCCAAACCGTGCGTTAGTGAGGGGGCTCTCATACTAGGACCGAATGGGACACACCGTCACCGGGTCGGGGCCCGCAAAGCCCGACGCCATAGGCATTTCGGGGGTATGGGCCGGATGCGCGCGGAGCGCGCGCAGTCCGATTGAGTAGCATTGGGACAGATAAATCAAGAGCTTTTTCTGTGATGAGTGTCATATTCGCCGACCACTCTCGCTAGAGTCGAGTCACCTCAGGGTGATCCCGCTGATAGCGTCTGGGCAGCTCGACCGGTAGGCGCTTGGTCGACCGGGCGAGCATTCGAGACATCTTCACCGACGTCCTTTAAGGACCTGTTCCGTGAGACAGGGAAGGAGGTCATCACTGTGTGTGCCCAAAAACGCGCAGAAGGTGACATTGGGGCCGATGCCAAGACCGTCCTGGAAGGCCCGGAGATCAACCGGGCGCTGACCCGGATCGCCCACGAGGTCCTCGAACGGACCAAGGGCGGCGCCGACGTGACACTGCTGGGGATCCCGTCCCGCGGCGTCCCGCTCGCCGAACGGCTGGCGAAGCGCATCGAACACGTCGAGCACCTCGAAGTCCCCTGCGGCTCCCTCGACATCACCATGTACCGCGACGACCTCCGCATGGCGCCGGCCCGCAGCCTGAGCCCCACCAACATCCCGCCCGAAGGCATCGACGGCCGCACCGTGGTCCTGGTGGACGACGTCCTCTTCTCCGGCCGCAGCGTCCGCGCGGCCCTCGACGCGCTCAACGACCTCGGCCGCCCCCGGGCGGTGCAGCTCGCCGTCCTGGTCGACCGCGGCCACCGCGAACTGCCCATCCGCGCCGACTACGTGGGCAAGAACCTGCCGACCTCGCTGCGCGAGAGCGTGACGGTCCTGGTGGACGAGTTCGACGGGCGCGACGCCGTCGTGGTCGGCCCCGCCAGGTCGCGCGGGGCCCGCCCCACCGACACCGCCGCAGGCGGCACGGAGGAAGCGAAGTAATGCGCCATCTCCTGAGCGCGGGCGACCTCTCCCGCGACGAAGCGACCCTCGTCCTCGACACAGCGAAGGAGCTCGCGCAGGTCGGCGACCGCTCCGTGAAGAAGCTGCCGACCCTGCGCGGCCGGACCGTCGTCAACCTGTTCTACGAGGACTCCACCCGCACCCGCATCTCGTTCGAGGCCGCCGCCAAGCGCATGTCGGCCGACGTCATCAACTTCTCCGCCAAGGGCTCCAGCGTCTCCAAGGGCGAGTCGCTCAAGGACACCGCGCTGACCCTCCAGGCCATGGGCGCCGACGGCGTGGTCATCCGGCACTCCTCGTCCGGCGCCGCGAAACGCCTGTCGACCTGGGTCGACGGCGCGGTCCTGAACGCCGGCGACGGCACCCACGAGCACCCCACGCAGGCCCTCCTCGACGCCTTCACCATGCGTGAGCGCATGGGCCGCGTCGAAGGGCTCCGGGTCGCCATCGTCGGCGACATCCTGCACTCGCGGGTGGCCCGCTCCAACGTGCTGCTGCTCGCCACCCTCGGCGCCGAGGTGACGCTCGTCGCGCCGCCCACCCTGCTGCCCGTGTCCGTGCGGTCCTGGCCGTGCTCCGTGTCCTACACGCTCGACGAGGTACTGCCGAAGTCCGACGTGGTGATGATGCTCCGCGTGCAGGCCGAACGCATGAAGGACGCGTTCTTCCCCACCGCCCGCGAGTACACGCGCCGCTACGGCCTGGACGACGACCGCTTCGCCAAGCTGCACGACGACGCCATCGTCATGCACCCCGGCCCGATGATCCGCGGCATGGAGATCTCCGCCGCGGTCGCCGACTCGCCGCGCTCCACCATCGTGGAGCAGGTCGCCAACGGTGTGAGCGTGCGCATGGCGGTGCTGTACCTGCTGCTCGGCGGCTCCGAGTCCGCGATCGGGAACTAGGGAGAACAGCGACGATGACGGACACCAACACCTACCTGATCCGCGGCGCCCGCGTCCTCGGCGGCGAGGAGACCGACCTCCTGCTGCGCGGCGGGCGCATCGCCGAGATCGGCCCCGGCCTCGACGGCGGCGGGGCCGCCACGGTCGACGCCCGCGGCGCGGTCGCCTTGCCCGGCCTGGTCGACCTCCACACCCACCTGCGCGAACCCGGCCGGGAGGACGCCGAGACGGTGTACTCCGGCACCCGCGCCGCCGCAATGGGCGGCTTCACCGCGGTGCACGCCATGGCCAACACCTTCCCCGTCGCCGACACGGCCGGGGTCGTCGAGCAGGTCTGGCGGCTGGGCCGCGACTCCGGGTACTGCGACGTGCAGCCCGTCGGGGCGGTCACGCACGGCCTTGGCGGCACCACGCTCGCCGAGCTCGGCGCCATGGCCGAGTCCATCGCGGCGGTGCGCGTCTTCTCCGACGACGGCCACTGCGTGTCCGACGCGCTGCTCATGCGGCGCGCCCTGGAGTACGTCAAGGCGTTCGGCGGGGTCGTCGCCCAGCACGCGCAGGAGCCGCGCCTCACCGAGAACGCCCAGATGAACGAGGGCGTGGTCTCCGACCGGCTCGGCCTGGCCGGCTGGCCGGCCGTCGCCGAGGAGGCGATCATCGCCCGCGACTGCCTGCTCGCCGAGCACGTCGGCTCCCGCCTGCACATCTGCCACGTGTCCACCAAGGGCTCGGTGCAGATCATCCGCGAGGCGAAGCGGCGCGGCTGCGACGTCACCGCCGAGGTCACCCCGCACCACCTGGTGCTCACCGACGACCTCGCCGAGAGCTACGACCCGATCTTCAAGGTCAACCCGCCCCTGCGCACCGCCGACGACGTCGAGGCGCTGCGCGCCGGGCTCGCCGACGGCACGATCGACATCGTCGCTACCGACCACGCGCCGCACCCGATCGAGGCCAAGGAGACCGAGTGGTCCAACGCGGCCATGGGCATGACCGGCCTGGAGACCGCGTTGAGCGTGGTCCAGTCCGCCATGGTCGAGACCGGTCTGCTGGACTGGGCGCAGGTCGCCGAGCGCATGTCGGCGGCCCCGGCGCGCATCGGACGCCTGTCGGGGCACGGGCGCCCGCTCGCTGTGGGCGAGCCCGCCAACGTGGTCCTGTTCGACCCGTCGGTGTCGCGGGAGGTCGACCCGGCGGCCATGGCGTCCAAGAGCGCCAACTCGCCGTTCCGGGGGCGCACCCTGCCCGGCAGGGTCGCGGCGACGTTCCTGCGCGGCACGCCGACCGTCCTGGACGGCAAGGTGCAATGAGCGGGGGGCGCATGCCGGACGGGGCGGCAGTGGGTGCGGCAGCGGGTACGGCAGTGAGTGACGAGTCAGCAGTGGGGGACGTGTCGGCAGTGAGCGGCAATTCGGCAGTTGGGTGTGAGGAGCGGTGAGCGACCAGATGGGTGGCGGCCGTCCTACGGAGGGGGAGTCCGCGGTGCAGGTTCCGGCGATGTTGGTACTGGAGGACGGCCGCACGTTCCGCGGCACCTCGTTCGGCGCCGAGGGGGAGACGTTCGGCGAGATGGTGTTCCAGACCGGGATGACCGGTTACCAGGAGACCCTCACCGACCCGTCGTACCACCGGCAGATCGTGGCGATGACCGCGCCGCACATCGGCAACACCGGGGTGAACGACGACGACCCCGAATCGGGCCGGATCTGGGTCGCCGGCTACGTGGTGCGCGAACCCGCCCGCATCCCCTCGAACTGGCGCGCCGAGCGCACACTCGACGACGAACTGCGCCGCCAGGGCGTCGTGGGGATCGCGATGCAGGGGACCCGCGCCCTCACCCGCCACCTGCGCGACCGCGGGGCGATGCGGGCCGCCGTCAGCACCGTCGAGGACGACCCGGCGCGCCTGCTGGAGCGGGTCCTCGCCAGCCCCGAGATGGCGGGCGCCGACCTCGCGGCCGAGGTGAGCACCGACGCGCCCTACACGGTGTCGCCGCCCGAGGGCGTGCCGAGCCGGTTCACGGTCGCCGCCGTCGACCTCGGCATCAAGGCCATGACCCCGCAGCGGCTGGCCGAACGCGGCTGCGAGGTCACCGTCCTGCCGTCCTCGGCGACCGCAGAGGAGATCCTTGCCCTGGGCACCGACGGGGTGTTCTTCAGCAACGGGCCGGGCGACCCCGCCACGGCCGACGGTCCCGTCGCCGCCATGCGCGGCGTCCTGGACGCCGGCGTCCCGCTGTTCGGCATCTGCTTCGGCAACCAGATCCTCGGCCGCGCGCTCGACCTGGGCACCTACAAGCTCCCGTTCGGGCACCGCGGCGCCAACCAGCCCGTCCGCGACGTCCACACCGGCCGGGTCTACATCACCAGCCAGAACCACGGCTTCGCCGTCGAGGCGCCGCTCGACGGCCCGTTCGACACCGCCTACGGGCCCGCCGAGGTCAGCTACGTCGGCCTCAACGACAACGTGGTCGAAGGGCTGCGGCTGCTGGAGCGGCCCGCGTTCAGCGCCCAGTTCCACCCGGAGGCCGCCGCCGGCCCGCACGACGCCGCCGAGCTGTTCGACGCGTTCTGCGACCTCATGGCCGCGCGCGCCGCCAGGCCCTGACCAGCTCCCAGTACCGCTTTCGTGCAAGGAAGTCCCAATGCCGCGCCGCACTGACCTGTCATCCGTCCTCGTGATCGGCTCCGGGCCGATCGTCATCGGCCAAGCGTGCGAGTTCGACTACTCGGGCACGCAGGCGTGCCGCGTCCTCAAGGACGAGGGCCTGCGCGTCATCCTGGTGAACTCCAACCCGGCCACGATCATGACCGACCCGGAGTTCGCCGACGCCACCTACGTCGAGCCCATCACGACCGAGATGGTCGAGAAGATCATCGCCAAGGAGCGCCCCGACGCGCTGCTGCCCACCCTGGGCGGGCAGACCGCGCTGAACACCGCGGTGGCGCTGCACGACGCCGGTGTGCTCGCCAAGTACAACGTGGAGCTCATCGGCGCCAACATCGACGCCATCCAGTCCGGTGAGGACCGCGAGACCTTCAAGGGCATCGTGGAGCGCATCGGCGGCGAGTCCGCGCGCTCCCAGATCTGCCACACACTCGACGAGTGCCTGGCCGCGGCCGAGGAGCTCGACTACCCGGTGGTCGTGCGGCCGTCCTTCACCATGGGCGGCGCGGGCTCCGGCTTCGCCCACGACCCCGGCGAGCTGCGCCGCATCGCCGGGCAGGGGCTCGCGCTGTCGCCGACCACCGAGGTCCTCCTGGAGGAGTCCATCCTCGGCTGGAAGGAGTACGAGCTGGAGCTGATGCGCGACGGCAACGACAACGTGGTCGTCGTCTGCTCCATCGAGAACCTGGACCCGATGGGCGTGCACACCGGGGACTCCATCACGGTCGCCCCGGCCATGACCCTCACCGACCGGGAGTACCAGGAGCTGCGCGACATCGGCATCGCGGTCATCCGCGAGGTCGGGGTCGACACCGGGGGCTGCAACATCCAGTTCGCCGTCCACCCGCAGTCCGGGCGGATCATCGTCATCGAGATGAACCCGCGCGTCTCGCGCTCCTCCGCGCTGGCGTCCAAGGCCACCGGCTTCCCCATCGCCAAGATCGCGGCGAAGCTCGCCGTGGGCTACACCCTGGACGAGATCCCCAACGACATCACCGCCGAGACCCCGGCCAGCTTCGAGCCGAGCCTCGACTACGTCGTCGTGAAGGTGCCCCGCTTCGCCTTCGAGAAGTTCCCCGGCGCCGACCCCGGCCTGACCACCACCATGAAGTCGGTCGGCGAGGCCATGGCCATCGGCCGGTCCTTCCCCGAGGCGCTCCAGAAGGCCATGCGGTCGCTGGAGAAGAAGGGCGTCGGCTTCACCTGGGAGGGGGAGCCGGGCGACGCCAAGGAGCTGCTGGACGCCGCGGCGACCCCCACCGAGCACCGGCTGCGCCAGGTCCAGCAGGCGCTGCGGGCCGGCGCGACCGTCGCCGAGGTCCACGAGGCGACCCGGATCGACCCGTGGTTCGCCGACCAGATGATGCTGCTGGAGGAGTCGGCCCGCGCCATCGCCGCGGCCCCGAAGCTGGAGGCCGGCGTGCTGCGCTCGGCGAAGGGCCTCGGCTTCTCCGACCGGCAGATCGGCGAGATCGTCGGCAAGCGCGAGGAGGTCGTGCGCGAACTGCGGCACGCCCTCGGCATCCACCCGGTGTACCTCACGGTCGACACCTGCGCGGCGGAGTTCGCCGCCACGACGCCGTACCTGTACTCCAGCTACGACGAGGAGACCGAGGTCCCCGCCGGGACCAAGCCCAAGGTGGTCATCCTGGGCTCCGGGCCGAACCGCATCGGGCAGGGCGTGGAGTTCGACTACAGCTGCGTGCACGCCTCGTTCGCGCTCGCCGAGGCCGGCTACGAGACCGTCATGGTCAACTGCAACCCCGAGACCGTCTCCACCGACTACGACACCAGCGACCGCCTGTACTTCGAGCCCCTCACCCTGGAGGACGTCCTCGAGGTCGTGCGCGCCGAGCAGGCCGTCGGCGAGGTCGTCGGCGTCATCGTGCAGCTCGGCGGGCAGACCCCGCTCGGACTCGCGCGGGAGCTGAAGGCGGCCGGGGTCCCCATCGTCGGGACCAGCCCCGAGGCGATCGACCTCGCCGAGGACCGCGGCGAGTTCGGCCGGGTCCTCGACGGCGCCGGGCTGCCGGCGCCCAAGAGCGGCATGGCGCTGTCGTTCGAGGAGGCGAAGGGCGTCGCCGACGAGATCGGCTACCCCGTGCTCGTGCGGCCCTCCTACGTGCTGGGCGGGCGCGGCATGGAGATCGTCTACAACGAGGCGATGCTCGCCGACTACATCGAGCGCTACGCCGACGTGTCCACCAAGCACCCCGTGCTCATCGACCGGTTCCTCGACGACGCCATCGAGATCGACGTCGACGCGCTCTACGACGGCACCGAGCTGTACCTCGGCGGCGTCATGGAGCACATCGAGGAGGCCGGGATCCACTCCGGCGACTCCGCCTGCGCGCTCCCGGCGGTGACCCTCGGCAGCGAGGACATCGAGCGCATCCGCTACTCCACCGAGGCGATCGCCCGCGGGACGGGGGTGCGCGGCCTGCTCAACGTCCAGTACGCCCTCGCGTCCGGCGTGCTGTACGTGCTGGAGGCGAACCCCCGCGCGTCGCGCACGGTGCCGTTCGTGTCGAAGGCGACCGCCGTGCCGCTCGCCAAGGCCGCGGCGCGGGTGATGCTGGGCGCCTCGGTGGCGGACCTGCGCGCCGAGGGGATGCTGCCGGCGCACGGCGACGGCGGGACGCTGCCGTTCGACGCGCCCATCGCGGTCAAGGAGGCCGTGCTGCCGTTCAACCGGTTCATCGACAGGGACGGCGAGGGCGTCGACACCGTGCTCGGCCCCGAGATGCGCTCCACGGGCGAGGTCATGGGCCTCGACGCGGACTTCGGCGCGGCCTACGCCAAGTCGCAGCTCGCCGCGTACGGGTCGCTGCCGGTGTCGGGGGCGGTGTTCGTCTCGGTCGCCAACCGCGACAAGCGCACCATGGTCTTCCCCATCAAGCGGCTCGCCGACCTGGGGTTCGACATCCTCGCGACGGAGGGCACGGCGCAGGTCCTGCGCCGCAACGGGGTGCGGGCCGAGGTCGTCCGGAAACACAGTGAAGGTCCCGGTACGGGCGGCGAACCCACTATCGTGCAACTCATCCACGACGGCGCCGTGGGGCTCATCGTCAACACGCCGTTCGGCAGCGCGGGGCAGTCGGGCCCGCGCCTGGACGGCTACGAGATCCGCACGGCCGCCGTGGTGCGGGGCGTGCCGAGTGTCACCACGGTGCAGGGCTTGGCTGCCGCCGTCCAGGGCATCGAGGCGCTGGTGCGCGGCGACATCGGTGTGCGCTCACTCCAGGAGCACGAGGCGGCGCTGCGGGCCGGGTAGGACGAAGTCGGGACGAGGGCACGGGACGGGCGGCGCCGGTCCCGGTCAGAGGGGGGCCTCGCGGGTGAGTGGGCAGCACAGGGCGGCGCGCGGCCGTGCGGCGCGCCGGGGCGGGTCCAGGGGCCGGCGGTGAGCGACCTCGGCCCCGTGCAGATGCGCAGCCCGGTGCTCACGGTGCGGCGGGTGGACGCCTACGTCGCCATCACCGTGGTCGCCCCGGGCGTCGCCGAGCGGTTCCGCTCCGGCCAGTTCGTGTCGGTCGCCGTCGGCGGCGACCAGTCCTCGATGCTGCTGCGGCGGCCGTTCGCCGTGCACGACGTGAAGCCCGACCACGGGGGCACCGTGGAGTTCCGGTTCGCGGTGCGCGGCCAGGGCACCGCCTGGCTGGCCGACCGCCGGTCCCGCGACCTGCTCGACATCGTCGGTCCGCTCGGCCGCCCGTTCCCGCTGCCCCGGGACCCCGTGAACTGCGTCCTGGTCGGCGGCGGGTCGGGCAGCGCCCCGCTGTTCCCCCTGGCGCAGGCGCTGCGCCGGAGGGGGTGCCGGGTCGACTTCGTGATCGGCGCCGCGTCGGCCGACCGGGTGTTCGGCGCGATCGGCGCGCGCCGGGTCGCCGAGACCGCGACCTTCACCACCGACGACGGCTCGTTCGGGGTGCGCGGGACGGTCGTCGACGCGCTGCCTGGGGTGATCGAGGACGCCCGCTCCGACGTGGTCTACGCGTGCGGCCCGATGCCCATGCTCCGGGAGGTCAGCGCCCTGGCGGCGAACTTCGGGGTGCCCGTCCAGGTGTCGGTGGAGGAGGCCATGGCGTGCGGGGTCGGCGTGTGCATGTCGTGCGTGCTGCCGGTCGTGGGCGATGACGGCATCACGCGCATGGCGCGCTCCTGCGTGGACGGCCCGGTGTTCCGCGGCGAGCGGGTGCGCTTCGACGACGTCGGCGCGATCCCCTTCGACGCGCTCGGCGCGCCCGGCTGGAAGTCCGTCGAGCAGGGCGCGCAGGACGACGCGGTCGCCGAGCGGGAGGTGAGCTGAGCATGCCCGGGGCAGCACCCGACCTGCGCACCGCGCTCGGCGGCGCCGACCTCCCCAACCCGGTCCTGACGGCGGCGGGCTGCGCGGGCAGCGGGCGCGAGCTCGCGCAGTTCTTCGACATCGCGCGGCTCGGCGCCGTGACCACCAAGTCGGTGATGCTGGAGGCGCGCGCCGGGCGGCCGGCGCCCCGCATGGCCGAGACCCCGAGCGGGATGCTCAGCGCCGTGGGGCTCCAAGGGCCGGGCGTCGACGTCTTCCTGCAACGCGACCTCCCCTGGCTGATCTCGCGCGGCGGCAGGGCCGCCGTCTCGGTGGCCGGCGGCACCCCCGCCGAGTACGCCGAGGTCGCGCACCGCGTCGAGGAGGCGGGCGGGGCGTCGCTGATCGAGCTGAACCTGTCGTGCGCCAACCCCGCCGACCAGGGGCGGCACTTCGCCGTGGACCCCGACGCCGCCGCCGGGGTGGTGGCGGCGGTCCGCGCCCGGCTGTCCGGCGGCGTCCCGGTGTTCGCGAAGCTCTCTCCCGACACCGCCGACATCGTGGCGCTGGCGAAGGCGTGCGTGCAGGCCGGGGCCGACGGCCTGGCGCTCATCAACACGGTGCGCGGCATGGCCATCGACACCGCCACGATGCGCCCGGCCGTGGCCGGCGGCGGGGGCGGGGTGTCCGGCCCGGCGATCCGGCCCATCGCGCTGGGGTGCGTGTACGACGTGCACGCCGCGCTGCCCGACGTCCCGCTCATCGGCATGGGCGGGGTGCACGCGGGGACCGACGTCCTGGAGTTCATGCTCGCCGGCGCGTCGGCCGTGGCCGTGGGCACGGCGAACTTCCACGATCCGTCCGCCTGCGTGCGCATCCTGCGCGAGTTCACCGAGGCACTGGACGAGCACGGGATCGCCCGCGCCGCCGACCTCGTGGGCGGCGCGCACCGTCCAATCGGCGCTGCGCTGGGACGATGATCATCGAACCGGTCAGGCGCGCTGTGCGGCCCCCGAATTGCGCGGGGGTGCACAGGACCACCCCAGCGGGTTTCGCACCCGTCAGAATCCATCTGAGCGTCTTGTGACGATGAGTAGCCGGGACTGCGCTCCGGTGGCGCGCCGGTGGATAACGAAGCGGCGCCGTCCCCGCCGCCGCACGCATACCGGGCATAGCAGGGGGAACACAGGGTTGTCGGCCGACAAGGCCGAAGGGGCAGCGGCGGGGCGGCGCCGGGGTCAATGGCAGGCTGCAATGGCAGGCTGTTGGGGCCGGTCACCGCCGCACTGTCCGCGGCACACCGGGTCGGCGCAGCCCCGGACAACCAGCCCGGCCGCATCAGGCCGGCCAAGCACCGTGCGCGAGCGCGCTACAGCGCCCGGGGCACATGACCCGCATCTCGGCGCCTCGCCGGGAAACCCGAATTTGAGGAGAAGAGCGTGGCCGCGCCTATCGCCGTCGCCATCGACGCACCCGACATCGAGACCGCCGCCCGCTGGGCCTCGTCGGTCGCCCCCCACGTCAGCACGGTCAAGGTCGGGCTGGAGCTGTACCTGCGGTACGGGCCCGAGGTCATCAGCACCATGCGCGGGGCGAACCGGGTCTCGGTGTTCCTCGACCTGAAGCTGCACGACATCCCCGCGACCGTCGCCGGAGCCTGCCGGGCGGTGGCGCGGCTGCGGCCCTCCATCCTGACCGTGCACGCGGTCGGGGGGCGCGACATGATCAAGGCGGCCGTGGAGGCGTCGCCCGACACCATGATCGCCGCCGTCACGGTGCTCACCTCGCTGGACGAGGACACCCTCGACGACGTCGGCATGCGCGGGACCACGGCCGACGCCGCGCGGCGCCTGGCGGTGCTCAGCGTGGAGTCGGGGGCCACGGCTCTGGTGTGCTCCCCGCACGAGGTGTCGTCGCTGCGGGCCGAGGTGGGCCCCGACATCACCTTGATCACCCCCGGTGTGCGTCCGGCGGGCGCCGACCGCGGCGACCAGGCGCGGGTGGCGACCCCCGAGGAGGCCGTGTCGGCGGGCGCCGACCTCCTGGTGATCGGGCGGCCCATCACCAGGGCCGCCGACCCGGGTGCCGCTGCGGCGTCGATCGCCGCCGCGCTGCGCCGCGCCGAGGCCGCTTCGGCGTAGCGGTCCGGGCCGGGAGCACCCAGGGCGATCGGCCCAACACCACCCATAGGGCAGATTTGGGACAGAAGCGGCTTCGAGTAGGTGGCGGGCCGAAACTGGGGGAGGATGCAGTGCCAGGGCCTGCGCCGCTTCATTTCCGCCCGCGGAGGTGGGCGGCGGGTCCGGCCGCCGCAACGTGCCTAAAGTCCCGATTTGATCATCACAGTGCAACCATTCGGAAACAGAGTGTAGTTCCTTCAATGAAATAGCGCTTGAAAAGCCACTTTGCGTTGCCGAACAGGGTCGGAACCTACTAACTTGCGCAAGCGTCCGCCCTCCGTAAACGAGAGAAAACCGAGGTGACCCGGCGTGGCCCTTCCTCCCCTCACACCCGAACAGCGCGCCGCGGCTCTGGAGAAAGCCGCCAAGGCCAGAAAAGAACGCGCGGAAGTCAAGAATCGGCTTAAGCACGGCGGCGTCTCGCTGTCCGAGGTACTCAACGACGGCCAGTCCGACGACGTCATCGGCAAGATGAAGGTGTCGGCGCTGCTCGAGTCGCTGCCCGGCGTGGGCAAGGTCCGCGCCAAGCAGATCATGGAGCGTCTGAACATCGCCGAGTCCCGGCGCGTCCGGGGCTTGGGCGCGAACCAGCGCGCGGCGCTGGAGCGCGAGTTCGGGGGCATCGAGCAGTAGCAGCACGCGACACCGCCGGGTGGGCGCCGCCCCCACGCCGCACCCGCCCGGCAGGCTGAACGCGCCTGGGCGTGTTCGGGAAGGGCTTTCGGGCCAGCGAACCCGAAATGGCTTTCCGAACACGCCCTTGTCCCCTCGCCGCCCGGCGTACGCGCCGGGCGGCGAGGGGCGGACGGCCGTCCCCTCGGCAGCGCGGAGGCGCGCCCGCCCGTGGTGGTATAACTGACCCACACCACCAGCGTTTCCCTGCACGCGCCGAGCGCCGCGGCCGCAGCGACCGCCTCTCCGCCCGGCAGTGTGCCGGCGGGTCCGTTCCGCCGGTGCGGTGCCCAGTGTCCGGTGCAGCCGGCCGAGTCCCCGACCAGAACGAGGGTCTGATCTTCAGTGCCTGCCGAGTCCGCACCCGACGCCAGCACGTCGAAACGGCTCACGGTCCTGTCCGGACCGTCCGGTGTGGGCAAGAGCACGGTGGTCAAGGAGTTGCGCAGGGCGCACCCGGAGATCTGGCTGTCGATCTCGGCCACCACCCGCGCCCCGCGCCCCGGTGAGACCGACGGCGTCGAGTACCACTTCCTCACCGCCGACGAGTTCGACCACATGGCCGCCTCCGGCGCGCTCCTCGAATGGGCGGAGTTCGCCGGCAACCGCTACGGCACCCCCAGCGCCCCGGTCCTGGAGCGGCTCGAGAAGGGCCTCCCCGTCCTGCTGGAGATCGACCTGCAAGGGGCCCGCCAGGTCCGCGCGAACCTCGACGACGCCCTGCTCGTGTTCCTCGCCCCGCCCACGTGGGAGGAGCTGGTGCGCCGGCTCAACGGCCGCGGTACCGAACCGCCCGACGTCGTGCAGCGCAGGCTCGACACGGCGCGCATCGAGCTCGCCGCCGAGAAGGAGTTCGACGTCACGCTCACCAACACCTCTGTGCGCGACGTCTGCCGTGAACTGCTAGCGTTGATGGCCGCGCCCACGATGTGATAGCGGGCGCGGCAGAACCCGCACAGCATCGGCCCCGCCAGGGGGTCGGCCCAAGGTCTAGAGGTACGCAACGTGGCTGGCACGCTTCCCGTCGCCGAAGGCATCACCAACCCGCCGATCGACGAACTGCTCAGCACCGTCGAGAGCAAGTACAGCCTGGTCACCATGGCCTCCAAGCGCGCCCGGCAGATCAACGCCTACTACGCCCAGCTCGGCGAGGGCCTGCTCGAATACGTCGGCCCGCTCGTCGAGACCCAGGTGCAGGAGAAGGCGCTGTCCATCGCGCTGCGCGAGGTCAACGAGGGCCTGCTGCACGCAGAGCCGTTCGAAGGCGCCTGAGCCCCACCCCGCCGCACGCGGACCGCTCCGGGCGCCCCCGGAGCATCCGCACGCGCGCCCTGACGACTCCGTTCCGGGCGCGCCCATGGCACCCGTTCCCGGCCGCCGCGCGGCCGTGACGCGCGCCTGAGGGCCGCGACCGCCGATCCGATCTCCAGGAAGGGACCGGCGCGCCGCGCGCCCGCCGAGTGAGCATGACGGAAACGCCACGAGCACCCGAGATCGTCCTCGGCGTCGGCGCCGGTATCGCCGCCTACAAGGTCTGCGAGCTGCTGCGCCGCTTCACCGAGACCGGCCACGGCGTCCAGGTCGTCCCCACCGCCGACGCCCTGCGGTTCGTGGGCGAGCCCACGTGGGCAGCGCTGTCGGGCCGCCCGGTCGCCACCGGTGTGTGGGACGCCGTGCACGCCGTCCCGCACGTCCGCATCGGCCAACACGCCGACCTGGTGTTCGTCGCCCCGGCGACCGCCGACCTCCTCGCGCGGGCCGCCAACGGCCTGGCCGACGACCTCCTGACCAATACGCTGCTCACCGCCCGGTGCCCCGTCGTGTTCGCTCCGGCGATGCACACCGAGATGTGGGAGCACCCCGCGACCCGGGCGAACGTCGCGACGCTGCGCGCGCGCGGCGCCGTCGTCCTCGACCCCGCCGTCGGCCGCCTCACCGGGGCCGACACCGGGCGCGGCCGGCTGCCCGACCCCGACGCGCTGTTCGCGGCGGCGACCCGGGTCCTGCGCCGCGGCTCGGGGCCCGGCGACCTCGCGGGGCGGCGCGTCGTCGTCTCCGCCGGCGGCACCCGCGAACCCATCGACCCGGTGCGCTTCATCGGCAACCGCTCCTCCGGCCGCCAGGGTTATGCCCTCGCCGTCACCGCGCTCGCCCGCGGCGCCGAGGTCGTGCTCGTCTCGGCGAACACCGCGCTGCCCGACCCCGCCGGCGCCGCGGTGCGCCGCGTCGGGTCGACCGCCGAACTGCGCGACGCCATGCACGAGGAGAGCGGCGCCGCCGACGCCGTGGTGATGGCGGCGGCCGTCGCCGACTTCCGGCCCGCGACCACCACCCCCGGCAAGATCAAGAAGACCGGGGGCGCCCCCGCGCCCATCGCACTGGTCGAGAACCCCGACATCCTGCTGGAGCTGACCCGCGGGCGCGCCCACGACGGGCAGGTCGTCGTGGGATTCGCGGCGGAGACCGACCACGTCGTCGAGAACGGGCGGGCCAAGCTCGCCCGCAAGGGGTGCGACCTCCTCGTGGTCAACCAGGTCGGCGACGGGCTGGCGTTCGGCACCGCCGACAACCAGGCGGTGGTGCTCGGCGCCGACGGCTCCAGCACCGACATCCCCACCGGGCCCAAGGAGGATCTCGCCGACCGGGTGTGGGACCTGGTGGCGGAGCGTCTGAGCTGATCAGCGCCCGCGATAAGGTGACGCGCGGATAATGTGGGTACGCTACCCACGATCGAACCCCGGGGACACCGCCGTCCCCGCAACACCCTGGTCCCCTACAGTGGACCCGTAAACCCACCGTGCAGGTCGGTATTCGAGGAGGACTTCCCCACCGTTCCTCCGGCCGCCGCACGCGCATCTGTCAGCCAGCAGCCGCTGCAAGGAGTCGCTCAACGTGTCCCGTCGCCTTTTCACCTCCGAGTCGGTCACCGAAGGCCACCCCGACAAGATGGCCGACCAGATCAGTGACGCCGTACTCGACGCGATGCTCAAGGATGACCCGAAGAGCAGGGTCGCCGTCGAGACCCTGATCACCACCGGGCAGGTGCACGTCGCCGGTGAGGTCACCACCCAGACCTACGTCGACATCCCCAGCCTGATCCGCGCCAAGATCCTGGAGATCGGCTACGACTCCTCGGCGAAGGGATTCGACGGCGGGTCCTGCGGAGTCTCGGTGTCCATCGGCGCCCAGTCGCCCGACATCGCCCAGGGTGTCGACACCGCCTACGAGACCCGCGCCGAGGCCGGCACCGACGACCTCGACCGGCAGGGCGCCGGCGACCAGGGCCTGATGTTCGGCTACGCCAACCGCGAGACCCCCGAGCTCATGCCGCTGCCGATCAAGCTGGCGCACGCGCTCTCCCAGCGTCTCTCCGAGGTCCGCCGCGACGGCACCGTCCCCTACCTGCGTCCCGACGGCAAGACCCAGGTCACGGTCGAGTACGAGAACAACACCCCGGTCCGCCTCGACACCGTGGTGGTCTCCAGCCAGCACGCGCCTGACATCGACCTGCTCGAACTCCTGACCCCCGATGTCAAGGAGCACGTCATCGCCCCGGTGGTGGCGAGCTACGGCCTGGAGTCCGACAACTACCGGCTGCTGGTCAACCCCACCGGCCGCTTCGAGATCGGCGGGCCCATGGGCGACGCCGGGCTCACCGGGCGCAAGATCATCGTCGACACCTACGGCGGGTACGCGCGCCACGGCGGCGGCGCGTTCTCCGGCAAGGACCCGTCCAAGGTCGACCGCTCCGCCGCGTACGCCACCCGCTGGGTCGCCAAGAACATCGTGGCCGCCGGGCTCGCCGACCGCTGCGAGGTCCAGGTGGCCTACGCCATCGGCAAGGCGCACCCGGTGGGCGTGTTCATCGAGACCTTCGGCACCGAGGCCGTCGCGCCGGAGAACATCGAGAAGGCCGTCCAGGACGTCTTCGACCTGCGCCCGGCCGCGATCATCCGCGACCTCGACCTGCTGCGGCCCATCTACTCGCTGACCTCGGCCTTCGGCCACTTCGGCCGCGAGATCCCCGAGTTCACCTGGGAGCAGACCGACCGCGCCGCCGCGCTCAAGGCGGCCGTGGGCGCCTGACCCGGATACACGCGCACGACCGGGCCCCGGCCGTCCCCGCGAGGGGGCGCCGGGGCCCGGTCTCGTGTCAGGCCCGGGACCCGCGCCGCGGGACCCGCGCCAGCAGCCACTTCTGGCCGGCCTCCAGCGGGCCCTGCTCGAAGAACCGCAGCCAGAGTGTGGCCCCGGCGAGCAGCGCCGCGCACATCCCGGCCAGCAGCGCCAGCACCCACCACGGCCCGCTCCCGGCGAAGGTCGTCGCCAGGCCGAACCCGATCCCGTAGCACAGCACCGCGCCCAGCACGTTCTGGAGGACGTAGCCGCTCAGCGCGCACCGGCCGAGGGACGCCAGCGCGCGGCTCGCCGGGCCGGGTGTGCGGACGCGGTCCAGCACCAGGCCGACGACCCCGATGTAGCCCACCGCGAGTACCGGTGCGGCGGCCCAGCGGTCCAGGACCATCATGTCGGGCCCTGCCAGTGTGGTCGCGATGTTCAGCGGCAGGCCCGCGCCGATACCGATCAGCGCCATCCGCGCGCGCAGCGCCCGGCCCCGCTCGCCCGGCTCGAACGCCCCCGCGCGCAGCAGCCGGGTGCCGAGCAGGAACAGGAAGAGCAGCAGCAGGAAGCAGAGCACCGGTTCGGTGCGCAGCCCGACCACGTTGTCCAGCCGGGACATGATCTGACCCGGGTAGTCCGCCGACGCGAACAGCGCGTTGACGGAGGGGTCGGGCTCGGGGCTCCCGCTGATGGCGCCCGTTGCCACCGCGCCGGCGGAGAGCAGCGCCATCAGCGCCACGTGGGCCGCGCCGGCGGTGTACATCACGACCCGCTGGGCCCGGTCGGAGCGGCCGAGGAGCCAGGCGACCACCAGTGCCACCACCGCGTAGCCCATGAGCACGTCGAACGCGAAGACGAACACGAAGTGCACGGTGCCCTCGGCGAACAGCAGCAGCGCCCGCCACTTGTAGGGTCCCGGCCACGGCAGCCCGCGCTTGGCCGCCGACCGGTACTGGATGGCGACCCCCACCCCGAACAGCACGGTGAGCAGGGCCAGGAACTTGCCGTTGGCGGCGAAGCGCACCGCCGCCTCGACCAGCGCGGCCGCGGTCACGGGGGCGCCGGGGTCCGGCAGCGGCGAGACTGCGGACGCGTCGGCGAAGAAACCCAGCTCGCCGCCCGGGTGGGTGAAGATCCAGATGTTGGTGCCGAGCGTGCCGAGGATCGCGACACCCCGCAGGACGTCGAGGAGCGGCAGGCGCCGCGGCGCGGGCGGCGCGTCGGTCTCGGTCGCGGGCGCGCGGATGGCGTCCATGGGTGCGGGCTCCCCTGATCGGCGTCGCGGCCGCCGGTTCCGGCGGCTACGACCATCGTGGCCGGTCAGAGGCCGTCCGCGGATCCTGCGCTGTGCGGAGCCCGGCATGGTGCTTTGGAAGGACGGCACGCGGACGGCCGCGCCCCCAGGGGACGAGGCCGGGATCGGTGGCGGCAGGCGTCACCGGGCCGCCCGGGCCCGCGCCCAACGGCGGGCGGCGGCCCGGCGGCGCCCGGCTACAGCCGGACGGTCGTGCTGCGCACGATCTCGAACACGGGGTGGTTGGCGGCGATCTTCTCGAAGGCGCCGATCGGGTCGTGCGGGGAGACCTCGAAGTGGTCGCCGACGCAGGCCGCGCGGGGGTGATCGAGGTACTCGCGCAGGACCGGGGCCGCGCGCTCGGGGCCGACCTCGGTCACGCTGATGAGCTCGATCCAGCCGCCCCGGCGCAGCGTGCCGAACCCGTCGCCGCGGATGTTGCGCACCCAGCCGACGGGGCCGTAGGGGGCGACGAGGAACCGGCCCTGCGCGTTCTCGACCAGGATGATGGGCGTGCTGCGCAGGAAGCCCGACGTACGCCCCCTGGTCGTGAGCAGGTGGAGCTGCGGGGCGGCGACACCGTACTTGACGAGCCCGCCGAGGACGGTGTTGAGGGTCCGCCGCACCCTGGTGGTCGGGAATCGGCCCGTGCCGTTCGCCATCGCCATCTCCCTAAGTCCGGTCCCTTCCATTCTGGCGGCTCGCGCGCGTGCGCAGGTACACGGGCCTACCGGAACGCCGAGACCCCCGTCACGGCCTGGCCGAGGCTGAGCGCGTGCACGTCCTCGGTGCCCTCGTAGGTGGCGACCGTCTCCAGGTTCAGCATGTGCCGCAGCACCGGGTACTCCAGGGTGATGCCGTTGGCGCCGTGGATCGCGCGCGCCGCGGCCGCGACCCGCTGGGCTGCGGCGACGTTGGCGAACTTGCCGTAGCTGACGTGGGTGTGGTGGCACGCGCCCGCGTCCTTCAACCGGCCGATGCGCAGCGCCGCCAGCTGCGCGTTGTTGACGTCGACCAGCATGTCCGCCAGCTTGCGCTGGGTGAGCTGGAACCCCGCGATGGGCCGGTCGAACTGCACCCGGGTGCCTGCGTAGTCGAGCGCCGCCTCGTAGCAGGTGCGCGCGGCCCCAACGGCGCCCCACACGATGCCGTAACGGGCCTCGTTCAGGCACGCCAGGGGGGCGCCGAGCCCGGCTGCGCCGGGCAGCCGGGCCGAATCGGGCAGCCGCACCCCGTCGAGGACCAGTTCGGCGGTGATGGACGCGCGCAGCGACAGCTTGCGGTGGATGGTGTTCGCCGCGAACCCGGGGGTCGCGGTGGGCACCAGGAAGCCGCGGATGCCGTCGTCGGTGGCCGCCCACACGACCGCGGCGTCGGCGACGGTGCCGTTGGTGATCCACATCTTGGTGCCGTCGAGGACCCAGTCGGCGCCGTCGCGCCGGGCCCGGGTGTGCATCGACCCGGGGTCGCTGCCGGAGTCGGGCTCGGTCAGCCCGAAGCAGCCGATGGCGTCGCCGGACGCCATGCGCGGCAGCCACTCCTGCTTCTGCTCCGCCGACCCGAACTTGTGGATCGCCGCCATCGCCAGGGAGCCCTGGACGGACACGAAGCTGCGCAGCCCGGAGTCGACCGCTTCGAGCTCGCGGCAGGCGACCCCGTAGGCGGTGGCGCTGACCCCGGCGCAGCCGTACCCGTCGAGGTGCATGCCGAACACGCCGAGTTCCCCGAACGCCTTCGCCAGGGCGCGGGGGTCGGGGATGGTGCCGGCCTCGAACCAGTCGGCGACCGACGGCGCCAGCTCGCGGGCCGCGAAGGCCCGCACGGAGTCGCGGATGTCGCGCTCCTCCGCGGCCAGCTCGGCGTCGACGGCGAGGAAGTCGTGCGGGTCGGGCGGTGCTGCCTTGCGTCGCTCGCTCATTGGGTCCTTTCCGTGGCAGTGGTCGCCGGTCGCGCGATTGCCGCGGACCTACCGGGGCGTGTCACGTGGCCGCGTCCGGGCGCGAGCCAGGAACGGTCCGCGGAGAACGCCCTAGGGGCGACTCTAGGCACCCCCGCCGGGCACCGGCCAGCGCGGCCCACCGGTTCGCGGGAGGCGGGCCGGGCGGCAGCGGCGTCGGCGAGTGCGCTACAGTCGTCCCCAGGTCATGAGTGCCAGCGCGAAGCCCCGGCTTGCTGGCCGGCAACCCTCTGTTCCGCGGTGGGGTGCCCCGGGTGAGGACCAGGTCGAGACACGACCGTCTATCAGCTACGTGTCAGGCAAGCGCGGACCCTATCCGGCCACGGCAGCACTGCGTGTGCGTCCCATGGGGTCCCCCGAGACCCATGAGAGGTGCACTGTGACCACTGTCGCCGCGAACCCCGCCGCCACCCCCTCCGCCGTCGACGTCGGCATCGTCGGTGCCGACGTCCGCATCCCGCTCGTCACCGGGGAGCAGGTCGAGTACGCCAACTTCGACTACGCCGCGAGCGCGCCCTGCCTCGGCGCCGTGCGGCGGCGGCTGGAGGAGGCGCTGCCCTACTACGCGAGCGTCCACCGCGGGGCGGGCTACCACTCGCAGGTGAGCACCGACGCCTACGAGGCGGCCCGCCGCTCGGTGGCGCGGTTCGTGGGCGCGCGCGGCAACGACGCGGTGCTGTTCGTCCGCAGCACCACCGACGCCCTGAACCTGCTCGCCCGGTCCGTGCCCGACGGCTGCACCGTTGTCGTGTTCGCCGGTGAGCACCACGCCGCGCTGCTGCCGTGGCAGCACCGGGGCGCCCGGGCCGGCCGCGTCGTGCGGCTGCCGCTGCCCGCCGGGCCCGAGGACGCCGTGGCCGCCGCGCGGGCCGCGCTGCTCGACGCCCCCGAGGGGCCGCGGCTGCTGTGCGTGACCGCGGCCTCCAACGTCACCGGGGAGATCTGGCCCGTCGACGAGCTCACCGCCGTCGCGCACTCCGCGGGGGCGCGCATCGTGGTGGACGCAGCCCAGCTGGTGCCGCACCAGGCGTTCAGCCTGAGCCGCAGCGGCGTCGACTACGTCGCCTTCTCCGGGCACAAGCTGTACGCCCCGTTCGGCGCGGGCGTGCTCGCCGGGCGCACCGACTGGCTGCGCGCCGCGGTGCCCTACCTCGCCGGGGGCGGCGCCACCGCCTCCGTCACAGAGGACGACGTGCGCTGGAACGACCTGCCCGCCCGGCACGAGGCCGGCAGCCCCAACGTCCTGGGCGCCGTCGGCCTCGCCGCGGCCTGCGACACGCTCCGCGCGGCGGGCCAGGAGCTGCTGCACGCCGAGGAGCAGGCGCTGCTGGACCGGCTGCGCGCGGGTCTCGCCGCGATCCCCGGCGTCCACGATCTGAGCCTGTGGGACGCCGGCGGGCCGCGTGTGGGGATCGTGTCGTTCGTTGTCGACGGCATCGCCGCCGACCTGCTCGCCGCGGCCCTGTCCGCCGAGTACGGCATCGGGGTGCGCGACGGACTGTTCTGCGCGCACCTGCTGACCCGCGAACTCCTGCCGCCGGGCCACGCCCAGGCGGTGCGGGCCAGCCTCGGACTGGGCACCACGGCGGCGCACGTCGACCGCCTCGTCGCCGCGGTCGCCGAACTCGCCGAGCGCGGCCCCCGGTGGGACTACGAGCTCGAAGACGGCCGGATCGCCCCGGTCCCCGACCCGCGCCGCGCGACGGGCGGTAGCATCGACCCGCAGTGACGCGGGTCACGGCGGTGCGGTGCTGCCGCCGGCGCACCCGCGCGAGCCGGCGGTGAATGGGGAGCGCGGTTGTCCGAGGAGCAGGAACTCAGCGGCCCTCGGCCGGTCGGCGCGCCCGAGACCGGCGGCCCGCACGTCCTGCGGTTCGGGGCGGCACCGCCCCGCGCGCCGCGGCCCCGCGCGGCCCCGCCCGAGGCGCTCGCGCTGGCCCGCGCGCGGCGCGGCTTCGTCCGCCGGGTCGTCGGCTACCTCGCCGCCGACCTCGGCGTCCGCCAGTTCGTCAACGTCGGCGCCCGCCCGGCCACCGCCGAGGCGGTCCACACTGCGGCGCGCGAGCACCGGCCGGAGGCGTCGGCCGTCCACCTGTCCGGCGGCCCGCTCGGCACCGTCCTGCGCAGCGGCGCGCTCGACCCCGCCGCGCCCATCGCGCTGCTGCTGGTCGACACCGGCGACCTCACCGACACCGCCGTCGCGGCGCTGGTGCGCGACGCCCACGCGGCGACCGCGCCGGGCAGCCACGTCGTCATCTGCCGCCCCGCTCCCGGCGACGGCGCGGGCGCCCGTGCCGCAACGCGCCTGTTCGCGCCGTTCACGGTGCTCGATCCCGGCCTCGCCGACATGGCATGGTGGCCGTACCCCGACGCCGAGGTCACCGGCTCCGGCGTGGGGGTGCTGGCCGGTGTCGCCGGCCGGGCCTGACGGTGCGAATAGCGGGGGGCCATGGCGCTGAACTGGACCGATGAGCTGCTGGGGCAGTTGGAGTTCTACTGGGATGTGTCGCTGTGGCCGCGGCTGCGCGGCCTCGGCGACCGCGAGTTCTACTGGGAGCCGGTCGAGGGCTGCTGGACCGTGCGGCCGCGCGGCGACGGCGGCCACACCGTCGACTGGACGTGGCCGGAGCCGTCGCCGCCGCCCGTCACCACCATCGGCTGGCGGCTTGGCCACATGGCCGTGGGAGTGCTCGAACTGCGGGTCGACCACCACTTCGGCGACCGGTCCATGCGCCTCGACACCGTGTCGTGGCCGGGTAGCGCCGACGAAGCCCTCACCCGCCTGGGCGACGCCTACCGCGCCTGGTGCGCGGGCGTGCGCGAACTGGGCCCCGAGGCGCTCGCCGCGCCCGTGGGCGCCGCCGAGCCGGAGCAGTGGGCCGAGTTCCCCTTCGCGATGCTCGCCCTGCACATCAACAGGGAGCTGATCCACCACGGCGCGGAGGTCGCCCTGCTGCGCGACCTGTACCGGGCGGGCCTCAGCGGGCCGGACCCCGCGCGGCCGGTCGCGGAGTGACGCCCGCGCCGGGTTCCCCGCCGCTCCACACCCGCTCGTAGGCGTCGACCAGCCAGCGGTCGGCCCACTCGCGGTCGGCCGCATCCGGCAGGTCGACGGCCGCCACGAGGGCCAGCAGCCGGTCCTCCAGTGCGCGCGCCTCGTCGAGCGCCTCCTCCCGGGTGTGCCCGCCCGTGCGCAGCGCGACCAGCCAGGACCGCCACGGCTCCGCCATGGGCAGGGTGATGCGGCCGGTCTCCATGAGCTCGACGCCCCGGATCCCGAGCCGGACCATGTGGTGGGCGAACTTGACATCGAAGCCGAACCGCTCGATCAGCTCCGGCCGGTTGGCCTTGCGCCCGCCGCGCAGCCCGAGCATGCTCTCGCGCTGCGACCGCAGGTACCCGATGAACCGCCGGCCAGCGGCGCGGGTCGCGAACCGGTGCGCCTGCGCGCGCAGCTCGTCGGCGAGGGGCGTGCGGCGCACGACCTGGGAGTCGGGCACGAACAGCGGCAGCAGCACCGTCGGGTTGCCGTCGAGGGCGAGCCGCATCCACTTGCGCAGCGAGTAGACGGTGAGGTCGAGGTCGCCGGGCCCGGAACGGACCCCGTCGGGCCGGGTGCGGTGGATGTACTGGTCGAACCGGCGCAGCCCCACCACGTACTCCTTGGGCTCGACGCAGATCCCCATCTCGTCGCGGTCGCCCTGGTCGTCGACCGCCGTGCCGTGCACGGTGGAGCCGACCAGGCAGCGCAGGATCGTCCCGTTCTCCGCCAGCGCGGCGAACTCGGGGGAGGAGTGGCGCATCGTGCCCTCTCTGGAGCGCCGGCGGGGCGCGCCCGCCGTGGTCGAGGGGCCGGCGGCCCCGGGACAGCCACACCCTACGGCGGCGGGCTCACATGAGCGCCGTGGGGTCGACCCGCACCTGGGCGAGGTGCTCCTGCCTGCGCGCGGTGCGGGCCACCGCGGCGGCCTTCAGCGCGGCGGTGAGCGCGCGGGCGTCGCCCCGGGGCACCCGCAGCAGCGCCCGCTCGGTCCCCTCGGTACCCGTGCCGTGGACCGGAACCGGGCCGAGGACCTCGGCCGACCCGGGCAGCTCCACGCCCGCCACCAGCTCGTTCACCTGGGCGGGGGCGCCGGTGACCGAGGCCATGGTCACCGCGGGCGGGAAGCCCAGCGCGCGGCGGTCGGCGAGCTCGCGCTCGGCGAAACCGGCGGGGTCCCAGCGGATCAGCGCCTGGGTCGCCGGCAGCGCGGGATCGGCGAGGACGACGACCTGGCCGCCGTCCTCGGCCGGGCGCACGAGCGCGGCGGCGGTGAACCAGCGGCGCAGCGCCTCCTCGGCGGCGCGCAGGTCGGCGCGGCCCAGCAGCGCCCACCCGTCGAGGAGCAGCGCTGCGGCGTACCCGCCGGCGGCGGCCGGTTCGGCCCCCGGGGTCGCGACGACCAGCGCGGGGCGGTCGCCCACCTCGGTGAGGACCTCCTCGCGCCCCGACGTGCGCACCGGCACCGAGGGGAACGCGCGGCCCAGCTCCTCGGCGGTGCGGCGGGCGCCGACCACGTTCGCGCGCATGCGCCCGTGGTCGCACCCGGCGCACCGCCAGTCCCCGCTGAGGCGCCCGCACCAGCGGCAGTACGGCATGGCGTGCGCACTGCGCAGCGCGAGCGGGCCCTGGCAGGCGGCGCACCGGGCGGGGGCGCGGCACCGCGCGCAGGCGAGGGAGTCGAGGTAGCCGCGGCGCGGGACCTGGACGAGGACGGGGCCGGTCAGCGCGGCCTCGCGGGCGACCCGCAGCGCGAGGCTCGGCAGCCGGGCGGAGCGGGCGGCTTCGTCGCGGGCGAGCTCGGCGTCGTCGCCGGCCGCCCGCACCCGCGGGGCGCGGCGGCGCAGCACGGCGCGGTCGGCGGTGATGGGCCGCGCCCAGGACGACTCGACCAGCAGCGCGGCGTCGGTGGTGCGGGTGAAGCCGCCGATGAGCGCCGCCGCGCCGGCCCGGTGCGCGCGCATGGCGAGGACGGTGCGGGCGTGCGGGTAGGGGGCGTGCGGGTCGGCGTGGACGTCGTCGCCGTCGTCCCACAGCACGACCAGGCCGAGGTCGCGCACCGGCGCGAACATCGCGGCCCGGGTGCCCACCGCGGCCTTGACGTCGCCGCGCACCACGGCGAGGAAGCGGCGGTAGCGCTCGGTCGGCCCGAGCCCCGCGGTGAGGGCGACGTGCCGTCCCGCGCCCAGGCGCGCCAGCAGGGCGGCGTCGATGGCGGCGGCGTCGCGGCCGTCGGGGACGACGATCAGGGCGCCCCGCCCCGCGTCGAGCGCGGCGGCGGCCGCGGCGGCGACGGCATCGGTCCAGGAGCGGCCGGGCAGCGCCGCCCAGACGGCGCGGGGGGAGCCGCCGCCGCGCAGCGCCGCGATGAACGCGGGGCCGTCGGGGTACTCGTCCCACGGGTCGGGGTCGGGGTCGGGATCGGGGTCGGCGGGCGGGTCGGCGGATGGAGCGGCCGCCGGCTCGGCGCCGGGGTCGGGTGCCGCCCGCTCCTCCTTCTCCACCCGCGCGTGCCGGGGCGGGACCGCGAGGCGCAGCACGTCGCTGAGGGTCCCGGCGTAGCGGTCGGCCACCGCGCGGGCGAGCGCGGCGACCTCGGGGGTCAGCACCGGCTCGGCGGAGACGACCTGCTTCAGGTAGGCGATCCGCCCGTCGAAGTCGGATTCGGCGACCCGCTCGATGAGGAAGCCGTCGAGGCTCTGCCCGCTGAACGAGACCCGCACCCGGCAGCCGGGTACCGCGTCGGCGTCCATGGTGTCGGGCACGACGTAGTCGAACAGCCGGTCGAGGTGCGGCAGCGGGGTGTCGACCGCCACCCGGGCGATGGGCAGCGACGCGGCGGGGGAGCGCGGCTTGGGCGACTTGCGCCGCGCGGCCGCCTTGGCGCCCGGCAGGTCGAACAGCGCGTCGTCCCCGGGGGCCGGGGTCATCGGGCCGCCGGCCCGGGGCGGGGGCGCGCCGCGCCCGGCTCCGCGCGCAGGGACGCGCCGAGTCGCGCGGACCTCACCTGTGCTCTCCTTCCCCTCGCCGCCGACCGCGGCGGGCACTGCGCGGCGCCGCCGGGGTAGGGCGGACACCTAGGGAGTGTCGTGGACGGGCCTGTCGGGGCCGCGAGCCCGGAACGGCTTTCCCACCACGACCCAGGTCTACCAGAGGGCGGGGACGGGGCCGGATCGCCGCGGGCGGCGCGGCGGCCCCGCTGACCGGGCGCGCCTCGGCGCGGCGCAACGGAAAAGGCGGGAAATCGCGCATTCCGCCCGCGCGGCACCGCGATCCGTGTCACGCTGTTTGATAGGGGACGCACGACGTGGCACGCGGCACCGAAGGACGAGAGGCACCCGACACCATGGCTGTGGACCACCTGGGAGACGGCGGCGCCGCGGCCCGGTTCGCGCCCGCCGAATGGCGGCCGTCCGACGGCACCGGCGCGGTGCACCGACTGGTCGACGCGGCCGTGGACGCCGCGCCCCGGTCCGGTACCGCCCCTCCCGCGCTGCGCCCGGTGCGGCTGCCCGGCGAACCCGAGCTCGCCGGTGCGGCGCGCGACTCCGGGGTCCTCGCCGACCTGGTCGACCTCGCCGCCCGGGTGCGCGACTCCGACAGGGCCGGGCCCCCGGTGTCCGTGGCGTCCGGCATCTGGGCGCTGGCCTACGCCTCCGGTGTGCTGCGCACCCGCCGCGGTCCCGACGGCATGACCCGCGACGAGGCCGCCGACCTCGGCGACACCGACGCGGCGGTGCTCCAGCACTGGCTCGGTGTGCACGTCGCCATCACCGAGCTCGCCGAGTACCCCGCCGACATCGAGGGTGAGGGGCGTACCGTCGCCGAGCGGGTCCTCGCGGCGCTGCTGTTCGGCCTCTACCAGGGCGACTCCCCGGCGCAGGTCGAGCCAGAGGTGGCGCGGCTGGCCGTCGAGGTCCTGGAGGAGGGCGACACCCCCGTTCACGAGCACACCCGGCTGCGCGCGGTCGTGGAGTCCGCCGTCCACGGCGCGCTCGCCCAGCTCGCCCACCACAGGTCGCTCACTCTGCACCGCGGCGGGCGGATCGAACTCACCCCGCTGGGCCGGTGGGCCGTGAACCGCGAACTCAACGGCGCGGGGATCAGCGCGCCCGTGCTCGGCGGCTACGCCAACGCCTCCCCGGCGGCGCTGCTCGACGCGGTGGCGGCCTACCCCGAGAACGAGCGCTTCGCCGAGTTCCGCGCGTGGCTGGGGCGCCGGTCGCAGCACGACGCGGCGGCCGCCCTGCTCACGGCCGCGGGCGCGGGCGGGTTCGCGCGCCGGGGCGCGGCGGCCGACCTGCTGCGCCTCCTCGGCCCCGCTGCCGAGCCCGCGGTGCGCGCCGGCCTGGCCGACCCCCTGATGTGGCGCCACTGCTGCGCCTGGCTCACCGACCGCGGCCTGCCGCCGGGGCGGCCGCTGGCAGACGCCGACCTGGGGTGGCTGCTGATCGACCAGCTCCTCGCCGCGGCCGGCCGCCACGGGCCGCAGGACTTCATCCGCCGCGTGGACCGGCTGCTCACCCGCCGCGACATCGACCTGATCGTGGGCCTCCCGAACGGCGCGCACCCCGAGCGGCGGCACGCCCTGCGCCTCGTCGCCGACTTCCACCCCGACCCCCGCGCCGCCGAGGCGGCCCGCACCGCCCTCGCCTGACCGCACCCGCCGGGCGGGCGGCCCCGCCGGGCTACCGGGTGGTGGGGCCGGGTCGGCTGCTGCCGCCTCCGGAGGCAGCGGCGCGGCGGCCCGGGCCGGGAAAGCGGGCGCGGGGCGGGCGGTCGGCACCTAAACTGTCACGGGCCCGGGAGGGCCGTCGCGGGGTCGGGAACGAATGCTGGGGGCGCGTCATGAAGTTGGTCTTCGCCGGAACACCCGGGGCGGCGGTTCCCTCGCTGCGGGTGCTGCTCGACTCCGGGCACGACGTCGCCGCGGTCGTCACCCGGCCCGACGCAACGGCGGGACGCGGGCGCAAGGTCGCTGCGAGCCCGGTCGCCGAGGTCGCCGCCGAGGCCGGGGTCCGGGTGCTCAAGCCGGAGAAGGCCGACGACCCGGTGTTCCTCGACGAACTGCGCGCCATCGCCCCCGACTGCTGCCCCGTGGTGGCCTACGGCGCGCTGCTCCGCCAGGACGCCCTCGACGTCCCGCCGAAGGGGTGGGTCAACCTGCACTTCTCGCTGCTCCCGGCCTGGCGCGGCGCCGCACCGGTGCAGCACGCCGTCCTGCACGGCGACGACGTCACCGGCGCCGCGACGTTCCAGATCGAGGCGGGGCTCGACTCCGGCCCGGTGTTCGGCATGCTCACCGAGCCCATCGGGCCGCACGACACCAGCGGCGACCTCCTGGAGCGGCTCTCCCGCTCCGGCGCCGACCTCCTGGCCCGCACCCTCGACGGCATCGACGCGGGGACGCTCGCCGCCCGCCCGCAGGAGTCCGACGGGATGTCGTACGCGCCCAAGCTCACCCCCGCCGACTCCGAGGTCGACTTCCACACCCCCGCCATGCGGGTGGACCGCCTGGTGCGGGCCTGCACGCCCGCGCCGGGGGCCTGGACCACGTTCCGCGGCGCCCGGGTCAAGCTGGGGCCGGTGGTCCCCGCGCCGGAGGCCCCGGCGCTGCCCCCGGGGCGGCTGTCGGTCGCCAAGCACGAGGTGCTGGTGGGCACGGCGACCACGCCGGTGCGCCTCGGTGCGGTTCAGCCCCAGGGCAAGCGCAGCATGGACGCCCCGGAGTGGGCGCGCGGCGTCCGCCCCGGCGACGACGAGCGCCTGGGCGGCGACTGATCTCCCGTCCGCTGCCGTGCGGTTCTCCGGGCGCCGCCCGTCGGACCCGCGCGGTGCGGTTTCCCGGCCCGACCCGCCGGCCCCGCCGTGCGATCTCCGCGAAGCCGCGCAGCGGGGGTCGGCAAACCCTCTAACCTCGGCAGCAGGCGTTCCCGCAGCGGTCGGGTGCGTCGCCCGTCCACTGCCGCCGCGCCCGGTAACCCGTCCCGCCCACCTGCTGAAGGCTGATCCTCCGTGTCCGAACGCTCCCGCTCCCCCTACCGCTCTCCGCGCCGCGGACCCAGCGGGCCGCCGCCGGGCCCCAAGGACCCGGCCCGGCGGATCGCCTACGACGTCCTGCGCGCCGTCGAGGAGCGCGACGCCTACGCGAACCTGCTGCTGCCGTCGATGCTGCGGGAACGGGGTGTGAGCGGCCGCGACGCCGCGCTCGCCACGGAGCTCACCTACGGGACGCTGCGCCGGCAGGGGACCTACGACGCCATCCTGGACGCCTGCGTGGACCGCTCCCTGAAGTCGGTCGACAGCGAGGTCGTGCCGGTGCTGCGGCTGGGCGCGCACCAGCTGCTGTCGACCGGCATCCCGCCGCACGCCGCGGTGAGCGCGACGGTCGACATCGCGCGGCGGGTGGTCGGGCACCACAGGGCGCGCTTCGCGAACGCCGTCCTGCGCAAGGTCAGCGCCCGCGACGCGGACGAATGGCTCGCCATCGTGGCACCCGCCCGCGAGGCCGACCCCGTGGGGCACGCGGCGGTGGTGCACAGCCACCCGCGCTGGGTGGTCCGGGCGCTCGCCGAGGCGCTGGGGGAGGACCCGGGCGGCGGGCTCGCGGACACCACCGCCCTGCTGGCCGCGCACAACGAGCGACCGCGGGTGACGCTGGTCGCCAAGCCGGGCCGAGCATCGGTCGCCGACCTGGTCGAGGCGGGGGCCGAGCGGGCACGCTACTCGCCCTACGGCGCGCACCTGCCCGAGGGCGACCCCGCTGGGCTGCGCGAGGTCCGCCAGCGCCGCGCCGCCGTGCAGGACGAGGCCAGCCAGCTCGTCGCGCTCGCCCTCACCCGCGTCCCGGTCGAAGGGGCCGACTCCCGCTGGCTCGACATGTGCGCCGGACCGGGCGGCAAGGCCGCGCTGCTCGCCGGGGTCGCCGGGCAGAACGGCGCCCGGCTGCTGGCGGCCGAAGTGCAGCCCACCAGGGCGCGGCTCGTCGCGGGGGCGGTCGAGCGGTCGGTGCGCGACTCCGCGCGCACCGTCGTCGCCGACTCCACCCGGCCGGCGTGGCGTCCCGGCGCGTTCGACCGGGTGCTGCTCGACGCGCCGTGCACCGGACTGGGGGCGCTGCGCCGCCGCCCCGAGTCGCGTTGGCGGCGCACGCCCGAGACCGCGGCGGCGCTCGCCCCGATGCAGCGGGATCTGCTCGACCGGGCGCTCGACGCCGCCCGCCCGGGCGGGGTCGTGGCATATGTCACCTGCTCGCCGTACCTGCCCGAGACCTCCGGGCTGGTCGGCGAGGTCCTCGCGGGCCGCGACGACGTCGAGGTGCTGCGCGCCGCCGACACCCTGCCCGAGGTCCCCGACCTCGCAGCGGGCCCCGAGGGGAGGTTCGTCCAGTTCTGGCCGCACCGCCACGGCACCGACGCGATGTTCCTCGCGCTGCTGCGCAAGCGCTGACACGCGTGCCGCCGGGAGGCTGACCAGCACGGGCGCGGGGCGGCCGTTCTACACTGCGGACCGTGGCCCAACAGATCTCTCCCAGCATCCTCGCCGCCGACTTCGCGCACCTCGCCGACGAAGCCGCCGCGGTCGCCGACACGGCCGACTGGCTGCACGTCGACGTCATGGACAACCATTTCGTGCCCAACCTCACCCTCGGCCTGCCCATCGTCGCGGCGCTGCACAAGTCCGCCGCGCTGCCGCTGGACTGCCACCTGATGATCGAGGACCCCGACCGCTGGGCGCCGGGCTACGCCGAGGCGGGCGCCGGCAGCGTCACGATCCACGCCGAAGCGGCCCGCTCGCCGGTGCGGACCCTGCGGGAGATCCGCGCCCAGGGCGCCCGCGCGGGGCTCGCGCTGAACCCGGCGACCCCCGTCGAGGGCTACACCGACCTCATCGGCGAGGTCGACATGCTGCTGCTGATGACCGTCGAACCGGGGTTCGGCGGGCAGAAGTTCCTCGACATGGTGCTGCCCAAGATCCGCCGCACCCGCGCCCTCATCGACGGCAGCGGGGTGTCGGTGCGCTTGCAGGTCGACGGCGGGGTGAGCGCCGAGACCATCGAGCGCTGCGCCGAGGCCGGCGCCGACGTGTTCGTCGCGGGCTCCTCGGTCTACGGCGCCGAGAACCCCGCCGCCGCCGTCACCGCCCTCCGCGCCCAGGCCGAGGCCGCCGCCCGGTGAAGGGCTCCCTCGATCGCGGGCGGACCGGCCCTGTAAGTGAGCAGCTGAGGATCCGGCCCCGGCCCTGGCCGGTCCGGATCGGGATACCCCGCTCTGATCGGGAACACGGGCGGGTGGCACACTGTTCGAGTAGAAGTACACGCACGCGTGCTCCGGGGTCGGTGAAAGTCCGAACCGGCGGTGACAGTCCGCGACCCGGCCGAATCCATCGGCCGGTTGAACCGGTGGAATTCCGGTACCGACGGTGAAAGTCCGGATGGGAGGCAGCGCGCGTGGGACCGGTGGGCCCTCGTGCAAGGGGGCCGTCCGCGGCGCCGCGCCGTCCCGGCCCCTACGGCAGATTGCTGCACACGTGTAACCCCGGAGCCATACCTGTCAAGGGATGGCTCTTTCAATGTTCACCGGGATCATCGAGGAACTCGGCGCGGTCGTCGCGATCACGCCCGTCGGGGCCGACGCGGGCGACGCCGCCCGGCTCACCGTCCACGCACCCGCTGTCAGCGCCGAGGTCCGCCACGGCGACTCCGTCGCCGTCAACGGCGTCTGCCTGACCGTCACCGACGCAGCGGACGGCGACTTCAGCGCCGACGTCATGCGCGAGACCCTGCACCGCTCCGCGCTCGGCGCGCTGACCGCCGGCGCCCCGGTCAACCTCGAACAGGCGGTGCGCGCCGCCGACCGGCTGGGCGGGCACATCGTCCAGGGCCACGCCGACGGCACGGCGACCCTGCTGGAGCGCACGCCCGGAACGGCCTGGGACGAGGTGCGCATCTCGCTGCCCGCCGCGCTGGCGCGCTACGTCGCCGAGAAGGGCTCCATCGCCGTCGACGGGGTGAGCCTCACCGTCACCGACGTCGCCGACGCCGCGGACGCCGCCGACGGCTCCTTCGGCATCGGCCTCATCCCCACCACCCTCAAGGCGACGACGCTGGGCACCAAGCAGGTCGGCGACCCCGTCAACCTGGAGGTCGACGTGATCGCCAAGTACGTCGAGCGGCTGACCGGCGCCCCCACCGGGGCCCTGTGATGGGCGGCGCGGGCGTGTGGTGGCTGGAATGGGCCAACGCCGGGTTCACCCTGTTCGGCGAGAACATCCGGTGGGCCGACCTCATCGGCAACCTCGCGGCGCTGGGCACCGTCGCGCTGGCGGTGCGGCGCAGCCTGTGGACCTGGCCGGTCCAGCTGACCGGCTCGGTGCTGCTGTTCGCGGTGTCCATCGACGCCGGCCTCACCGGAAACGCCCTGAAGCAGGTCATGTTCCTCGCGCTGGTGGCCTACGGCTGGTACCGCTGGATCAAGGGCACCCGCGACGGTGCTGCGCTGCCCGTGCGACCGGCGACCCCGCGCGAGCGCGCCCTGCTCGCCGGGCTGCTGCTGGGCGGCACCGTCGCCATGGCGCTGCTGTTCGACTACACGGGCATGTCGTGGGCGCCGTGGCCCGACGCGTTCATCTTCGTCGGCAGCGCGGTCGCCACGTTCGGGCAGTCCCGCGCCCTGGTCGACTTCTGGTTCGTGTGGATCGTGGTGGACCTCGTGGGCGTGCCGCTGGCGTTCATGGCGGGCCTGTGGGTCACCGGCGCGGTCTACGCGGTGTTCTTCGTTCTCGCGATCATCGGCATCCGCGACTGGATGCGCCAATACCGTGCCATGGACGCGGCACGGATCCCGGAGGTGCGCACATGACGGACACCAACCCCGACGCCATCGTCCTGGACGACGTCGGCGACGCGGTCGCCGCCATCGCCGCGGGACGGCCGGTCATCGTGGTCGACGACGAGGACCGCGAGAACGAGGGCGACATCATCTTCGCCGCCGAGGCGGCGACGCCGGAGCTGCTCGCGTTCACCATCCGCCACACGTCGGGCGTCGTGTGCGTGCCGCTGCCCGGCGCCGACTGCGACCGGCTCGGCCTGCCGCCGATGGTGGAGCGCAACGAGGAGAGCCTGCGCACCGCCTACACGGTGACGGTCGACGCCCGCGACGGCGTCTCCACCGGCATCTCCGCCGCCGACCGGGCGCACACCGTCCGGCTCCTCGCCGCCCCGGCCACCGCGGCGGCGGACTTCGTGCGGCCCGGCCACGTGCTGCCGCTGCGCGCCCGGCCCGGCGGGGTGTTGGAGCGCCGCGGGCACACCGAGGCCGCCATCGACCTCGCCCGCCTCGCGGGGCTGCGCCCGGCCGGGGTCCTCGCCGAGGTCGTCAACGACGACGGCACGATGGCGCGGCTGCCCGAGCTGCGCGCGTTCGCCGACACCCACGGGCTGTGCCTGGTCTCGATCGAGGCGCTCGCGCAGCGGCTCGCGGCGCCCGCGCCGGAGCCCGCGCCCGGCCCCGTTCCCGCCCCGGAACCCGCACCCGCGCCCGTCCTCGTCCCGGAGCCCGCGCCGGTGGAGCGGGTCGTCGAGACGACCCTGCCCAACGGGTACGGGCGGTGGCGCGCCGTCGGTTACCGGGAGCGCGCGAACGGCGCCGAGCACCTCGCCCTGGTCTTCGGCGACCTCGGCGACGGCACCGACGTCCTCGTCCGGCTGCACTCCGAGTGCCTGACCGGCGACGCGTTCGGGTCGCGGCGCTGCGACTGCGGCAGCCAACTCGACGCGGCCATGGCGGCGATCGCCGAGGAGGGCCGCGGCGTCGTGGTGTACCTGCGCGGGCACGAGGGGCGCGGCATCGGCCTGCTGCACAAGCTGCGCGCCTACCAGTTGCAGGACGCCGGGGCCGACACCGTCGACGCCAACCTCCGGCTGGGCCTGCCCGCCGATGCGCGCG
The DNA here is from genome assembly GCF_003014485.1 of Murinocardiopsis flavida. Classification (GTDB taxonomy): domain Bacteria; phylum Actinomycetota; class Actinomycetes; order Streptosporangiales; family Streptosporangiaceae; genus Murinocardiopsis; species Murinocardiopsis flavida. The sequence continues at coordinate 161,498 of NZ_PYGA01000010.1, read as the reverse complement.
ACTTCACCGCGGGCGCGGCGGTCCTCGCGGACCTGGGGGTCGGTTCGCTCCGGCTCCTCAGCAATAATCCCGGGAAGGCGACCGACATCGCGCGCGGCGGCATCGCCGTCACCGAGCGGGTCGCCATGCCCGCCGCAGTCACACCCGACAACCTGCACTACCTCCAGACCAAGCGGGACCGCATGGGGCACGACCTGCCCGGGGTCGCCGTCCTGACATGACCGCCGCCCGCCCCGCACCGAACCGTGAACGGACACAGCACCCATGAGTGGAACCGGACGCCCCGAACCGCGCACCGTCGACGCGGCGGACCTCACCCTGGGGATCGTCGCCACCCGGTGGAACGCCGAGATCGTCGACTCCCTGCTGGAACGCGCCCTGGCCATGGCGGCCGACTGCGGGGTCGCCGAGCCCACCGTGGTCCGCGTCGCCGGGGCCGTGGAACTCCCCGTCGTGGCGCAGGAACTGGCCCGCAACCACCACGCCGTCGTGGCACTGGGCGCGGTCATCCGGGGCGGCACCCCGCACTTCGAGTACGTGTGCCAGTCCCTCACCGCGGGCCTGACCGAGGTGGCCCTGCGCGAGTCCAGCCCCGTTGCCAACGGCGTTCTCACCTGTGACACCCTTGAGCAGGCGCGCGCCCGGTCCGGCCTGCCCGGCAGCACCGAGGACAAGGGGGCCGAGGCGGTGTACGCCGCCCTCGACACCGCACTCGTCCTGGCGCGCATCCGCGACTCCGGCAATCTGCGCGTGTCGTGAGCCGCGGCCGACCGACCCGGGAGGATGGCGAGAAGTGCCGAAGAGCGAGGGCGTCGTGGACGACGGAGTGGACGACCGTGCAACCCCCCGTCCGACGACCGTGTGGCGGCCGCGGACGCTCCGCTACGTCGCCTGGGGCCTCGCCGCGGTCCTGATGGGCGCCATGCTGGTGCTCGCGGTGATCCTGCCCCCCGAGTGGAAGGCGCAGGACCGCGCGTCCATGGTGCTGTTCGGCGTGGTCGGCGTCGCCGTGCTCGGCGTGCTCGCGCGGCCCAAGGTGATCGCCGCCGAGGGGCGGGTCACCGTGGTCAACTGCATCCGCACCTACGTACTGGAGTGGGCCGAGATCATCGACGTGCGGATGCCCGTGGGCGAGCCGTGGCCGACGATCGACCTCGCCGACGGCACCACGGTGGGCGCCATGGGCATCCAGAGCAACGACGGCAAGCTCGCCGCGGCGCAGCTCGCCGCGTTCCGCGCGATGGTGCACGAGCGGGGCGAGGCCGAGGAGCCGCCGCGCGCCACCTGACCGCGCCGCGGCCGCCGGAATTCGCGGCGCGCGCACCGCGCCGCGAGAATTCGGCCCCGAATTCGAAACCCGGCGGGTGTTGTCGGCGTCATACCGGTTATGGACACGAAGACTCGGCAGCAGCGGCGCCACCGCGGCGTCGACCGGGTCGCCCTGCTCGTCTGGACGATCCTGGTCGTCATCGCGCTGTACGCGCTCATCGTCAACTAATCCGGCAAACCCCCGATACCGGCACGGCCGCCATGCGGCCCGCACCGACCGCCGCGCGGCTCCGCGAAGCCGCGCGGCGGCGGCATGCGCGACCATGGTGGGTATGTACGCGGCCACGAGGACCGCACCGGATCTTCGGAGGTTCCGGGCCCTCCTCGTCGGGCCGCGCACGCGTAGCCTGCATGTGACGACGATGGGGGGCATCGGCACCATGAGCGGCGCCATCGGGGCGGTCGAGACCGCCGCCACACCGGACGAGCTGAGCACCCTGCTCGACGGGCACGACTACCTCGCCGACGACGGCGCGGCCACCGCGTGCTTCCTCGCCCTGCGGATGCGTCGCCCCCTGTTCCTCGAAGGCGACGCCGGTGTCGGCAAGACCGAACTCGCCAAGGCGGTGGCGGCCGTACTCGGCGGGCCGCTGATCCGCTTGCAGTGCTACGAGGGGATCGACTCCGCGCAGGCGCTCTACGACTGGGACCACCCGCGGCAGCTGCTGCACCTGCGCGCCGCGCAGGCCGCCGGTGCCGCGGGCGTCGCCGAACTGGAGGCGGGGCTGTACGACCGCCGGTTCCTGCTGGCCCGCCCGCTGCTCACCGCGCTGGAGGGCGGCGGGGCGGCGCGCAGCGTCCTGCTCATCGACGAGATCGACCGCGCCGACGACGAGTTCGAGGCGTTCCTGCTGGAGTTCCTCTCCGACTTCGCCATCTCCATCCCCGAGGTGGGCACGGTGCGCGCCGAGGTGCCACCGGTCGTGGTTCTCACGTCCAACCGCACGCGCGAGGTCCACGACGCGCTCAAGCGCCGCTGCCTCTACCACTGGATGCCGCACCCGGGGTTCGACCGCGAGGTCGCCATCATCCGCCGCCGCGTCCCCGACGCCACCGAGCATCTGGTCCGCGCCGTGGCAGCGGCGGCCCAGCGGCTGCGCGACCCCGCGTCGGGAGGTGTCGACCTGCTCAAACCGCCCGGTGTCGCCGAGACCATCGACTGGACCGCCGCGCTGCTCGCGATCGGCGCCCGCGACGTCGACCCCGACACCGCCGCCCGCACGCTCGGCGCCCTGGTGAAGCACCACGAGGACCACGAGGCCGTGCGCGGCTCCCTCGCCGCGCTGTTCAACGGGCACCGGGGCTGAGGCGGCGCCGATGGCGGGCACGGCGGGGCGCGACGCGACGGAGACGATGCTGGGCTTCGTCCGTTCCCTGCGCGCCGCCGGGGTCCCCGCGGGGACGGGCAGCGGGCAGGCGTTCCTGCGCGCGCTGCGCGACCTCGACCCCGCCGACCCCGCGTCGGTCTACTGGGCGGGCCGCCTCACGCTCTGCTCCGCGCGCGCCGACCTGCCCCGCTACGACGCGTGCTTCGCCCTGTACTTCGGCGGGCCGCCGCCGCGCCCCGGCCGGCGCGGCGCGCCCGTCCCTGCCGCGCGCCCCGCGCAGTGGCCCGCTGATGGCGGCGACGCCGGCGGCGACCCCGACCTGCTCGGCGCGGCCGCCGACACCGAGGTCCTGCGCTCCCGCGACATCGCGGCCCTGAGCGCCGAGGAGCGCGCCGAGGTCGCCCGGCTGCTGTCGCTCATCAGCGTGCGCCGCCCCTACCGGCGGACCCGGCGCACCCGGCCGGCGCACCGCGGCCGGCTGGACCTCTCCCGCACGGTGCGCGCCACCCTGCGGCAGGGCGGCGAGGCGTTCCACCTGCCGCGCAGGCGCCGGGTGGCGCGGCCGCGCCGCGTCGTGCTGCTGGTCGACGTCAGCGGCTCCATGGAGCCCTACGCCGACGCCCTGCTGCGGCTCGCCCACGCCGTGGTGCGCGGGCATCCCGGGCAGACCGAGGTGTTCAGCGCCGGGACCCGGCTCACCCGCGTCACCAGGGAACTCGCCCGGCGCGACGCCGACGCCGCGCTGCGGGCGGCGGGCGCCGCCATTCCCGACTGGAGCGGCGGCACCCGGCTGGGCGCCGAACTCAAGGAGTTCCTCGACCTGCACGGGCAGCGCGGCATGGCGCGCGGCGCCCTCGTGGTCGTGGCGTCCGACGGCTGGGAGCGCGGCGACTGCGCCCTGCTCGGCGCGCAGATGGCGCGCCTGCACCGGCTCGCGTACCGGGTGGTGTGGGTCAACCCGCACAAGGCCCAGCCCGGGTTCCAGCCCATCACGGGCGGGATGCGGGCCGCGCTGCCGCACATCGACGACTTCGTGTCCGGGCACAGCCTGGGCGCGCTGGAGGACCTGGCCACCGTCATCGGCGGCACCGGACCCCGGGGCCGACCGGCGCCGCGGCGAGTACCCACCGAAAGGGGAGGATCCCGTGCGTGACATCCGCACCGGCGTCGCCGGTCTGTACCGCAGCGGCGAGACGTTCGCGATCGCGACCGTCATCGACACCTACCACAGTGCGCCGCGCGAGGCCGGCGCCGCCATGGCCGTCAGCGCCTCGGGCGAGGTCATCGGCAGCGTGTCCGGCGGGTGCGTCGAAGGCGCCGTCTACGAACTGGCCCAGGAGGTCATCGGCACCGGCACGGCCGTGCGCGAGACCTACGGGGTGAGCGACGACGACGCCTTCGCGGTCGGCCTGACCTGCGGCGGCACCCTGCACATCCTCGTGGAGCCCGTCGACCCGACCACGCACCCGGACCTGGGCGAGGTCATCGCCGATGTCGACGCGCACCGGCCGGTCGCCGTCGCCACCGTCGCCTCGGGCCCGCACCTGGGCCGCCGCGCGGTCATCCGGCCCGACCGCGCCGACGGCGACCTCGGGGGCGAGCGGCTGAACCAGGCGGTCGCCGACGACGCGCGCGGCATGCTCGCCCAAGGCCGCACCGGCATCCTGCGCTACGGCGCCGACGGCCAGCGGCGCGGCGACGAGCTGGAGGTGTTCGTCCAGTCCTTCGCGCCGGCGCCCCGCATGCTGGTGTTCGGCGCCATCGACTTCGCCGCAGCGGTGGCCGACGTCGGCGCCTACCTCGGCTACCGGGTGACCGTGTGCGACGCCCGCCCGGTGTTCGCCACGGCCAAGCGCTTCCCCAAAGCCGACGAGGTGGTGGTGAAGTGGCCGCACGTGTTCCTCGCCGAGGTCGCGCCGGAGGTCGACGAGCGGACCGCGATCTGCGTCCTCACCCACGACCCGAAGTTCGACGTGCCCGTGCTCAAGGCCGCGCTCGCGACCCCGGCCGGCTACATCGGCGCCATGGGGAGCCGCCGCACCCACGACGACCGCATGGCGCGGCTGCGCGAGTCGGGGGTCTCCGAGGACCGGCTGGCGCGGCTGCGCTCGCCCATCGGCCTGGACCTGGGGGCGCGCACGCCCGAGGAGACCGCGGTGTCCATCGCCGCCGAGCTGATCCAGACCCGGTGGGGCGGCACGGGCCGCCCGCTGCACGAGACGGACGGCCGGATCCACTCCGAGCCGCTGGGGATGAGCCTGACCCGCTGAATTCGGCCGTGCGCTGCACGGCGTTTCGGGTGCGCACCATTGCACCGGATCGCACTCCGGTACTGACAGCGCCCCTGCCCGGTGGTGTTATAGGCGTCGGGGGATCCGGCCGCGCGCGGGGCGCGGCCCCTGCGACGGGAGACCGCTATGTCGCCGTGGTTCGGAGTCCTCGCCGTGCTCCTGGTCGTGGGGGTGGTGTCGTTCCTCTGGTTCCGGATCACGATGATCAACCAGCCGCGGCGCGTCTTCCGCGGCGGCATCGGCGACTCCGAGCGGGGCCGCACGGGGCATTCCGACCTCTACGCCGACGAGAACGCCGGTCAGGAGCCCGAGACCATCGTGGACGAGAGCCACCCCTCGCAGAACGTGGCGCCCGGCGAGATCGGCGAGGGCATCGGCCGGCCGCCGTCCGAAAGCCCCTACGGACCGCCGCCGGGCACCAAGGACGACTACGCGCCGCCGCCACCCGAACCGCCGGGCGGCTTCCTCCGCCAGGTCCCCAAACCGTCGAAGCGGCTGCCGGAGGCCGACATCCCCGAAGGCGGGTTCCTCCCGCAGCGCCCTCCGGCCGGCGAGCCCGACGAGCCCGACGAGCCCGGCGAGAAGGGCGATTCCCGGGGCTGAGATGTTGCCGCCGCCGTCCTGAGGGCAATGATCACGTAAAGGGGCGCGACCGCGCGACACGGCGAGAGGGCGACGATGGTGCAGTTCCTGGTGGTCACGGGACTACTGATACTGGCGTTCGGGATTTTCGGGACCTGGGCGCTCGTGCAGTGGACCAAGAAGCCGAAGAAGTTCTTCCGCAGCGGCCACGCCGACCCCGCCCGTGAGGAGTTCACTCCCGAGGAGAAGGGCACCCACGCCCCGCAGACCGTCGAGGTCGACCAGGGCGGCTCGCCTATGACGGCGACCATCGACGAGCAGGCCGCGGCGCTCATCCAGGGCCAGCCCCACAACGCGGGTCCCCTGACCACGAGCGTGGACGACCAGGCGGCGAAGCTCATCGACGAGGAGGTCAAGGGCGCGCCCGACCCCGCCGACGGGCTCGCCGACGAGGGCCGGCGCCGCTACGACGGCCCCGGCGCGCCGCGCCGCGCGGAGCCCGCGCGGCCCTCCGAGCCGGACGCGGGCCGCGACCGCACCGGCCCCGGGAGTCCCGGCCCCGAAGGCACCGGCGGCACCGACGGCACCGATCCCGGCGACGAGCACGCCGACGGCTCCCCCCGGGACCAGCCGCACGACTGGAGCACCGGCGGATTCAGCGACTCCCGTGTCGACTGGAGCGGCCACGGGTTCACCTCCGGCGAGCAGCACGACCGGTGAGCGCGCGCGTTGTCGCCGGGCTGCTGCTCGCAGCGGGGGAGGGGGCCCGGCTGGGCCGCCCCAAGGCCGTCATCGAACTCGGCGGGGAGACGCTGGCCCGCCGCGGCGCGCGGCTGCTCCGCGCGGGCGGCTGCGCGCCGGTCCTGGTCGTGCTGGGCGCCGCCGACACCGCAGTGCCCGACGCGCGGATCGTGCGCAATCCCGACTGGCGCAGCGGCATGGGGTCCTCGCTTCGGGCGGGCCTGGAGGCCCTCGACGGCGCGGCGGACGGGCCCGACGCGGTGGTCGTCGCGCTCGCCGACCAGCCGCTGGTGTCCGCCGAGGCCGTGCGCCGCCTCCGCGCCGCACACGCCGACGGCGCCCGCGTGGCCGCCGCCACCTACAACGGCGCCGTGCGCAACCCGGTGCTATTGGGCCGCGAGCACTGGCCCGCCGTGCGCGCCATGGCGGAGGGCGACGTCGGCGCCCGCCCGTTCCTGCGGTCCCACCCCGACGTGACCGAGGTGCCGTGCGACGGGATCGCGGCGGCCGACGACATCGACACGGCGGATGACCTGGCGCGCCTGCGGGAGCTGCTCAACGGGTCGGAGTGAGCGGTGCGACGTCGCGGACGCCCAACCGGGCCGACACCGAACCGCCCGGCTCCAGCGTGATCAGGTCGATCCCCGACGCGAACGCGTTGGGCGGGCAGGTCATGGGTTCGACGGCGAGCTGGCCGCGGTGCGGCTCGATCGGGTCGGAGCTGAACACCTGCAACCAGGGGTAGGCGGCGTCGGCCCACAGGCCCACCGCGTGCCCGCCGCCCGACAGCACCGTCCACGCCGCGCCGTCGGCGCCGCGGCGCAGGTCCGTGAACGCGGTGTCGAAGGACGCGGCCCCCAGGGGCCGGGGGTCGCGGAAGTCGTCGCCGGGATGCGCGACCGGCACCGGCGCCCCCGTGGGAAGCAGCCGCCGCTCGTCGACCGGCAGGCGCCGCCCCGCCGGGAGCCGGAGCACCGTGTGGTCGAGCACCTGGCCGACCGTGAGGTAGAAGTGGCTGCCCGCGCCGAACGGCGCGGGCACTGCGCCGGTGTTGCGCCCCCCGAGGGCCAGGGTGAGCCCCTGCTCGGGGTCGAGCGCGTACGCGGCCGTGCACTCGACCTGGAACGGGTACCCGGCGGGCGCGTCGATGCCGACGGTGAACCGGGCCGCGGCCGGCCCGGCGTCGACGGTGCGCCACATGCGGTCGGAGACCAGCCCGTGGATGGCGTTGTGCCGCTGCGGCTCGTTGAGGGGCAGGCGGTGTTCGGCGCCGCCGAAGGTGTAGCGGCCGTCGGCGATCCGGTTGGGCCACGGCAGCAGCAACTGCCCCTGGGAGAAGGCGGGGGCCCCGCCGGGATCGTAGCCCCAGACGAGGTCGCGCCCCGCGTACTCCAATGCGCACAGCGCGGCACCGTACGGGTGGACCACGGCGCGGTAGTGCCCGGCCGTCAGTTCGATCGCATCGCTCACCCGCAGATCCTACTCCGGCGGCTCCCCGCTGATCGCGACCGTGTCCGGGGCCCGCCGGCGCCCGCCGCCGACCGGTCCGCCGACCCTGCGGTCAGCTCAGCAGGAGGTCCAAGGGGATCAGCACTCCCATGCACAGCAGGAACAGCCCGCTCGCCAGCAGGCGCACCGCCATTAGCGCCGAACCCGCGAGGGCGAGCCGGTAGGAGATGAGCTGGGTGCGGGCCTTGCGCTGCTGGTTCGCCGCCGTTCGGCCGAGCAGCACCAGCGCGATGGCGAGCAGCAGCGGGAAGCCCCACATGAGCGCCACCCCGCCCGGCAGCAGCGACAGCACCGCCGAGGCCGCCGTCGAGACCGCGTCGACGGGCGCGGCGCCGCTGAACGCGCGCACGCCCTCGATGGAGTCGCCGGTGAAGGCCACATCGGTGTAGTAGCCGCCGGCCGGGTACAGCAGCCCGCCGACACCGTCGAGCACGCCCAGCAGCGCCGCGGGGTACGCGAAGCGGCGGCACCGGCCCGAGCCCATGGCGCGGCGGATCTGCCGCATGCCGCGCTCGACCCGGGCGGCGCGCGCGGCGGGGTCGAGCTCCCGGTTCTCGCGCGCACCCTCGCCTGAGCCGGTGGAGCGGCCGACCTGCTGCCGGGCGCGGTCGAGCAGCGCCTGGCGGCGGACCTTGCCGTTCAACCGGTCGCGTTCGCGCTGCGCCCCGCCGGCGCGGGTGGCGCTCGGGAGCATCAGGACCGCCGTGACGAAGGCGGCGTTCGTCGCGACGGTGCCGTCGTCGCCGCGCACCGCCGTGGTGCGCTGCTCGCGCCACCACGGCGAACGCGGCGCGTCGCTGCGCTGGGCCGGGTGCCAGGACTGCGCGCGCAACCGGCGCCGGTACCGGGACGGGGCCTCCGGGTCGAGGACGAGCTCCGCCGCGTGCGCCCACGCGGCGTCCCACTCGTGGGGCTCCGGCGGGGTGAGCCCGGCCGGGTTCGGCTGGCCGAGCCCCTCGACCGTCGACCGGGTGCGGTCGACGATGAGCGGCACCTCGTGCTGCACGCGTTCGAGCAGCGCGCACCGGTTGGTGCCCTGGGCGCGGCACTCCGGGTGATCGCAGAAGTGCCGGGCCGCCAGCGACAGCGCGCCCATCTCGACGGCCTCGCGCAGCACCGCGAACCGGCTGCTCTCGCCGGTCGCCATGGCCAACACCCCCTCGGCGCTGACCTCGTGGCCGCGGTACCGGGGCGGCATCCCCGGGACGAACCGGGCCGCCAGCGCGCTGATGGCGAGGTGCGCCCGTTCGGGGTGCTCGGCGAGCGAGGTGAGGTAGGCGCGGTCGAAGGTGTAGTCGTTCACCTCGCGGTCGAGCCAGGTGCGCAGCGACGGCCAGTGCGTGCGCAGCCACACCTCGCCCTTGTCGGAGCGGTCGAGCAGGTCGAACGCGAGGCTCGGCGGGTCCTCGTGGTTGACGTCGGCGAACAGGATCGGGGCGTGCCTGCGCGGCTTGACCACCTCGGGCCGTTCACCGGCGAGCCACTGCCGGACCTGCTCATAGCCCCAGCGCGCACTGGGGACGGGGGTCAGCAGCCCGCGCGCCAGCAGCCGCCACCGGTCGTCGGTGATGGCGGACACGTCGATCTCGGTGCTGCGCGCGCTGAGCCAGTTCTCACCGCGCGCGGGCCGCCGCCCGGTCGTGAGCTCGTGCACCATGATCCCCAGCGACCACCACGCGGCCGCGGCCTCGCGGCGGCCCTCCACGACCTCCGGAGCGGCGTAGTCCTCGGTGATCGCCAAACCGCCGTAGACCCGGCTCATGGTCGCCCGCACCGCGCCGCCGAAGTCGGTCAGGGCGAACACCGGCGGATCGAGCCCGCGGACCAGCAGGTTCTCGGGCTTGACGTCGGTGTGGTTGTGCTGGAGGGTCTCCTGCCAGTGCCGGAGGCACTCGGCCACGGCGCCGACCACGGCGCGGGCCCGCTCCTCGGGCAGCGGTGCGTCGTCCATGACCGCGCGCAGCGAACCGGCGGCGAAGTACTCCTGGGCCTCCCACGCGATCTGCTCGCCCCACACGCTCCCCGCGTACCCGTAGCCGTGGATGGCCGGCGTGTGCGGGTCGGCCGCGCCGCGCGCCCGCAGCCGGTCGAGCAGCTCGCGGTTGATGTCGTGCCCGGGGCGGTAGATCTTCAGGGCGATGCTGCGGTCGGCGTCGCCGGTGGGATGGGCGAGGTAGACCACCGCCTCGCCGCCCGACCCGATGTGGTCGACGACCTCGTAGGAGCGGCGGAGCTCCGCGGGGACCGCGTAGTCGAGCTCGGCGGCGGGACCCGTGACCGCGCGCGAGATCATCCGGTTCACCGCGCCGGGCAGCCGGACCCCTTTGCGGGCGGGCTTGCGCCCCCCGGCGTCGCCGCGCGGTGCGCCCAGGCGGCGGGTCCGCGGCGCGGCGGCGGGCCGCACGGCCGTGGGCTCGGCATCGGACGACGGCGCGGCGGCGGGCGCCGCGGCGGCCGCGGGCTCGCCGGGGCGCAGGATCCGGGTCACCCAGCGTGTGCGGCCTGCCTCGATCTGGGTCGTGGGGGCTGCGGGGTCTGACGGTTCGGGTGTGGCCATCGTCTGGTGCGGCGTTCCTTCGTGGGCTCGCGGGCGTGTCACCGCCCAGGGTAGGCGAGCCGCCGCCGCGGCGGCGGCGCCCCGAGCCCGGTATTTCCCTTAGGGGGTGGACTTTCGGTCCACCTCGGCGGCCGGCCTCCGTGCCGTTCCCGCCATTCCGAGGCGCCCGAAGCGGAAGGAACGGCGCGGAGGCCGCTGAGAGTCCAGGGGTACGGGCCGCCGCTACCGGGGTTCGAGGCCAAGGACCGCGCAGCCCTCGCGGTACAGCCGGACCACCTCGCGGCGGATCTCGGCGCGCTCGGTCAGCCGGTACGACCACGGGACGCGCAGCGGCTCCTCGGCGCCGTCGGCCGTGACCAGGTAGTCGCCGCCCTCGGCGTCGAGGCCGACCATGCGGGCCGCCGTGGCGTCGCGGCGCCCGCCGAACGCGCGGCAGATCACCAGGGTGTCCTCGGGGTGGTCGCCGTTCATGTGCGCGGTGACGGCGCTGACGACTTCGGGGCTGAACGGTTGTGCCGGCACGGGGCTGGGCTCCTCGGGATGCGCGAAGGGGGCGCCGGCGCGGCTGCGCCGGCGCCCCCGATGCTAGGCGGCCGCGATCGGGGCCCGATCGTCAGTTCTCCTGAAGGGTGAACTCCGCGTCGATCTCGATCTTGATCTTGTCGCCCACGACGACGCCGCCGCCGTCCATCGGCATCTCGATGTCGACGCCGAACTCCTTGCGGCTGATCTCGGTCTCGGCGTGGAAGCCGGCGCGGAGCAGGCCGTAGGGGTCGCGGGTGGTGCCGTTGAACTCGACGGCCAGTTCGATGGGGCGGGTGTTGCCCTTGATCGACAGGTCGCCGGTGACGACGAAGTCGTCGCCCTTCTGCACGGCGCCGGTGGAGACGAAGGTGAACTCCGGGTTGCTGTCGACGTCGAAGAAGTCGGCGGACCGCACGTGGTCGTCGCGCTGCTGGTTGTCGGTGTTGATCGACCGGGCGTCGATGGTGGCGCTGGCGGAGGACTGGAACGGGTCATGGGAGACGTTCAGCGTCGCGTCGAACTTCTCGAACCGCCCGCGCACCTTGCTCACCATCATGTGGCGCACGGTGAAGCCGATCTCGGAGTGGACCTGGTCGATTGTCCAGATGCCGGGTGTGAGCTGGTGATCTGCCATGATTGCCCCATTCTAGGAAACTTCTTTCTAGGAAGATACTTGCAGATTCGTCCACGCAACGCAAGTTAAAATCAGGTCATGAGCAGGTCGGATTGGCTGAGCGCCCGGGAACAGCGCACGTGGCGGGCATTTCTGCGGGTGAACTCGCTGATCCAGGAGTCCCTCGACCGCGACCTGCGCCGCGGCAACGGCCTGTCGCTCATCGAGTACGGCATCCTCGTGCACCTGTCCGAGGCGGCCGGGCGGCGGCTGCGGATGAGCGAACTCGCCGACATCGTCATCGTGTCGAGGAGCCGCCTCACCCACCAGATCGGCAGGCTCGAACGCGACGGCTACGTCCGCCGCGAGCCCTGCGAGGAGGACCGGCGCGGCTCCTGGGCGATCCTCACCCCCAAGGGCGAACGCTCCCTGCGCGAGGCGGCGCCCGACCACGTCGCCCAGGTCCGGGCCCTGATGTTCGACCGGCTCGGCCCCGAGGACGCCGACCGCCTCGCCGCGATCCTCGATCGGCTCCAGGAGTCCCTGCGCGCCGATCCCGGCTAACCGGTTGTCGGAGTGCCGGGCCCGCGCCGGTACCGGCCGGGGAGGCAGCCGAAGCGCGTCCCGGGCACTACCGGCCGGACCGGTACCCCGATCGGCTTCCGGCCCGCGTCAGGCGGGGCGGGCGGAACCGCCGTACGCACCCTGGGCGCCTCCGCGACGAAGTAGAGTCGCGTCACGTGACGGGACGACAGATCATCGGCGCCCAAGGGTTCCGCGACGACGACGGCGGCGCCGACCCCGCGGTGCGCGCGGCGCTCGACTCCTTCTCCGCCGGCGGCACCGGCGAGCGCCAGGTGCTCAGCGCCATCGGCTCCTCGCGGCTGCTGATCCCGGTCGCGGCGGTGGCGACCGAGGTCGAGGAGGGCGCCGACGGCCTGCGGCGGGAAAAGCACAGCGAGGTCGGAATGCCGGTCATGACCGGCAAGGACGGCCGCCGCGGCGTGCTCGCCTTCACCAGCGTCGACACCGTCAAGCTGTGGCGCGCCGACGCACGGCCCGTCCCCTACACCGCGGTCGACGCGTGCCGCGCCGCCGTCGACGACGGCGCCGAGGCACTCGTCGTCGACGTCGCCGGCCCCGTCACGTACCCGATCCAGGGGCGGTTCCTCACCAGCCTCGCCCAGCACGGCGCGATCCCCGAACCCAAAGAGGACCCCCAGGTCCTCGCGATGATCTACCGCATCACCCACACCGAGGCCGGTATCGAGCGCGTGCGCATCCACGACTCCCAGCAGGCCGACATCGGAGTCCGGTTGGAGATGGAGACCCGCGACGACGCGTCGATCCGCCGCGTCGCCGAGCGGCTCGCCGCCGATCTCGCCCACGTCCTGCCGGGCGGGGTCGAGTTGAGCGCGGTCGTTCGGGCCCGCCGCGGCTGACCGGCCGGTGCGGCGGGCCGCCCCCGCCTGGCCCGCCGCGGCTGACCCCCGGGGCCCGCGCACCGCACTCGCCGGGCCCGTGGGCGTCCCCTACACTTCTCGACCATGCCGACGATCCCCCAGTTGCTGCTCGCCGCGCTCCTCGCGCTCACGTGCGCCGGAATCGGGGTGCTCGCCGGGCGGGTCGTGCCGCTGTTCCACCCCTATCCCCCCGATGACCCCGAGAACCCGGACGCCGGGCCTCCGCCGCCGCCCCCGCCGTCCTGCCCCGAGTGCCGCGCCGAGGTCGCCTGGTCGCGCTGGGCGCCGCTGCCCGCGCGGTTCGTCCTGGCCGGGCGGTGCCCCGCGTGCGCGGCAGCGGTGCGCGCCCCTGCCTCCGTGCCCGTCCTGGCCGGTGTGCTGGCGGCGGCGGTCGTGCTCACCGGAGGCGACCGGTCGCCGCTGGAACTCGCCGCGTTCTGCTTCCTGGCGGTGTGGGCGGTCCTGCTCGGCGTGGTCGACGCCCGCGTGAAGCGGCTGCCCAACCTGCTGGTGTTCCCCGGCTACCCCATCGCCCTGGTGCTCCTCGGCGGCGCGGCGCTCACCACGCCCGGCGCGACGGACTCGCTGGTCGACGGCCTCATCGGCCTCGTCGGCCTGAGCGTCTTCTACTTCGTGCTGTGGTTCATCTACCCGGCCGGCATGGGCTGGGGCGACGTCAAGATGGCCGGACTGCTCGGCCTCTACCTCGGCTGGGAGACGCTCGGCGCCCCGGTGTCGGGCACCTTCCTGGCGTTCCTGGCGTCGGCGGTGATCGGGCTGGGTCTCATCGCCGTGGGCAAGGCCACCCGCAAGAGCGCGATCCCGTTCGGCCCGTTCATGCTCATCGGCGCGTTCATCTTGATCCTCGCGGGCGATCCCAGTCCGCTGGTGTTCGGCTGAGCGGCGCCCCGAACGGTCGGGGCCGCGGCGCCGACACCCGCCCCGGCGTGGGAAGATCGTTCCCATGTTGCGCTGGCTGACCGCAGGGGAGTCCCACGGCCCGGCACTCGTCGCGATCCTGGAGGGCCTTCCGGCCGGTGTGTCCGTCGCCTCCGACGACATCTCCGCCGCGTTGCGCCGCCGTCGCGCCGGGTACGGCCGTGGCGCCCGGATGAAGTTCGAGCAGGACCAGGTCACCCTCGTCGGAGGAATCCGGCACGGGTCCACCATGGGCGGCCCCGTTGCGATCGAGGTCGGCAACTCCGAGTGGCCCAAGTGGGAGCAGGTCATGTCGGCCGACCCCGTTGCGGCGGCCGACCTCGACGGGGTGGCGCGCAACGCGCCGCTCACCCGGCCCCGGCCCGGCCACGCCGACCTCGTCGGCATGCAGAAGTACGGCCACGACGAAGCCCGCCCCGTCCTCGAGCGCGCCAGCGCCCGCGAGACCGCGGCGCGGGTCGCCATCGGCGAGGTCGCCCGCCGCTTCTGCGCCCAGGCGCTCGGCGTCCACATCCTCAGCCATGTCGTGTCCATGGGGGAGGTCGCCGTCCCCGACGGCACCCTGCCCGAGCCGGGCGACCTCGACCGCATCGACGCCGACCCGCTGCGTTGCTTCGACGCCGACACCAGCGCCCGCATGGTCGCCGAGGTCGACGACACCAAGAAGGCTGGCGACACCCTGGGCGGCGTCGTCGAGGTCCTGGCCTACGGGCTGCCGCCCGGCCTGGGCAGCCACGTGCACTGGGACCGCCGGCTCGACGCCCGGCTCGCCGGGGCGCTCATGGGCATCCAGGCCATCAAGGGGGTGGAGGTCGGCGACGGCTTCCGCACCGCCGCGCGGCGCGGTTCGCTGGCCCACGACGCGATCGACCCCGGCCCCGAGGGCGTGCGCCGCCGCACCAACCGCGCCGGCGGCGTCGAAGGCGGCATGACCACCGGCGAGCCCCTGCGGGTGCGCGCCGCCATGAAACCCATCGCCACCGTGCCGCGCGCGCTCGACACCGTCGACGTCACGACCGGGGCGAGCACGCCGGCGCACCACCAGCGCAGCGACGTCACCGCCGTTCCCGCGGCCGGTGTGGTCGCCGAGGCGATGGTGGCGCTGGTCCTCGCCGAGGCCGCGGTCGAGAAGTTCGGCGGCGACTCCGTCGCCGAGGTCGCCCGCAACCTCCGCGGCTACGTCGACTCCCTCGCCATCACCTGAGGACTATCGTGAGAACCGCCGCGGGCCGGCACCCGCACAGCAGGACACCCGCCTTCCGCGTCCCCGGAGAGGACGGTCGCACGTGAGTGCACCCATCGCGGTCATCATCGGCTCGCCCGGCTCGGGCAAGTCCACGGTCGGCCGGATCCTGGCCGAGCGCATCGGCACGGTGTTCACCGACACCGACGACGAGATCGAGGCCAGGGCCGGCAAGCCCATCGGCGAGATCTTCATCGACGACGGCGAGGAGGGCTTCCGCGCCCTCGAGCGCGCGGTCGTCGCCGAGGCGCTCGCCGGGGCCGGCGGCGTGGTGTCCCTCGGCGGGGGATCCGTCCTCGACGACGCGACCCGCGCCGATCTCGCCGCGCTGCACGTCGTCTACCTGCACGTCGAGTTCGCCGACGCCGCCAAGCGCGTCGGCTTCGACCAGGCCCGGCCCCTGCTCATGGGCAACCCGCGCGCCCGGCTGAAGAAGCTCCTCGACGAGCGCCTGCCCGTGTACGAGTCGCTGGCGACCACCACCGTGTCCACCAGCGGCTACCACCCCGAAGAGGTCGTCGACACCATCGTGGGCGCGCTGGAGGCCCTCCAGGGCGGCGGCCGGTGACCGCGACGCGCATCGGGGTGGGCGGCGCCGCCGCGCCCTACGACGTCGTCGTCGGCAGCGGGGTGTTCGCCGAGCTGCCCGGGCTCGTCGGGGAGCAGG
This sequence comes from Murinocardiopsis flavida, assembly GCF_003014485.1. Taxonomy (GTDB): domain Bacteria; phylum Actinomycetota; class Actinomycetes; order Streptosporangiales; family Streptosporangiaceae; genus Murinocardiopsis; species Murinocardiopsis flavida. Next base: position 145,711 of record NZ_PYGA01000010.1, on the reverse strand, counting down.
CGGCCCAGGTGGCGGTCATCCACCCCGAAGGGCTCGCCGAGCTCGCGTGGCCGGTCCAGCGGGTGCTGGCGGACGCCGGGCACGGCGTCCTGGCCCTGCCCGTGCCCGACGGCGAGGCCGCGAAGACCGCGTCCGTCGCCGCGGGTCTGTGGGAGCGGCTGGGGCAGGCCGGGTTCACCCGCAGCGACGCCGTCGTGGGCGTCGGCGGCGGCGCGACCACCGACCTCGCCGGGTTCGTCGGCGCCACCTGGCTGCGCGGCGTCCGCACGGTCCTGGTGCCCACCACCCTCCTCGGCATGGTCGACGCCGCCGTGGGCGGCAAGACCGGCATCAACACGCCCGAGGGCAAGAACCTGGTCGGCGCCTTCCACCCGCCCGCGGGGGTGCTGTGCGACCTGGCGACCCTGCCGGGCCTGCCCGCCGCCGACTACATCGGCGGCCTGGCCGAGGTCATCAAGGCCGGGTTCATCGCCGACACGGTCATCCTCGACCTGGTCAGGGCCGACCCCGAGGGCGCCGTCCGGCCCGAGGGCCGGCACACGCGCGAGATCATCGAACGCGCCATCGCGGTCAAGGCCGCCGTGGTCTCCGAGGACCTCCGCGAGAGCGGCCGGCGCGAGTTCCTCAACTACGGCCACACGCTGGGCCACGCCATCGAGCGGGCCGAGGCGTACCGGTTCCGGCACGGCTACGCCGTGTCCGTGGGCATGGTGTTCGCCGCCGAACTCGCCCGCCTCGACGGGCGCATCGACGCCGCCGCTGCGGCGGCGCACCGCGAGGTGCTCACGTCGGTCGGGCTGCCCGTGACCTACGCGCGCGGGGCGTGGCCGGGGCTCCGCGAGAGCATGCGGGTCGACAAGAAGGCGCGCGGCGCGACCGTGCGCTTCGTCGTCCTCGACGCCATCGGGTCGCCCGCGATCCTGGCCGGGCCCTCCGACGCGCTGCTGGAGCGGGCCTACGAGGCCGTCGCGGTCTGACCGCGCCCGCGGCGGCCGCCGACCGGTCACCGACCGGCCGCGACCTGGCCCGGCCCGATCCGGCCCGCCCAACCACTAGACTCTTCCGGCAGGGGGACCCCCGCTTTTCCTGTGCCCGAACCTGGAGAGACGACCGACGTGGCGACGACGAACGACCTGAAGAACGGCATCACCCTCAAGCTCGACCATGGCGAACTCTGGAGCGTTGTCGAGTTCCAGCACGTCAAGCCGGGCAAGGGCGGCGCGTTCGTGCGCACCAAGCTCAAGAACGTCACCTCCGGCAAGGTCGTCGACAAGACCTTCAACGCCGGCATCAAGGTCGAGATCGCCAACGTCGACCGGCGCGAGATGCAGTACCTCTACGCCGACGGCGAGTCCTACGTCTTCATGGACACCCAGACCTACGACCAGCTCTTCGTCCCGACCGAGGTCGTGGGCAAGAACGGCGACTTCCTGCTGGAGAGCGCCATGGTCACCGTCGCCGTGAACGAGGGCAACCCGCTTTACATCGAGCTGCCCGCCGCCGTGGTGCTGACCGTCTCGCAGACCGACCCCGGGCTCCAGGGCGACCGCTCCACCGGCGGCACCAAGCCCGCGACCATGGAGACCGGCGCCGTCATCCAGGTCCCGCTGTTCATCTCCACGGGCGAGCGCCTCAAGGTCGACACCCGTACGGGCGATTACCTGGGCCGCGTCAACTGATGAGCGGTGCACGACGCAAAGCCCGCATGCGCGCGGTCGAAGTCATGTACGAGGCCGAGCTGCGGGGGGTGTCGGTCGCCGATGTCATCACCCGGCGGCTCGCGCAGACCGAGCCGCCCATCAACGAGTTCACCGAGCGGCTCGCCGCGGCCGTCGACGAGCGCCGCCCGCGCATCGACGAACTGCTGAGCGAGTACGCGATCGGCTGGACCCTGGAACGCATGCCGGTGGTCGACCGCAACATCCTGCGGATGGGCGCCTATGAGCTGCTGTGGGCCGAGGACATCCCCGACGGTGTCGCCATCGCCGAGTCGGTGGCGGTCGCCAAGGAGCTGTCGGCCGACGAGTCGCCGGCCTTCATCAACGGTCTGCTGTCGCGGCTGATGGAGAACAAGGCGAAGCTCGTTCTGTGACGTTCCGCCCAACGATCTAGGGGGATGCTCGGTGCTCGACCGGACCGCCACCGGACCGCAGCGCGCGGCGAACGCGGCGCGCACCGCCGTCGTGTGGGAGGCCCTGCGCCACCTGCTGGCCGATTTCGCGGCCGGCGCCGAGGCGCCGCTGGAGATCGTCGACGCCGGGGGCGGTACCGGCGGCGCCGCCGTCCCGCTCGCCGAACTGGGCCACCAGGTCACCGTCGTCGATCCCAACCCCGACTCGCTGGCGGCGCTGGAGCGGCGCGCCGCCGAGGCGGGGGTGCGCGTCCGCGCCCTCCAGGGCGAGACCCGCGACCTCCCCGAGCTGCTCCCGCCCGGCGAGGCCCACCTGGTCCTGATGCACAACGTGCTCGAACACGTCGAGGAGCCCCTCGGCTCCCTCGTCGACGCCGCGGCGCTGCTGCGGCCGTCGGGCGCCATCAGCGTGCTGGCGGCGAACGCCGTCGCCGGCGCGCTGCACCGGGCGTTCGCCGGCCACCTGGCCGACGCCCACAGAATGCTGGCCGACCCGCAGGGCCGGTGGGGCGAGGGCGACCCCATGCCGCGCCGGTTCGGCGCCGACCAGCTCGCCGCGCTGGCCCGCGAGGCCGGGTTCGAGGCGGTCGACATCCGCGGCGTCCGGGTCTTCACCGACCTGCTGCCCGGCCGGGTGCTGGAGGAGGGCGCGCACAGCAGCGCGGAGCTCCTCGAGCTGGAGAAGGCGGCGTCCGAGCACCCGGTGCTCTCCGGAATCGCCACCCAGCTGCATCTGCTGGCGCACCGCGCGGGGGAGTAACCTCAAGGCCATGAGCCGACGCCAGTTGGAGCGCGGGGCCGCCCTGCGCGGTGTGGTCGGGGCCGACGGTATCGAGCCCCTGCCCACCGGCCCGGCCCCCGACGACGGCTGCCCGGTGCTGCACGTCGACATGGACGCGTTCTTCGCCGGCGTGGAGCGGTTGGAGCGCCCCGAGCTGCGCGACACCCCCATCATCGTCGGCGGTACCGGGGCACGCGGCGTGGTGTCCTCCGCCGACTACCTCGCCCGCGCCTACGGCGTCCATTCGGCCATGCCCATGGCGCGCGCCCTGCGGCTGTGCCCCGACGCAGCGGTGTTCCCCCCTGACGGCGCCGCCATCCGGCGGGTGTCGAAGGCCGTCCGGGAGATCCTGCTCTCGGTCACCCCCGAGGTCGAACCCCTCAGCGTCGACGAAGCGTTCCTCGACGTCTCCGGCGCCCGGCTGCGGCTCGGCTCGCCGGTGCGCGTCGCCGAGCTCATCCGGACCAGGGTCGCGGCCGAGCAGGGGCTCACCTGCTCGGTGGGCGTCGCGCCGAACAAGTTCGTCGCCAAGCTCGCCTCGACCCAGTGCAAACCCGACGGCCTGCTGCTGGTGCCGGGCGACCGGGTCACGGCGTTCCTGCACCCGTTGCCGGTCGGCGCGCTGTGGGGCGTCGGCGAGAAGACCGAGCAGTCGCTGCGCCGCCTGGGCCTGCGCACGGTCGGCGACGTCGCCAGGACCCCCGAGCCCACCCTGCGCAGCGCGCTGGGCGAGGCGGTGGGGGCGCACCTCGCCGCGCTGGCGTGGGGCCGCGACCCCCGCGGGGTCGACAGCGAGGGCGCGGCCGAGAAGAGCATCGGCACCGAGGAGACCTTCCCCCGCGACGTCGCCGACCCCGACCGCATCCGCAGGGAGCTGCTGGAGCTGTCGGAGAAGGTCGCGCGGCGGCTGCGCGCCGCGGGGGTCGCGGGGCGCACGGTCGTGGTCAAGTTGCGCCGCGGCGACTTCTCCACGATCACACGCTCGCGCACCCTGGCGGTCCCCACCGACCTGGGTCGCGACATCAATGCCGCGGCGCGGGAGCTGTACGCCGCGTCGGGTCTCGTGGGCGCCCCGCTGCGGCTGGTGGGGGTCAGGGCCGAAGGTCTGACCGACTCCGCGTCGGTCCACCGCCAGCTCGCCTTCGACGAGCCCGAGACCGGTTGGCGGGACGCCGAGGGGGTGATGGACGAGGCGGCGCGGCGGTTCGGAGCCGGGGCGCTTCGTCCTGCTTCATTGGTGAATCGTGATGAAAATGACATATGATGTGGCGACTCGTGAGAGTTGCCGCGCGTTCACAGGGTGAGGGTTGCAGTGGTCGGAACAGAGGTGAGTGGACCGTGACGGAAGTTGGCGCTGCCGGCGCACATCTTTTCTTTTCACCAGGCGCTAAGGCACCGTATTCTGGGCATATCACTGGCCATCGAGAAGTTGCCCAGAACCCGCTGCCCCATCAAGGGACTGTCTATGGGAGGCGCCGTGCCGCTCTCTGAACACGAGCAGCGCATGCTCGCCCAGATCGAGCAGGCGCTTTACGAAGAGGACCCCAAGTTCGCCAACACGGTTCGCCAGACGAACCCCAAGGTCCACTACAAGCGCTCGATCATCAAGGCGTCGGCCGGATTCGCCGTGGGCGTGTGCCTGCTCATGGGCGGGGTCATCGTCCAGCAGGTGTTCGTCGGTGCCCTGGGTTTCCTGGTCATGCTGGGCTGCGCGCTCTGGGGCATCTCCGGCTGGCGCAGGGTCGCCGGCGGGTCGGCCGAGGGCGAGCAGGCCGGCGCGGCCGAACCCAAGCAGCGGCGCCAGCAGCGCCAAGGCATGATGAACCGCTTCGAGGAGCGCTGGCGCCGCCGCCAAGAAGGCAACGACCAGTAGCTCGGGCGACAGGCCAGGGCGCCGGCTCTGCGCGGTTCGCCGAACCGCGCACCGCCACCGCCCTGGCCTGCGCATGTCCCTATGCCCTTAGCGCCGCACGGGCCTGCACCAAGGGCCCGTACCCCGGACGCTAGGCGCGTGTGGGGCCCGGGGCCGCCGCGGGCGCCGGGCGGCGTAGGATCGACACCGGCAGCACGGCCGCCCGCACCCTGACCCGCCGCTCGGCGGCGGCGCGCAGCGCCGCGCGCACCGTGCGCGAGTCGGCCGCCGACGGTCCCGTTTCTGGGGCGTCGGGTGCGTAGAGCGCGCGCTCCCTGGCCCGGGCGATCCGTTCGAGCGATTCCCGCGCCGGCCCGGTGAGCCGCTGTTCCGCGGCGACCCGCTGCGCCAGCGCGCGGGCGGTCTCGGCGCCGCTCCACCCGATCTCCAGGTCGGTGAGGTCGTCGCGCAGTTCCCGCCACGCCGCGTTGGCGCGGTCGCGCGGCGTCGCGGCGCGCGCCCACCGGAACCGGCGCACCAGCAGCCGCGTCAGCGCGGGCGCCGACAGCGCCAGCACCAGTGCCGCCCCGGTGAGCAGCGCGGGCAGGGGATTGGGGTCGGGGCGTGCCCCGCCGGCGGAGTCGGCGCCCGCCGCGGGGTCGCGCTCGGCGGGGGCGGCGCTCTCACCGGTGTCGGGGCTCTGCCGCTCGGCAAGGTCGTCGGCGTTGGGGGCGGCGGTTCCGGTGTCGGTGTCGGGCCGCGCCGCGGCCGCCTCGGACGCGTAGGACGGCACCACCGCGGTGCCCTGTCCGTCGGCGGAGGACGGCGTGGGTTCGAACCGCAGCCAGCCGAACCCCTGGAAGTACAGCTCCGGCCACGCGTGGGCGTTGCGCTCGGTGACCACCCAGCGGTCGCCGTTGCGCTCGCCGGGTGTGTAGCCGACCGCGACCCTGGCGGGGATCCCCGCCTGCCGGGCCATGACCGCCATGGACGCGGCGAACTGCTCGCAGTAGCCGGTGCGGGTGTCGAACAGGAAGTCGGTGAGCGGGTCCTCGCCCTCGGCGAGCACCGGCGGGCGCAGGTCGTAGGTGAACCTGCCGTCGGTGAACCAGTCCTGGAGCGCCACGGCGGCCTCGTGCGGGTCGGCGGCGTCGCCGGTGATCGACTCGGTCAGCTCGGCCACGCGGGGGTCGACGTCGTCGGGCAGCGCGAGGTAGCGGTCGTCCACCTGGCCGTCGGCCGGGAAGTCGCCGCCGGCGAGATCGGCGCGGGTGGCGGCGGCCGGTGTGCTGCGGACCGTGTAGGTGAGCCCGGCGCCCTGCTGGGTGGGGGAGAACGCCATGAGGGTCTCGGGGTCGACGAACCAGTCGCCGGTGACGGTCATCTCCCGCGCGGGGTACGGGGCGGGGAGGAACGCCATGCGCCGGGACCCGGTGGTCAGGGTGATCTCGGAGGTGACGTCGGAGGGGGCGTCGTCGAGCCACTGGCCCTCGGGCTGGGGGAGCTCCTGTCCCGCCCGCACCCGGTTGCGGTCGGCGGCCTGGAGCGGCGCCATGGTCCAGTCCTGGCCGTCGAAGCCGTCGAGGACGTACATGCGCAGGTAGTCGGGGGTCTCTGTGGTGGTGTTGTAGTACATGACGCGGCGGTTGGTGCCCGAGGCGAGGTCGCGGCGCAGGGTGACCATGGGGTGCGTCGTGGTGATGGTCTCGCCGCCGGCGCGGACTCCGGAGGCCAGGTCGAACACCGCGTCGCTGGCGAGGCCCGGTACGGCGAGGGGCGCCAGCAGCGCCACGGCGACCGCCGGAATCGCGATGCGCGCGGCGCCGAGCAGGTGCAGGGAGGCGCTGTCGGAGCGGTCGGCAGCGGATCCGCGCCCCCACGCGGTGGTGCGCTCCCACCCGTCGACGGCGAGGAGCAGCAGGTACCCGCCCGCCGCCGCGGCGAACGCCGGCCACTGGACGCCGTCCTGGTGCACGGCCAGCGGGACGACCAGCAGTGCGAGCACCGCCAGCCCCATGAGCGCCGGGGCGCGCAGGGTGACCGCGACGACGTCGGCGACGATGGCGAACAGCGCGATGCTGAGGGCGAGGACCAGGCCGATCCCGGCCGACATCTCGACCGGGGTGGGGCTCAGGTTGATCGCGGTGCGCCCGGCCTCGGCGAGGACACGCAGCCGGTCGATCGCCTCGGGGGCCGGCACGAACCCCAGCGGTGCGGTGTCGCCGGCGTACATGGCGGTCACGGCGCACAGCGCCACGACCGCCTGCGCCGGGGGCAGCAGCAGCGAGGGCAGGCGCGCCGCGCGCCCCGCCAGGCCGGTGGCGGCTACCGCGGCCACCGCGATCGCGGCGCCCGACCACCATCCCTCGGTCGCGAAGAGCGGGTCGAGCAGGCTGATCCCGCACAGGGTGGCCACCACGACGGCGATGGTGATGCGGAACCTCATGAGACCGTGCCTCCCGTCCGGGGCGGGACGGCGGCGGAGCGCGCTGCGTCGGCGCCGCGCGCGGCCCCCGTCACGTGTTCGCGCCACAGCCGGGGCAGTGCGTCGACGGTGGCGGGCTCCAGGACCACCCACCCGGCCCGGGTGAGCCGGTGCCGCGCCTCGGTGCGGGCGGCCGGCGTGGTCCACGCCGCGGTGGGGCAGAGCACGGCGACGCAGCGGCGCTCGCGGACGCCGCGCGCCTGGGCGAGCGCCTCGGCCTCGGCGGCCCGCAGGGCGCCCAGCACCGCCACGATCATGCCCTGGCCGGTGACCGCGGTGTGGCCCAGCAGGTCGATCCCCGTGTGCAGGCTGGTCGACAGGGACGGCCGCGTGACGGCGAGGGTGTCGAGGACGGCGTCGGCCCCGCCCAAGGCGGTGACCTCGTGGTCGTTGGTGGCGAACCGCAGCTCCTGGCCCAGCGACAGCAGATGCAGCGCGACGGACGCGGCGGAGCTGACCGCGGTCTCCATCGAGGACCCGGGCCCGGACCCCGCGTGGGCCGGTTCGCGGACGTCGAGCAGCAGCGCGCTGTGGTCGCGCCACTGGTGCTCCTCGCGGCGCACCATCAGCTCGCCGTGGCGCGCGGTGGAGCGCCAGTGGACCCTGCGGAGGTCGTCGCCGTGGCGGTACCCGCGGGGCACGATGTCGTCGTCGCCCGCGCTGGCCATGGACCGGGTGCGGCTCTCGCCGCTGTCGGTGGAGTCGCCGGTGGGGGAGCTGCCGCCGAGGGCGACCGTGGGCGGGGTGACCAGGAGCGCCACGCTCGACCCGACCAGGCGCTCCAACTGGACGCAGCCCAAGGGGTCGAGGAAGCGCAGCCGGAGCGGGCCGATGGGGTAGCGCCCGCGCATCTGGGCGTGCACCCGGTAGGTGACCTCGCGCGACGCCCCCGGCGGCAGCCGCCCGATGGTGTAGCGGGGCACCTCGCCGAGGACGACGGGCAGGGAGTCCTCGATGAGCAGGCTGCCGGCCCGCAGTGCGGGCGTGCCCCCGGTGAGCCGCAGCCGGACGCGGGCGTCCTCGCCCGCGGCGACCCGCGCGGGCAGCAGGTCGCGGGTGTGGCTCACGGCGCGCGGCATGCGGGCCACCGCCACCGCCGACAGCACCGGGATGAGCAGGGTGAACACGCCCACACGCAGGAGGTCGCGCTCGCCGAGCAGCACCGCTCCGATGCCGAAGGCGGCGCCGACGCACAGCAGCACCCTGCCGCGGAGGGTGAACGCTCTCAGCACCGCTGACCGCCAAGGTCGTGTTTTGAAAGCCATTTCGGGCTCGCGGCCACCAGGACGATGCTCGCCGCGCCGATCGGCTCGAACAGCCAACCAGGCTGAACTTCGCAGATCGGCTTGCGAGCCCCGCCCTGGACGGCCGCTCGCTGATCCGAAAGCCCTTTCAAAACACTCCCTAGACGTGTTCGGGCACGGGCAGCCGGGAGACGATGTCGCTGACGACCTGTTCGGGCGGGCGGCGTTCGAGCTGCGCCTCGGGGCTCGGCAGCAGGCGGTGCGCCAGGACCGGGACGGCGAGGTCCTGGAGGTCGTCGGGCAGGACGTAGCCGCGGCCGGCGAGCGCGGCATAGGCGCGCGACGCCCGGATCAGGTGCAGGGTGCTGCGCGGGGACGCCCCCAGTCGCAGCGCCGGCGAGGTGCGGGTGGCGGTGACCAGGTCGACGGCGTAGCGTCGCACCGCGGGGGCGACGTGGACGCCGCGCACGTGGCTGATCATCGCCCGGACGTCGGCGGCGGTGGCCACCGGGACGAGGTCGTCGAGCGGGGAGTTCGAGGCGTGGGTGTCGATCATGTCGAGCTCGGCCTGCGGCTCGGGGTAGCCGACCGCGACCCGGGCCATGAACCGGTCGCGCTGCGCCTCGGGCAGCGGGTAGGTGCCCTCCATGTCGACCGGGTTCTGGGTCGCGACCACCATGAAGGGGCGGTCGAGGAGGCGGGTCTGGCCGTCGACGCTGACCTGGGCCTCCTCCATGCACTCCAGCAGCGCGGACTGGGTCTTGGGCGAGGCGCGGTTGATCTCGTCGCCGACCACGACGTTGGCGAAGACCGGGCCGGGCTTGAACTCGAACTCGCGCCGCTCCTGGTGGTAGGCGCTCACACCGGTGATGTCGCTGGGCAGCAGGTCGGGCGTGAACTGGATGCGCTGCACGGTGCAGTCGACGGCGCGGCCCAGCGCCTTGGCGAGCATGGTCTTGCCCACACCGGGGATGTCCTCGATCAGCAGGTGGCCCTCTGCGAGCAGGACGGTCATCGCGACCCGGACGATGTCGGCCTTGCCCTCGATGACGGTCTCGACCGCCTCGCGGATGCGGCCGGCCGCGGCGATGACCGAATCGGAGCCCTCGGACGACCCGTCGCCATGATCGGTGTAGCGCGTGTCGAGTGACACGTGTCCCCTCCCGCAGGGCCGATTCTGATCACTTGAAGGCTAGGCGTAAAGCGGTGGAATGCAAACCTCAACGGCGATACTGCGCCGAACACCCGCGAACCGGAATAGGTCGTCGCCGCCTCTTGACAACGGCCCCGCAGTGCGACACGCCGGGACCCACCCTGCTCCACCCCGTTTGAACTGGGGTTTCTCACTGGCCTTTCGGGTTGTGCAGGAGTGATTTCTGTTGACCGGGGAGGAGAGTGGAGTACAGTGGGGCACCGTGGAGGAGGCGACTCCGCCACGGGAGGCTGGGGAGGTGGGGCCGGATGTTCCTCGGGACCCACTCGCCACGCCTTGACGAGAAGGGACGGCTGTTCCTTCCGGCGAAGTACCGCGACGAACTGTCGGGGGGGCTGGTGATCACGAAGGGCCAGGAACGCTGCCTCTACGCCTTTCCCATGGGCGAGTTCCACCGCATCACCGACGCTCTCCGCACGGCCCCGGTCACGGCCAAGGCCGTTCGGGACTACAGCCGTGTCTTCTTCGCCAGCGCATCGGACGAAGTCCCCGACAAGCAGGGCCGCATCACCATTCCCGCGGGGCTGCGCGCCTACGCGGGCCTGGAGCGGGACTGCGTGGTCATCGGTGCGAACACGCGACTGGAGATCTGGGACGCCGCCGCGTGGGCGGCGTACGAGGCAGACCAGGAGCAGGCGTTCTCCGACCTCTCGGAGGAGGTGTTGCCGGGGGTGCTGTGACCCGGCTTGTCCGGTTGGGGCCTTCAGGCCGACCGCCCACTAGCTGACGCATCTTCCCCGGCGCCAGGTGGGGGCGGGGCCTGAGGGCCCGTCCAGGTCAAGGGGGGCCACGACCGGTCTCACTCGACGGGCGCCGCGCCCGGAGAGCCGCAACCAGGGGGGAGGGGACCCGTGTTGACGGAAGGCACAGGCGACGCCGGGAGCACCGGCGCGGAGCCTTCGCACATCCCGGTCATGCGCGACCGGATCACCGAGCTTTTGGGCCCCGCCCTGCGGGAGCCGGGGGCCGTCGTTGTCGACGGTACCCTCGGCCTCGGCGGGCACGCCGAGGCCCTGCTCGCGGCGCACCCCGGGCTGCGGCTCGTCGGCGTCGACCGCGACACCACCGCGCTGGAGCGCAGCCGCGCGCGCCTCGCGCCGTTCGCCCCGCGGGTCGATTTCGCGCACGCGGAGTACGACGCGATCCCCGCCGTCCTCGACGGGCTCGGCATCAGCGGTGTCCAGGGCGTCCTGCTCGACCTCGGGGTGTCGTCCCCGCAGCTCGACGAGGCCGAGCGCGGCTTCGCCTACGCGCGCGACGCGCCCCTTGACATGCGCATGGACCGCACCCAGCACCGGACCGCCGCCGACGTCGTCAACACCTACACCGCGGCCGAGCTCGCCCGGGTGCTGCGCGAGTACGGCGAGGAGCGCTTCGCCGGCCGCATCGCCGCCGCGATCGTCAAGGAGCGGTCGGCCGCTCCACTCGACTCCACCCGCCGCCTCGCCGAGCTGGTCCGCGACGCCATCCCCGCCGCGACCCGCCGCACCGGCGGCAACCCGGCCAAGCGCACCTTCCAGGGCCTGCGCATCGAGGTCAACGCCGAGCTCGCCATCCTGGAGCGCACCCTCCCCGCCGCCATCGGCGCCCTGGCCGTGGGCGGGCGCATCGCCGTGCTGTCGTACCACTCCCTCGAGGACCGCATCACCAAGCGGGCGCTCGCCGCGCTCGCGACCGATACCACCCCTCCCGGCCTGCCCGTCCCACTGCCGGACGCGCAGCCGGAACTCCGGCTCCTGACCAGGGGCGCCGAAGTCCCCCCTGAGCAGGAGAACGAACGGAACCCCCGTGCGGCATCGGCCCGGCTGCGGGCCGCCGAGCGAGTCCGGGAGGGCGCATGAGCCAGACGAGTGAGGACACCCGGGGTGCCACCGGGACCGCGAGCCGCAAGGCGCCGCCGCGCCCGCGCAAGCCCGAACGGCCGGCCACCCGGCCGGCGCAGCGGCCGCGCCCCGCGCCCGCTGCGCCGGGCGCGCCGCGGCTGCCGTTCGTGCTGCTCATCCTCGCCCTGCTGGCAGGCGCGCTGATCAGCCTGCTCGCGCTGCGCACCGTCCTCACCGAGGACGCGTTCGCCATCGACATGGAGCGCGACCGGCAGCAGGCGCTCGTCCACGAGGAGCAGGACCTCCGCGACAAGGTCGAGCGGGAGTCCGCGCCCGGCGCGATCGCAGAGAAGGCCGAAGGGTACGGCATGGAGTCCGGCCAGGCGCCCGAGGTCCTCGACCTGGAGGACGGCAAGACCTCGGAGAGCGGCGACAGCGGCACCGGCCTGCCGGGAACCGAGAACCAGGCCGAACCCAATTGAGCGCGCCCAGATCCCGCGACCCCCGGCGTCCCGGCCAGGGCTCCACCGGGCGGCGGCCGAAGCGCGAGGGCGCGCCGAGCCGGCGCCCGGCGGGGGCGTCGCCGCCCCCGCCGCGGCGGCCCCGGCCGGCCGCGTCGGGGGGCGGGGGCATCCCTCCGCTGCGCCGCAGGTTCCAGCGGGTCGACCACCGGCGCCGCATCAAGATCGCCACCGTGCTGATGGGCGTGGTCCTGCTGGTGTTCGCCGGCCGCCTGGTCTACATCCAGGGCTACAAGGCCGAGCACTACGCCACCGCCGCGGAGAACACCCGGCTCAGCGTCCTCAACGTGCCGACCATGCGCGGCGACATCACGGACGCCGACGGCAACCCCTTCGCGATGTCGGTGGAGGTGCGCACGGTCTTCGTCGACCCCGAGGTGATCGACGCCAAGCAGCGCGACAAGGTCGTCGACGAGCTGGTCGACCGGTTCGGGCTCGACCCGGGCACCGTCGCGGCGAAGGTCGACGCCAAGCCCAGCCGCTACCAGGTCGTCAAGAAGAACGTGCCGCCGAAGGAGTGGATGGCGCTCAACGAGCTGGGGCTCGAGGGGATCGGTTCCGAGCGCGACTACAAGCGGGTCTACCCCGCCGAGACCGGGGCGGCGAACCTCGTCGGGTTCACCGGTTCCGAGGGCGAGGGGCTCGAAGGGCTGGAGAGCGTCCTGGACGAGACGCTGGCGGGGCAGGCCGGCAAGCGCCAGGTCGAGATCGGCAAGACCGGGACCCAGATCCCCATGGCCGGCGGCCTGGCGAAGGAGCCCGTGCCCGGCAAGAACGTCCGCCTCACCCTCGACCGCGACATCCAGTGGAACGCGCAGAAGGCGCTGTCGAAGCAGGTCGACGCGCTGGGCGCCGAGGGCGGCTCGGTCGTCGTCATGCGCAAGACCGGCGAGGTCGTCGCGATGGCCGACGCGCCCTCCTTCGACCCCAACGACATCGACGGGACCACGCCCGAGGCGCGCCGCAACGGCGCGGTCGGCGACGCGTTCGAGCCCGGCAGCACCAACAAGGTCATCACCGCGGCCGGCGCGCTGGAGGAGGGGCTCACCACGCCCGACACGGTCTACACCGTGCCGTACTCGGTGAAGCGCTACGACCGCACGTTCCGCGACTCCCACTTCCACGAGACCGAGCGCATGACCCTCAACGGGATCATGGCGCAGTCGAGCAACGTGGGGACCATCCAGGTGGGGGAGCAGCTGGGCGCCCAGAAGCTCTACGACTACCTGGGCAAGTTCGGGTTCGGCAAGCCCACCGGGCTGGACCTGCCCGGGGAGAACGCGGGAATCCTCAGCAACCCCGACGACTGGTGGGGGACCCAGCTCCCGTCGGTCTCCTTCGGTCAGGGGTTGAGCGTCAACGCCGTGCAGATGGCGGGGGTCTACGCCACTATCGCCAACGACGGCGTGCGGGTCGAGCCGACCGTCGTCGCGGGCACGGAGAACGACCAGGGCGAGTTCACCCCGGCGGAGGAGGGGAAGAAGGAGCGGGTCGTCAGCAAGAAGACCGCCGGCGAGGTGAAGCTGATGCTGGAGGCCGTCACCGGCGAGCACGGCACCGCGCAGCAGGCCGCCATCCCGGGGTACCGGGTCGCGGGCAAGACCGGGACGGCGAACCGCATCAACCCCGACACCAACAAGTACAAGGGCGGCGGCTACACAAGCACGTTCGTCGGCATGGCACCGGTGGAGGACCCCGAGCTCATCGTCCAGGTCGTGCTGCACAACCCGAAGAAGGACTACTACGGCGGCGAGGGCGCGGCGCCGGTGTTCACCGACGTCATGTCCTTCTCGCTGAAGTCGCTGAAGGTCGAGCCGTCGACCGGCAAGGCGCCCAACCTGCGGCTGTTCGAGGACGAGTAGCGGCGAGGGACGGCGGGCGGCGGCGCGCGGGCGATCAGCCCGGCGCGCGGCCGTTGAGGCGGCGGGTGAGTTCGGCGGCGGAGTCGCGTACCCGCGACGCAAGCGCCGCGGGTGTCACGGGGCGCTCGCCTGGCACCGTCAGCCCGATCGCCGCCACCGGGCGGGCGGTGTGGTCGAACGCCGCGGCGGCGACCGACGCGAATCCCTCGGTGACCTGCTGGTCCTCGCTCGACCAGCCGCGGCGGCGCTCGACGTCCAGCAGCTCGCGCAGCTGGGTCGGCGACGCGGGGCCGCGTCCTGTCCGGTCCACGAACCCGGTGCGCGCCGGGTAGAGGGCGCGGACCTGGGCGCGCGGCAGCTGCGCGAGGATCGCCCGGCCCGATGCGGTGAGGTGCGCGGGCAGCCGCACGCCGACACCGGTGACCAGGGTCGGCGCGTAGCGCGGCTGCTCCTTGAGCAGGTACAGCGTGTCGGCGCCGTGCAGGACGCCGAGGTGGGCGGTCGCGCCCGTCTGCTCGGCGAGGACCGTCAGCAGCGGCCCGGCCAGCCGTTCGAGGGGGTCGTGCCGCAGGTAGGCCGAGCCGATCTCGAACGCGGCGACGCCCAGTCCCCAGCGCCGCTCCTCCGGCAGCCGTGTCACGAAGCCCTCGTCGGCCATGGCCTCCAGCAGCTGGTAGACGCTGGAGCGGGGCAGGCCGAGGTCGCGGGCGATGGCGGCGGCGGAGACGGGGCCCTGCTGCGCGGCGAGGAAGCGCAGCAGCCGCAGGGCGCGGGTCGCCGCGGGGACGATGCTCAATGCGCGTTCACCCTTTCTGGTCCACTGCGGGTTCGTGCCGGCGGGGGCACGCACCGATTCTCGCTGTTCGAGCCGCCGCTCGAGGGGGGAGGGGACAGTGGGGCGCGTTCGGGAATTCAATTTAATTTTCAACTGTTCTGTAGACTGCGAGCACCCGTCCAGCGCGAAGGAGCCGAGCATGGCCGTCCGACCCTCCGGGATCCACCACGTCACAGCGATCGCCAGCGACCCGCAGGCCAACGCCGACTTCTACCTCAACGCGCTCGGCATGCGGCTCGTGAAGAAGACCGTCAACTTCGACGACCCCGGGACCTACCACCTCTACTACGGCGACCGCGCCGGCAACCCCGGCACCGTCCTCACCTTCTTCCCGTGGCCGGGCGCGCCCAAGGGCCGGCTCGGCGCCGGGCAGGCCACCACGACCTCCTTCTCGGTCCCCGAGGGCTCGCTGGGCTGGTGGCAGCGCCACCTCGCCGCGACCGGCATCCCGTCCACCCGGCCGGCCGAGCGCATCGACGAGGACGTACTGAGCCTGCGCGACCCCGACGGCCTGATCGTGGAACTGGTCGCCAGCGCCGACTACCACGACACCGACCCCTGGGACGGCGGCCCCGTCCCCCAGGAGCACGCAATCCGCGGCGTCCGCGCCGTCACCCTGACCGAACGGGACTACGAGGGGACGGCGTCGATGCTGTCCGGCAAGCTCGGGTTCGAGCTGGTCGCCGAGGACGCCGGGCGCTACCGCTTCCGCACCGCGCCCGGCACCGAAGGCGTCGGCCGGGTCGTCGACGTCCTCGCCGACCCCAAGGCGCCCAGCGGGCTGGTCGCGGCCGGCACCGTCCACCACGTCGCCTACCGCGCCCCCGACGAGCAGTCCCAGTCCGACTGGCGGCGCGCGCTGCTGGACGAGGGCGTCGGCGTGACCGACATCCGCGACCGCCAGTACTTCCGCTCGATCTACTTCCGCGAGCCCGGCGGCGTCCTCCTGGAGATCGCCACCGACGGCCCCGGATTCGACTACGACGAGCCGCTGCTCGAACTCGGCCGGTCCCTGCGGCTGCCGCCCTGGCTGGAGCCCGACCGCGCCCAGATCGAGCGCTCGCTGCCGGAGATCGCGCTCGCGAAGGAGGCATGACCATGCCGAGGCCGCAGACCCGCCGCTTCCACCCCGGCACCGACGCGCAGAGCACACCGCACGTCTACGTGCCCGGGCACGGCGACGGGGTGACCCTGCTCCTGCTGCACGGCACCGGGGCCGACGAGCACGACCTGCTCGACCTCGGCGCGGCGCTCGCCCCCGGGGCGGCGCTGCTGTCCCCGCGCGGCGCCGTCGAGGAGAACGGTGCGAACCGGTGGTTCCGCAGGATGGGCATGGGCCGCTTCGACGTGCCCGACGTGATCCGCCGAGCGGGGGATCTCGCCGATTTCACGGGACTCGCGGCGCGCGAGTACGGGCTGGACCCCGCGAAGATCGTCGCCGTGGGGTTCTCCAACGGTGCGAACATCGCCGCGGCGCTGCTCCTGCTGCGGCCGGACCTGCTCCGGGGCGCCGCGCTGTTCGCACCGGCGGCACCCTTGCAGGGCAGGGAGCCGGACCGCGTCGACCTGGCCGGCGCGTCGGTGTTCGTCGGCGCCGGCCGCGCCGACACGATCACCCCGTACGACCAGGCGGCGCTGCTGTCCGACCAGCTCACCGAGCGCGGCGCGGACGTCGCCTTCCACCAGCACCCGGGCGGCCACGAACTGCCGGGCCCGGTCCTGCGCGCGGCAACGGCCTGGTCGGCGCAAATGCGCGCCAAACTCGCAGCGGAAACCCCGGGCTGACCGCCCGTTCCCACGTTCCTGGTGTCCTGGGTGAAGGGGGTGTGCGGGACGCCCCTGGTGCCCTCGGACGAGGGGGGTGGCTGCCGTCGCGAATGCTTCGCACTCCCCTACTGCGCCCGCTTCGCGGCGTATCGCGCAGTGGGACCCGCGGCGGCGGCCTTCGACGCCGCCGGGGTGGCGACACGGGGGGTGACGAAGTGTCCGAAATGGCGGGAGCGGGGTTGCGCTCCGTGTCCACCTGCGGAGAGTAGCGATTCGGACGTCGGGAATTCTGTATACCGACCCGTCGGTTTCCGCTCGTGAATGTGAGAGCATTCACGGCGAGACCCCCAATTGCCGCACGTATCGCGGCATCTGGAGCGATTCAGGTGTATCCGGCGCAGCCCAGTCACGACCCACCGGACATTCCGCTGCTGGCCCACGAGGCCCGATGCTTCGGCGCGATCGTGCGCGCCGAGACCTGGGAGGAGCCCCGCCTCGCGGTCTCGCGCCACGTCGCCCACCTCCGGCCGTCGCAGTGCCACTTCCTCGCGGAGATGACCGTCGCCCGCATCTGGCGGGACCCGCCGGACGCGTCGACCCCCGGCGGCCCCCGTCCGCCCCCGCCCTGAGTATCTGAAATCTCAGACACGAACCGCGGTTCGGTGCTCCCGCCGACGCCGCGCCGGATGTGCAATGGGGGCATGCCCACAGCAGCGCCCATCACCCTCGGCCGAGAGCCGCTGAGCATCACCGATGTCGTCGCCGTCGCCCGCGACAACGCGCCCGTCCGCCTCTCCGACGACTCCCGCAAGGCCCTCGCCGACGGCCGCGAGCGGGTCGAGGCGCTGGCATCCGAAACAGCACCCGCCTACGGGGTGACCACCGGGTTCGGCGCGCTCGCCACCCGGCACATCGCCCCCGAGCTCCGCGCCCGCCTGCAACGCTCGCTGATCCGCTCGCACGCCGCCGGCACCGGCCCCGCTGTCGAGCGCGACGTCGTCCGCGCCCTGATGCTGCTGCGGCTGCACACCCTCGCCTCCGGCCACACGGGAGTGCGGCCCGAGACCGCCGAACTGCTCGCGGCGCTGCTGAACCACGGGATCACCCCCGTCGTCCACGAGTACGGCAGCCTCGGCTGCTCCGGCGACCTCGCGCCCCTGTCGCACGTCGCGCTCGCCCTGATGGGGGAGGGGCGGGTGCTCGACGCCTCGGGCGCCGACACCGACGCGGCGGCCGCGCTGGCGGCCGCCGGACTGCGCCCCTTCGAACTCGCCGCGAAAGAGGGCCTCGCGCTCATCAACGGCACCGACGGCATGACCGGGATGCTCGCGCTGGCAATCCACGACCTGCGCGGCCTGCTCGTCACCGCCGACATCGCCGCCGCGATGAGCGTGGAGGCGCTGCTCGGCACCGACCGGGTGTTCGCGTCCGACCTCCAGGCCCTGCGCCCGCACCCCGGCCAGGCCGCCGCCGCGGCGAACATGGCGGCCCTGCTCGCCGATTCGCCCATCGTCGCCTCCCACCGCGGCCCCGACTGCAACCGCGTGCAGGACGCCTACTCGCTGCGCTGCGCGCCGCAGGTCGCCGGGGCCGCGCGCGACACCCTCGCGCACGCCGAAGCGGTCGCCGGGCGGGAACTCGCCGCGGCCATCGACAACCCCGTGGTCCTCGACGACGGCCGGGTGGAGTCCAACGGCAACTTCCACGGCGCCCCCGTCGGCTACGTCCTCGACTTCCTCGCCATCGCGGTCGCCGACCTCGGCTCCATCTCCGAGCGGCGCACCGACCGGATGCTCGACGTCGCCCGCTCGCACGGCCTGCCGGCGTTCCTCGCCGACGACCCCGGTGTCGACTCCGGCCACATGATCGCCCAGTACACCCAGGCCGCCATCGTCTCCGAACTCAAGCGGCTCGCCGCACCGGCGAGCGTCGACTCCATCCCCAGCTCCGCGATGCAGGAGGACCACGTGTCCATGGGGTGGTCGGCGGCGCGCAAGCTGCGCCGTGCCGTCGACGGGCTGACCGGCATCCTCGCCATCGAAGTACTCACCGCCGCCCGGGCCGTCGACCTGCGCGCACCGCTGCGGCCCGGCCCCGCCACCGGCGCCGTCGTCGCAGCGGTGCGGGAGAAGGTCGCCGGCCCCGGCCCCGACCGCCACCTCGCCCCCGAGATCGACGCCGCGACGGCCCTCGTCGCCGACGGCACCGTGCGGCGCGCCGCCGCAGGGGTCACCCCCTTGCGCTGACCGGCCCGCCCACTGAGGACCCGCCCGCCCACAGAAAAAAGGGGAATCACGCCCATGACCACGTCAGGACCGCGCCCCGTCCGCGCCCCCCGCGGCACCCGGCTGAGCGCGAAGGGCTGGCCGCAAGAGGCCGCCTTGCGCATGCTGCACAACAACCTGGACCCCGAGGTCGCCGAACACCCCGACGACCTGGTCGTCTACGGCGGCACCGGCAAGGCCGCCCGGGACTGGCGCAGCTTCGACCGCATCAGCGCCTCGCTGCGCGACATCGAGGGCGACGAGACCCTGCTCGTGCAGTCCGGCCGCCCGGTCGGCATCCTGCGCACCCACGAATGGGCGCCGCGCGTGCTCATCGCCAACGCCAACCTGGTGCCCGACTGGGCGAACTGGGAGGAGTTCCGGCGCCTGGACGACCTCGGCCTGACCATGTACGGGCAGATGACCGCCGGGTCGTGGATCTACATCGGCACCCAGGGCATCCTCCAGGGCACCTATGAGACGTTCGCCGCCGTCGCCGCCAAACTCGGCGGCGGCAGCGGGGGGAGCCTGGCGGGCACCATCACCCTCACCGCGGGCCTCGGCGGCATGGGCGGCGCCCAGCCGCTCGCAGTCACCATGAACGGCGGCGTCGCCATCGTCGTGGAGTGCGACGCCAGCCGGATCGAGCGCCGCATCGCCCACCGCTACCTCGACGTGCGCGCCGACGGCATCGACGACGCGCTGCGCCTGGCCACCGAGGCGCGCGACGCCCGGCGTCCGCTGTCGATCGGCCTGCTCGGCAACGCCGCCGAGGTGCTGCCGGAGCTGCTGCGCCGCGACGCGCCCATCGACATCGTCACCGACC
The DNA here is from genome assembly GCF_003014485.1 of Murinocardiopsis flavida. Taxonomy (GTDB): domain Bacteria; phylum Actinomycetota; class Actinomycetes; order Streptosporangiales; family Streptosporangiaceae; genus Murinocardiopsis; species Murinocardiopsis flavida. The sequence continues at coordinate 126,107 of NZ_PYGA01000010.1, read as the reverse complement.
AGACCTCCGCACACGACCCGCTGGCGTACCTGCCGGCCGGGGTGGCGTTCGAGGAGTGGCGCGACCTCGCCGCGGCGAAGCCCGCCGAGTTCACCAGCCGCGCCCAGGACTCCATGGCGGCGCATGTCGCCGCCATGGTCGGGTTCCTCGACGCCGGTGCCGAGGTGTTCGACTACGGCAACTCCATCCGCGGCGAGGCGCGGACCGCGGGATTCTCCCGCGCCTTCGACTTCCCCGGCTTCGTCCCCGCCTACATCCGCCCGCTGTTCTGCGAAGGCAAGGGCCCGTTCCGGTGGGCGGCCCTCTCCGGCGACCCGGCCGACATCGCGCGCACCGACCGGGCGATCCTCGACCTGTTCCCCGACAACGACCACCTCGCGCGGTGGATCCGCATGGCGGGCGAGAAGGTCGCCTTCCAGGGGCTGCCCGCCCGCATCTGCTGGCTCGGCCAAGGGGAGCGGGCCGCGGCGGGCGCCCGGTTCAACGAGCTGGTCGCCTCGGGTGAGATCAGCGCGCCGCTCGCGATCGGCCGCGACCACCTCGACACCGGCTCGGTGGCGTCGCCGTACCGCGAGACCGAGGGCATGAAGGACGGCTCCGACGCGATCGCCGACTGGCCGCTGCTCAACGCCCTCGTCAACACCGCCTCCGGCGCGTCCTGGGTGTCGATCCACCACGGCGGAGGGGTCGGCATGGGCCGCTCCATCCACGCCGGGCAGGTCAGCGTCGCCGACGGGACCGACCTCGCGGCCCGCAAGCTCGACCGGGTCCTGACCAACGACCCCGCTACCGGGGTCCTGCGCCACGTCGACGCCGGCTACCCCGAGGCCGATGCGGTCGCCGAGGACAACGGGCTCCGCGTCCCGATGCGCGAGGGCTGACCGCGCGGGCGCGGCGGCTCCGGGACACGGGCCCTGCGCGGGCAGACTGCGGTGGGGGCGGGCCGACGCCGCTGCGTCCACCCACCCCCACCCGGGACACACGCGAATAGGACGGACGAGCATGAGCCACACCTTCGACGACCTGTGGTCCGAGCTGCTGCCCATCGGCCGCTTCGGCGGGACCGGCGGGTACCGCCGCTTCTCCTGGACCGCTGCCGACGCGGAGGCGCGCGCGTGGTTCACCGAGGCCGCGGAGCGGCGCGGCCTGGACGTGCGCGGCGACCGCAACGGCAACCTGTGGGCGTGGTGGGGCGAACCCGGACCCGACGCGGTCGTCACAGGGTCCCACCTCGACTCCGTGCCCGACGGGGGCGCGTTCGACGGCCCGCTCGGGGTCGTCAGCGCGCTCGCAGCGGTGGACGAGCTGAAGCGGCGCGGCGTCGCGCCGCGGCGGCCGTTCGCCGTCGGCGTCTTCGTCGAGGAGGAGGGCGCCCGCTTCGGCGTCCCGTGCCTGGGGTCGCGGCTGCTCACCGGGGTCACCGCGCCGGAGCGGGCCCGCGCCCTCACCGACGGCGACGGCGTCACGTGGGCGCGCGCCATGGAGGCGGCGGGCCTCGACCCCGAACGCATCGGGCCGGACCCCGAGGTGGTCGGCCGCATCGGGGTGTTCCTCGAACTGCACGTCGAGCAGGGCCGCGCCCTCGTCCACCGCGACACACCCATCGGCGTCGCCGAGGCGATCTGGCCGCACGGCCGGTGGCGGCTCGACTTCGCCGGGCAGGCCGACCACGCCGGGACGACCCGCCTGGCCGACCGCAACGACCCGATGCTGCCGTTCGCCGAGACGGTCCTCGCGGCCCGCGCGTCGGCGCAGCGGCTGGACGCGGTGGCGACCGTGGGGAAGGTGCGGGTCTCGCCCAACGGCGCCAACGCCATCCCGTCGCGGGTCCGCGCCTGGCTCGACGCGCGCGCCCCCGACGAGGCGACCCTGCGCGCGATGGTGGACGAGATCGAGTCGGCGGCCCGCCGCAGTTCCGGCGGCAACGGGGTCACGCTCGCCAGTTACCAGGAGTCCCTGACACCCGTCGTCGACTTCGAACGCGGGCTGCGCGACCAGGTGGCGGCGCTGGCCGGCGGCGCACCGGCACTGCCGACGGGGGCGGGGCACGACGCCGGGGTGTTCTCCGCTGTCGCACCGGCCGCGATGCTGTTCGTGCGCAACCCCACGGGCGTCTCGCACGCGCCGGAGGAGTGGGCCGAGCCCGCCGACTGCCACGCGGGCGTGGCCGCACTCGCCGACACCCTCACGGACCTCCTCACCCGATGACCCGGCACTGTCCAGGGAGGCCGCGGAGGAGGGGGCGGGCCTGCCCCAGGAGGAGGGCGCCCCGGGGCGCGGGCTTTCGGGGGCGAGAGCGTCCTTTGGCCCAGGGGGCCGGAGCCAGGCTCACCGGCAGCCTTGCCCAGGTCCGCTGCGGGCGAGGACGCTCTCGGCGCCCACCCCTCCGCCGGGCCGAGGTCGAAACCCGCGCATTAAGCCAACGGCATTGAAGCGGCGCGAAGCACCACGGGCTGATTGGGGTAACAGATCCCGGGCACAGGCCCGCTGCCGGGCCGACCGTTGTATCCGCCGCCGCGACGAGGCCTGCGGCGGGCCGATCCGATGCTGAGGAGGCGACCGTGGCCCTGACCGCGCGCTATTGGTGTGAGTGGGCGCTGCTCGATACCGCGTCCAGCGCCGCAGCCGCGACCCCCGGCGTGCTGTTGGACGTCGCCGACGGGCGCATCACCGCCATCGGCGCACGCGCCGCGCCGCCGGACGGCGCCGAACGCCTGGCCGGGCTGACCGTCCCCGGCTTCGCCAACGCCCATTCGCACGCCTTCCACCGCGCGCTGCGCGGGCGCACCGGTGAGCACGGCGGCAGCTTCTGGACGTGGCGGGAGCGCATGTACCGGGCCGCCGCCCGGCTCGACCCCGACTCCTACTACCGGCTGGCCCGCGGCGTCTACGCCGAGATGGCGCTGAGCGGCGTCACCGCCGTCGGCGAGTTCCACTACCTGCATCACGCGCCCGGCGGCGTCCGCTACGCCGACCCCAACGCCATGAGCGCGGCGCTGGTCGCGGCCGCGGCCGACGCCGGGATCAGGATCACCCTGCTCGACACCTGCTACCTCAAGGGCGGGCTCACCGCCGACGGCGCGCACACTCCGCTGGAGGGCACCCAGCTCCGCTTCGGCGACCGCGACGTGGACGACTGGGCCGCCCGCGTCGACGCCTTCCGCCCCGACGGCGCGCACGCGCGCAAGGGCGCCGCCCTGCACTCGGTGCGCGCCGTACCGGCCGAGGGCGTGCGGCGCTTCGTGGAACTGCACGAGCAGAGCGCCGACGACACCTGGACCGGGCCGCACATCCACCTGTCCGAGCAGCCGGCCGAGAACGCCGCGTGCGTGGCCGCCTACGGGCGCACACCCACCGGCCTGCTCGCCGACACCGGGTTCCTGGACGCCGTCCACCCCACCCTCGTCCACGCGACCCACCTCGGCGACGACGACGTTCGGCTGCTCCGCGACGCCGGCTCCACCGTCACGGTGTGCCTGTGCCCGACGACCGAACGGGACCTCGCCGACGGCCTGCCCCGCCTCGCCGACCTGGAGCCGGTGCCCGTGAGCCTCGGCAGCGACGGCCACTCCACGATCGACATGTTCGAGGAGGCCCGCGCGGTGGAGATGCACGAGCGACTGCGCACCGGCACCCGCGGCACCCGCGGCTCCCCGTGGCTGCTGGAGGCGCTGCACGGCCACGGCCACGGCAACTCCCTCGGCTGGGAGCGGGCCGGCTGGTTCGCCGAGGGCTACCGCGCCGACCTGGTCACCATCGGCCTCGACGGGGTCCGCACCGCGGGTTTCGACCCGGAACGCGCCACCGACACCGCGGTGTTCGCCGCGACGGCAGCGGACGTCCGCCACGTCATGGCGGACGGGCGCTGGATCGTCCGCGACGGCGTCCACCGGTCCATGCCCGATGCCCCCGCGTCATTGCACGCCGAGATCAAGGAGCTGTTCGCGTGACCGAGACCCCCACATCCGTGCTGATCGACGGCATCGGCACCCTTGTCACCAACGATCCGGAGCTGGGGGAGGGGCGCACCGGGGAACTCGCCGACGCGGCGCTGGTCCTCGACGGCGGCCGGGTGGCGTGGGCCGGGCCGCGCGACCGCGCGCCCGACGCCGACACCAGGGTGGACGCCGCCGGGCGCTGCGTCATCCCCGGCTTCGTGGACAGCCACTCCCACATCGTGTTCGCCGGTGACCGCAGCCGCGAGTTCGGCGCCCGGATGAGCGGGCGGCCCTACGAGGCAGGCGGCATCCGCACCACGGTCGCGGCCACCCGCGCCGCGACGGACGCCGAACTGCACGCCCGCGCCGCGTCGCTGCTGGCGGAGGCGCAGGCGCAGGGCACCACCACCTTGGAGATCAAGTCCGGGTACGGCTTGAGCGTCGCCGAGGAGGAGCGCGCGCTGCGCATCGCGGCCGGCCTCACCGAGGAGGTGACGTTCCTCGGCGCGCACGTGGTCCCCCCGGAGTACGCGGGCGACACCGACGGCTACGTCACCGAGGTCACCGGCCCGATGCTGGACGCGTGCGCGCCGCACGCCCGGTGGGTCGACGTGTTCTGCGAGCGGGGCGCGTTCGACGAGGAGCAGTCGCGCCGGGTGCTGCGCGCGGGAATGGACCGGGGGCTGCTGGCCCGCGTCCACGGCAACCAGCTCGGCGAAGGGCCGGGCGTGCGGCTCGCCGTGGAGATGGGCGCGGCGTCGGTGGACCACTGCACGCACCTTGCGGCGGCCGACGTCGACGCGCTCGCCGAGTCGGGCAGGGGCGCCGCCGACTCGGCGACCGTCGCGACCCTGCTGCCCGGCGTGGACTTCTCCACCCGCCAGCCCTACCCGGACGCCCGCGCGCTGCTCGATGCGGGCGCCGTGGTCGCCCTGGCGGGCGACTGCAATCCGGGGTCGTGCTTCACGTCCAGCATCGCGTTCTGCATCGCGCTGGCGGTGCGCGAGATGCACATGACCCCTGAGGAGGCCCTGTGGGCCGCCACAGCGGGCGGAGCGCGGGCGCTGCGCCGCGACGATGTGGGGCACCTGGCGCCGGGGGCCCGCGCCGACCTCGTCCTGCTGGACGCCCCCAACCCCGTCTACCTCGCCTACCGCCCGGGCGTCCCCCAAGTCGCAGCCGTCTGGAAGAACGGCACCCCGCTGTCCTGAGTCCACCCGGTGGAGCAGCGGCGGGCGGCCCGGTGGAGGGCCGCCCGCCGCGTTTGTTCAGTCCGACTTCTCGCCGGTGTTCAGTCCTTCTTGGGTGCGGTTCGCGCGGCCGACGCGGCTGTGGCGCATGCCGTAGCAGAAGTACACGACGACGCCGATGGCCATCCAGATCAGGAACCGGATCCAGGTGTCGACCGTGAGGTTGAGCATCAGCCACACGCAGGCGAGCGCCGCGACGATGGGCAGGAACGGCACCCACGGGGCGCGGAACGCGCGGGGGAGGTCGGGGCGGGTGCGGCGCAGCACGATGACGCCGATGGAGACCACGACGAACGCGAACAGCGTGCCGATGTTGACCATCTCCTCCAGCGCGGCGATGGGCACCAGCCCGGCCAGCACGGCCACCACGACCGTGGTGATGATGGTCATGACGTAGGGCGTGCCGAACCGCTTGCTGGTCAGGGACAGGCCGCGGGGCAGCAGGCCGTCGCGCGACATGGCGAACGCCACCCGCGACTGGCCCATCATCAGCACGAGGATGACGGTGGTGATGCCGATGACCCCGCCGAGCGAGATGAGCGTGCCCGCCCAGTCGGCGCCGACCTGGCGGAACGCCTCGGCGAGCGGGGCGTCGCCGGTGAGTTCGCCGAACGGCCGCATGCCGGTGACGACGGCGGCCACGGCCATGTACAGCACGGTGACGATGATCAGCGAGCCGAAGATCCCGACGGGCATGTCGCGCCGCGGGTTCTTGGTCTCCTCGGCGGTGGTGGCGACGATGTCGAAGCCGATGAAGGAGAAGAACACGATCGACGCCGCCGCGATGACGCCCCACAGGCCGAACTGGGCGGGTTCGATGCCCAGCAGGACCTGGCTCAGCGGGAGGTGGCGGACCGACACGTCGGCGGCCGGGAGCGGCTCGGCAGCAGGGATGAAGGGGGTCCAGTTGGACACCTTCACGTAGAGCGCGCCGGCCGCGATGATGAACAGCACGACGCCGACCTTGATGGCGACGATCACGGCCGAGACCCGGCTGGAGAGCTTGGTGCCGAGTGTGGCGAGGGTGCCCAGGAGCACGACGATGAACATCGCGCCGAAGTTGAGGGTGAGCCCGCCGCCGATGGGCACGCTGGTGGGGATCCCGATGAGGTCGCCGGCGTACCCCGACCACCCGGTGGCGACCACGGCCGCGGCGAGGGTGAACTCCAGGACGAGGTCCCAGCCGATGATCCAGGCGACGAACTCGCCGAGGCTCGCGTAACCGAAGGTGTAGGCGCTGCCCGCCACCGGCACCGTGGAGGCGAACTCGGCGTAGCACATGGCCGCGAGCGCGCACACCAGGCCGGCGATCAGGAAGGACACCACGATCGCCGGGCCGGCGTTCTCGGCGGCCTGGCGCCCGGTGACGACGAAGATGCCGGTGCCGATGATCACACCGATGCCGAAGACGATCAGGTCGAAGCCGGTGAGGTCCTTCTTGAGCTTGTGGCCGGGCTCATCGGTATCCCTGATCGACTGTTCGATGCTCTTAGTGCGCCAGATGCTCAATATCCTGTCTCCGCGCCCGATATAGACCCTTTTGGGGCAAGTGTGCTTACGTCGCGCGATGTTACCGCTTTTCGTGAGCGCACCTGAACACGACCGTTTAGTCGGGCGATTCCATCAGATTCGGTACGGAGACAGGCAAAGGGGTCGAACCGCCGTCGGGGCGGCGGGTGCCGCGCCCGCGGCGGCACGGCTCAGGAGTCGGCGGCGTCCCCGGACTCGGAGTCGGACTTCTTGGCGCGGCGCTGCTTCTTCACCGGGCGGGAGTAGTCGAGGAGCGGCTCGACGCGGGCGTCGTACTCCTTCTTGCACTCGCCGCAGGAGTCGACCTCGCGGAGGGCGCCATCCCAGGCGAACTGGATGACCTCGGTGGCCTCGATCTTCTCGTCGAGGAGGGCGTGGGGGTCGCAGTACTTGCGGGTGAAGACCTCGGTGACCACGGCGGTGGCATCCCCTTCGGCTCGGTGTGCGGGTACGGGAAGTCCCGATCATACACCTGTTCGATAAGGCTCTGCCAGGCAACGCGGTTCCGCGGTGCCGAAGGTGCCCACGCGAGCCTAGCGAACAACGGGGCGGACCAGGGGCGTTCGCGCGGCACGGCGGCGGTGCGGCACAAATCGCATCCGGTCGCTTTCCGTGTGGGCGGGGTAGCGGATAGGATACCCTTTCCAAGGAAGAGTTTTCCCTGTAACTAGCAGCTCATCGAGGAGTCACCGATGTTCGCACCGACCACGACGATGCGTCGCGCCGCCGATGCGACCGCGCTCATCGCGCGCATAGCCGTCGGCATCGTCTTCATCGTGCACGGATGGCAGAAGATCAGCGGAGGGGTCGCGGGCACCGCCGAGGGCTTCGGTGCCATGGGCGTGCCGATGCCCGCGGCCGCCGCGGCGCTCGCCATGGTCATCGAGTTCGGCGGCGGCATCGCCCTCGTCATCGGTGCGCTCCTGCCGGTGGCGGGCGTGCTGCTCGCCGCGCAGATGGCGGCCGCCTACACCGTGGCCCACGTCGGCCAGCCGCTCGTCAGCGCCGATGGCGGCCCGGCCTTCGAACTGGTCCTCGTGCTGGGCGCGGCCGCGCTCGCGCTCGGCTTCAACGGCGGACGCTACGCCGTCGACCGCCTCCTGCCCTGGGGCAGGCCGCGCGCCGCACAGGAGGCCGACGCGGCGGCGGGCAGCGCCGCGCGCTGACCCGGGAGGACCCGGGGGACAGCGATGCGGGCCGCCGCCCATGCCGGGTGGCGGCCCGCACGCCGTTGTGACGCGCCCGACCCGCCGAGCCGCTGACCGATTCCGGCAACTCACGTTCCGGTTGGTGTACTTCGCCCCCGGTTTAGGCGACGCTGTGAAGTGAACTTGTTCCTCAGGGTCCACATCCGTTTCACCCTGGCAACACAGCACGTCAATCGAAAACTCTGAGGCTCGTTCGGTAAGCGTCCATCCCCGAGTAGATGGAACCGTCGCATGGGCCAAGATCCACCGAGCATCCATCCCGACCGGCGTGCCTTCCTCGCGCTCACGGGCATCACCGCCGCAGCGTTCACCTTGGGGACCGGCGCGCCCGCGCACGCCGCCCCGCTCACCGGGGCGGTGCCGGCCGACCCCTTCCGACTCGGTGTGGCGTCGGGCGACCCCACGTCCGACGGCATCGCGCTGTGGACCCGCCTCGCGCCTGAGCCGCTCGCCCCCGACGGCCACGGCGGCATGGGCCGGCGCGACGTCACCGTGGAGTACGAGGTCGCCGCCGACCGCCGGTTCACCAAGATCGTCCGGCGCGGCAGGGCCGTCGCGTCCGCCGAACTCGGCCACTCCGTCCACCCCGAGGTCAAGGGGCTCGAACCGGGCCGCGACTACTACTACCGGTTCCGCGCCGGCCGCGAGATCAGCCCGGTGGGCCGCACCCGCACCGCGCCCGCCCGCGACTCCCGCCCCGGCTCGGCCGCGTTCGCCATGGCATCGTGCGCCGCCTGGTACCACGGCCACTACACCGCGTACCGCCACATGGCCGAGCAGGACCTCGACCTGGTGCTCTTCCTCGGCGACTACATCTACGAGTACGGCATCACGTCGGGCAACCTGTGGCGCCAGGGCGCCGGCGAGCTCGGCGAGGAGCACGCCGCCGAGACGGTCACGCTGGAGCAGTACCGCCTGCGCTACGCACTCACCAAGCTCGACCCGAACCTCCAGGCCGCCCACGCCGCCGCGCCGTGGCTCGTCACCACCGACGACCACGAGGTCGAGAACAACTACGCGGCGGAGCACTCCGAGTACAACATCACGCCCGAGGACTTCGTCCGCAGGCGCGCGGTCGGCTACCGCGCCTGGTACGAGAACCAGCCCATCGGCGTCGACGCCCTGCCCAAGGGCCCCGACATGGACCTGTACCGGCGGGTGCGGTTCGGGCGCCTCGCCGAGTTCAACGTCCTCGACACCCGGCAGTACCGCGATCCTCCGCCCACCGACACCGCGCCGGGCGGCGAGCACACCGACCCCGACCGCTCGCTCCTCGGCCGCGACCAGGAGAAGTGGCTCTACGACGGTCTCGGCCGCAGCGAGGCCGTGTGGAACGTCCTGGTCCAGCAGGTGGTGCTGGCGAGCATCGACCGCACACCGGGGCCGGGGGTCAGCTACAGCTACGACTCCTGGGACGGGTTCACCGCCAACCGCGACCGCCTCTTCGAGGCTCTCACCGAGCAGCGGGTCGACAACCCCCTCGTGCTCACCGGCGACATCCACCGGCACGTCGCAGCGGACCTCAAGCGCGACTTCACCGATCCCGACTCCGAGACCATCGGGACCGAGCTCATCACCACGTCCATCTCCTCCAACGGCAACGGCGCGCCCACCGACGAGCTCGCCGAGCTGTGGCTGAGCAACCCGCACGTCAGGCTGTACAACGGCCAGCGCGGATACGTCCACGTCGGCATGACCGGCGCGGAGGTCACCTCCGACTTCAGGGTCGTCGACCAGGTCGAGGCCGACGACTCCGGGAAGGTCACCTCGGCGGCGCGCTTCGTCACCGAGGCCGGCCGGCCCGGCCTCAACCCCGTGAGCGGAGGAACGCAGTGAGCCGCAGTCCCCGGCCGGTGACCCGGCTGCACACCGACGGCCGCATCGGCGCCATCGACCTCACCTGGCGGCTCGCCTCCTGGGAACCGCTGGTCGACCACTACGCCGTGTACGCCTCGGAGTCCGCCGACGTCGAACCCGTCCCCGAGAACCTCATCGGCAAGACCGTCTACGGGCGCTTCACCCACGCCACACTGGGCCCGGAGAAGCAGACCCGGCACTACACCATCGTCACCGTCGACGCGGCGGGCGAGCGCAGCGGCGCGTCGCGGACCGTCGACGGCACCACCGAGGAGTCGCTGGTCGTGCGGGGCCGCCCGCTCGCGCAGGTCGGCAAGTTCGACTCCAAGAGCCTCGAACTCGCGCTGGCACCCGCCGACTACGCCCTCTACGCCGCGCGCTTCCCCAAGGGCGTCGACTTCACCGTGGGCAAGAGCAATCCGCGCACCGACTGGAGCTACCTGCACCCCGGCCCGGCCGACTCCTGGGCCGGCCGCAAGCAGCACACCTTCGCCATGCGGTTCTCCTTGCAGGCGGAACCGGAGGAGGAGCTGGGGCTCGCCATCTGGCTCATCGACACCCACGCCACCGCTGCGGGGAAGGCCACTCTGGCCGTCAACGACACCGACACCGTGGAGATCGAGTTCCGGGGCGGTGCCACGCGCGGCTCCCTCGAAGGCGACGCCACGGTGCCCGGCACGGCGCTGCGGCCGTCGTTCGTCGAGCTCCGGCTGCCGGCGAGGGACTTCGTGCGGGGTGAGAACGTCATCAGCATCACCAAGACCGAAGGGTCCTGGCACGCCTACGACGCCGTGGGCGTGTTCGCACCCGGTGCCGAAACACCGGATGCGGGGGACACCGCGTTCATCGCGGGCCGATGAACGCAGGGTAAAGCCGCGGGCCGCCGGGAACCTTTTCCGGCGGCCCGCAGTCGTACCCACGTGACCCGGTCGTTCACTCCGAGGCCGGGCCGAATCCCCCGATCGCCAGGAGAATCCCCCATGAAGTTGTTCCACGCCGCTCCCGTCTGCCTGCTCGCTCTTGCGCTCACCGCGTGCGGCACCCTGGACCGGTTCGCCCCCGACGGTAAGAGCGCAGGTGGCGACGGCGCGGCCGAGTCGAGCCCGTCGCCTTCGGCGGCTCAGGCGGCCCCCGACGCGGATCCCGCCGACTGCACCGGCGACAGCGTCTTCATCGAGGCGGTGGAGATCGCCGCGGTGCGCACCGCGGCCGTGCAGATCCCGGAGATCAAGGACAAGTCCGGCACCGTCCTCCAGGAGGCAGGCGAGATCCCGGGCGTGTCGATTCCGGCGCAGCGCGTCCCCGCGCAGTGCGCCGAGGTGGCGGAGGCGCCCGGCGGGTGCCTGGGCGCGGTGGAGATCCCCGGCGCCGTGATCCCCGCCGTGCGGATCCCCTCGGCCTCGATCCCCGGCCTCAGCGCCGAAGGGGTGTCCATCAGGTCGGAGGCGGAGAACGAGAAGGTCCTGAACGAGGTGAAGATCCCGGGCAAGAGCGAGGACGAGGTGTGCCAGGAGAAGCCCACCGAGGCCGGTGAGCGCGTCTCCTCGGTGCGGCGCTCTTCGGTGTACCGCTCCTCCGAGCGCCGCCCGTCGCTGTCGCGGCCGTCGCTGCGCCGCCCCTCCGGGCGCGCCGAGGACGGTACGCGCATCCCCGCGATCGAGGTGCCCCGCGTCGTTGTCCCCAGCGTGAAGGTCCCCAGCGTCAAGGTCGAGAGCGACCGCATCGAGAGCCGGCGGGCCGGGGAGACCGAGGTGCTGGAGAGCGACGGTGCCATCGCCTACAACCTCGATTCCGACGTCCTGTTCGACTCCGGTTCCCACGAGTTGAAGGACGGGGCGGTGCGGCATTTGAAGGCGGTCGGCGAGCACATCGGCGACGAGCTGCCCGATGACGCCGAGATCGCGATTGAAGGCCACACCGACTCCGTGGGTTCGGAGTCCGAGAACCAGGACCTCTCCGAGCGCCGCGCCGAGACGGTGCTCACGTGGCTCGTGGACGACGGCGGCGTCGACAAGGGCCGGCTGAAGGCGACCGGCTACGGCGAGTCGAGGCCCGCGGTGCCGAACAAGTCGGGCGACGCCGGCACCCCGGAGAACCGCCGGGTGGTCGTCTCGGCGCGCAAGGACTGATCCGGGACGGACACGCGGCGGTGCCCCGGTCCGCCCCCTCCTGCGAACCGGGGCACCCTGGGGCACCCGTTCGATCCGGTCGCGGATCGCGGGTGCGGCTGCCGCGGCGCCACCGTCCGGTGGGGCGGCGGAGCCGGCTCGACCACGCTGCCGCATTGTGATCGAATGATCACTGACCGTGTCTTCCAATCAACCACGCCGCGCGCGCGAGGGCAATGCGCACCGGCATTCGGTAACCGCTTGTTACCTGATGTCCATTTTCCTCGGCTGTTCTCCGGCGGGTAGCGGCCGTCGAAGCGGAATTGTGCGCATCCTTTTCCGCGCGCACCCGCCGGGTAGCGACCGTATTTCGCATTCGCACCGCACGTTCGCGCGCTTTATCGGACCATGTCCGGTTCGATCGGAATCTCATCGGCCGAATTTCGGATAACCCGAACGAGCCTGCCGGTATCCGGTTAACGTGGTGGGTGCCCCGTTCGCCGCGGGACCCCATGCGGCCCGCCGTTGAGCGGCGGGGCGTTCTCGAAGTGCGCGGTCCCCGCCGCCGAATGCGCGCGGCGGAACGGCCGCGGGGGGAAACGGCGGGCCCGGCGTCGCACGCCTCGGTCCGTCCGGTATTTGGGGGGAATAACGTGGTCGACCATGTCCAAGAGGCGTCGCGAAAGGCGCCTCGCAAGGCGCCGCCCGCGCCGCGGCTGCCCGTTGTGGGGGGCGGGCCGCGCGACGGCGACGGCAGGAGCCGCCTCGCCGAACGCGGACCGTACACCGTCCGAGTGGGGACCGACACCCGATTCGTCAGATTGCGGCGACGATTCGCCGCCGCCACCGCAATTCTCGTCACGGTATGCCTCGGCTGGTACCTGTGCTACCTCTACCTCACGGCGTATGCGCGCGATTTCATGTCCATTCAGGTACTCGGCGACATCAATGTGGCGCTGCTGTTCGGAATCGGGCAATTCGCGACGACCCTCGTGTTCGCGTGGGCATTCGCCCGATACGCCGAGCGGTGCATCGACCCGCTCGCCGATGAGATCCACGCCGAATCCGACCGCTCCGCCGCCCGGAACGGGAGAGTGGTGCAGCCGTGAACCTCAGTGATCTCGCAGCTGCGGCAGGGGAGGGCTTCAGCACCCGGCACGCGTGGACCCTCGGCCTGTTCGCCGTGTTCATCGGGGGGACCCTCGCCATCACCATCCGCGCGCGCCGCACCACCAGCGGCGCCGACGACTTCTACGCCGGCGGGCGCGCGTACTCCAGCACCCAGAACGGACTCGCCCTCACCGGCGACTACCTGTCGGCGGCCTCGTTCCTCGGCATCGCTGGCATGATCTCGCTGAACGGCTACGACGGCTTCCTGTACTCCGTTGGATTCCTCGTCGCCTGGCTGCTGGTGCTGCCGCTGTCGCAGCTCATGCGCAACGCCGGCCGGTTCACCATGGCCGACATCCCGGCGTTCCGCATGCGCCGGATGCGCGTCAGGCTGGCCTGCTCCATCTCCACGGTCACCGTCTCCATCTGCTACCTGGTCGCGCAGATGGTCGGCGCGGGAGCCCTGGTCACCCTGCTGTTCGGCATCCACAACGGCGGCACCTTCCTCGGGATGGACGCCGGGCAGGCCAGGGTCCTCGCCATCGTCGGTGTCGGCGTGCTGATGATCATCTACGTGATGTACGGCGGGATGAAGGCGGCCACCTGGTTGCAGATCACCAAGGCGCTGCTGCTCCTCGCGGGTTCGGCGCTGCTGACCGTCGGCGTCCTCGGGGTGTTCGGGTTCAACGTCAGCGGGCTGCTCACCGCCGCGGCCGACGCGAGCGGCCAGGGCACCGCGTTCCTCGAACCCGGGCAGCGCTACGGCGTCGACGTCCCCGGCGACCCGATGCAGACCCTTGCCAACAAGCTCGACCTGTTCAGCCTGGGCCTGGGCCTGGTGTTGGGGACGGCGGCGCTGCCACACATCCTCATCCGCTTCTACACGGTGCCCGACGGCAGATCGGCGCGCGCCTCGGTCAACCGCACCATCGTCCTGGTGGGCGCGTTCTATCTGATGACGCTCGCCCTCGGCTTCGGCGCAGCGGCGCTGGTGGGGCCCGAGCGCATCGCCGCGCAGGACCCGTCCGGCAACACCGCGGTGCCGATGCTCGCCGAGGAGCTGGGGACCCGCCTCGCCGGGCCCGTGGGCGGCGCCGTGCTGCTGGCGTTCATCGCCGCTGTGGCGCTGGCGACCATCCTCGCCGTCATCGCGAGCCTGACCCTGGCGTCGTCCACGTCGATCGCGCACGACGTGTTCGGGCACATCCTGATGTGGGGGCGGCCCCGCGAGTCGCAGGAGGTCGGCGCCGCGCGGTTCTCCGCCGCGGTCGTCGGCACCATCGCCGTCGCCCTGGCGATCTTCGCGCAGAACCTGAACGTCGCCTTCCTCGTGGGCCTCGCCTTCGCCATAGCGGCGGCGGCGAACCTGCCGGTGATCGTCCTCTCGATGTTCTGGCGCCGGTTCAACACCCAGGGCGTGGAGAGCGCCGTGTACGGCGGGCTGATCGCCTCGCTGGTGCTGGTGGTGCTGTCGCCGGTGATGTCGGGGAAGGTGTCGCCCGCGGGGGAGAACCTGTCGCTGCTGCCGGCCTGGATCGACATCCAGCTGTTCCCGTTGGAGAACCCCGGCCTGGTGTCCATCCCCATCGGCTTCCTGTGCGCCGTGATCGGCACGCTCGCCTCGGGTGAGCGCAACACCCCCCGCTACCACGAGCTCCGCGTCCGGTCCCTGACGGGCATCGGCGCCCACTGAGCACCCGGCGTCCCGCCGTCCCGGAGCAACGGGGACGGCGGGACGCCTGCCGATCACTGTCGATCGGTCGTGTCCCCGCGGGATCGCGGCCGGGACGGCTGGTGTGGGGCGGCCGGGCGGGCGGCTGGCACGGCCAGGGCTGCTGGGGAGGGCGACGTTTTGGCCGCGGCACACCGGGAAAACGGGGGGCGCACACACAACAAAGGACCGCTGGAGGCCCGATGACGAATCTCGCGGCCGCGTCCCAGCCGCCGATCTCCATCGACGACTCGTGGCTCGACTACCTGCTCATCGCTCTCTACTTCGCATTCACGATCGGAATCGGTCTCGCGCTGCGCAGCCGGATGAAGTCTTCCGAGGACTACTTCCTCTCCGGGCGCTCGCTGCCGAGCTGGGTCACCGGGCTGGCGTTCCTCGGCGCCAACCTGGGCGCGCTCGAAGTCCTCGGCATGGGCGCGGGCGCCGCCCAGTACGGCATCATGCAGGCGCACTTCTACTGGATCGGCGCCATCCCCGCGATGGTGTTCGTCGCGCTGTTCATGATCCCCTTCTACTACGGCAGCCGGACCCACTCGGTGCCCGGCTTCCTGAAGCTCCGCTACAACGAGGCCACCCGCGGGTTCAACGCGATCACCTTCGCCGTGCTGATGGTGCTCATGAGCGGCATCAACATGTACGCCATGGCGATCGTGCTGCAACTGGTCCTCGGCTGGTCGCTGCACATCAGCATCCTCGTCTCGGCGGTCATCGTGCTGGCGTACGTGACGCTGGGCGGGCTGTCGTCCTCCATCTACAACGAGGTGCTCCAGTTCTTCCTGATCACCCTCGGCCTCGTGCCGCTGGTGGTCATCGGCCTGATCGACGTCGGCGGGTGGGACGGCCTGAAGGAGGCCGTCGCGAAACCGGAGTTCTTCCACCTGTGGGCCGACACCGGCGGCACCGACAACCCCATGGCCATCCAGTGGTTCGGTATCGCGCTGGGGCTCGGGTTCTTCCTGTCCTTCGGGTACTGGTGCACCGACTTCCTCGTCGTGCAGCGGGCGCTGGCCGCCGAGGACGAGGCGGCGGCGCAGCGCACACCCCTGATCGCCGCGTTCCCCAAGATCCTCTACGGGGTCCTCGCGATCTTCCCCGGCCTCATCGTGCTGTCGGTGATGCCCGAACTCGGCCAGGGCGGCGGCGGGATCGGGAACTCCTACAACATGGCCATCCCCTACGCCATGGCGCAGTACTTCCCCTCGGGGATGCTCGGCGTCGGCCTGGTGGCGCTCCTCGCGTCGTTCATGAGCGGCATGGCCGGCAACGTCACCGCCATGAACACGGTGTGGACCTACGACATCTACCGCGCCTACATCAAGCCCGACGCCGACGACGCGCACTACGTCCGCATGGGTCGCATCGCCACCATCGGCGGGATGGTGCTCAGCGTCGGCGCGGCCTACATCGTGCTCGGGTTCGCGAGCATCATGGACTACGTGCAGCTGCTGCACGGCGTCTTCTTCGCCCCACTGTTCGCGACCTTCCTGCTCGGCATGTTCTGGAAGCGCACCACGCCCTGGGGCGGGTTCGCCGGCCTGGTGTCCGGCACGGCGGTGGCGCTCGCGATCTTCGCCGCCGAGCTCGCCGGGGTCCTCGTCTGGGGCAGCCCCATGGCGGGCAACCTCTGGCGCGCGTGCATCGCCTGGGGCGTCGCCATGGTCGTGGGGGTGGCGGTGTCGATGCTCACCGCGCCCAAGCCCGAGGCGGACCTGCGCGGCCTGGTGTACAGCCTCACCGAGCGCGCCCGGGCGCACGAACCGGCCTGGTACAAGAAGCCCTGGCTGCTCGCCACCGGGGCGCTGGTGCTGACCCTCGGCGTCAACATCGTGTTCTTCTAGCAAGGAGGGAAGGAGGGTCGGTCCCATGACGGAACCCAGCGGCACTGAGCCCGGCGGTACGGAGCACAGCGGTACGGAGCACAGCGGTTCCGAGGGCGGCAGCCACGTCATCGCCATCGGGAACTACATCGGCGCCCTGCTTGCCGTGTTCGGGGTGCTCATCGCCCTGTACGGCCTGTTCGGCCCGCCCGAGCAGACGGAGAAGAGCCTCGGCTACAACATCAACCTGTGGTGGGGACTGGTCATGATCGCCTGCGGCGGCCTCGGCTTCCTCGGCACCTACGTCTCGCGGCGCAACCGCCCCTGACCCCGCGCCGACCGGACCGGACGTCGGCGGGCGGCACCCGAGCACCGCGGCGTCCGGCACGGGGTGAGCAGGACCTCCGATGAGAGCGCCCCGCTCACCCCGTGCCGCCTATAGGGACGTCACTCCCACATCAAGCCCAGACGAGCAGGCCGCCGACCCGCTCGGCGAAGCGCCTCGGGTCCGCGAGGGAGTGGATCGAGCGCCCCCCTACGAAGGAGATCCCGTGGCTTCCATCGGACGACCCAAACGGGCCACACTCCGTGCCCGCTGGCTGGGGGAGAAGCTGCGAACCCTGCGCGATGCCAACGGGGTCAAACTCGATGAGGTCGGGGAGTTCCTGAAGCGCAGCGCGGGCACGATCAGCCGGTTCGAGAGCGGGATGTACCCGATTCGCTCCTCGGAAGTGCTGGCACTCCTGGACTTCTACGGGGTCAGCGACGCCAAGCAGCGGAAGAACATGCTGCACCTGGCGGATGCCGTATGGCAGCCCGGTTGGTGGGACGGCTACACGGGAGAGGTCGAGGACTGGTTCATCGACTTCGTCTGGGTCGAAGAGTTGGCCACCGAGCAGTTGCTGTTCGACAACACCGTCCTGCCGGGTCTCCTGCAAACCAGGGAGTACGCACGCGCGGTCATGGTCGCGGACGATCGGACAGCGACAGCCGCGCAGATCGACCGATGGATCGAACTGCGCATGGCGCGCCAAGCCATCCTCGACCGCGATGATCCGCCGACGCTCCGTTCGGTCCTGGACGAGGCGGTGCTGCGCCGCCAGGTCGGCGGACCAGAGGTCATGCGGACGCAGATGCGTCACCTGCTGGAGATGTCGGAACGGGATGCAATCACCGTACGGGTCCTGCCGTTCAGAGCCGGGGCGCACGCGAGCCCGACGGGTCCCTTCAATCTCTTCACGATGGCCGACCCTTACCCCGAAGTCGCGTATGTGGAGACGCTGAAAGGCGCTCTCTACATAGAATCCCCCGATTCCGAATCGATTGCTCGGCGCTACGATCGGTTGTGGGAGGCATCAATGTCCCCCACCGAGTCCGCCGAGTTCATCTCGGGCTTGATCGAGGAGAGATAGTGACCACCAGCTCGACGCCGCAGGAGCTTCCGGAGCAAGAGCGGGCGGGCGTCGCTTGGCACATCAGCAGCTACAGCACCAACGGCGGCGGGAGCTGCGTCGAGGCTGGCCCGTTGGACGACGGCTCCGGCCGGGTCGCGGTGCGGCACAGTCACCACCCTGAGGGTGCGGTGATCGTCTACACCCGTGAGGAGTGGGCTGCCTTCGCGCAGGGCATGCGCGCCGGAGAGTTCGACTTCCACCTCGGCTGAACGCCGCTTACTACCGCCTCAAACTCCCCGTGCGCTCGCCGGCGGCTCCGCTTCGTTGGGCGGCCTTGTGCGCTGCCGGGATGCGGGTGGTCTGCGGGAAAAGCGGCGCCAAGGGCCGTGGGTGCTTGGGGTGGGTGATCACCTGAGCGGCCTGCGGTAGGAAAAGGCGGAACCAAGGGCGGCAGGCGGCCCAGGTCGGCGGTGATCGACGGCGTGCCGAGTTCTGTTGCCGATCTTGACGAACCGGTTCCCTCAATCGCGATTGAGGGAACCGGTTCGTCAAGATCGGCGAAGGGGGTGGGCGGAGTGCTGGCGAGCCGCGGAAGACCGTCCACCTCGGCACTCACCCGCCTTTGGCGCTGCTTTTTCCTACCGCATGCCCGCACGCGGCTCGGCGACAAGGCCGCCCCGCAGGCGTTCCGAACTCACGAAACGGAAAATCCGCCTGCGGTCGAGGGAACACGTAATGATCGTCGGGGGCGGAGGCGGGGGTGCGCGACCGGTCCTCTATCTGTCAGGCGACGACTCACTCTCGGCGAGCGCCGTTCGGCCAGACCACGTCCACCGGCACACCGCGCCCGCGTGCGGCCTCGACCGCGTCGCCGGTGCCGCCCTTTCCGCCCGATGGTTGCCCGTCCCAGACGGCGACGAGCCGGTCGACTCCGCCCAGGATCGCTTCGTTCGCGTCCTCGTAGGCTTCTCGGCCCGCGGTCCTGTGCGGCATGTAGCGGACCAGCGTCGAGCGCATCAAGAGAGCGTCGAACTGGTCGAGATTGTGCGGCTTGACCTTGGCCTCGCGGTAGTCGACCGAGGGGAGCACCACCTCCAACTTCCCGCGGGCGTCCAACACGACCTCGGCGAAGATCTGGTCGGCACCGCGCGCGAGGCAGGACAGGCCGACCAGGTCGCCGTCGCTGTACGGCGCGAGCAACTCGGCCAGCGCCTCGCGCACGAGGGGAACACTGTCGGCCGAAAGATTCGAGTGACCGGTGATCCCGATCCGCGTCATGCCATCTCCTCAGGATCGAACTCTCGTTGCTGCCTACAGATGGTGGTCCCAGGGGCCGAGGCCCGCAGCCCGGACACGGTGAGGTCGGTCGTCCAATACCTCCAGGGTGAACTCCGTCAACTCCGGCCACCCCGCGCCGTCCAGGACAGCGTGGATCTCCGCAAGCTCGGCGGGCAGGTCGCTGGGGCCGCCGCCGGTGGTGGAGCCGTCCGGCCACAGATAGGCCCAGGACTCCCCGGCTTCCAGAGCGATGATCGGGGCCGTCGCCTCCTGCCAGGGCCGCGCTCCCAGAGTGATCCAGATGCCGGGAGAGGCGAGCACCAGGCGGGTCAGCAGGTCCCGCTCCAGCAACTCCTCAGCACCGAAGGGCACTGCGCCCTTCCGCTCGATCTCCCTGCCCATGCCGGGGAAGCGCGGGGCGGGCACACGCTGGGTGCGGTCGCGCATGAACGATCCGTCCCCAGTGAAACGCCCTTCGCGGCCCCCGGACAGTGCGGCGATTGGGGTCGGACCGCCCGACTCGTAGGGCGCCCACGGTAGGACCAGGACTCCTTCGGCGGACAGGTGGCGCACCCACTCCAGGGGGACACGGTGGGCCGAGCAAGTGGCAATGACCGCGTCGTAGACCCCCTCTGTCGGCACAGCGCCGACGATCACCCGCACCCCGGTCCCGGCGAGACGTTCGCGCGCCTGCTCCGCCACCTCGCGTTCGATCTCCACCGAGGTGACACTGCCGGAGGGCCCGACCAAGGAGGCCAGGACGGCGGCGTTCCACCCGGTTCCGGTGCCGATCTCAAGCACCCGAGCGCCGGGCGCCACCCCGGCCGCTTCGATCATGCCGGCCATCATCTCGGGCGCGGAGGAGGAGGACGAGGGGGTGTTGATCATTCCACTGCCGCCGTCGTTGGCCTGCGTGACCACCGCGTCGTCGTCGTAGACGTAGGCGGCCCAGCGCCGGGGATCGGCGGAGCGGGCGAGCGGCAACCCTTGGGGTTCGGGCCATACCAGGTCGGGTATGAAGCGGTGGCGGGGGTGGGCGGCGAAGGCGGCCCGGATCTCGTCGGGGGCCTTCATCCGCTCGATGAGCCGGGTGTGCAGGTCGTCCAGGTCCGGATTCACGCCTGACCGCTTCCGTTGCACGAGGGGCAGTCAACTAGCTGCTTGCCCTTTCACGGGCCGCTCCCGTCGCTCTCCAGCCAGATCTTTCCCGACCCACCGCAGTTGGAGCAGTCGGCAGCACGGGTGGACAGGGGCAAGGAGACCGGGTGGTCGTTTCTGCCGGGCGTTACGGCGGGTCCGCGGGCATCGCGTCTGGCGGTGGTCGTGTTCAACGTGCCTCCTGCGGTCGGACGGCCTCCTCGACTGTAATCGTGTGGTCCGCCCCGTGTCAGAGGAACGGCCGCGACCGGTCGTGCTCCGAACGTGCGGTCTCGCCTGCCGTCTTCGCCAGCCCTTCTGCCAGGGCCGGTCGGCCCGGCGGCCCTGTCCGATGAGCGGGATCATGCGAACCGCGGAGTCCGACCGCCCTCACACCGCGGTACGGGGGTGGTCGGCCGATTCGAGGCGCCGGACGCGTGCCGTCCCCGATGCGGTGCCTGCCGCCGGGGGCGTTCAGGAGTGGCCGGGGACGGCTAGGGCGGCGGGGAGGCGGCCTGCGGCGGCGCGGTCGAGGAGGACCAGGGTCCGCGAGCGGCCGCGCGCCCCTGAAGCGGGGACCTGGACCGGGCCCGCCGCGCCCAGGGCGAGGCGCACGGCGTCGGCCTTCGCCTCGCCCGAGGCGAGCAGCCACACCTCGCGGGCCGCCCCGATGGCGGGCAGGGTCAGCGAAACCCGGGTGGGCGGCGGTTTCGGCGCGCCGTGCACCGCCACCACCGTCCGCTCGCCCTCGTACAGCGCGGGCTGCTCGGGGAACAGCGAGGCGACGTGGGTGTCGGGGCCGATACCGAGCAGGCAGATGTCGAAGGACGGGACGTCGGCGTGGTCCTCCGGCCGGGCCGCGGCGCGCAGGGCCTCGGCGTAGCGGGCCGCGCCGTCCTCGGGGGTGCCCTCGCCGGGCGTCGGCATCGGGTGCACCCGTGCCGGGTCGAGGTCGACGTGGTCGAGCAGCGCGGCGCGCGCGCCGGTCTCGTTGCGCTCCGGGTCGCCCGAAGGCAGGAAGCGCTCGTCGCCCCACCACACGTCGAGCCGCCGCCAGTCGACGGCGTCGCGCGCGGGGGACTTCGCGAGTTCGGCGAGCACGGCGGTGCCGATGCCGCCGCCGGTCAGGACGATGGACGCGGCCCCCCGCGCCGACTGGGCGTCGACCAGGACGGGGACGATGCGTGCCGCGGTGACCTTCGCCAGGTCGTCGGCGCTGACGTGCACCGAAACCGACGGAGTCGCGTGGTGGCCGGTCACGCGTTCGCCTCGACGAGTTCCGCCATGTGCTTGGCGGAACGCTCGTAGATCTCGTCGGGGTCGAGGCGGCGCAGCTCCTCGGTCAGGGCGTCCGTGGGGCGGCGCAGCGGGAGCGCCACCGCCTGCTCGGGCTGACCCGGCCGGGTCAGCGACGCGACGCGGCCGTCGAGCCGGTTGATGGAGATGTCGCCCTCGTCGGTGTGCAGGACGGCGCCGGTGATCGCCGGCCCCTTGGAGATCTCGCGTTCGACGGGGACGTCGAGCTGCTGCGACAGCCACGCCGCGAGCAGGTCGGCGCTGGGGAAGTGCGGTTCGGCGGCGACCGTGGCCGACCGCACCCAGCCGATGCGCTGGTCCATGGTCGACGCCAGCAGCGAGCGCCACGGCGTGACCCGGGTCCAGGTGAGGTCGGTGTCGCCGGGACGGTAGTTCCGGACCCGCCCGATCATGTCGGCGACCGGGTCGGCGGCCCGCAGCGCGTCGGTGATGCGGCGCTGGGCGAGGCGGCCCACCGGGTCGGACGCGGGGTCGGCCGGGCCCTCGCCCGGCCACCACACAACGGCCGGCGCGTCGGGCACCAGCAGGGGCGTCACCACGGAGTCGACGTGCTCGCCGAGCGGGCCGAAGATGCGCAGCAGCAGTGCCTCGCCCGGACCGGCGGTCCCGGGGCGGCGGATCTCGGCGTCGATGGCCGACTCGGCCTCGGGGTCGCGCCGGATCAGCGCCAGGATCCGCGAGGGGTGCTCGTGCCCGGCCTCGGTGGCGGTGCGCACCGCGTCGTAGTGGTCGGCCTCGTTGGTGACGATGATCAGGGTCAGCACCAGGTTCATGGCGCCGCCGCCGACGCTGTGCCGCTCGGCCGCCAGCGTCTCGCTGATCTGCGAGGTGGTGGTGCGCGGAAGGTAGAGCGTCATCGCAGAATCCCCGTCCAGGCCCCGCAACGGGGCGCGCTGTCCATTGGTGTCACCGCAAGCCTAGTCAACCGGGCCCCGAACCCGCGGATTCCACGGCCTGGAGATGCGCACAGGTGCAGGTTCCTTGGTGGCGGGCGTGGCGGGCGTGGCGGGCGTGGCGGGCGTGCCGGGCGTGGCGGGTGTGCCGGTACTGGGGCAGGTCGGCGGCCAGGAGTTGCCGCCGCCGGCGCCCGCCCGCCGCTGCACACCCGCATCACCCCGGTGTCAGGAGGCCTCCGCGGCCCTCCTGAGGTGGCCGAGCCATGCGGTCAGGGATTCGCGGAGGGCGGCCCGGGTGCCGTCGATGTCGGAGCGTACCGGGTTCCCGTCCCATGACTCCTCTGTGTGGACGTGCACCGAAGAACCGATCGTGTCGAACGTCCACAGGTGGATGCCGGTGATTCCGTGGCTGGTTCCGCCCCAGAGGATCCGGCGCCGGGGCTGGAGCACGTACACGGTGAACTCGATGTCCAGCCCGGCTGTGCTCCACCGGAAGGTGCTGTCCGTCCGCAGGGGACGATCGGCCGCCGCGGCGGTGATGTCGGGTTGCCAGTCAGGCCACGAGGACACGTCTGTGAGCAACTGCCACACGCGCCACGGCGGTGCGTCGATGACGTTGTCACAGCGCACCACCACCGGTGCTGCCACGTCGATTTCGGTGATCATTCGCACGCCTTCCCTGGGGCTGGAGCGACAGGCTCCACGCGTCACCGAACACGGTCGCGCGACATCGACGCGGTTCGCGTCGGTGAGAATCACCCAACTTCTCCCGATATCGGACCGCGAGGACGTGCCGCCGCGTCGCCGATACAGGGCAGACGCCGCGTGACGCAGCACGAGCGGGCCCGCGTCACCCTAGGTCGGGCATGTCCTTGAGCTGCCTGCGCGACGTGATTCCGAGCTTGCGGAAGATGTTGCGCAAGTGGGCGTCCACCGTACGCGGGCTGAGGAACAGGCGCGTGGCCACCTCCTTCGACGTCGCGCCCGCCGCGACCTGGCGCGCGATATGCATCTCCTGCATGGTCAGGCGGTCGTAGGTGTGCTCGGAGCGACTGCGGGCCACTTCCCCGGTTGCGCGCAGCTCGTCCGCGGCCCGCCGGGCGAACGCCTCCAGCCCGATCCCCGACAGCTGCTCGTGCGCGGTACGCAGGTGTTCGCGTGCGTCGCGACGACGACCCGCCCGGCGCAGCCACTCCCCGTACCGCAGGTGCGCCCGTGCGAGGTGCAGCGCCAGTGAGCTACCCGTCAGGTGTTCGAGCGCCTCCACGTAGTCGGCTTCCGCGTCGCTGACCAGCGCCCGCGCGCCTGCCGCTACGCCACGGGCGAAGGCGGTTCCCGCGGGCTCCGTGCGCTCGATCAGGGACTCCAGCGCCGACTGCGCGACGGCGTTCTCGCCGCACCGGACCGCGGCCTCCACCAACTCGGGCAGCGCGATGCCGGTGAGGAAGAGGTCGCCGCCCGCCACGGCTCGCGTGGCCGCGTCCAGCGCGACCGGGTAGTCGCCCAGGCCGTTGTACAGCACGGCCGTCGCCCAGTGGGCATTCGCGGTCAGCTGACCGGTACCCCGGCTCATCACCTCGGAGAACAGGTCGAGCACCTCCTGGCGGCGGCCGCGCATCGCCGCCAGGTGCCCTCTCGGGTACAGCTGCGGTAGGTCGCCGAGGGCATCGGCGATCGCTTCCTCCTCGGCGATCGCGGCCATCGCCCGCCCGAAGTCGCCGGCGAACACCGCGGATATCGCCACCTGCGACAGGCCGAGCCGGATGGTCATCGGCGACCCCGTGTCCCGCCCGGTCCGCACCAGCCAATCGGTGACCGCCGCGTGCAGGTCGAGGTCCCACAGTTCGCCCGCGAGCACCGCGGCCAGCGCCGGAACACGCGTCCAGTCGGAATCGCAGCCGGTGAGGACCTGCCGAAGCGCCGGCACTCCCGTACGGTGGCCCTCGGTGCTCAACAGCACCAGCGCGTCGAGCAGATCCGGCGGCCGCGATGCCGGCGGCGCCGAGCGGGCCGCGGCGAGCACCCTGTCCATCACCCCCGCGGCCCTGCCGACGACGAGGCCCATCTCCAGAGCCGCCACGAAGCACCTGCGCGACTGTTCCGGATCACTGGCAGCGAGCCGCTGCCCTGCCCGCAGGATGAGTTCCGACCCTCTGGTGACCCCGTCGGCACCGCGGACGAACGCGATCCGCCCGCGCAGCAGGTCGACGGACGCGTGCTGGGGGTCATCCAGTGTCTCGGTGTCGATGCTGGCGAGCATGTCCTCCGCCGCGTTCGCTCCGCCCGCTTCGAGTGTCGCCCGCGCGGCCGCGAGCGTGCGCTCGGTCTGCTTGCCGGGGGCGAGCGACAGCGCCGCCGCACGCGAGAGGAACGCGGCGGCGGCCGCGACGCCCCCACGCGCCTGCGCACGCGACGCCGACGACTCCAGCTCCGTTGCGACCTGTTCGTCCGGCCCGGTGGTGGCCTGAGCACGGTGCCAGGCCCGCCGGTCCGGAGCGGCGACCGGGTCGGTGGCATCGGCCAGTGCCCGATGCGCCGCTTGGCGCCGCTCCGGCTCGGCCGCACCGTATGCGGCAGAGCGCGCCAGCGGGTGGCAGAACCGTGCGCGGGTGTCGAACCGCACCAGCCCGGACGCCTCGGCGGCGGCGCTCGCGACGGGCACGTCGATGTCCAACCGCAGCGCGGCCGCCCACAGCAGCCCTGGGTCGCCGGTGGGATCGGCGCTCGCGAGAATCAGCAGCAGCCGTGCGTCCAGGGGCAGTTCCACCATCCTGGCCCGGAAGCTCCGCTCGATCCGGCTCGCGACCGGCGACGGGGTCGGCAGCGCGAAGCCGCCTGCTTTCGGCAACTCGATCAGGGCCAGCGGGTTTCCGCGCGCCTCGGCGAGGAGGCGATCACGCACCCGCTCATCGAGCGTCGTGGTCTTCTCCTCGGCCAGCAACGCGCGCGCATGCGCGTCGCTCAGGCCACCGACCGTCAGCCCGGGCAGCTCGTCCAGCCCACGGGCGGCGTCCTGGTGGCGGGCCGCGAACACCATCGCGATCGGCTCAGCTGCGATGCGCCTCGCCAGGAACGTCAACGCCTTCGCCGAGGCGGCGTCCATCCAGTGCGCGTCATCGACGACGCACAGCAATGGACGTTCCGTCGCGGCGGCCGCGAGCAGTTCGAGCGCGGCAAGGCCGACGCGGAACGGGTCCGGCGCGCCGTCGGACAACCCGAACGCGACCAGGAGGGAGTCGCGGTAGGGGGCCGCCAGCGTTTCGAGGTGCGCCAGCACCGGAACACACAGCTGGTGCAGCGCCGCGAACGGCAGCTCACCCTCGAACTCCGACCCCGACGCGCGAATGATCTGGAACCCCTCAGGTGCCGCGTGTTCGAGGTGGTCCAGCAGCGCGCTCTTGCCGATGCCCGGCTCGCCGCGGAGGACGAGCACACCGCCCTCGCCCTGTTCCGCGGCGCGCACGAGGACAAGGAGGCGATTGATCTCGTCGTGCCGGCCAATGAGCGAGCGGAGGGACGTCGTGGGCATGGTGCGAACCCTAGGCGAAGTAGGTGAATGTCGCCGACGCGAGCAGGGGTGTGCCCGCGCGATCGTCATTGCATGGAGACACGAGCTCGCGGCACGGTTCCGGGCTCTCACCCCACCGGCCTGGCGTGACGTCGTCCTCGGTGGGCCCGTCGCAGGGTTCGTCGGCGCCACATCCCTACTAGAGAAAGACGAAATGATGAGCAACGAAACCGCACCGGCCACGGTGCCCGCCCGCCCCCGGGCGCGGCGGGGTGTGGCGGTGGCCGGCCTGGCGGCCTCCATGTTCCTGGTCATCCTCGACAGCGCGATGGTGAACCTCGCCGGGCCGGCGATCCGCGAGGGCCTCGGGCTCTCGGTCCCCGAACTCGCGATCGCCGTGAACAGCTACCTGGTGGCGTTCGCCGGCCTGCTGCTGCTCGGCGGCCGGCTCGCCGACGTACTCGGCGGCCGGAAGGTGTACCTGACCGGAATGGCCGTCTACATCGCGGCATCGGTCTGTTCTGCTCTGGCCGTCAGCGGACCGATGCTGACCGTCGGGCGGGTCGGGCAGGGGATCGGGTCCGCGATCGTGGTACCGGCCGCGCTCGCGCTCGTGCTCTCCCTCTACTCCTCCCGCGCGGAACGCACCCGGGCGATGGGCATCTGGGGCGCGGTCGCGGGCGCGGGCAGCCTCATCGGCGTCTTCCTCGGCGGAACGCTGACCGACCTGCTGGGCTGGCAGTCGGTGTTCCTGACCCCGATACCGATCGGCATCACCAGCGCGGTCATCGTGTGGCGCACGGTGCCGTCGTTCCCCCGGCGGCCCGGCCGCTTCGATCTGCTCGGCGCCCTCACCATCACCGTCGGGATCTCCGCCATCGCACTCGGCACGGTCTCCGCGGCCGAGGCCGGGTGGGGCGAGCCCGCCACGCTCATCGGCCTCACCGTCGGCTTCGCCTCCCTGACCGCGTTCGTGATCGCCGAGCAGCGCTCCGCAGACCCCCTGGTCCCGCTCGGAGTCTTCCGCAATCGGCCGGTGGTCACGGCCAGCGTCGTGATGATGATGATCGGCGCGACCCTGACGGGCGTGTTCTTCTTCCTGCCCCTCTACCAGCAGGAGGTCCTGGGCATGAGTGCGCTGGCGACCGGGATGGCCCAGATCCCCATCGCCGTCATGATCATCGTGGGCAGCGTCGTCGCGCCAATGCTGGCCAAGCGCATCGGGCTGGGCCGCGCGCTGCCGGCCGGTCTCGCCGTTCTGCTCGTCGGCCTCCTGTGGCTGGCGGTGGATCCGACGACCAGCGGCTTCTCCGCCAGTCTGCTGGGCGCGTTCCTGCTGACCGGCACCGGCCTCGGGCTCGGCTCCGTCTCCGCCACCGCGATGGCGGTGCGCGACAGCAGGGAAGGCGAATCGGGCCTGCTCAGCGGTCTGATCAACGCCGCACAGCAGGTGGGCAGCGCTGTCGGGCTCGCAGTACTCATCGGGATCTCCGTCGGCGCCGCCGGGGCGAACGACGACATCGAGTTCACGACCGCGTTCCTGGGCGTGGCCGCGCTCATCCTCATCGCCCTCGCCCTGTCGTTCGTCCCCACGGCAAGGACACGGGCGGATAGGGCCACCGCGGGCGCGCGCTGACCCCAGGACCGTGCCGGGGACACCCCCCGGTGCCACCGACGAATGGAGATACCTCGATGGACACCCCCACTGTGCTCGTGACCGGCGCGACCGGAACCGTGGGATCCGCTCTGGTCCCCGCCCTGCGAACGCTCGGCGTCACCGTCCGCGCGATGACCCGCGACCCCGACCGGCCCGTCCCCGGCGTGGAGAACGCCGTCGCCGACCTGCACGATCCGGAATCAGTCACCGCCGCACTGAAGGGCGTCGACGCGGCCTTCCTCAACAGCCCTTCGGCACCCGACGCCGCCGACCTCCAGATCCGATTCGCCGACCTCGCCCGCGACGCCGGCGTCAACCGGATCGTGCTGCTCTCGCAGTACGCGGCGCGCGCCGACTCCCCGGTGCGGTTCCTGCGCTGGCACGCCGACGTCGAAGCACACGTCCAGCGGCTCGGCCTCGACCACACTGTGCTGCGCCCCAACCTCTACATGCAGGCGCTGCTCGGCTTCGCCGGCACCATCGCCCAGGGCTGGTTCGCCGCACCTATCGGCGGCGCCGCCGTCAGCGCCATCGACACCAGGGACATCGCGGACGCTGCCGCGGCCGTGCTGACCGGCACCGGGCACACCGGCCGCACCTACACGCTGACCGGACCCCGCGCCGTCACCCACGATCAGATCGCCCAGGCGCTCTCCACCGCCACCGGGCGGGACATCGCCTTCCACGACGCACCCGCCGAGCAGTTCACCGCCGCACTGACCGGGCTTCTCCCGCCATGGCAGCTCGACGGCCTCGTCGAGGACTACGCCCACTACGCCAGGGGCGAGGCCGCCGACGTGTACACGTCCGTTGCCGACCTCACCGGGAGCCCCGCTCGCGATATCACCGGTTTCGCCCAGGAGTACGCCGCCGCTTTCACCCGGGCCTGACCGCCCGAGTGACCACCAACTGAAAGGGAAGTCCGATGATCTACCACTGCATCCGTTTCACCCTCAAGCCCGACGTTTCGGAGGAGGAGAGGGAGGCCGGCCTCGCGCAGATGCGCGAGCATATCAACGCCATCCCTGCTATCAAGGCGCGCGTGGTGGGTCCCGACATCGGCGGGGACTACGATTACGGTGCTGTCTCGGTGATCGAGGACCTCGACGGCTACGAGGAGTACATGAATCACCCTGCGCACCTGGACATGGACCGGGTCGGGTTGCCGCTGATCGACAAGTTCGTGTCGTTCGATATCACCGACGATCCGGACCCGGCGGTGGGCGCGAGGATCGCCGAGATCCACCAGCGCCGGTACGACACCATGCCCGACATCGCCGAACTGGTCTCCGACCTTGGTGAGTACAGCGGCAGCGCCGCGCCCGGCAAGCACGGAAACTGACGAACCACAGCGACCCCCCGGCGGGCGTGATCCTGGATCACGCCCGCCGTTGTGCATTCTGCGCGCGGATCCGAACAAGTAGGTGATTGTCACCGACGCGAGCGCGAGCAGGGCGGCGCGATCGTGGTGGCATGACGACACAAGCCGAACGCATGGCGCCGCCCCGCCTCGCACGCGGCACAATCCTCGCCGCTGCGACGTTGACGATCATGGCGCCGGCCGTCGTCGCCCCAAGCCTTCCGGCGATGGAGCAGACCTTCGCCGCCGAGCCCGGGGCGTCCCTGCTGGTCCGCCTCGCGATGACGATCACCTCGCTCATGATCGCCATCAGCGCTCCGGTGTCCGGCCTGGTCGCCGACCGAATCGGGCGCCGCCCGCTGCTCGTGTCCAGCCTCGTGCTGTACACGGCCAGCGGCACCGCCGGGTACTTCGTGACCGACCTCCCCCTGTTGGTGGTGACCAGAGCGCTGCTCGGCATCGCCATCGGCGGGGTCATGACGGCGGTCAGCGCGACGATCACCGACTGGTTCGACGGGCCGGAGCGGGCATCCTTCCTCGGGCTCCAGCAGGCGTTCGCGAGCCTCGGCGGCATGGTGTTCCTGCCGTTGGCCGGAGTACTCGCCACGGTCAGCTGGCGGGTCCCGTTCTGGCTCTACAGCCTGGGGGCCGTGGTCGCGGTGTTCGCGATCCTCGCCGTGCGGGACACGCCGCGGGACACGCCCGCGGTGACCGCCGGCCGTGAGCGAGCGCCGACCGGCCGCGTGTTCGGCATCTACGCCCTGGCGCTCGGCGTGACAATGGCGTTCTACATGGCGCCGACACAGGTGCCGTTCCTGCTGGATGATCTCGGCATCGGGCCGGCCATCGTGGGTGTCGTCCTCGCAGGGAGCACGCTGACCGGCGCGCTCGGCGCGCTCTGGTTCCCGATGCTGCGCCGGCGCCTGCGGTTCGCAGCGATCACGACAGTCGCCGTCGCCCTGCTCGGCGCGGGCTGGCTGCTGGTCGGCAGCACCGGCACGGCGTTCGGTACCGCGGCCGGGCTGCTCCTCGGAGGCATCGGTGTCGGGCTCGCCGTCCCCAACGTCACCCTGCGCCTGTCCGAGCTCGCCCCACCCGCCTGGCGTGGCCGCATCCTCAGCGGACTCATCTCCGGGATCTTCCTCGGCCAGTTCCTCTCGCCGCTGGCGGCCCAACCCCTGATCGAGGCCGTCGGTGTCGGCGGCGTCTTCTCCTGGGCCGGGACCGCCATGGTCGCCGGCGCGGGTCTCGCCGCCGTCGGAGCGTGGAAACGAAACACCCACTGAAAGACGTCTCACGTGGCCGAATGTCATGCCGGGACCGTCGAGAACGTCACCAGGGGTACGCGGCCGCTCCACGAGTCTTCGGAAACCCCATAGGGATTCAGTCGGGAACCCCTGGCCATGTCCGCTGCGGGGCCGGTTCGTTCTCGGTGTCCCGTCTCGCCTGATAAAGGCTAGGGAAATGTGCCCTCTCAGGTAGGGGCGGGGCGTGGTTCTCTGGCGTCAGGTCTGTCAGGCCCGGTGGCGCCGCCCCCGCCAGGCTTCCGGTTTCCAGGGACGGTATTGCGTGGAGGGGAGCACACGCATGGCTGGTCCGCTTCGTCCTGGTGACCCGACCAGGGTCGGCGACTACGATCTGACCGCGCGAATCGGCGAGGGCGGTCAAGGGACCGTCTACCTGAGCTACGCGCCCAAGCACGGGCAGGTCGCCGTCAAAGTGCTGAACAGCGGCTGGGCCTCGGACAAGCGGGCGCTGTCCCGCTTCGCCAAGGAGGTCGCCGCCAGCAAGCGCGTCGCGGCGTTCTGCACGGCGGCGGTCCTCGACATGGACCTCGACGCCGAACGCCCCTACGTGGTGAGCGAGTACATCGACGGCCCGTCGCTGCGCGAGGCCGTGCTCAACGATGGGCCGCGCACCGGCTCGGCGCTCGACCGGCTCGCCATCGCCACCGCCACCGCGCTGGTCGCCATCCACCAGGCGGGAGTGGTGCACCGCGACTTCAAGCCCGCGAACGTCCTGCTCGGCGCCGACGGGCCCCGGGTGATCGACTTCGGCATCGCGCGGTCCACCGACGCCACGCTCACCCAGACGGGCGGCATCCTCGGGACGCCGGCGTACATGGCGCCGGAGCAGATCCAGGGCGACCCCGCTGAGGCGCCCATCGACGTGTTCGCCTGGGCCGGTGTCATGGCGTTCGCGGCGACGGGGGTCTCACCGTTCAAGGCCGACACGCTCACCGCGGTGATCAACCGGGTCCTGCACAAGCCGCCGAAGCTCGACGGCGTCCCCGAATCGCTGAGCCCGCTGCTCGCCGCCTGCCTCGACAAGGACGCGGCAAAGCGCCCGACGGCGGTCCAGGTGCTCGGCATGCTCGTCGGGCACGACCCGGTCGCGGTGCGGGAGCTGCCGGTGACGATGGTCCTTGCCGACGGCTACACCGCGGCCTCGCAGGAGCAGACCAAGATCGCGCCGACGGCGGCGATGGTCGCACTCGCGGCGCCGCCGATCGCCGCCGCGGGACTCGCCGGGGCCGCCGCGGCGGCGGCCGACGAAGGGCAGTCGGGCGGGGGACAGGACGCGGTCGGCGGCGCCGAGGGCGCGACCCGCGCGGAGGGGGCGACGCCTGCCGAAGGGGTGGCCCGGGCGGAGGACGGCACCCTTGCCGGGGATGCGACCCGCGCCGAAGGTGCCACGGTCGCCGGGGACGCGACCCGCGCCGACTCCGAACCGAGCGGGACCGTCATCGACCCGGGAACGTCCGGGGCGGCGGCCGCACCCGCGGCCGGAGGCGCCACGGGCGGCGGGGTTCCGCACGGCGGTACGTCGCCGCACGGCTGGGCCGTCCCGCCCGAGCTCGCCGAACCCCGCGGCGGCACCCCGCCGCCCGGCGGTGGGGCACCGGGCGCACCGGACCCGCATGGGGGCACGCCGCCGCACGGCGGTGCGGCACCGCCCGGGGGAGCTGGGGGAGCTGGGGGAGCCGCGCTGCGCGGCGCGGCGGGAGCGGCAGGCGCTGCGGGCGCGGCCGGGGGAGTCGTGCCCGGGGGAGCCGTCCCGCCTGCCGCACCCCCCGGCGCGGCGGGAGCGGCGGGCGCTGCGGGCGCGGCCGGGGGAGTCGTCGCCGGGGGAGTCGTGCCCGGGGGAGCCGTCCCGCCTGCCGTACCCCCCGGCGGGATCCCAGGCCCAGGGGGCACTCCTCCCCAAGGTGGGACCGCACCACCCGGCGGAACTCCGGGTCACGGCGGGACCCCACCCCAAGGCGAGGCCCCACCTCCCGGTGGCACGCCGCCTCTCGGCGGGATCCCGCCGTACAGCGGGACGTCCCCGCACGGGTGGGCGGTGCCGCCGGAGCTGAGCGGCCCGCAGCCCGTGGCCGACCCGCCGCCCGGCACACCGCCGCCCACAGGCCCCGCAGCAGGGACCGACGGCGGAGGCACCGACGGCGGAGGCACCGACGGTGCAGGGAACGACGGCACCGCCCAGGACCCGCGGAAGCGCGGGAGCCGCCGCCGGTCCATGGAATGGGCCATGGCGGCTGTGCTGGTGCTGCTGCTCGGCGGCGTCGTCGTCTGGATCGTGCAGGGCGGGATGCTCGGTGCGCCGCCGGAGACGGCGGACCCCGCAGGGGTCGTCTCCGATTCGCCGAGCGCGAGTCCCAGCTGGGATGCGGAGAACACGCCGCCGCCGACCGAGGAACCGGTCACCGACCCGACGGCGTCGCACGAACCCGATTGGACGCCGGAGGAGTCGCAGGTGCCCGGGTCTGGGGGCGGCGGTCACACCGTGGAGCCCACCGATGAGGGCCACTGGTCGCCCACCCCCACCGCGCCGCCGCACCCGGTGCCCAGCCCGTCCTGACCGGCGCCGGAATCAAGCGTCGGTCGCGTCCTCGGCCTGGAGTTGGGAGGTGAGTGCCGAGGGTCTCCCTCGCCGCAGTGGACTGGGCTGGGCTGCTGCTCTGTGCGGCGCTGCCGTGTGGCGTGGGCCGTGACCCGGACTCCGTGCCGTGTGGCGTGGGTCGTGACCCGGACTCCGTGCCGGGGGTAGGTGCCGAGAGCGTCCGTGCCCACAGCGGACCTGGGCAAGGCTGCCGGAAAGCCTGCGCAGCAGCGACGGCCGAAGCAGACCCCAGGGATCGACGCCAGGCCCCGCCACGCACTGATCGCGCGGCGGGGGCGCTGCGGTGATGGGGCGGGCTGGGCGTCCGGGCGTGGTTGCGGTGGATTCCGTGCGGCGCTGGGCCCGGCGAGCAACGTGCAGGATGTGTGTCGGCCGTCGCTGCTGCGCAGGCTTCCCGGCAGCCTGGCTCCTGTTCCCTGGGGTCAAGGACGCCCTCGCCCCTGGACGCCAGCTCTCCCAGGCGCTCTCGCCTCTGGGACGGCCTTGCCCCCGGACGCCAGCTCTCCCAGGCGCTCTCGCCTCTGGGGCGCGCTCGCTCCCGGATGCCCGTGCTTCCGGGCGCGCTCGCTCCCGGATGCTCGCGCTTCCGGGCGCTCTTGCCTCTGGGACGCCCTTGCCCCCGAACGATGGCGCCCAGGGTCGTCCTCGTCCTCAACCGGGAGTGCCTTCCCCTCGTGGGGCGGGATCGTTCGCGGGTGGCGGTTCGGCTCGGCCGTCAGGCGAGGGCCTGCTCCAGGTCTGTCCAGAGGTCCTCGACGTCTTCGATGCCGGTGCTGACGCGGACCAGGCCCGGGCCGATCCCCGCCGCCGCCAGCTCCTCGGGGTCCAGGTTGCGGTGCGAGGTGCTGGCCGGGTGCATGACCAGTGATCGCACATCGCCGAGGGACGGCGCCAGCGCGGCCAGGCGCACGCTGTTGACGAACTTGCGGCCCGCGTCCGCGCCGCCCGCCAGGTCGAACGACAGCACCCCGCCGAACCCGCCCGTCAGCAGTGCGCGCGCCGTCGCGTGCGAGGGATGGCCGGGCAGCCCCGGGTAGTGCACCGTGTCGACCGCCGGGTGCTCGGCCAGGCGCTCGGCGAGGGTCTGGGCATTCTCGCTCTGCCGGGGCACCCGCACGCCGAGTGTCTGCAAGCCGCGGATGGCCAGCCACGCCGAGGCCGGGTCGAGGACCGAGCCGAACTCCAGCGTCCGTCCCCTGACCTCGCGGTGGAGGGCGTCGTCGGCGAACACGGCCAGGCCGCCGATGACGTCGGAGTGGCCGCCCAGGTACTTGGTCGCCGAGTGGACGACGATGTCGGCCCCGTGCTCGATCGGGCGGCACAGCAACGGCGTCGCGAAGGTGTTGTCGACGATGGCGGTGACCCCATTGCGCGCCGCGATGGCCGTGAGCGCGGGCAGGTCCACGACCTCGCCGGTCGGGTTCGCGATGGTCTCCAGGAACAGGACGCGCGTCCGCGGTGTGATCGCCGCTTCGACCGCGGCCGGGTCCCCGGCGGCGACCCGGGTCACCTGCACACCCCAGCGCTGGTCCAGGTCGCCGAGGATGCCGAGGGTGCCGCCGTAGAGGCGGTTCTGCGCGACCACGTGGTCGCCGGGGCGCAGGAGCGCCCACAGGGTCGAGGTGATCGACCCCATGCCGGACGCCGAGCCGATGGCGGCCGCGCCGCCTTCGAGGCCCGCCACCGCGTCTTCCAGGGCGCGGGCCGTGGGGTTGTTGTAGCGGGCGTAGACGAACGGGCCGCCCGGGTCGGCGAACGCGGCCCCCATGGAGTCCGCGTCGGGGAACGTGAACGTGTGCCCCTGGTACAGGGGGACCCCCAGCGGGCTGCTGCCCTCGACCGGGGGGACGGCGACGTGGACGGTCCGCGAGGACGGGCGGATGCCGACGCCGGTGGACGGTGCGTTGTTCGAAGCCATGCCTCCACACTCGCCGCCCCCACTGCGCTACGACAGAGCCAATCGGCGACAATTGGCTTTATGACGGATCCAATCCCCGCCGATGACCTCGTTTCGCTGCTGGGACGCTGGGCGGTCGGCCGTGGCCCGCTCTACCTGCTGCTCGCCGGCCGCCTGCGCGCCCTCGTCGAGGAGGGCGCCATCCCGCCCGGTTGCCCCTTGCCCGCCGAGCGCACGCTCGCGGCGCGGCTGTCGGTCGGCAGGGGCACGGTCGTCGGCGCCTACGAGCGGCTCCGCGAGGAGGGGCGGGTGACCCGCAGGCAGGGCAGCGGCACCCGGGTGGCGCCGGGCCCGTCGCCTGCGCTGCCCTCGCCCGGGCGCGCCGCGCACAGCTCCCGGTTCCTCGCCCTCTTCGACCCCGCTCCCGGCACACTGGCGCTCACCTGCGCCGCGCCCGACTCGCCGCCGCCGGAGCTGCGGGCGTCCTACGGCCGCGCGGTGGCGCGGTTGGCGACCCTCTCCGACGACATCGGATATCACCCGGCCGGGCACCCCGAACTGCGCGCGGCGGTCGCGGCGCGGTTCACCCGGCGCGGCCTGCCCACAACGGCCGACCAGGTGCTCATCACCAACGGGGCGCAGCAGGCGCTCGCCCTCGCGGTGCGCTGCAACGTCGCAGCGGGCGACACGGTGCTCGCCGAGCGCCCCAGCTACCCGGGCGCGCTCGCGCTGTTCGGGGAGGCCGCGGCGAGCGTGCGGACCGCCCCGGTGGGTCCCGAGGGGCTGGACGCGGCGGCGCTGCTGCCCGCGATGGCGGAGCTGCGGCCCGCCCTCACCTACCTCATCCCGTCGTTCCACAACCCGACCGGAACCCTGATCAGCCCGCTGCACCGGCGCCGGATCGCTGCTGCCGCGGGGGAGTCGGGGCTGCTCGTCGTCGAGGACGAGACAACGGTCGACCTCGGCTTCCACGGCGACGCCCCCGCGCCGCTGGCGTCCTTCCCCGGCGGCGGCCGCGTGCTCACCGTCGGCTCGCTGAGCAAGCTGGCCTGGGGCGGGCTGCGGGTCGGCTGGGTCAGGGGGCACACGGCCGACATCGACCGGTTGGCGCGCGTGAAGGCCCTCGACGACCTGGGCGGCGACGTCCTCGGCCAGCTCGCGGCGGCCGACCTGCTCGCGGACCCCGACGCGCTGATCGGCAGGCGCCGCGCCGAACTCCGCGCGCACCACGACCACCTGACGGCCGGGCTCGACCGGCTGCTGCCCGACTGGTGCTACTGGCGGGCGGCGGGCGGGCAGTCGATCTGGGTACGGCTGCCGCACGGCGACGCAGCGTCGTTGGCGCAGGTCGCCCTGCGTCACGGGGTCGCCCTGCTCCCGGGCGGCGCGATGGTCCCCGACGGCGGCGCAGCGGAGTGGATGCGGCTGCCGTTCATCGCCCCTCCGGCCACCCTCGACACAGCGGTGCGGCGGCTGCGGAGCGCATGGGACGCCTACACCGGCGCGGGAAGCCCGCGCGCGACGACGGCGCCGGCGCTCAACGCGATAGCGGTGTAGCGCGCCCGTCGACCGCGCCCGGTGACCGTGCGGTATCGCAGACGTGGCTGGTGGGGCAGGTGGCCGGTAGCGGACGGAACCGCCTTTGGTGAGGCCGTTGTGGGTATCGTTTCCCCGGCCGTCGTGAGCATCCCCCTGTATCTGAAAGTTGATCCATCATGCGTTGGGTGTGGCGGGGCGAGTCCGGGGCCGGTGCCATCGAGTACGGCGCCCTCGTTGTCCTGGCCGGTGTCATCGTCGCGGCGCTCATCGGCGCCGGGCTGCCGACCGCGGTGACCCCCGCGGTCAGCGCGGCCGTCTGCGAGCTGTACACAGCCGAGCACTGCAAGCCGGAGAACGGCGGCCCGGGCGATTCCACCGATCCCGACGGCGGCAACGGCGACCCCGACGGCGGTAACGGCGATCCCGACGGCGGCAACGGCGATCCCGACGGCGGTACGGGCGATCCCGACGGCGGCAACGGCGACCCCGGCGGGGAGCCCGAGGAGGCCGGCGCCGACCCCGCGCTCGACAAGGAGATCGAGGACGCGCAGAAGGAGTACGACGAGCTCAAGAAGGAGCACGACAAGCAGGAGCGCGAAGCCGGCAACATCGACAAGGAGTTGATGGATCTCCTCAAGGAGTTGATCGGCTGGAACGACGCCAAGAAGTGCTTCACCGAGGGCGACATCCTCGCGTGCCTGGAGACCGCGCTCACCGCCATCCCGTGGGGCAAGGCGCTGAAGTTCGTCTCCAAGATCCCGAAGGCGTACAAGCTCTTCGACAAGTGGCGCAAGGGCAGTAAGGCCTACGACAAGATCAAGGGCCAGCTCGACAAGCAGAAGAAGAAGCTCGACGACCTCAAGAAGAAGAAAAAGGAGAAAGAGAAGGACAAGACGAGCTGCCCGCTCCCCAATGCCGACAACCGCAACACGCCCAACAGCTTCCTGCCCGGCACCCCCGTCCTGCTCGCCGACGGTTCGACGCTGCCCATTGCCGACATCGAGGTCGGCGACCGGGTGTACGCGTTCGACCCGCGCACCGGCGAGGAGGGGCCGCGCCCGGTCGCCGGACTGATCAAGGGAACGGGCAAGAAGACCCTCGTCACCCTCACCGTGACCGACGCAGAGGGCGCCACCGGCAGTGTCACTGCAACCGCCGAGCACCCGTTCTGGGTTCCCGGGAGCGCCCAATGGGTCGACGCCGCCGACCTGGACCCGGGCACGACGCTGCGCACCTCGAGCGGCGCCTGGGCGCGGGTCACCGGCACCGACGTCCGCGAGGTCGCCGACCAGCGTGTCCACAACCTGGATGTCGCCGGTATCGACACCTATTTCGTCTCCCCCGCTGATTCCGCGGTTCTCGTCCACAACGACGACTGCCAGCCCGCCCAGTTCGACGACGTCGGTGAGAAATACGTCAAGGACAAGCACGTCGAGGGTGGGAAGAACGTCACGCCGGACAAGAGCGTGTTCGGCAAGGACCAGGATCTCGACGACCTTGTGGAGAAGGCGAACAAGGTCGAGGCCAAGGGGCCGAACAAGGACGGGAACTACGAACGCGACGTCGACGCCGGACGTATCATCGGGCGGAAGTCCCAGGAAAGCGGCGGCGCATCCACGACCCGCTACCGCGTTGTACAGGACAAGTACGGCGCGGTCATCACCATGCATCCACTTTAGAGCCGGGCCAGGGGGCGACCATCGGATACGCGGTCTATATCGAGAACCAGGTCCACGATCGGGAGTATGTGGGGCCGGTGCACAGCAGGCACCTGGCGCCGGTCCTGGACAACGCCGAGGAGGGGAGCCTGCTCGACTCCGTCTACCAGCACGGCGACACCATGTTCAACGTCCCCCAGATGAACCGCATCAAGCGGGAACTGGCGCGGATCA
The DNA here is from genome assembly GCF_003014485.1 of Murinocardiopsis flavida. Taxonomy (GTDB): domain Bacteria; phylum Actinomycetota; class Actinomycetes; order Streptosporangiales; family Streptosporangiaceae; genus Murinocardiopsis; species Murinocardiopsis flavida. The sequence continues at coordinate 87,779 of NZ_PYGA01000010.1, read as the reverse complement.
GGGACGCACACCCCGACCTGCGCACCAGCGTCGAAGTCCTGGAGATCCTCATCGACAAGGCGGTCCTCGACCGCGGCTACCTCTGGATCTCCGGCGACTGAGCGCACCGCGCTCGTCCCCACCCCGGCCAGAACCGGCCACGGAGGCGGGTTGTCCGACATCGGATGATGAGTATCGTTCGTCCGGTTGTCATTTGTCCCGCTTTCTGAGAGTTGACCCTTATGCGGTGGGTGTGGCGTGCCGAGTCCGGTGCCGGAGCGATCGAGTACGGCGCCCTGGTCGTGCTGGCCGGTGTCATCGTCGCGGCACTGCTCAGCGCGGGCCTGCCGAGCGGAGTGACTCCGGCGGTCACCGCCGCCGTCTGCGAGCTGTACACCGCGGAGCACTGCAAGCCGGAGAACGGCGGCCCGGGCGGACCCGGCGACCCCGACTCCTCGGGCGACCCGACGGCGGGCCCTGACGCCACCGCCGCCGCCGACAGCGGCGACGGCGATGGCGGTCCCAGCGGCGACCCCAAGCTCGACAAGGAGATCGAGGACGCGCAGAAGGAGTACGACGACCTTCTCAAGGAGCACGACGAGAAGAAGGGCGAAGCCGGCGACATCGACAAGGAGTTGATGGATCTCCTCAAGGAGTTGATCGGCTGGGAGGACGCCAAGAAGTGCTTCACCGAGGGCGACATCCTCGCGTGCCTGAAAACGGCGATCACTGCCCTTCCGTGGGGCAAGGCGCTGAAGTTCGTCTCCAAGATCCCCAAGGCGTACAAGCTCTTCGACAAGTGGCGCAAGGGCAGCAAGGCCTACGACAAGATCAAGGGCCGGCTCGACAAACAGAAGAAGAAGCTCGACGACCTCAAGGAGAAGAGAAAGAAGAAGGAGAGCTGCCCGGTCACGAAGCCCGACACCCATCGGGCGCCGAATAGCTTCCTTCCCGGTACCCCCGTTGTGCTCGCCGACGGGTCGACCGTGCCCATCAAGGACGTCGAGATGGGCGACCAGGTTCTCGCCTTCGACCCCCGAACGGGTGAGGAGGGGCCGCGCTCCGTCACCGACCTGGTGGAGGGGACCGGTACGAAGTCCCTCGTCACCATCACCGTGGCCGACGGTGATGGCGGGGATTCGAGTGTCACCGCCACCGCCGGGCACCCGTTCTGGGTTCCCGAGGAGGCCCAGTGGGTCGATGCCGCCGACCTGGACCCCGGAACCCGGCTCCGAACGAGTTCGGGTGAGTGGGCGCGGGTCACCGGCGTCGACGAGCGCGAAAGCGAACGGGAGACCGTCCACAACCTCACCGTCGACGACCTCCACACCTACTTCGTGGCCGCCGGCGGGTCCCCATTGCTCGTGCACAACACGGGCAAGGGCGGTACCACCGGAACGGTCGTCGAGGTCAACAAGGTCAAGATCGTCATCTACTCCAATGACCACGCACCACCGCACGCCCACGTCAAGGGCGGCGGAAAAGAGGTGCGGATCGGTCAGAACGGAAAGCCGCTGAAGGGCGATCCGGAGCTGTCCCCCAAGCAGCGGAAGGTCGTGGACGAGAACATCGGCAAGATCCGCAAGGCGATCCGCGAGGACATGAAGCGGAACAAGGAGAATGAGGACGCCAAGAAGAAGAAGGACTGCTGATGCCGTTGTCGGGGTCGGCGTGTGCGAGGGGGACCAGTTGACGGACCGCGCAGCGGTGGTGCGGCTTCAGCGGCTTGTCGGGGTCGAGGGGTCGGACCTCGGGTCCGACCACGGTCGGTGGCAGGTCTACCGGCAGGCGATCGAACGGCCCGAGGCGTTCGGCCTGCTCCACGAGTGCGTTGCGGGTGAGGACGACCCTGCGCTGGCGTCCTCGGTCGTGGTCGGCGTCCTGGGTCGGGTCGACCGGAGTGAGCGGGACGCCTGGGTCGGCGCGCTCCCCCCGGAGTTCGCGGACTTCGCCCGCAGGCGCGCCGAGGAGTGGGGCGTGCTGGAGGACGTGCTCTCCGGAGACTATCCGGGCGAGCGTGTCGAAGAGGACTCGCCGAACTGGTCGGACTGGCTGCAACTGAAGATCGTGGAAGAGTCCGCTGATCCGCGGGTCCTCGGCCACCTCACCACCGGCGGCAGGACCAAGCGGATCAGGCGGCTCGCACGCGAGTCCCGCTGACGGTCGGTGCCGACCGTGCTCGGAGGCGCGCCAGGGGAGCAGGGTTGTCGTACACGATCGACGTCATCGGCGGCGGGTCCATCGGCGAATCGGGGTTCCTGGGCGTTCTGGGGGCCGCCGGTGCCGAGCGCAACCCCGATGAATGGACGTCGGGGCAGTGGCAGGACGGCGACAAGACCGTCTGGTTCTTCTATGACCCGGACTTCCCGACCCCCGGTCACCTGGAGGACCACGGCGCCGAACTCACCGAGGCCCTCGGGGAGCCGCCCGGGTTCCTGGTCAGCCTTCAGGTCTCGCGCACCCCGGGATCCGAGGAGTTCGCGGTGCGCTTCATCGCCGCCATGGCGGCGAAGTACGGCATCGTCGTCCGGGGGCAGCGGGAACTCCTGCGCCCCGCGGAGGTGGCCGAACGGTGGGCACACCACCGCGACCGTTTAGGCGTCTTCGGCTGAAAGGGCCGTTCGGGTCGCCGAGGGCGGAGTGAAGATCATCGGGAAGATCATTATGGGGAAGTGCGTGGGCGAATGCGGATTCCGTTGAATTCGCGATCTTGAACGGGTTCCCGATTTCGCGGATTCCGGCCGGATAATCGCGGTGTGGTGGGGCTGGGGTGCGCTTTCTGGCCGGAGTCGGCCAGGGGTCGGGGAAGTGTATTGTGACCATTGTCTCGGTATGGTGCACCGGAGTGCTCTCCTCCCTCTCGAAGGCGAGATCCAATGCACTGGGTCTGGCGTGCCGAATCGGGTGCCGGAAAGATCGAATACGGCGCCCTGGTCATTCTCGCCGCGGTGGTGCTCGCGGCCCTCATCGCTTCCGGCCTACCGGCTTCGGTCACGCCCGCGGTCACCTCGGCGGTGTGCGAGCTGTACGACGCAGACCACTGCGATCCCAAGAAGGGCGGCCCCGGCGGGCCCGGTGACGGCCCCGGGGCAGGGGGCGACCCCACCGCTGCCGCGGCCGACCCCACCGGTGGGCCCACCGACGGCCCCGCCACCTCGGGCGACCCCGGCACATCGGGCGACCCCGCGCTCGACCGCGAGATCGACGAAGCGCAGCGGGAGTACGACCGGCTGGCCAAGGAGCACGACCAGAAGAAGGGCGACGCCGACCAGACCGACAAGCTCCTGATCGAGCTGCTGAAAGAGCTGATCGGCTGGGACAAGGCCAAGGACTGCTTCACCAAGGGCGACATCCTGGCCTGCCTGGAGACCGCGCTCACCGCCATCCCGTGGGGCAAGGCGCTGAAGGTCGTCTCCAAGATCCCCAAGGCGTACAAGCTCTTCGACAAGTGGCGCAAGGGCAGCAAGGCGTACGAGCAGGCCAAGAAGCGCCTCGACGACCAGAAGAAGAAGCTCGACGACCTCAAGAAGAAGCGCGACACCAAGCGCCGGGCGCCGTGCCTCGCGTCCGGGAACAGCTTCGTGCCGGGCACCCGCGTGCGCATGGCCGACGGCGCCTACGCGCCGATCGAGTCCATCGATGTCGGCGACGCCGTCCACGCCTTCGACCCGCGCACCGGTACCGAAGGCCCCCGCACCGTTGTCGACACGCTGTCCGACACCGGCCCCAAGGAGCTTGTGGACCTGGGGTTCACGACACCGGGCGGCAGCGGGGGCCGGGTCACCGCGACCGCCGAGCACCCGTTCTGGGCGCCGGGCACCGCCGAGTGGGTCACAGCGGGCGAATTGGCGGTCGGCACCCCGCTGCGCTCGGCCGACGGCCGATGGCCGGAGCTTCGCGGTGCGCGCCCGCGCACCGCGCCGGACCAGCGCGTGCACAATCTGACCGTCGCGGGGTTGGCGACCTACTACGTGCAGGTCGGCGACTCCGACGTCCTCACGCACAACTACAAGTGCGAAGGGCTGGTCGAATACGGGGTCGATGAATTGAGCAAGGCCGCCGACAAGTGCCGCCGCGACAATGCGATCCCCGCGTGGCGCAATGTGGTCGCCGTGAAGGTCAAGGGCCGGTCCGATTACGTGTGCGGGTATTCCGCCGGGACCAAGGACGAATCATGGCATTCCGAGGACGACGTCCTCGACCGGCTGCTCAAGGAGAACAAGAACGACTTCGTCGCCGAGGACATCGAAGAGCTCTACTCCGACCGGCAGCCGTGTTCCCGATGCCAGAAACTCCTCGAGGAGAACCTGCACCCCGATGCGAAGGTCAAGTTCGCCGTAGAATGGCCGCGGGCCAACGACCCTGATTTCGACCGCAAGCGCACCCAGAGCAACGAGCGGCTCGCCGATATGATCCGCGGCGCACGGCGGGGACGCTAGCGGCACCGGTTGCCGCAACGGGCCCGCCCGGGCCGCCCCGTCCCAGCCGCACGCCCCTTGAGGAGCCCCGTGCCCGAGCACGCCGACCGCGAGGTCATGGACGAACGCAACCGGCTCGCCATGCAGGTCGTCGAGGACCTCGCAGCGGCCGGCCTGCCGGTCGTCAGCGAGATCAGCCCCACCTATCAGTCGGGGGTGGAGGTCACGGTCGACCCGCTCGCCGACGAACAGGGCGGGGTTTACGTCACCTGGCGGACCCACGAGATCCTGCGCCGCCAGGCGGTCTACGGCGAATGCCCCCCGGAGATCGCGGAGGCGCGCGCCGACTACTGGCACACGGCCATGGCCACCATGGCCGAGACCCTGCGCGGGCTGCTGGCGGCGGCGGGCTTCGAGGCCGGCCATTACGCCGGCGACTTCCACACCAACACGGTGCGGGTCACGGGCCGCACGGGTGCGCCGCCGGTCGGCTGACCCGGCCGGTCGCACGTGTGGGGCGCCCGTACAGCGGGCGCCCCACACGGCCGGATCTGACGGCGGGCTACCGCCGTGCGCCGCCTACGGGCGGCGCCACTGGCGGCCGTCGCGCGCGAGGAGGTCGTGGGCCGACTCCGGGCCCCAGTTGCCCGACTCGTACTGCTCGGGCTTGCCCTGCGTGGCCCAGAACTCCTCCACCGGGTCGAGGATCCGCCAGGACAGCTCGACCTCCTCCTGGCGGGGGAACAGCGGCGGGTCGCCGATGAGGACGTCCAGGATGAGCCGCTCGTACGCCTCAGGGCTCGCCTCGGTGAAGCTCATCCCGTAGGTGAAGTCCATGCTGACGTCGCGCACCTCCATCGAGGCGCCGGGGACCTTGGAGCCGAAGCGCAGGGTGACGCCTTCGTCGGGCTGGATGCGCAGCACCAGCGCGTTGCGGCCCTGCTCCTCGATCTCGTTGTGGCTGAACATCTGGTGCGCCGCGGCCTGGAACACGAGGGCGACCTCGGTCACCCGCCGTCCCAGCCGCTTGCCCGTGCGCAGGTAGAACGGGACGTTGGCCCAGCGCCGGGTGTTGACGTCGAGCCGCAGCGCCGCGAACGTCTCGGTGCCGGAGTCGCCCGGGATCCCGTCCTCTTCGAGGTAGCCCACGACCTGCTCGCCGCCCTGCCACCCGGCGGCGTACTGGCCGCGCGCCGTTCCCTTGGCGAGGTCGTCGGGCAGGGTGACGGCCGAGAGCACCTTCTCCTTCTCGGCGCGGATCGCGTCGGCGGTGAACGACACCGGCTCCTCCATGGCCACCAGGGCGAGGAGTTGCAGCAGGTGGTTCTGGATGACGTCGCGCGCGGCGCCGATGCCGTCGTAGTACCCGGCGCGGCCGCCGACCCCGATGTCCTCGGCCATGGTGATCTGTACGTGGTCGATGAACGACCGGCTCCACATGGGCTCGAACAGGGTGTTGGCGAACCGCAGCGCCATGATGTTCTGGACGGTCTCCTTGCCGAGGTAGTGGTCGATGCGGAACACCGACTGCGGCGGGAAGACGTCGTCGACGACGGCGTGCAGGTCCTTGGCGCTGGCGAGGTCGTGCCCGAACGGCTTCTCGATGATGACCCGCCGCCAGGCGTCGTCGTCCGACTGCGCCAAGCCGGACCGCTTGAGCTGCTTGACGACGCTGGGGAACAGCTTCGGCGGCAGCGACAGGTAGAACGCGTAGTTGCCGCCGGTGCCCCGCTCCTGGTCGAGCCGGTTCACGGTGTCGGCGAGCCGGTCGAACGCGTCATCGTCGTCGAGCTCGCCCTGCACGAACCGGACGCCCTCGCTGAGCTGGCGCCACACGTCCTCGCGGAAGGGGGTCCGCGCGTACTTGCGCACCGCCTCGTGGGCCTGCGCCGCGAAGTCCTGGTCGGCCCAGTCGCGGCGCGCGAAGCCGACCAGGCCGAAGCCCGGCGGCAGCAGCCCCCGGTTGGCGAGGTCGTAGATCGCCGGCAGCAGCTTCTTGCGTGCGAGGTCGCCGGTGACCCCGAACAGGACGAGCACGCTCGGCCCCGCGATGCGCGGCAGCCGCTTGTCGAGGACGTTGCGCAGGGGGTTGGGCACCGCTCCCTGCATCACCGGTTCTTTCACAACGCTGCTTCCCGTTGAGTGGTGGACGGTGTCGGGGCCGCGGCGCGGGGTGCCCGGCCGCAGGGCCGGGTCACGGGCTGACCCGGCCCAGCGCCTGGGCGACGCGTTCGAGGCCGGCCGCGCGGTCGCGCAGGTGCAGCCGGACGACGGGGCGGTCGCGCTCGGCCAGCGCGCCGAAGTCGCCCAGCGCCTGGGCGAGCTGCAACCGGGCGAAGGTGTAGGGCCGCCCGGGGATGGCGAGGTCGGCCGGGTTGTCGCCGGTGACCTGGAGGAAGACGCCGTTGGCCGGGCCGCCCTTGTGGTACTGGCCGGTGGAGTGCAGGAACCGCGGCCCCCACCCGAAGGTCACCGGGCGCGGGGTGAGCGCGGCGAGCGCCGGGCGCAGCCCGGCGGCGACGGTGTCCTCGCCGCGGTCGAGGTAGCACAGCAGCGCCAGGTAGCCGTCCTCGGGGACCGCGCGCAGCAGGGTGCGCAGGACGGCGTCGAGGTCGGCCGCCCCGGCGAGGCCCGCAGCGGAGTCGGCCGCGGCACCGGCGTGCACCTCCACCGGCCCGTCGACCAGCAGGGGGGTGTCGACCGGCAGGGGGCCGTCGCCGGACTTCTCCAGCAGCGCCTTGGTGTTGTCCTTGGACTCCTGGACGTTGGGCTGGTCGAACGGGTCGATGCCGAGCAGCCGTCCCGCGATCGCCGTGGCGAACTCCCAGGCCAGGAACTGCCCGCCGAGCGGACCCCAGACGGTGGTGTCGGCGAGCGGCGCGTCGGGCGGCCCGGTCTCGCCGAACGCGACCAGGTGGGTGTCGGCCTCGGGGGCGAAGCCCGGCGCCGCGGCGTCCTCGACGACGACCGGCAGCAGGCCGGTGCCGTTCTTGCCGGTGGACTCGGCGACGAGCTGCTCGATCCAGTCGCCCAACCCCGCGGGCGCCGAACCGGCGAGGACGACCTTGTCGTGCCCGGTGAACCCGCCCAGGGCCGCGCCCAGCGCGAGCGCGGGGTTCCCGGTCGGCTCCGACGCAAGGGTCGCCGACAGCGCCTCGGCCTGGTCGAGCAGCGCCTCGACGTCGACCCCCGCCAACGCGGACGGGACCAGCCCGAACGCGGTCAGCGCGCTGTAGCGGCCGCCCACCTCGGGGTCGGCGAGGAAGGTCGGGTACCCCTTCTCGGCGGCGGTCGCCGCCAGGGGCGAACCGGGGTCGGTGACCACGACGATGTGCGCGGCGGGGTCGAGCCCCGCCTCCTCCAGCGCCGCCTCGAACGCGCGGCGCTGGCTGTCGGTCTCGACGGTCCCGCCGCTCTTGGACGACACCACCAGCACGGTGCGGTCGAGGTCGGTGCCGAGCGCGCGGCGCACCTGCGCCGGGTCGGTGGTGTCGAGTGTGACCAGCGGTTTGCCCGCGGTCGCGGCGATGACCTCGGGGGCGAGGGACGACCCGCCCATGCCCGCGAGGACGACCCGGTCGAGCCCCGCGGCGCGCTTCGCGTCGACCTGGCGGCCGAGCTCGGGGAGCAGCGCGCGCGAGGAGCGGGCGAGATCGACCCAGCCGAGCCGGACCGCGGCCTCCTCTGCGGCATCGGGCCCCCACAGCGACGCGTCCTTGGCGGCGAGCCGCGCTGGGACGCCCTCGGCCACCAGCGACGCGATGGCGACGTCGGCGGCCTCGGCCACGGCCTCGCCGAGCACGACCGTGACGTTGCCGCCCTCTACCTGACCACTGCTCACAGCGAACGAACCTCCTCGTTGATCCCCGCGCCGGCCTGGGTCGGCCGCCGGTTGCCGCCCGAAGCCGCCCAGGAGCGGCACGGCCGCCCCGCGCGGCCCACCGGTGGGCCGCGCGGGGCGGCCGGTGCTACGCCTGAGCGGACAACTGCTCGGAAAGGCCGGCCAGCAGGCCCTCCCAGGACTTCTCGAACTTCTCGACGCCTTCGTCCTCAAGTACCCGGACGACGTCGTCGTAGTCGACACCGGCCGCGGCGAGCGCGTCGATGTCGGCGCGCGCCCCGGCGTAGCCGCCCGTGACCGTGTCGCCGGTGATCGCGGCGTGGTCGGCGACCGCTTCGAGCGTGGCCTCGGGCATGGTGTTCACGGTGCCCGGCGCCACCAGTTCGGTGACGTAGAGGGTGTCGTCCAGGTCGGGGTCCTTGACACCGGTGGACGCCCACAGCGGGCGCTGCGGCGCCGCGCCGGACGCCGCCAGCGCCCGCCAGCGCTCGGTGGCGAACCGCTCCTCGTACGCCTCGTACGCCAACCGGGCGTTGGCGATGGCCGCGCGGCCCTTCAGCGCCTTCGCCTCGGCGGTGCCGATGGCGTCGAGGCGCTTGTCGGCCTCGGTGTCGACCCGGCTGACGAAGAACGACGCCACGGACTGGATGTCGTGGAGGTCGTGCCCGTTGGCGCGCGCCTGCTCCAGCCCGCTCATGAACGCGTCCATCACACCGCGGTAGCGCTCCAGCGAGAAGATCAGCGTGACGTTGACGCTGATGCCCTCGGCGAGCGCCGCGGTGATCGCCGGCAGGCCCTGCTCGGTCGCCGGGATCTTGATGAACAGGTTCGGGCGGTCGACCAGCCACCACAGGGCGCGCGCCTCGGCGACGGTGCGCTCGGTCTCGCGCGCCAACCGCGGGTCGACCTCCAGGGACACCCGGCCGTCGACGCCGTTGCTCGCCTCGTAGACGGGACGCAGCACGTCGGCGGCCCAGCGGATGTCGTAGGCGGTGACGGCGCGCACGGCCTCCTCCACCGACACCCCGCGGATGGCGAGGTCGTGGAGCTGGTCGTCGTAGGCGTCGCCCTCCTTGAGGGCCTTCTCGAAGATGGTGGGGTTCGACGTCACCCCGACGACGCCGCGCTCGCGCATCAGCTGCGCGAGGTTGCCGGTGCGCAGCCGCTCGCGGCTGATGTCGTCCAACCAGACGGCGACACCGGAGCCGGTGAGCGCCTGAAGTGGAGTAGCCATGTGCCTCTCGCCTCTCTCGACGGGTTTGCGACGGGCAACGGCGCGAGGGCCCCTCGGGGGTGGGGCCCTCGGCGCCGGACGTCAGTTCCCTGTTGTGGTTCCGTACTCTTTGCCGGTCTTCGCGATACTCGCGTGCACTGCGGCGACGACGCGGTCGGCGGTCAGGCCGAACTGCTCGTACAGGGTCTGGTAGGGCGCCGAGGCGCCGAAGTGCTCCAGGCTGACGGACTCGCCGTGGTCGCCGACGTAGCCGCGCCACCCCAGGGCGACCCCCGCCTCCACCGACACGCGGGCGCGCACCAGCGGCGGCAGCACCTGGTGCCGGTAGGACTCGTCCTGCTGCTCGAACCACTCCACGCACGGCATGGACACGACGCGGGTGGGGGTGCCCTCGGCCTCCAGGCGCTCGCGGGCGTCGACGGCGATGGCGACCTCGCTGCCGGTCGCGATGACGATCGCCTCGGGTGTGCCGCCGGACGCCTCGGCGAGCACGTACCCGCCCTTGGCGGTGCCCTCGGCGGAGGCGAACCGGGAGCGGTCGAAGGTCGGGACGTTCTGCCGGGTCAGCGCGAGCCCGGCCGGGCCGTCGGACTTGCCGAGGACGGTCCGCCACGCCACGACGGTCTCGTTGGCGTCGGCGGGGCGCACGACGTCGAGCCCGTGGATGGCGCGCAGCGCCCACAACTGCTCGACCGGCTGGTGGGTGGGGCCGTCCTCGCCCAGCCCGATGGAGTCGTGCGTCCACACGTAGGTGACGGGCAGCCCCATGAGCGCCGCCAGCCGCACCGCGGGCCGCATGTAGTCGCTGAAGACGAGGAACGTGCCGCCGTAGGGGCGGGTGGGCCCGTGCAGCGCGATGCCGTTCAGGATCGCGCCCATGCCGTGCTCGCGGATACCGAAGTGCAGCACCCGGCCGAAGCGGTTGCCGGAGAACGCCTTGGTGGAGTACTCCTCCGGGATGAACGACGGCTCGCCCTTGGGCGTGGTGTTGTTGGAGCCGGCGAGGTCGGCCGAGCCGCCCCACAGTTCCGGCAGCACCGGCGCGAGCGCGCTCAGGATCTCGCCGCTGGCCTTGCGGGTGGCCATGCCCTTGTCGTCGGCGTCGAACTCCGGAAGGGCCCGCTCCCACCCCTCGGGCAGCGCGCCGGAGGCGAGCCGGTCGTACAGGTCGGCGCGGTCCTCGGCGCCGCGGCGCCACGCCGCGATGAAGCCATCCCACTCGCCGCGCGCCTCGCGGCCGCGGGCCACCGCGCCGCGGGTGTGCTCGATGACGTCGTCGGGCACGTCGAAGGAGGTGTCGGGGGAGAGCCCGAGGACCTGCTTGGTGGCGGCGACCTCCTCGGCGCCCAGAGCGGAGCCGTGGGCCGCGCCGGTGTTCTGCTTGTTGGGCGCCGGCCAGCCGATGATCGTGCGCAGCGTGATGAACGAGGGGCGCTCGGTCTCGGCCTGCGCGGCGAGGATCGCCGCGTGCAGCGCCTCGACGTCCTCGCGGTAGGAGCCGCTGGAGGTCCAGTCGATCGACTGGACGTGCCAGCCGTACGCCTCGTAGCGGGCGCCGACGTCCTCGGAGAACGCGATCTGGGTGTCGTCCTCGATGGAGATGTGGTTCTGGTCGTAGATCAGCACCAGGTTGCCGAGCTTCTGGGTGCCCGCCAGCGCGCTCGCCTCGTGGCTGACGCCCTCCTGGACGTCGCCGTCGGAGCAGATGGCGTAGACGAAGTGGTCGAAGGGGCTCTCGCCGGGCGCCGTGCCGGGGTCGAACAGCCCGCGCTCGCGGCGTGCGGCCATGGCCATGCCGACGGCGTTGCCGACGCCCTGGCCCAGCGGGCCCGTGGTCGTCTCGACACCGGGGGTGTGCCCGTGCTCGGGGTGGCCGGGTGTGAGGCTGTCCCACTGGCGCAGCCGCTTGAGGTCGTCCAGGCTCAGGCCGTACCCGGCCAGGTACAGCTGGATGTACAGGGTCAGGCTGGAGTGCCCGGCCGAGAGCACGAAGCGGTCGCGGCCCTCCCACGACGGTTCGCTGGGGTCGTGCCGCATGATCTTCTGGAACAGCAGGTACGCGGCCGGAGCCAGGCTCATCGCGGTTCCGGGGTGACCGGAGCCCGCCTCCTCCACCGCGTCCATGGCAAGGGCGCGGACCACGTCGACGGCGCGCCGATCCAGGTCGGACCACTCAAGGGTCTTCGAGGTGTCGGTGTTCACGCGGGCTCAGGGCTCCTTTCGGGGGGACCAGCGCACCGGCGTGCCCTGCGGACACGCCCGACGTTGGCCGATGTGGACTGTTGCGTGGTCGAGGCACCGGGTGGGCCCGCCCCCGCGGACGCGGGGGAGCACCGCGGTCCCACTACCCCGGGCCGCTCCGCGGAACCGCCGCCGCGCGGTATCGTGGCGGCGGTGCCCGACGCCGCCCACGGTCCTCGGCGGGAATCCCGGTGGCTGCGGCCGAACGGAGCAGAGGCGACCGCCACCGAGCCTATCGTCCGCGGGGCTCGGCGCCGATGTTCGACACATCTCATTCGCGCGGCCTGTTCCGGCCGCTCAATGCGGGGGAGTGCGTCCCGCGGCGGGCGCACCCGCGCCGGCGGGCACCGGTCGGCAGGGCGCCGTCGCGACCCTGGTGGGGGCGCCCGCCGGGCGAGTACTACAGTATGTCGTTGAAGGCTTCCGCTGCTGCCCCGGGCCAGGTCCGGGCACTCGTGCGGGGCCTGTGGCGAGCAGTGAACTTTCCCTAGTCGGTTGAGGTTTCGCGTGGCTGTGATCCGTGTGCGGAGATGTCCCGGTGTGCATGGGCACGCCGACCTGACCTTGCCCCGACGGCGCTGATGACGGTGTCGAACCACGCCCCCCACGCCGGCGCCGCACCCGCACCGCGCACGCACACGCTCGGCGCCTACGTGCGCGCCTACACCGCGCTGTCGAAGCCGCGCGTCATCGAACTGCTGCTCATCACCACCATCCCGGTGATGTTCGTGGCCGCCGGCGGGGTCCCCCCGCTGGGGATCGCCGCCGCGACACTGGTCTTCGGCACCATGTCGGCCGCGAGCGCCAACGCCATCAACTGCTACATCGACCGCGACATCGACCAGGAGATGCGCCGGACCCGGCGCCGCCCCGTGGCCATGGACCAGGTCACCCCGCGCGGCGCCATGACCTACGGGCTGGTGCTCGCCGCGGCGTCGACCATCGGGTTCGCGGCACTGGTGAACTGGCTCTCGGCGGCGCTGTCGCTGTTCGCCATCGGCTTCTACATCTTCGTGTACACGATGCTGCTGAAGCGGCGCACCGTGCAGAACGTCGTGTGGGGCGGCATCGCGGGCTGCATGCCGGTGCTCATCGGCTGGTCGGCGATTGCCGGGCGGCTCGACTGGGCCCCGTTCGTGCTCTTCCTGGTGGTGTTCTTCTGGACCCCGCCGCACACCTGGGCGCTGGCCATGCGCTACCGCGAGGACTACGCCAACGCCGGGGTCCCCATGCTGCCCGTGGTGGCCACAGAGCAGCGCGTGCTGCTGGAGTGCGTCCTCTACAGCTGGGCCACCGTGGCGGTGTCCTTGGCGCTGTGGCCGGTCGCCGACACCACGCTGCTCTACCCGCTGGTCGCCGCGGTGCTGGGCGGCATCCTGCTCGTCCAGGCGCACCGCCTGCTCGCCCAGGTCCGCGCCGGGGTCACGGGGGCGAAGCTGCGCACGATGGGTTTCTTCCACCTGTCCAACGCCTACCTCGCGCTGCTGTTCACCGCGGTGACGATCGACCCGATCCTGGCCGGCTGGCTCGGCTAGCACCCCGTCGACGCGGTCCCGCCGCGCGGGGCTTCGGACACGGCACCGCCAGTCGCGGCGGACAGGACTGGCGGGAACACTCCAGCGTGGTGCTTCGTGCCGCCGGGTGCTTCGCAGTCCCCTACTGCGCCCGCTTCGCGGATTGTCGCGCAGCGGGGGCCCGCGACGGCAGCTCACCTCCTTCTCCCGAAGGGAGGAGGCAGAGAGCGTTCGCTTCGTGTCGGACCGTCCCGATATAACGGGCCGCATGCCAACCACCCCTCCCGCCACGCCCGCCGCTGCGGAGCCCCTCTGGGTCGACGGCCCAGACGGCTACTCCCTCGGTATCGACGGAACCACGCTCGCCTGCCGCAACGCCAAGGGCAAGCGGCTCAAGTCGGTCCCCAAGAAGGTCCGCGACTCAGCGGAGGCCGAGCAGCTGGTCGCGCTCACCCAGTGGCTCCAGCGCCACGAGCGCGAGTGCCGCGAGCGGATCGAGACCTGGATGCTCGGGTCGCTGCCCGTCCCCGCCGCGCTGCTCGCCGAGGTGTGGCCCGACCCCTCCTGGCGCGGCCTGCTGGAGAACCTCTACGTCGTGCCCGAGGCGGGCGGCGACGGCGGGTTCCTGCGCGGTGTCGGCGAGGACGGCCGCATCGGCGTGGTCGACCTCGACGCCGAGACCGCGTGGATCACCGCCGAGCGCGTCGTCATCGCGCACCCCGTGCACATCGAGGACCTCGACGACGTCCGCGCGTTCGCTGTCGAACTCGACATCCGGCAGGGTGTCGCGCAGCTCACCCGCGAGGTGTACCGCAGGGCCGCCGAGCCGGCCGCCCACGCCCGCAGTGTCGCCGACTACGACGGCGCCGAGTTCCACCGGCTCAGCGAGGCCACCGGGCGCGCCGAGCGCGGCGGGTTCGCCGTGCGCGGCGGCTACGCGGTGTGCCGCGCCGTCGACGCCGGGCGCACCGTCCAGGCGCGCTACTGGATCGGCTCCGACGCCCCCGACATGCCCGCCTACACCGGCGACCTCATCTGGGTCGGCGCCGACGAGCGCCCGCTGCCTTTGGCGGACATCGGCCCGATCGCCTGGTCCGAGGGCATCCGCATGGCCGAGACGATCTACGCCGGGCGCAAGGTGGACGACGACGGGGGGCCGCGCGCATGAGCACCGCATCCGGGCCGGGTGCGGCCCTCCTCGACGCCGGCCTTGCCCCGCTCGGTTCGGCGCCCGGCGGCGAACCGGTCCGCGCCCGCCGCTACACGCACCCCGCACTGGGCGACCGGCCCGTGGTGCGGCTCGCCGGCGACACCAGGTCCCCGGCCGAGGACGCCGTCCTCGGCTTCTTCGGGTTCGGCGCGCCCGCGGCCTCCGCCCCGCTCGCCCTCGGCAGCCCGCAGGGGCTCGGCTACCCGGAATGGGCGCTGGTGCACGACCCGGCGAACGCCGGGGCGGCGCTCGCCGCCGTCGACCCCCTCCAGCGCGCCGCGCGCATGGCGCGCAGCCGCCCCGGTGCCGCCGCCGACGCGTTCACCGCCCTCGCGGCGACCCTCCCGCACGGGCACCTCCCCGCGTTCTGGGAGCAGGCCGGCCGCGCCTTCCTCGCCGCCGAGTCCACGGGGCAGGCCGCCGCCATGTTCGGCCGCGCCCGCGAGGCGGAGCAGGTGCACGCCCTCCCTGTGGACGAGGCCACCCGGCGCGACGTGTTCCTGGAGTTCGCGTTCGCGGGCGCGCTCACCGTCAAGGCGCTGTCCGGCTACGCCGCCGAACTCGCCGGGCGCTACCCGCCCGAGCGCGCCTACACCGAGTTCTGGGAGCTGGCGCTGCGCCGCACGCTCGGCGGGCTGCCGCCCTGGGCGGAGCTGCCCAAGCAGCTCCGCGGGCTGGCGGCGGCGGCAGGGCACGACCCCGGCGGGTCCGCCGATCGCGCGCTGGGCGAACTCATCGAGCTCCCCGCGACCGCCGCGGCGGCCGCGGGCTTCTGGAAGGGCTTTCGCCCCGCTCTGCTGCGGCTCGCCAAGGCCGACGCCGGGCTGCGGCGCACCCTCCTCGGCCTGTTCCCCCGCTCCGACGCGAACGGGTTCCGGGAGTGGTGGCTGGGGCTCCTCGACGCCTCCGGAGCGCTCGACCTGGTCGCCGACCCCGCGGCGGACGTCCCCGGCGGTGCCGCCGCGTGGTTCGCGCGCCTGTCCGACTACGTGCAGGTCGGGCGCTGGAGGATGCCGGCGGGACTGTACGCGCTGGTGCCGCGCGTCGCCGGGCGCCTCATCGCCGACGCGGTGCCGGTCCCGATCGACAAGGGCGGCGAGCACGGCGGAGCCGTCGACGCCGACCTCCTCGACGCCTGCCTCGCCCATGGCGTCCCGGTGGTGGCGCCCCGCGCGCTCACCCGCGTGAACCTCACCGCGTGGCTGGCGGCCCAGGGCGGCGCCCCGCAGCGCGACCTCGCCTCCGCCGTCGCCGACCCCGCGTGGCGCGCCCGCCTGGCCGCCGCGCTGGCCGAGCACGGCGAGCGGGAGGGCATCGACGCCTTCCTCGCCTTCCCGGCCCTGGCTCCGCTGGTGGGCGAGCACCTCACGGCGCTGATCGACGGCTTCGCAGCGGGCGGCTGGCGCAACGCCCGGCGCCGCATCGACCGCCTGGAGAGCGAGATCGCCGGGCCCGCCCTGGACGCGTTCGGCGCGCAGCGCGACGCCCTCGCGGGCGCCGACCTCGCCCCGGTCCTCGGCGCGACCCTGCGGGCCGGGGTCCACGACGAGTACGGCTGGCAGGCCCTTGACGACGCCGCGCGGGAACTCGTCGGCGACCAGCCCGTGCGCCCGCCCGTGCACGCCGCCGGCACCTGGCCGATCCTCACCCTGTGCACCTCCGCCAAGGCCATCGCCGTTGGCCCGTGCGGGCGGGTCGCCGAGCACACCCTGCGGCTGCCCGGCGGCGCCGTCGAACCGCGTGCGGCGTACGTGCCGACCGGGCCGGTCGACGCCAGGGGCGCGGCGCCGGGGGAGTTCCTGGTCGCGTTCCGCCTCGCGAACGAGTGGTCGTTCTACTGGTCGCACGACCCGGCCGACATCGTCAAGGACCACTACGCGGGGCTGCGCACGATGTCCGACCTGCACCTGTCCTACGGGTCCGGGTCGCCGCTGGCCGGCCCCGACGGCGGCCGGATCGAGACCGGCCATGCCATCCGCCCGGGCGACCGCGGCGGCCGACTCCTGCACCGCTTCCACGGCCTGCTCTTCGACGGCGCCACCGTCTGGCGCGGCGAGTTCGACCGCCACCCGAACGAGGTCGACCCCGCCACCGGTGCGGCAGGGCGCACGAGCCTCCCGGCGTTCCTGGCGGCGCAGCCGGCGGGCGGCGCGGAGCGGCTGATGCCCCGGTACTCCACCCTGGCGCCGCTGCCCGCCGAAGCGGCCGACAGCCCTCTCGGCGCGGCAGGGGGGCTCGCCGGGTTCGCCGTGTTCGGCGACGCCCGCCCCTGGCACGAGCGCGGGGCTGGCCCGACCGGGTTCCGCATCGTCGGGGCCGACGGCGCCGAGTCCCGGGTCGCGCTGAGCGGGATCCGGTCCAGCGGCGGCGCGAAGCCGTTCGGCCACCTCGCCTACCCCGGCGGCGCCCGGCACGTCCTCGTCCACGTGGACAAGGGGGTCGAGCTGCACGCCGCCGACGGCACCGGGCCGTTGTGGCGCGTCGGGTTCGGCGACCACCTGCGCCGCGGACCGGTCCGGTTCGTGCCCGAGCCGATGTTCTGGCACTTCCTGCGGCCGCGCGACCCGCGCGCCTCGGCGGTGCTGCGCGCGGTCGGCGACGAGCGGGCGCGCGCCCTGCTCGACGCCGCGATCGCCGACCTCGATGCGCGCGCGGACCGCGAGGTCCCCGCCGGGAGCCTGCCCGCAACGGAGAAGCTGGTCGAGGAGCTCCTCGGGGCCGACGCGCACCCGGCCGTCGCCGACGGCGTCCTCGACGCGGTCGAGGGCGTGGCGAAGGTGGCGCGCCGCCGGACCGCGTTCCTCACGCGCGGGCAGCGGGAGCGGGAAGCGGCCCCGGCGTTCGACCCGGCCCTGCTGGGCAAGGGGCTGGGCGACCTGGTCCAGGCGCGGGGCCGCCTCAAGAACGCCGAAGCGGAGCTGCGCCGGGTCGCGGCGTTCCTCGGCGGCGAACTGGCTCCCGACGCCATGACCGGGCACGGCGATTCCGGGCTCAACTGGGCCGGGCTCACCGGGCGGATCGGCGCCGCCGCGTGGCTGGCCGCGCTCCCGTCCACCGGCGACGGCGTCCGTGAGGCGCTGACGGCGTTCCTGCGCCTGTGGTCCACCACCCCGTTCGCCGACCCGGCGGCGGACCTGGCGTTCGGCGTGGTGCTGCGCCGGGGGAAGAAGGCCGTGTTCGAGGCGGTCGACGGGCGCCGCCGGGCCGACGTGTGGGAGAGCTTCTTCGACCGCGGCCTCTTCGACGACCGCGCCGAGGAGGGGAAGCTCCGCTACTTCATCGAGGTCGGCACGTCCGGCACGCCGCTGCCGCCGCACGGCGACGACATCGTGCTGCGCCGCGCGGCCGCCGACCTGCGGTGGGGGACGGCCGCGCAGATCGGCGCGGTGCTCGACCAGGTCGCCGCGCACGGCCCGATCCCCTGGGACCCTGACGCGGTCGGGGTGCTGTCCGAGCGGACCGGCCTCGGCCGCGGCGCCGCGGCGCAGTTGCTGGCGGGCTGGCCCCGGGGCCACAGCTGGGCGGCCGACTTCCTCGGCAAGGACCTGCGCGGGATCCTCGGCGTGACGGCGGCCGAGGCGCGCATCGGCCAGAGCGAGCTCGGCCAGGGCGGGCTGGGAACGCGCCGCGACGTCCTCGCCTCGGTGTTCCCCGACCCGGAGGCGGAGATCGCGGCCCTGTGGCGGCCCGGCGGCATGCGCACCGCCGCCGAGCGGATCGCCGACGCGTGGGTCGAACAGTTCGGCCGCAAGGAGCCGATCGCGGAGGCGACGCTCGCCCTCGCGGCGGGCGCCGGGCTCGGCGGCGGGCTCCCCGCGATGCTGGCGGCGCTGCGCGCCCCCGAGTCGTCCGCGCCGCTGACCACCGAGGCCCGGGCGCGACTCGTCGGCGACAGCGGGTCACGGCCGATCGTCCGGTACGAGGACGAGGCGACCGAGCGGCTGCCGGACATCGTGTCGACGTTCGCGGCGCTCATCCCGTGGGCGTACGCGGAGCTGCCGGTCGGCGACCCCGTCCGCGCGGGGATCCCCGCCGCGCTGCGGCTGCTCCGCGCGCGCCTCGCCGACCCGGGGCTGCTGTTCAAGGCGTGCTTCTTCCATACGGACAAGCGGATCGCCGACCTGTTCGGCACCGAGCCGTACCGGGCCCCCGGCGGCGCGGAGATCGACGGCGACGTCCGCGACGACGGGCTCACCGTGGCGGCCGCCGGGCGGTACGACATCACGCTGTTCATGCGCCCCGCGCTGCTCGGACACGACGCGCGCAGTACCGCACTGCGCGCCGCGACCGAGCAGGACCCCTACGGGGTGCGGCTGCCGGCGCGGATCGACCTGCTGCGCAGCGACGGCTTCACCGCCATCGCCGAGCGCGTCGCGGCCGCGGGCGGCGGCACCGGTGCGGGCTGCGAGTCGGACCCGGCGGTGGCAGTGCCCGCCCTGGCCGCCGAGGCGGCCGGGCACCTCGGGGTCTCCGCCGACGCCGCGCGGCTGTACCTCCAGTACCTGGCGCTGCTGGAGCCCACGGACGCGAACGTGAAGCGGTGGAACGGGTGGACCTCGGCGCGGCTGCGGGCGGCGGGGCGGGAGCTGGCCGACCACGGGCTCGTGGTGTCGGACAAGCGGGCCCGCGCGGGCCGCTCGCTGTTCCTCCCGGGTGGGTGGCTCGACGCGAAGGCTCCGAACAAGCCGTTCGAGGCGGCGAAGTGCGCACTGTACGGCCTGGTGACCGACACCCTCGGCCGTCCCTCGGGGCCGCATGAGCGTTTCGCGGTCCTGCGGCCGCTGCCGGAGATCTTCGCGCAGGCGTGGGCGGAGCGCGACCGTCAGGGCTGACCCCCGGCGGCCGCCCGGGCGTGCTCGCACGGCCGGGCGGCCATCCCATCCGATGCATGTTCTGTGTATGGTAGAAACATAATTGTTTACGATATATACAGAACATGGACGGCGAGGAGCCGCGCAATGTCCGGGAACGGCACAGGGCTCACCCTCAAGGGCATCAACTACGACGTCGGAACCGAGTACACCCCGGGCCGGACCTCGCGCGCCGTGTGGCGCTCCGACCTCGTCCGCGACGAGATGCGCAGCATCGCCGAAGAGCTGCACTGCAACGCCGTCTGCGTCTACGGCACCGACCTCGACCGCCTCGCCGAGGCCGCCGAGACCGCCCAGGACCACGGCTTGCAGGTCTGGTTGCAGCCCCGGCTGATCGAGGCCGCCTCCGAGCCCTACCTCACCCACCTCGACAAGGCCGCCGTACTCGCCGCCGACCTCGACCGCCGCGGCTCCGGGACCGTGCTCAACGTCGGCTGCGAGATGACCATCTTCACCGCGGGAATCATGCCCGGCGACGACTTCGAGGCGCGCACCGGCCTGCTGTCCAACCCCCTCGGCTGGATCCGGTTCCCGCTGTTCAACCGGCGGCTCAACGCCCTCCTCGCACAGGCGGCGGCGACGGCCCGCCGACACTTCGCAGGCACCCTCACCTACTCCGGAGCGCTGTGGGAACAGGTCGACTGGACCCCGTTCGACGTGGTCGGCCTCAACTACTACCGGCTCGCCTACAACCAGCGGCGGTACATCACCGGGCTGCGCCGCCACTACCGGCACGGCAAGCCGGTCGCCATCACCGAGTTCGGCTGCGGCGCGCACGAGGGCGCGGCGGCCAAGGGCCCCGCGTCCCACGGGATCATCGACTGGACCGGCGAGCGGCCCGCGCTCACCGACCCCCCGCCGCCCCGAGACGAAACCGTCCAAGCCGCCTACCTCGCCGACCTGATCAGCGTCTACGCCAGCGAGGGACTGCACGGCGCGTTCGTCTTCGAGTTCATCGAGCCCTACAACCCGCACGACCCCGACGACCCGCGGCACGACCTCGACCGCGCGGGCTACGGCCTGGTCAAGGTCGGCGCCGAAGACGGGCCCACCCCCTACTCCGGCGGCAGCCGCCCCACCAAGTCCGCCTTCGACGCGGTCGCGCGCAGCTACGCCGCGCTATGACCGCCGGGCGTCCGCTGCGCCCTGCCGTCCCTCGTGAGCCACCGGGAGCGCGGGCGCCCGGAGTCGCCGCGCGCCGGACGTCCGCGTCGGCCGCGAACCCCGTACGGGATGGGGCTTTCGTCCCCACCCACTGGTAAGCATGGGGACCCGACGAAGCAGACGAGGAGACGCCGTGGCCCCCACCGCAGCCCACGACCACCACCAGGCGCTCGCGGCGGCCGGCCTGGCGCCGCCCGACACCGGCACACCCGGCACGCAGCCGTTCCGCGTGCGCACCTACCGCCATCCCGCCCTCGCCCGGCCGGTCGTGCGCCACGTCGCCGACCCCGTCGCCCCGGCCGAGGACGCCGCACTGGCCCACCTGGGGTTCGGCCCCGCGCAGCCGGGCAGCCCGCTGACCCGCGGACACGCCGACACCGCGCTCCGCTACCCGTATTGGGCGCTGGTGCACGACCCCGACCACGCGACGACGGCGCTCGCCGTCACGCGGCGGCTGGAGGCCGCCGCGCGGCGCGCCGCGACCAAGCCCGGGCACGCCCACACCGACTACGCCGAGATCGCCGCCCGGCTCCCGGCCCGCCACGCCGCACCCATGTGGGACGAAGCCGCGCGGGCCTTCACAGCGGCCGAGCGGCGCACCTACGCCCAGCGCTGCTTCTCCACCGCGCGCGCGGCCGAACGCGCCCTTCCCGAGCCGCCCGACCTCGAATCCGTCCGCGCCACCTACCTTGAGTTCTCGCTGGTCGGCGCGGTCGGCGTGCGGGAGGTCAAGGAGTACGTCGAGGACCTCGGCGCGCGCCACGGCCCCGCCCGCGCCCACGACGGCCTGCGCGACCTCGCACTGCGCCGCTGCCGCGGCGGAGTCGCCCCGTGGGTCGACCTCGTCGCCCAAGTCGGCACCTGGGCGCGGCGGGCCGGCCGCGACCACAAGGCCGACCGGCGCGACCTCCTGCGCGACCTCCTCGAACTGCCCGCCACCGCCCAGGCCGAGGACGGCTTCTGGACTAAGAACGCGGCCGCCATCACCGAACACGCACGCGAGGACCCCGCCATCCGCGCCGCGCTGCTGCGCCTCGCCGAGGGCACCATCCGCGCCGACCCCGAGTACTGGGTTCCGCTGCTGGTCGACGGCCGCGCCGTCGACCACCTCGCCGCCACGGGCGAACACGGCGAGGCCGCACAATGGCTGGAGCGCATCGTCACCGCCGCGATCCACGACCCGTGGCGGGGCCAGCCCGACAACGCCGTCCTCACCCTGGTCGCGCCGCTCGCCGAACGCCTGCGGGCCGACGCCGTCCCGGTGCGGGTCTGGACCGAGTTGCGCCAGGGGCACCGCCTGCTGCGCTTCGCCCTACTCGACACCGCCGTGGGCGAGCGCGTTCCGGTCGATGAGGGCGGCGCCAAGGCCGACATCCCCTCGCTGCTGTCCGGGCGGCGCACCGACCTGCCTCTCGGGCCCCACGGGTACGCGCCCCTCCTTGCCGACCCCCGCCACGCCGACACAGTCGCCGCGCTGGTCGACCGCAGCGTGTCCCACCACGGCGCCTACGGCCTCTGGACGGTGCCGCCCCTGCGCCCGCTCGCAGAGGCGCGCCTCGCGGAGCACATCGCCGAACTCCACGCGGGGCTGCACACGGCCCGCGCGGCGCTGGCGCGCCTGGTCGGCGTCGACCCGCGGTGCTGGACCGCCGCGCCGCACCTCGCGGAGGGGGTCCGCGGCGCCGAGGCGCACGCCGTCCTCGCGCGCACGCTCCGCCGCGGCATCATCGACGAGCTGCACATCCCCGAGCAGAAACGGATCATCCAGACGAGCCGGCCCCGCGACTGGCCCAAGGGAACGGCGGGCCACGCGCAGCTCCTGGAGCTGCACACCTCGATATATCCAGACGACGGTGTCATGGGCACCGGCGCCCCCATGTTGGGCGCGGTGCTCGATGACGGCAACCCCGCGCTTTCCGGGGAGGGCGATTCCACCGCTCTCTCCGGGGAGTCCGAGACCCTCGATCCTCCCGGGGAGCCTGAAGGCACCGGAGACACGCGCTCGATTAGCTTCACGAGCATCGTGCTGCGCCGAGGCGCGCCGCGATCGGCCGACGACGTCATCGAGGTGCGCAAGGACGACCCGCCCGGCCGGTGGTGCCCGCCCGGGGCCGACCCGGCCGACGTGGTCGTGCGCGACCGGTCGCACCGTTACCGAGGGAATCCGCGACTGGAGATCGTCGACCGCAGCGGCGAGCGCGAGGAGATCCTCTGGTCGGTACGCATGGACGTTCTCCCTCACAACCTGACTTGGCGCGATGCCGACGGTTCCACCGAACCCCTGCGTCCCGAGTACGTGGCCCACCTGGTCCCGCGCGACCCCGACTCCTCGGCCCGGTTGCGTGCCACGACCGAGGACGCCGCGCACGCCCTCATCCGCACGGCCGACGCGGAGATCGGCACGCGTAGCCGCTACGACCGGACCCAGCTCCCCGAGACCCGCGCCGAGGTCGAACGCCTGCTTCCGGGGGTCGACCCCCGGCTCGCCGACGGCGTCACCGGCCTGGTCCGCGAGGCCGCCAACCTGGGGAAGGACCTTGCGTCCCTCCGCGCGCGCATTTCATGACGCCGCCGCGCGCGGGTGCCGGTCGGCGGCGGGCGGTGCCCGCTTCCGCGCCCCCTGCGCCGCTTCGCGATTATCGCGCAGCGGTGCCCGCGGCGGCCGACGCACGTCGTGCCCACCGTGAGCCAGACCGGTCCGACCCGGACCCCGGACTCTGGACCCCCGGACCCCGGACCCCGTAACCCGAGAACCACTGCGAAGAATGGACCGGAGTGAGCGCGCACAACCCCTCGGAGACCGCCCAGATCGAACCCGCCGAGCTGCGCCACGCCGCTGAGCTGACGTTCCTCGCCGCCTACGACCCAGGGCCCCGCCCGCCCGGGTGGCTGATGACCCCGCGCGCCGTCGTCACCTTCATCATGGGCGGCGACGGTGTGCTCCACCTGCCCGCGCCGGTCGACGGCGTGCCGTCCAGTGCGGAGGTCACCCCCAAATTCGTCGGCGAGCGCGGGCTCGTCGAACGCAGCGTCGTCACCCTCGCGGGCGAACGCGGGCTGCTGCTGGTCGGCGAGCCGGGCACCGCAAAGTCCATGCTGTCGGAGCTGCTGTCCGCAGCCATCAGCGGCACCAGCGGGCTCACCGTCCAGGGCACCGCCGGCACCACCGAAGAGCACCTGCGCTACGGCTGGAACTTCGCCTTGCTGCTCGCCAAGGGCCCGAGCCGGGCGGCGCTCGCGCCCTCCCCGGTCCTCACCGCGCTGCGCTCCGGCCGGCTCGCCCGGGTCGAGGAGGTCACCCGCTGCCTTCCCGAGGTGCAGGACGCCCTCGTGTCGATCCTGTCCGACCGCCGCATGGCGGTGCCCGAGCTGGCGGGTACGGCGGACGGCGACGGCTCCGCCGCCGACGAAGGGGGTTTCCTGGCGCGCCCGGGATTCAACGTCATCGCGACCGCGAACCTGCGCGACCGCGGTGTCTCGGAGATGAGCGCAGCGCTGAAGCGCCGCTTCAACTTCGAGGTGGTACCGCCCATCGCCGACCTCGACGCCGAGGTCGCCCTGGTGCGGCGGCAGGCCGGTGCGGCGATCGCCCGCCACGACCGCGGGCTCGGCGTCGATGACGCCGTGATCGAAGCGCTGGTCACCGCGTTTCGCGACCTCCGCTCGGGCCGGTCGGCGGAGGGCTGGGCCGTTGACCGCCCCACGACCGTCATGAGCACGGCCGAGGCGGTCGGAGTCACCACCTCCCTCGCGTTGCAGACGGCCTACTTCGACGTGCGCGACCCCGTGTCGCTGCTGCCCGGCTACCTGCTGGGAACGGTGCGCAAGGACGACGCCGAGGACCAGGGGAGGCTGCTCGCCTACTGGGACTCCACCGT
Organism: Murinocardiopsis flavida; assembly: GCF_003014485.1. Taxonomy (GTDB): domain Bacteria; phylum Actinomycetota; class Actinomycetes; order Streptosporangiales; family Streptosporangiaceae; genus Murinocardiopsis; species Murinocardiopsis flavida. The sequence goes on along the minus strand of NZ_PYGA01000010.1, from coordinate 63,429 downwards.
CCGACACCGCGCCGAGGACGGCGCCCGCCTGTGGAAACACCTCTACGAACTCCGCCACGTGCTGGGGGACTGATGACCCCGCCGGAACCCGGGGCGTCGCCGAAACCCGGGACGACCCCGGAGCCCGGGACGCCGTCGGATCGCGGGGCGTCGCCGGAACCCGAGGCGCGCACGGCCGTGGGCCCGCCCGGTGGACATTCGATCGGGGTGCCGCGCGGGCCCCTGCTTCGCGATACTCCGCGAAGCGGGCGCGGGACGTGCGTGACTCCGCGAAGCGGGCGCGGGAGGTGCGTGCGCAGCGACATGCCGAGGTTGTCCCGCCAGGAGTCTGAGCAATCTGCGCCGGGCCTCGCATCCAGGGCCGAGACCGTCCGGGAGCGAGGGCGTCCCAGAAAAGGGCATCCCGGTGCGAGCATTTGGAGGCGATACCGCCTCGGGGCGGGAGCGTCCCGGAGCAAGGCCGCCCCAGAGCACGAGCGCTCAGGAGAGCTGGCCTCCAGGGGCGAGGGCGTCATTGACCCCAAGGAACAGGAGCCTTGCCCAGGCCCGCTGTGGGAAAGGACGCTCTCGGCGTCGACCCCCCTCTGCGCAGGACCGAGATCCACGCTTGAAGTCAACGGCATAGGAGCGGCACATAGCGCGACGGTCCCGTTGAGGCATCGGATCCCGGGCGGCGGGCCGCTGCCTTCGCGGGCGCGGGGCCGGAGAGAACACCCGAGTGCGGTGTTCCGCGCCGCCGGGTGTTCCGCACTCCCTACTGCGCCTGCTTCGCGGAGTATCGCGCAGCGGGGGCCCGCGGCGGCAGGCCACCTCCGCCGACCAGCAGGGCCGCGAGAGCGCCTTCGTGTTCCTCGCGCCGTTGTGTCTCGGCGGACCCACGCCGCGTCATCGCTGCGGCTGCCGACGAGCGGAGGCCGTTGTGAGCAGTAGCGACACTGATCCCGCCGGTGCGGCCGACGCTCTGGCGGCGGCCGACACCCCGTATCTCATCGGCATCCGGCACCATTCACCCGTGCTGTCCGCGGCCATGCCCACTCTGCTCGACCGGGCACGGCCCGACCTCCTCCTCGTTGAACTGCCGCTGGAGGCCGAGCCGTGGCTGCCGTGGCTTGCCCATCCCGACACCACCGCTCCGGTGGCGCTCGTGGTGGGGGAGCAGTGGGACTACGGCTGCTACCCGTTCGCCGACTTCTCCCCGGAGCTCGCAGCGGTGCGGTGGGCACGCGACAACGGGGTGCCGGTGCGCGCGATCGACCTTCCCGCGTCCGTCCCCTCCCCGCAGGACCGCCCGGCGCTCGCTCCGCCCGGAGCAGGCCCGGCGGCGGCGGTCGCCCGCGCCGAGGGCGTCGACGGCGGCGAGGAGCTATGGGACCGGCTGGTCGAGGCGCGGTCCTACGGCGCCGACCCCGAGAGGGTCCGCCGCGCCGGGCTCGCCATGGGCTGGCTGAACCGCGCCGACGAGGACGCGCGGGGCGGTGTGGCGCCCCGCGACCTGATGCGCGAGGCGTGGATGCGCCGCCGCGTCGAGGAGACGGTCGCCGAAGTGGGCGCGCGCCGCCCCGTCGCGGTCGTCGGAGCGTTCCACGCCCCCGCTCTGCTGCCCGAGGACGGCGGTCCGGGGGCCGGTCACCCTGCGCTGCCGGCCGCCCACGAGGTTCCTGTCCCCGAGCCCGGCCTCCCTGCGCTGCCGGCCACCCACGAGGTCCCCGTCCCCGAGCCCGGTGGCGCGGGGACGATCCGCACCGCGCTGATCCCTTACACCTTCGACCTGCTCGACTCCCGGTCGGGCTACCCGGCGGGCATCCGCGACCCCGAGTGGCAGCAGGACGTCCACCGCTCCGGCGGCGACCCCGCGCTCGTCGCGCAGGCGGCCGCCCGCCGCCTCGCCGCTGTGACGCGCCGCCTGCGCGACACCGGCCACGCCGCAGGGGTGCCCGACTCCACCGCCGCGTTCCGCATGGCCCGCGACCTCGCCGCCATCCGCGGCCTGCCCGCCCCGGGGCGGCGCGAACTGATCGAAGGCATGACCAGCGCTCTCGCGCAGGGTGAGCCACTCGGTAGGGCCCGCGCCGTCGCAGCGGCGGCACAGCGGGAACTCGTCGGCGACCGCCGCGGCACACCGGCGTCCGACGCCCCGGCGTCCGGGCTCCTCGTCCATGCCGCCGCGGTGCTCACCGAACTGGGGCTGCCGGGGCCCGGCGGCAGGGAGCGCCGCGACCTGCGCCTCGAACCGTTCCGCAACGAGCGCGACCGCGCCCGCCACGTCGCGCTGAGCCGCACCCGCGCCGCCGGAGTCTCCTACGCAGAGGAGTCCGACGTCTCGGGCCTCGGCGGCGCCGAACCGCTGGGCCGCCGGTGGCGCGCCCAGTGGCTCGCCACGACCGACGCCACCTTGGAGATCGCGTCGTGCTTCGGCGTCACCCTCGAAGGCGCGGCGCGCGGGCGCCTCTCCGCCGACCTGCGCGCGGCGGGCGACGACCTCACCCCGGCCGCAGCGGGCGCACTGCTCGTGCACGCCGCCGAGTGCGGGCTGCCCGATCTCGTCGCCGAACTGGGCGAGCGCATCGGATCCGCGGTACTGCCGCGGGCCGGACTGGCAGAGGCGGTCGCGCTGCACGACCAGGTGCACCGTGTCGCGGACGGGGGCGTTCCCGGCATGGCCGCGGCGCCGTCGGCGATCCCGCTGCTGCGGACCCGGCTCGCCGAGGCCGCCGTCGCATCGGTGCCCGGCATCGCGGGCAGCACCGACCGCGCCGACGCGGCGGCGCTCCTGCACGTCGTCCGCCTGGTCCAGGCCCAGGCCGCGATCCCCGGCGCGGTCGGCCCCCAACGGCTGCTGTGGCACCTGCGCCGACTCGCGGCCGACGGCGGACCCCTGGCCCAGGGCGCGGCAACGTCCGCCCTGGTCCTGGTCGACGCCCTCACCCCGGCCGACCTCGCCGCCCGCCTCGCAGGCTGGCTCGACCTGTCGGGACCTTCGCCCGGGGCGGCGGACGCGCCGGTTCAGCGAGGGGGAGTGGACGGTCCGATCGGCGCGGGGAGCGGGCCGGACGCGGGGCGTGCCGGTGTGCGGCCGGTGGCGGCTGGTGGCGCTGAGGGGTCGGGTGGTGGCGCGCCGGACGCGGTTGGTGGCGCTTCGGGTCCGGTCGGTGGCTCGCCAGGGCCGGCTGGGGGAGCGGCAAGCCCGGCTGGGGGAGCGGTGGATCAGGACGCCGGGCGTGCAATGGTGCGGCCCGCGGAGGCTGACGGCGCTGAGGGCTCCGGCGGTCGCGCGCTCGCGCACCGCCTCGCCGGTGTCCTGATTGTCGCGGCGCCCCTGATCGAGGCCGACCCCGCCGTCCTCGACGCCATGAGCGACCGCATCGAGTCGTGGCCCGACCGCGACTTCCTCACCCGGCTCCCCGCACTCCGCGAGGGGTTCGACGCCCTGTCGGCCGCTGCCCGCTCCCGTTTCCTCGATGCCATCACCGAGCACCATGGCGAGCTCGCGGAAGGCGACCTCGTCCTCGACGCCGACCGCCGCGCCGCATGGGTGGCGGCCGACCTCGCGGGGCGTTCCGCCGCCGAGGCCCTCGCCCCCGGTGTGCTGGGCGACGCCGCCGCGGGCGCGGCCCTTCCTGCGGGCGCGGCCCTCCCACCGGGCGCGGCCCTTTCGGAGGGTGTGCTCCTTTCCGCGGGCGCGCCCCTCCCTCCGGCTCCGGGCATGTCCCTTCCCGCGGGTGAACCGCGGACTGGTGGCGGCGGTGGCGCCCGGCCGCCCGCCCCCATCCGTCCCAGCCCCGTCCCCGTCATCGGACCACTGGAACGCTGGCGGCTGATCCTCGGCCAACCCCCCGGCTGCTCGGCCGGATCCGACGGGGGCCGCGCCGCCGCGGCACTCGACCAGCTCTACGGGCGCGGCCATGGTGAAGGCTCGCGGGACGGGGGGCCGTTCGGCACGGGAGGCGGCGGCACCACCGGGGGGACCGGGGCGTCCGCCCCGTCGGTCCGGGAATGGGCCGCCGAACTGGAGGCGCTGTTCGGGACGCGGGTCCGCGAGGAGGTCATCGGTCGCGCGGCCGAGCGGGGCCGCTCCGACGTCCTGACCGAGCTCGACCCCGAACGGGTCGTCCCATCGGTCGGCCTGCTCGAACACGTCCTGGCGTTGAGCGGCGCGCTGCCGGAGTCCCGGCTCGCCCGGCTCCGGCCGCTCGTCGCCGCGCTGACCCGGATGCTCGTCGCACAGCTGGCGCGGCGCATGCGACCGGCACTGGCGGGGCTGAGCGTGCCCCGGCCCACGCGCCGCCAGTCGGGGCGGCTCGACCTCGGGCGGACCATCCGCGCGAACCTGCACACGGCGCGCAGCGGGGACGACGGCGCCCCGATCGTCATCCCCGAGCGGCCGGTGTTCCGCAGCCGCGCCAGGCGCAGCGCCGACTGGCACGTGCACATCGTGGTCGACGTGTCGGGGTCCATGGAGCGCTCCACGATCTACGCCGCGCTGGTCGCCGCAGTCCTGCACGGGCTCCCGGCCCTGAGCGTGTCGTTCACGGCGTTCTCGACCGAGGTCGTCGACCTCACCGACCGGGTCGGCGACCCGTTGAGCCTGCTCTTGGAGGTGAAGGTCGGCGGCGGTACCGACATCGGCGCAGGGCTCGCGCACGCGCGGTCGCGCGTCACCGTGCCCCGGCGCAGCATCGTCGCGCTGATCACCGACTTCGAGGAGGGCGGGCGGTTGTCGCGGACCCTCGGCGAGGTCAGGGCCCTGGTCGGCAGCGGCGCCCACGTCCTCGGGCTGGCCGCACTCGATGACACCGGGAAACCGGTGTACAACCGGGCCCTTGCCGAGCGGTTCGCAGCGGCGGGCATGCCCGTTGCGGCGCTGTCTCCCGAGGAGCTCGCCGCCTGGATCGGGTCGAAGGTGCGCGGATGACAGCACAGGGACAGGCAGAGGGACAGGCAGAGGGACAGTCACAGGAACAGGCAGAGGGACGGGAGCCCGCTGCGGGCCCCGAGCGTCCCGTGATCGAGGCAGGGCTTGCGGCGCGGCTGCTGGAGGCGGCGCCGGCGCGGGTCCGCCGCAAGCTCGACGCCGACCCGCGTGCCGCGCGGGAATGGCAGTGGACGCGCGAGGACGGCGGGTGGCGCGTCGCAGCGGGAGCGGAGACCGTGCGGCTGGACGCGGCCGTGCTCACCGACGCGTCCGAGGTCGGGTGCAGCTGCCTGCTCGGCCCCCGCTGCCTGCACCTGCTCGCCGTCATCGGCGTCCTCGACGTTGCCACCGATGACCCGGAGGAGCCCGCCGGGGGGAGCCCCGCTGCGGACGGAGCGCCCGGCCCGGGGCCCGAAGTGGCAGGGCCCCAGGATTCGGCCGGTCTCCAGGATCCCGCCGGTCGCAGCGTACCGGCCGGTCGCCGGGCCCCGGACGGGTCCCAGGCCCCGGCCGGTGTCCAGCCCTCAGCCGGTCTCCGAACTCCGGTCGCACTCGGCGCCGACGCAGCCGAGTCCGCGCGCCTGGCCTGGGCCGCGGGCGCCGACCTGCTTGCAACGGGAGTCCGGGCGGCCGGCGTCCCGCACCGCACCGGCCTGCTCCGGGCCGCGTCGGCGGCGCGCGCCGCCCGGCTGCCGCGGCTGGCGGCGGCGTGCACGACCGCCGCCGCAGGGATCCGCGACGCGGAGACCCCTGATTTCGCGCTCTCCGGCTACGCGGCGGCACTCTCCGACCTGCTCGAACTCGCCTGGCGGCTGGGCGGCGGCCCTGAAGGGCCGCGCCCCGCGGCGGTGCTCGCCGACGCCGGGGTGGCCCGCCGCGCCTATACGGAAATCGGTGGCCTGCGCCTCTACGGGCTGGCGTGCGAGCGCGTGGTCACCGGGTCGGGCTACGCGGGGGTGGTGAGCCACGTCGTCGCCGCGGGGTCGTACGGGCCGCCGACGTTGTGGCGCATCGGCGGCGTCGTTCCGGGCGGCCCCGGCCAGGTGACCGCCGCGTACCGGGGGCCGGTCGAGTTCGGCGGGCTGACGATGAGCCACCGCGACCTCACCCGCTCGGGGGCCCTCGCGCAGGCGGCGAGCGGCAGCGCCGACGGCAGGCTGAGCGGCGGCACGGCCGCCACCGCCGCTGCCGTCGGCGGCGCCACGTGGTGGGAAGAGCCGCTGAGCAGCCTGTGGGAGGAGCCGGCGGGCAGGCAGGTCGAACGCGCGCTGGCGGCACTGGCCGCACCGTCCCACCGGACGGGCGAGGACTTCGTGTTCGCCGACGTCACCGACATCGGGCCGGGCCCGGACGGCACCGTCACGGCCGCGGTGGTCGGTCTTGACGGCCGAGTGTCCCTGGCACCGGCGGCGCCCGACGACCGCATGACGGCGCGCAACCTGGCACGGGTGGCGGCCCGACCCGGCACGGCGGCCCGCATCGTCGCCCGCCCCGTCCCGGGTCGGCCGCGCACGCTGGTCCCCATCGCCCTCGCCCCGGCCCAAGGACCCGCCTCTGGTCCCGTCTTTGGCGCCTCCTTCGGACCCGCCTCTCGTTCCGCCACGGGACAGGGATACCCGCTGCCCGAACGGTACGCGGGCCGGGTGAACCTGGGACTTGACGAGCTGGACGCCCCACCGCCGAGCCCGCCGCCATCCTCGCGAGAAGGCCCTCCCGGTGCCGCCGCGGCGGGGGAGTCCGAGGCGACGGTCGACGCGCCCGCAGTGGCGTCCGGAAGAGGCTCAGCGACAGCGGCGAAGCCCGCCCCCGGACCTCGGCCGCCTACCGGTGCACTGCGCCGGGCACTGCATCGCATCGCTGAGGGCGGGCGCGGCGCCGCCCCGGCGATCGCGGCACTGGTGCCCACCCTGAAAAGGTCCGGGATGGGCGGCGCCGCCGAGCTACTGGGCGAGCTCGACACCGCGGCACGCGAACGCGTTCGCGTGTTCACGGGCGAGTCCACCCTGCCCGCGCCCGACCGCCTGGCCCTGGTGTGGACCACGGCGATGGCGTACACCCGGGCCGCCGAAGGCAGCCTCGACCTCGACGCCTGGACACTGCCGCGAACACCCCACTGAGGCTGTACCCGGGCCGCCTCAGGCGGTTCTCGTCCCCCATGGTGCGGAAACGATGGTCCGGTGCCCCTTCGGCGTGCGCTCACGGGTCGCGCTCGCCCTTTGCGCAATATATGAGTACACTCATTATTGATCATGATCATTAAATTCAGGTGCGGGAATCCGGGGAGAGACCGGACAGCGGCGCACCGGCCAGGGGCTTCCACGCCCGTGGCCCCGGCCGCACCGTTGCCCGCCGCGCCTCCGGGACGGTGGCGTCCTCCCGAACCGCGGCGCGTTCATCGCGGCGAGACGGTCCTCCCGCACAGCGTGGAGCGGTTCGCACCACCACACCCGGCATCACGGAGAAGGGGCGACAACGGATGAGAGCGTTCGTCATCACGAGGTACAACGAGGAGCCGCGCGAGGCCGAGGTCCCCGAACCGGTCGTTGGGGACCGTGATGTGCTCGTGCGGGTGGAGGCCGCCGGGCTGAACCAGCTGGACGAGAAGATCCGCGTCGGTGAGTTCAAGCAGATCCTGCCCTACAAGCTCCCGCTGATCCTGGGAAACGACGTCGCGGGAACGGTCATGGACGTCGGTGCCGAGGTCCAGGGCTTCACGACCGGGGACCAGGTGTACGCCCGGCCCGACAAGGACCGGATCGGTACCTTCGCCGAACGTATCGCTGTCTCCGAGGCCGACCTGGCGCTCAAGCCCTCGTCGATCTCCGTCGTGGAGGCGGGGTCACTACCACTGGTCGCGCTCACCGCCTGGCAGGCGCTGGTCGAACGCGGCAACGTGGGGCCGGGGCAGAAGGTCCTCGTCCACGCGGGCGCGGGCGGTGTCGGGTCGATCGCGATCCAGCTCGCCAGACACCTCGGCGCGACCGTGGCCACCACCGCCAGCGCAGCCAACGCCGACTTCGTCCGCGAACTTGGCGCGGACACTGTCATCGACTACAGCAGCCAGGACTTCGAGCAGGTGCTGAGCGACTACGACCTTGTAGTCGACAGCCTGGGCGGCAAGAACCTGGAGAGGTCGTTGCGTGTGCTCAGGCCCGGCGGTAAGGCCATCGGGATCTCCGGTCCGCCGGATCCGGAATTCGCCCGGACGGCCGGACTGAACCCGTTGCTGCGCCTGGCGATCACCGCGTTGAGCGCGGGGATCCGCCGCCGGGCACGGAAGCTCGGCGTGACGTACGAGTTCTTGTTCATGCGCGCCGACGGTGACCAGCTACGCCGGATCAGCGCGCTTGTCGACGACGGCGAACTGCGCCCCGAGGTGGGGAGGGTGTTCCCCTTCGACCAGACACCCCAGGCCCTCCAGGCACTGGCGCAGGGGGGTATCCGCGGCAAGGCCGTCATCAGCCACACCTGACCCCCGCCACCCCCGCCTTCACGGCATCGTCCGTCACCGTCGAGATCACGTGCCGGCACACCACCAGGGAGCCGTCATGCGCGACACCAGCAACGAACCGGTCAACACCTCGTACGCGAACGCGCCGACCCGCACGATCAGCGCGGGCGGGGCGACCTGCGCCTACCGGGAACTCGGGCCCAGGGGCGGTGTCCCCGTCGTGTTCTTCGTGCACCTGGCCGCGACCCTGGACAACTGGGACCCGCGCATCATCGATCCCGTCGCCAGGGAACGGCACGTCATCGCGTTCGACAACCGCGGTGTCGATGCCTCGACCGGCGAGGTCCCCGACACCGTGGAGGCGATGGCCGCTGACGCGGTCGACTTCATCAGGGCCCTCGGGTTCCAGGAGATCGACGTCTTCTCCTTCTCTCTCGGCGGCTCAAGGAACGCACCGCGGACCGTGATGCACCGATCAGGATCAGGGCCTTCCGGGCCCAACTCACCCGCTGATGCCACGGGGCGCCCGTGAATCCCTGAACCCGACGGCCCATGGCCGGGGTCCAGGGGCCGGGAAAGGGACGAGCCGGGCGCCCTTTCGGCGGCGCCCGGGACCGGGGACTCAGGTGTTCGTCGCGTTGAGCTGCGGGTAGAGCGCCTCGACCGGGGCGCTGAGCCCTGCCTTGACCTGGGCGGAGCCCTCATCTGCGAGGACCTCGTACTGCCCGGCTTCGGTGGCGTCGAACACGGCGCGCACCAGGTCGGCGGGGTCGGTCTTGGGGCCGGTGGAGTGAGCGGCCATCGGGGTGTCGACATAGCCCACGTGCACCCCGACGACGTGCACTCCCTCCGGGGCGAGTTCCAGGCGCAGGGAGTTGGTCGCCGACCACAGGGCGGCCTTGGTGGCGCTGTAGATGCCCGCGACGGCGTACCAGCTCAGCAATGAGTGGATGTCGATGACGACCGACCCCCTCTTCGCCGACAGGATCGGGGCGAAGGCACGCGTGAGAAAGAGCGGGCCAAGGAAGTTGGTCTCGACGTTGGTGCGGATCTCCTCGTCGGTGTGCGTGAGGATGCCCGGGCTGGACACCGACGCCCCGGCGTTGTTGACCAACACGGTCACGTCGCCGGCGGCCTCGACGACCTCATGGACGGAAGCGCGGTCGGTGATGTCGAGACGGAGGGGGACGATGCGCTCGTCGTCCCAGTTCCGGGGCCTGCGCGCGGTGGCGTAGACCTTGCTCGCGCCGCGCGCCAGGGCTTCGTTGACGAACTGCGTGCCGATACCGCCGTTGGCTCCGGTGACCAGGACGACGGATCCGTCGAGTGTGGGCATGGTCGCTCTCCTTGCTGTTCGCTGGGTGTGCGGGCGCTCGTCCCGGCCGAGGGCGAAGGACTGCCAGTGCGAGGAAGTCGTCATGGACTGGGCGGTCCTTGGCGTCGATCGGTCGTGGGCGCCGCCTTGAGAAGCGGGCGCTGCACACCTGCGTGAAAGAATGAACCCGGATATTTCCGAGCCCACGCAATAATGACTATGCTCATAACTGATCATGGTCATGCCTTATTCCGCAAGGAGAGCACGATGCCATCCGCCTCCCGGCCGCAGGGGCGACGCGAGCGCAACAAGCAGCAGAAGCTCGAACGCATCACGGCAGCGGCCAGTGAGCTCTTCGCCGAGTACGGGGTCGACGAGGTCACCACCCAGCAGATCGCCGAGCGCGCCGATATCGGCACCGGCACCCTGTTCCTCTATGCCAAGAGCAAGGGCGAACTACTCCTGCTGGTGCAGAACACCCACTACAGCGAGTCACTGGAGCGGGGGACCAGGGACGCCGAGGGCATCACCGACACGCTGGACGCCGTGATGGCCATCGTCCGCCCCATCGTGGAGTGCAACCGCACACAGATCGAGAACGGACGCACCTACCTGCGCGAGATGGTGTTCGGCGACCCCGAGGAGCCCCGCCACAATGACGCCCTCATGATCACGGCCCGAACCGAGTCGGCGATCGCTGCCGTGATCGGCCGCGACGCCAGGATCGATGAACACGAGGCCGCGACACTGGCGCACATCGTGTCGGCCATCATGTTCGTCAGCATGGCGGCGTCGGTGAACCTGGCGGCGAGCGTGGAGGATATCGCCATGGACATCCGCGGCCAGATCGCGGTCATGCTCCCCGGCGCGGACAGCGGCCACACCTGAACCCCCGCTCCTCAGGCGCTTCGAGTCGGCGCGCTGCGGGGGATTGGGGATCGTGGAGGTTGGGTTCGTTCGACTTATTTGCGTGGTTCGGGTGCGTGTTCCCGTTTTTCGAGAAGTGGTCGGAATCGGGGACGCGTCGCGGTAGCGTTCGAGGCCAGCAAGAGCGCTCCCACGCACGCGGGGATGGACCCGCCCAGAACGCGGCGATGCTGCAAGCCCTGGCCGCGGCCCTGGAGTGCTCCCCGCGCATGCGGGGGTGGTTTGTCGGGCGTGGTCTTGCTTGGGGCGGGGTTTGGCCGGAGGGTCGTCTATCCGGTGCGGGGGGCCGGTGTCTGGGGCGGGTCGGCGGCGGTGCGGGCGTTGAGGATGCGGGTGCGCACATCGTTGCCCCAGGCGCGAGTGGGGGTCTCCGCGGATGCGGGGATGGGGGTTTGTTCGGCCGGCGCGGCGGTTTAGGTGGTGCGGCGGGTCCAGGACCAGGAGAGGACCCATACGACCAGCACTACCAGGGTCAGCGCGAGCGGGACGTGGGCGGCGAGGTTGCCGCTGCTGCCGAAGGATGCCTGGAGGAAGCTGAGGGCGAACGCCACGGCGCTGACCACCGCCGGCCAGAGCGGGCCGCCGCCGGGACGCCACAGGGCGACCGCTGCCAGCACCTGGATCCCGGAGGCGATGTGCAGGCCGATCGCGCCCCACGAGTGCAGGGGCAGCACCGTCATATCGGCGGACACCAAGCGGCCTGCGGTGAAGAACTCCCACGCCAGCGCGGCGGTCTGAAGGACTGCGGCGATCCGCAGCGCCCACAGGTATCGGGCGGCGACGGTGCTTCGGGTCTCCTGCATGGATGGATTCTCCCGTCTCGGGTGCCGGGTGATCGTACCGCCGCGCCGGTGCGCGGCGGGGCCCGCGCGGCAGTCGGATTTCCGGAGACGGGGACGCGGTTCGGATATCCGGAGACGGGGAGCGGCCGGCTTCCGGGCGGGTGAGGTGGCCATCAGGCGGGTGGCGTGGCCGCCGGTGGTCGACGCGGCTATCGGCCGACCGGGCGAGGGCTCGGAGGGGTGTGCCGGATTGTGATACGGCGTGATCGCCGTGTGTGCCGGAGGTGACCGGATCGTGCCGCTGCCATAGGCCCTGACCTCCCGCCCAAGGCGTTACGCTCTGGGGCTATGCCCCCTCTCGACACCAAGGCCATCCTCCAAGGACGCAAACCCGGTCGGCACTCCTTCGGGCTGGTCGCGGGAATCATCGTCAGTGCACTGTGCCTGGTGCTGATGCTGGGCTATCTGCTCCTCATGGGCCTGGCGGGCGGCGGGGCCGTGGGCCTCCTCGCGTTCTTCATCAGCGCGATCGCCGCCATCATCCCGGTCACCATCCTGATCCCGCTGATCCTGCTGCTCGACCGGTTGGAGCCCGAACCCGGGTCGATGCTGCTGTTCGCGTTCCTGTGGGGTGCGGGCGTCGCCGTCGTCGTGTCGTTCATCCTCAACACCGCCGGGATGCAGTTCTACGCCGTTCCCACCTTCGGCGCCGACCTCGGCAACTACCTCAGCGCCGCCGTCGGCGCGCCGCTGGTCGAGGAGAGCGCGAAGGGCCTGGTGCTGCTCCTGCTGCTGTGGCGGCGCAGGCACGAGATCGACTCCTACACCGACGGCGTGGTCTACGCCGCGATGGTCGCCACCGGGTTCGCGTTCACCGAGAACATCCTGTACTTCCTGAACTCGCTGTTCTCCGAGGGATTCGCCGGGCTCGCGTTCGTGTTCATCCTGCGCGGCATCATCGCCCCGTTCGGCCACCCGCTGTACACCGCCATGATCGGGATCGGGGTGGCGCACGCCGCGATCACCAAGGGCGGCGGGCGGATGTTCGCGCCGTTCTTCGGCTGGGTGGCGGCGGTCGTGCTGCACGGCCTGTGGAACGGCGCGACGATCTTCGGTTACCTCGGCCTCGGCGTCGTCTACGTGCTGCTGTTCTTCGTGCTCGTGACGATCATCGTCATCGCGGTGCAGGACCGCCGCCGCCAGGTCGGCGCCATCGGCTACTACCTGCCGCCCTACATCCCCACGGGCCTGGTCACGCCGGCCGACATCACGATGCTGAGCACCATCCCGGGGCGGCGCGGCGCGCGGCGGTGGGCCCAGCAGACCGCCGGCCCCCGCGGCAAGCGCGCCATGGGCGACTACCAGCTCGCCGCGACCGAGCTGGCGCTGATGCACCAGCGGCTCGACCGCGGTGTGGCGCGCCCCGACTGGAGCGAGCGCCGCGATTCCATCCTGGCGCTCATGCACGTCGCCCGCGAGGCGTTCATCGGGCGGGTCACGCAGCCGGTCGCCCCGTCGTGGGCGTCGGCGCCCACCGACTCCGGCTTCCTCAAGCGCGAGCAGTTCTCCCACGTCATCGCCCAGGCGCAGGCCGCACGCGCCCAGCAGCCGCAGGGCGCTCCCGGCGCGGGTCCCGGCCAGGGTGGGCCGCCTCCCGGGCAGCAGCAGGGTCCGCCCGCCCCGGGTCCCGGCGGCCCGCCGCCCGGGGGGAATCAGGCCCCGCCCGCACCCCAGGGCCCGCCCGCGTCCGCTCCCGACTACCGGATCCCCGGCGCCCCTGGCGGCCCCGGTCAGGGTGGTCCGACTCCCGGGCAGCAGCAGGGTCCGCCACCCCCGTCTAGGGGGTGGTGACCCGCTCGCCGGTGGTCCCACCGGTGCCAGTGGGGACGTCGGGCGCGTCGGCGGCGACCCGTTCGGCGGTGCCGAACCACACGCGCAGGATCGCGACCCACACCAGGGCCGAGCCGAGCACGTGCAGCACCACCAGCGCTTCGGGCAGGCCCAGTGCGTACTGGGTGTAGCCGATGGCGCCCTGGGCGGTGAGCGCGGCGAGCAGCAGCCACCCCTGGACTCTCAGGGCGCGCGGCGCGCCCGTGCGCATGAGAAGCACCATCAGCGCCACCGACAGCGCCACCGTCAGCCACGCCAGCCCGGAGTGCAGGCGGGTGACGGTCACGATGTCGAAGCCGTAGCGGGGCGCTTCGAGGTCGCCGCCGTGCGGGCCGGTGCCGGTGACCACGGTGCCGAGGACGATCAGCGCGAACCCGACCACGGTCAGGACGCCCGCCACCCGGCGGGTGAGCGGCGTGACGGTGCGGCGCAGCGGACCCTCGGGTTGGCGGCAGCGGACGTAGAACGCGACGGTGAGCACCACCACGAGGGTCGAGAGCAGGAAGTGCCCGCCCACGGCGGCGGGGTGCAGGTCCGACCACACGGTGATGCCGCCGACGACCCCTTGGCCGAGGACGCCGATGGGGATGATCGTCGCCATCGTGATGAGGTCGCGGCGCCGCGGTCGCAGGCGCAGTGCCGCCATGAAGATGAGCACGCCCACGGCGAGGACCAGGAAGGTCACCGTCCGGTTGCCGAACTCGATGGCGGCGTTGAACGCGGAGTGGTCCCCGCCGACCGGGACGAAGCTCTCGGGTGTGCACCGGGGCCACTCCGAGCAGCCCAGCCCCGACTCGGTGACCCGGACGGTCGCCCCGGTGACCGAGATCCCCGCGTTGACGACGATGTTGCCGAGCGCCCACCACCGCAGGGTCGCGATGCGCGGGTGCCAGAGCCGGCTGCCCAGGATGAGGAGCGCCGCCACGCCGACGATCGCGACGCCGACCTGCCATAGCCAGAACGGCTGACCGAGGAGGACGAGGTCGTCGGCTGCGAGCACGGGAGGGGAACCAGTCATACGACACAGCGTAGTAGGACTTGGCTGCGGTGTTCATCGGGTCCCTGATGTGCGCCGCCCTCCAGCGGTGGGTCAGTGACTGCCGGGGCACCGGTCCGGATTTTAGACGGAGAGGACGTGTTTCGGCGGTCGCGGGCCCCCGCGACCGCCGAAACACATCCTGACCGGGACGGGCCGGTCCGGCACACCAACAGCTTTTCAGGTGCCGTCGCGGGGGCCGCCGGGGCCGGGGTCCGGTGCGCGGCCCTCGGCGGGGGCGTCCGGGCCCGGACGCGCGGAGCGCGTGGCGCCAACGCTCGCCGCGACGACGCAGCCGATCGCGATCCACTGCGGGACGGACAGGAACTCCGACAGCAGCAGCATGCCGACCATCGCCGCCGCGGCCGGTTCGAGGCTCATGAGGATGCCGAAGACGCGCGGCGGCATGCGCCGCAGCGCCTGCATCTCCAGGGTGTAGGGCACCACCGACGACAGCACCCCCACCGCCAGCCCGATGAGCAGCAGCCGCGGGTCGAGCAGCGCCTCGCCGCCCTGGTAGACCCCCGCGGGGGTCATCAGCAGCACCCCGACGACGCTGGCGATGGCGAGCCCGGACGTCCCCGAGAAGCGCTGCCCCGTCGCGGCGCTGAGCAGGATGTAGCCCGCCCACGCCACCCCCGCGAGCAGGGCGAAGGCCACCCCGGCGAACGTCACGTCGCCGCCGCCCCGGCCCAGCAGGACGACGCCTCCGGCGGCGAGCGCCACCCACAGCAGGTCGACCTTGCGCCGGGACCCGGCGATCGCGACCGACAGCGGACCGAGGAACTCGATGGTCACCGCGATGCCGAGCGGGATCCGGGCGAACGACTCGTAGATGGCCCAGTTCATGGTGGCCAGGGTCAGGCCGAACCCGGCAGCGGTCAGCCAGTCGGCGCGGCTGCGGCCCCGCAGGACGGGGCGCGCGATCGCCACCAGCACGATCGCCGAGGTCAGCAGCCGGATCCACACCACGGCGCTCGGCGGGAGGACCCCGAACAGGTTCTTGGCGATCCCGGCCCCGGCCTGCACCGAGACGATGCCGATGAGCACCATCCAGGTGGGCGGGATCGACGTGCTCATGGCGTGCAGCATCGCTGCCGCACCGGGAATCGGGTTCAGGGCGCGGCGGGGTTCGCCTGCGGCAGCGTGGGCACTCACGAACGGCCATTCTACGAGCCGGTGGCCTGCCGCGACGCGCCGGGGGGACGAGTGCTCACTCTCGGTAATTTTTGGGTGAAATGGGGTGCGTACCCCTCGTAGCCGACGGGTCCTGCTGTTCTGATGGACCTGGTCAACGGAGGGCCCGGACCAGGGGATCCCGCGCGGCCACCGCCGGGCGCGCGGACCCGGGGCGGCGCACGGGGCACGGTCGGCACGGGACCCGCGCATCCAGGGGGGACGATGCACGCGATTTCGGGCGGTCCGCGGTGACCGCCGGCAGCAGCCCGACGGCGCCGCGGTCCGCGGAGGGCGACGGCGCCGACGCCGGAAAGGGGCCGCGGCTCGGCCTGGTCACCGCGACGACCCTGGTCATCGGCAACGTGGTCGGCACCGGGATCTTCCTGCTGCCGGCGAACATGGCCAGGTACGGCACCGTCAGCATCCTCGCGTTGGGCGCGGTGTCCATCGGCGCGCTCGCCATCGCGATGGTCTTCGGTCGGCTCGGCGCCCGCGTGCCCGCCTCCGGCGGGCCCTACGCCTACGCGCGGGAGGCGTTCGGCGAGTTCGCCGGGTTCTGGAACGCGTGGTCGTTCTGGATCACCGCGTGGGCCGGCAACGCCGGGATCGCCGTCGCCTGGGTGGGTTACGTCAACGTCTTCGTCCCGTGGGACAACCCGTTCGGCAAGACCGTCCTCGCACTGGTCGGCCTGTGGATCCCCGCGGTGGTGAACCTGTCCGGTGTCCGCAACATCGGCCGCTTCCAGCTCGTCACCACCGTCCTGAAGTTCGTCCCGCTGGTGTTCGTCGGCCTGGTCGGGCTGCTCTTCATCGACCCGGGGAACTTCGGGCCGTTCATCGGCGCCGCCGATGTCACGGGCGGCTCCTTCGTCTCCGCGTTCTCCCTCGCGGGCGCCGTGCTGCTGTTCGCCTACTCCGGTGTGGAGAGCGTCGCGGTCGTCGGCGAGCGGGTCGAGGACCCCGCGCGCAACATCGGGCGGGCGAGCGTCTACGGGACGCTCGCCGTGACGCTGGTCTACCTGCTGGGCACGGTCGCCGTCATGGGCAACGTCCCGCACGACGAACTCGTGAACTCCGAGGCGCCGTTCGCCCTGGCGGTCGACAACATGTTCGGCGGCGAGGTGTGGGGCTACCTGTTCGCGGTGATGGCCATCATCTCCGGCATCGGCGCGCTCAACGGGTGGACCATGCTCGTCGCCGAGATGCCGATGGCGGCGGCCCGCGACGGGCTGTTCCCGACGGCCTTCGCGACGACCAACCGGCGCGGCGCGCCCTCGGTCGCCATCGTCATCGGCACCCTGCTCACCTCGGCCGTCGCCGCACTCAACTACTTCTACTCCGAGGACGCCTTCGAGACGATCCTGCTGCTGGCGACCTTCACCTCGGTGCTGCCCTACTTCTTCTCCGCTGCCGCCCAGCTGTACTGGCTGGTCACCAGGGGGCGCGACGTCGTCGCGGCGCACCTGGCGCGCGACGTGACGGTCGCCGTCGTCGCGCTCCTCTTCTCGCTGTGGCTGGTGTTCGGATCCGGTCCGGAGGCGGTACTTCAGGGCATGCTGATCATGCTGCTGGGCGTGCCCGTGTACATCTGGGCCAAGGCCGGGCGCGGCGAGTACGGGCCGGGCGAGGGCCGGAGCGGGCGCCCGCCGGTGTCCGGCGAGCGGTCGTGACCGGCACGCCGACGTCGACAGGCACCGGTCCGGCGCAGCCGGGCCGGTGCGGATAGCAAAAGAGCGAGGAGCCATGACGTTTTCCGTCGAATCCGAGGTCGGACGACTCCGCCAGGTCATCGTGCACCGCCCGGACCTGGAGTTGAAACGCCTCACCCCGACCAACAAGGACGCCCTTCTCTTCGACGACGTGCTCTGGGTCAAGCGGGCGCGCGAGGAGCACGACGCGTTCTCGGACTTCCTGCGCGACCGCGGCGCCCGCGTCCACCTGTTCCACGAGCTGCTCCAGACGGTCCTGGAGATGCCCGAGGCCAGGACCTACATCCTGGACCGCGCCATGGACGAGCGCTTCTTCGGCCCGCTGGCCATCGACGCCGTCCGCAACGCCTTCGACGCCATGGACACCGAGACGCTGCGCCGGTACCTCATCGGCGGCGTCACCAAGCGCGAGATGCTGGAGCGCATGGAGGAGCCCAAGTCGGTGTGGTTCCACACGCTCGACATGGACGACTTCATCCTCACCCCGCTGCCGAACCACATCTTCACCCGCGACACCTCGTGCTGGCTGTACAACGGCGTCTCGATCAACCCCATGCGCAAGAAGGCGCGCATGCGCGAGACCACCCACTACGAGGCGGTGTACCGGTGGCACCCGATGTTCGCCGACGCCGACTTCCAGGTCTGGAACCAGGGCCAGACCAACGCCCCCGCCACCATCGAGGGCGGCGACGTGATGCCGATCGGCAACGGGTCGGTCCTGATCGGCCTGAGCGAGCGCACCCAGCCCCAGTCGGTGGAGATGCTCGCCCAGGAGCTGTTCAAGAAGGGCGGGGCCGAGCGCATCCTCGGCATCTGGATGCCCAAGGCGCGCGCCGTGATGCACCTCGACACGGTCATGACCAACGTCGACTACGGGGTGTTCACCAAGTACGCGGGCCTCGGCATGCTGCCGTCCTACACGATCGAGCCCGGCGACAACGACAAGGAGCTCAAGGTCACCGACCACCGCCCGGAGGAGATGCACCGCGCCATCGCCGACGCCGCCGGGCTGGACTCCATCAAGGTCCTCACCCCCACCCAGGACGTGTTCTCCTCGGAGCGCGAGCAGTGGGACGACGGCTGCAACGTGTTCGCGGTCGAACCGGGGGTGGTCCTGTCGTATGAGCGCAACGTCACCTCCAACACCTACCTGCGCAAGAACGGCGTCGAGGTCATCACGATCCGCGGCAGTGAGCTGGGCCGCGGCAGGGGCGGGCCGCACTGCATGACCTGCCCGATCCAGCGGGACGCATGACGAGCACAATGCTGAGCGAGGACGGGCGCGCCGGGGGGACCGGCGCGTCCGCAGGCCCGAGACCGCACGCCACCACTGAGGGGACCCTGCCGCAATGGCGTTCAACCTGCGCAACCGCAACTTCGTCAAGGAGCTCGACTTCACCCCGGCGGAGTTCGCGTTCCTGCTGAAGCTCTCCGCCGACCTGAAGGCCGCCAAGTACGCCGGCGCCGAGCAGCAGCGGATGGTCGGCAAGAACATCGCGCTGATCTTCGAGAAGACCTCCACGCGCACCCGCTGCGCGTTCGAGGTCGCTGCGCACGACCAGGGCGCCCACGTCACCTACCTCGACCCGTCGGGCTCCCAGATCGGCCACAAGGAGTCGATGAAGGACACCGCGCGGGTACTGGGCCGCATGTTCGACGGGATCGAGTACCGCGGGTCCAAGCAGGCGCTGGTCGAGGAGCTCGCCGCGCACGCCGGTGTGCCGGTGTGGAACGGGCTCACCGACGAGTGGCACCCGACCCAGATGCTCGCCGACTTCCTCACCATGAGCGAGCACACCGACAAGCCGCTGCGCGAACTGAAGTTCGCCTACATGGGCGACGCCCGCAACAACCTCGGCAACTCGCTGACCGTCGCCGGCGCGCTGCTGGGCCTGGACGTGCGGATGGTGGCGCCCAGGGACCTGTGGCCGCACGAGGACCTGGTGGGCGGCCCGGCGCGCGCCATCGCCGAGCGGACCGGCGCGAAGATCACCTTCACCGACGACGTCGGCGCGGGCCTCAAGGGCGTCGACTTCGTCTACGCCGACGTGTGGGTGTCCATGGGCGAACCGGCCGAGGTGTGGGCCGAGCGCATCGACATGCTCAAGCCGTACCAGGTCAACGCCGCTGCGCTGAAGGCGTCGGGCAACCCCGACGTGAAGTTCCTGCACTGCCTGCCCGCGTTCCACAACCGCGAGACCAAGGTCGGCGAGCAGATCTACGAGAAGTTCGGGCTGGACGCGCTGGAGGTCACCGACGAGGTGTTCGAGTCGCCGGCGTCGATCGTCTTCGACCAGGCCGAGAACCGCATGCACACCATCAAGGCCGTCATGGTCGCCACGCTGGGGGGCTGATCGCGATGCGGGTGGTCGTAGCACTCGGCGGGAACGCGCTGCTGCAACGCGGCGAGAAGCCCGACGCCGAGATCCAGCGCGCCAACGTGGCGAAGGCGGTGCGGGCGCTCGCCCCGCTGGCCGCCGAGCACCAGCTCGTGCTCACCCACGGCAACGGACCGCAGGTCGGGGTGCTGGCGTTGCAGAGCGCCGCCGACAAGTCCCTGTCGCAGCCCTACCCGTTCGACGTGCTGGGCGCCCAGACCCAGGGCATGATCGGGTACTGGCTGCTCCAGGCGTTGCAGAACGCCCTGCCGGGCCGCCAGGTGGCGTCGCTCATCAACCAGACCCTGGTGTCGATGGGCGACCCCGCGTTCTCCGACCCCACCAAGTTCGTCGGGCCCGTCTACGACGAGGCCGAGGCGCACCGCCTGGCGGCGGAGCGCGGCTGGGTGGTCAAACCCGACGGGGCGTACTGGCGCCGGGTGGTGCCCTCGCCGCGCCCGCAGCGGGTCGTGGAGACCCGGCTGATCCGGCTGCTGCTCGACTCCGGCGCGCTGGTCGTCTGCGGTGGCGGTGGCGGCGTGCCCGCGATCCGCAACGAGGAGGGGCAGCTCGCCGGGGTCGAGGCGGTCGTGGACAAGGACCTCACCGCCGCCCTGCTCGCCGAGGCGCTGGAGGCCGACGCCCTGCTGCTGCTCACCGACGTCCCCCGGGTGATGGAGGACTTCGGCGGGCCCGGCGAGCGCGAGATCGCCAACGCCACGCCCGGGCAGCTGCGGGCAATGGACTTCCCCGCGGGCTCCATGGGCCCCAAGGTCGAGGCGATCTGCCGGTTCTCCGAACTGACCGGCGACATGGCCGCCATCGGGCAACTGACCGACGCCGTCGACATCCTCGCCGGCAAGGCGGGCACGATCGTCACGCCGAGCGGCACCTACCCCGAGGTCGGCACATCGGGGCCGGGCCTGCCCAGCGGGCTGGGCCCCGAAGCGGGCCAGGAGATGAGCCAGTAGCCGCGCCGCCGCCTCCGCGCCCGGCGCGGAGGCGGCGGCGACCCGTCCGAGCAGTCCCACGATGGACCCGGGGCCCCGGCGCGCCGGGGAGTAGGGGGGGAGTCCGATGGCGAACGCCTATCCGACCGGCGGGGCGTCCTTCCTGCGGAGCCTGGTCCGGACCAAGCCCGCGGCGGCGATCGTCGGCGAGGGCGGGCAGGGCGAGGGCGGCCGGCTCAAGCGCACCATGGGCCTGGCCCAGCTCACCATGTTCAGCGTGGGCGCAACACTGGGCACCGGGATCTTCGTGGTCCTGGGCGAGGCCGCCCCACTGGCGGGCCCCGCCGTCGTCCTCGCGTTCGTCCTCGCCGCCGTGACGGCGCTGTTCTCCGCGCTGTCCTACGCCGAGCTCGCCGGGACCATCCCGGTGTCCGGGTCCTCCTACTCCTACGCCTACGCGACGATGGGCGAGCTCGTCGCCTGGGTGTGCGGCTGGTGCCTGCTGCTGGAGTACGCCGTGTCGGTGTCCGCCGTCGCGGTCGGCTGGGGCCAGTACCTCAACGAGTTCCTCGGCGGCACCGTCGGCATCACCATCCCGACCGCGCTGAGCGCGCCGCCAGGACCCGACGGCGGCGTCGTCAACATCCCTGCCATCGCCGTGGTGCTCCTGGCGACGTGGCTGCTGCTGCGCGGCGCCTCGGAGAGCGCCACCGCCAACGGCGTCATGGTGGTCCTCAAGGTCGCCGTCCTCGCGTTCTTCTGCGTGGTGGCGTTCACGGCGTTCAACTCCGCCAACCTCGCCCCGTTCGCCCCGATGGGCGTCGCGGGGATCAGCGCGGCCGGGGCGAAGGTGTTCTTCTCCTACATCGGCTTCGACGCCGCGTCGACGGCGGGGGAGGAGGCGAAGAACCCCACGCGCGACCTGCCCCGCGCGATCATGCTCTCCCTGCTCATCGTCACCGTCAGCTACGTGCTGGTGGGCCTGGCCGCGGTCGGGGCCGTGCACTACACCGAACTCGGCGAGAGCGAGGCGTCGCTGGCGATGGTCCTCACCAGCACCACCGACTCAGCGTGGCCGGCCGTGGTCCTCTCGCTCGGCGCGGTCATCGCCATCGCCAGCGTGGTCCTGGTCGTGCTGTACGGCCAGACCCGCATCCTGTTCGCGATGTCGCGGGACGGCCTCATCCCCCGCGTCTTCTCCAAGGTCAGCCCGCGCCGCCAGGTGCCGGCGGCGAACATCTGGATCGTGTCGGCCTTCGTCGCGGTCCTCGCGGGGTTCATCCCGCTGGGCGAACTCGCCGACGCCACCAGCATCGGCACCCTGTTCGCGTTCGCACTGGTGAACATCGGCGTGATGATCCTCCGCCGGACAAGCCCCGACCTGCCCCGCAGCTTCAAGACGCCGCTGTTCCCACTGACGCCCGTGCTGGGCGCCGCGTTCTGCGTCTTCCTGATGACCCAGCTCGGCCACAGCACCTGGATCGCCTTCCTGCTGTGGAGCGCGCTGGGCCTCGTTGTCTACTTCGGGTACGGGCGGCGGCACTCCCGGCTCGCCAAGGGCGATACCGGCATGCGCAACGCAGCGGGAGGTGAAGGGTGATGAGACCCGGACACGTCGTCGCCGGCTACGAGCCCAACGCGCGCGGAGCCGACGCGCTCGCACTGGCCCTGCTGCTTGCCGGGCGCTCCGGCGCGCGGCTGACCGTGGTGAACGTGCCGCCGACGGGCTGGCCCACGCACACCAAGGGCGCAGTGGACGCCGAGTGGGTCGCCTACCTGCGCGAGCAGTCCGGCGCGGCGCTCGACAACGCCCGCGCGATCATCGAGTCGCTGCTTCCGGTGCGGCCCCACGAACCGGGGCGCGTCGACTACGAGGTGCACTTCCACCGCGGCAGCGGGCACGGCCTCGCCGACTTCGCGAGCGGCAGGGGAGCCGACGCCGTGGTGATCGGCTCGGCACCCGGCGGCCGCAAGGGCCGGCTGCGCATGGGCTCCACCGCCGACCAGCTGCTGCACGGAGCACCGGTGCCGGTCGTCATGGCGCCCAGCGGATTCGCGGCGCAGGAGGTGCGGCGCCTGGAGCGGCTGACCTTCTCCTACCTGCGCCAGGAGGGCGCCGACCGCGCGCTGGCCCTAGCCGCCTCGATGGCCGAGAGCATGGAGCTGCCGCTGCGCCTGGTCACCCTGCTGATCGGCGGGTCGGTGTCCGGTACGCGGGCGACCGAGCTGCGCACCGAGATGCTGCGCAAGCTGAGCATCGAGGCGGACGAGGACCTCCGGGCCGCCGTCGCGAGCGCGGCCGCGGCGCCGCACCTCGACCCGGCCTACGTCAGCACGGAGACGGCGACCGGGACCAGTGTCGCCGCGGCGCTGGGGCGGATCGAGTGGTACCAGGGCGACCTGCTGGTGTGCGCCTCGGGCCGTTCGGGCCCGCTGCGCCGGGTGTTCCTCGGCGACACCAACATCGACATCCTGCGCGCCGCCATCGTGCCGGTCGCGGTGCTGCCCCGCGGGGTCGCCGCCCCGGACCCGCGGCGGCCGCGGCGCGGCGCCCCGGCGCAGTGAGCGGCGGCGCCGCGGACCGTGCGCCCTACGAGCGGCCGGACTCGGGGCCGGGCCCGTACCCGTGCCTGCCGGAGGGCTGGCCGTAGTCCTGCCCGGGTGCGGGGCGCGGCCCCGTGCCGTGGTCCTGGCCGGCGGGCGGCCCCTGACCGGGGCCGTACTGCGGGCCGGGCGACGCGCCGAACCCGGGGGCGGCGCCGGGAGGCGGCCCGTAGTCCTGCCCGGGTGCTGGGGCGCCCGGCTGCGCGCCCGGTTGGGGCCGGCCCCACGGCTGGCCGGGTGCCGGGCCGCCGGAGGCGTAGTACGGCGCGGGAGAGGCGGGCGCACTGTCGTCGCGCTTGAACAGCGCGATGAGGACGAGCACCCAGACCGCGACGAGCATGATCTGGTCGACGATCGCGTACAGGCTGAAGCCCATGGTCATGGCGGGACCGCCGCCGCTGTTCGCCATCATGTACGGAACGAAGGCGAGCTGCCATACGGCGCCGATGATGACCTTGACGAGGAAGATGACCATGGCGGTGGCGATGAGACCGCGCGAACGGGGCCGCTTGGCCATGCAGAGGATCAGCCCGACAACGGCGATCAGGAAGGACGCCGTGTAACTGGTCAGTACGACGATGAACTGCGAGGCCATCGATTCGATCACGCCGGGTCCCTTGATCGGCTGCGGGCGGGCTCCGGCAGCATAGCTTGGCCTGCGGGACCCCGGGACACGACGACACCCAGCACCAGCAGCCAGGCGCAGAACTCCACCAGCGGTTGCAGCAGCATCATGACCAGCCCGGCGACCGATTCCGTGGCGAACCCGGTGCCCACTTGGACGAAGCGCCACACGAACGGCAGGGCCGCCGCGACGAGGTTCACCGCGAGCGCGGCCCACAGCAGCCGCGCCCCGACGGGCCGCTGCCGCACGATGAGCACCGCCCCGACCACGAGCAGCACCACCGGCGGCCCCAGCGAGCGGACCAGCGACACCAACGGAACTCCGATGTACTCCACCCACCGGATCCTATGGCGCCGCGATCAGGCCGCCTCAACGAGCGCACTGGTGACCGTTGACGGCTCGGGGACGGGGAGCCCTTCCGCGCGCATTCCTTCGAGGTGGAACCGTATTGCCTCGCCCATCTCGGAAACGGTCTCGGCGACGGAGTCGCCGAGAGCGACGCAACCAGGAAGATCGGGGCACCACGCACCGAACCCGTCGTCGCTTCGCTCAACGAGGATCACGTAATTGGTCATGCCCTGCACCTCTTTCATAGGCCCGCCTGTTTGAGGATGCTGCGTTCCAAGCCGATAGGCAAGGACTTGCTCGGCTTCCCAGGGACGGTGACAAGCCCTTTCTTCTCAGGATGCTTGTATTGGCGGTGGCTGCCGCGAGTCCGATGGAGGTACCAGCCATCGTGCTCGATGAGTTTCAGAATGTCCCTGACGGTGCGTGGCATGCCCGGCAAACCAGCGGCTGCCGTGTACACGCGTCAGCGAATCGGGACGATCGGTCTATTCCCAGCGGAAGAGGCGGGTGGTGAGGGTGGCGGCGATGAGGGCCCAGACGGCGAGGACGGCGACAGGGGCGAGGGCCAGCGGGCCGCCGGACAGCGCGGTGCGCAGTCCCTCGGCGAGCGCGGTGATGGGCAGCGCGTCGATGACGGGGCGGGCGGCGTCGGGGTAGCGCGACAGCGGGAACAGCACGCCGCCCAGGCCCAGGAGGACCACGTACACCAGGTTCGCCGCCGCCAGGGTCGCCTCGGCGCGCAGGGTGCCCGCCATCAGCAGGGCGAGCGAGCTGAACGCCGCCGTCGCCAGCAGGATGAGCGCCGCGGCGTAGGCGGTGCCCGCCGCGCCCGCGTTGGGCGACCAGCCGAGGGCGAACGCGACCGCGCAGAGGACGACGATCTGGATGGCCTGCACGCCGAGGACCGCGAGGGTCTTGGCGGCGAGCAGCCCCGGCCGGGACAGCGGTGTGGCGCCGAGGCGCTTGAGGACGCCGTAGCTGCGCTCGAAGCCGGTGCCGATGGCCTGCCCGGTGAACGCCGTGGACATCACGGCCAGGGCGATGACGCTGGGCGCGAGGAAGTCCACCCGGGGCCCCGGGCCGAGGTCGATCAGCGGTACCAGGCTGAAGCCTGCCAGCAGCAGTACCGGGATGACCATGGTGAGCAGGAGCTGCTCGCCGTTGCGCAGCAGCACGCGCAGTTCCATGCCGGCCTGCGCGCGCACCATGCGGTGCAAGGGAGCGGCGCCCGGGGCGGGGGTGAAGGGGGATTGGGCGGTCGTGGCGGAGTCGGTCATGATTCGCGGAGGTCCCGGCCGGTGAGTTCGAGGAAGACGTCTTCGAGTGTGCGCCGCTGGACCCGCAGGTCGGCGGGTAGGACGCCGTTGGCGGCGAACCAGGTGGTGACCGTCGCGACGAACTCGGGGCCGAGTCCGCCGGGCGCGCCGGTCGCGATCGCGTAGAGGCACCGGCCGTCGGCCCCGGTGTGCAGGACGTCGATGCTGCTGGCCGCCGGGAGGGCGGTGAGCAGGCCCTCGGTGTCGAGCCCGGCGTCGGCGCCGAAGCGGAGTTCCTGGCGGTCGGCGGTGAGGTCGGCGGTGCTGCCGTCGGCGACGGTCCGGCCGTGGTCGATGATGACCACGCGGTCGGCGAGGCGCTCGGCCTCCTCCATGTAGTGCGTGGTGAGGACGATGGAGACGCCGGCGGAGCGCAGCTCGCCGACGAGGTCCCAGGTGGCCATGCGGGCCTGCGGGTCGAGCCCTGCGGTGGGTTCGTCGAGGAAGAGGAGTTCGGGCCGGCCGACGACCGCGCAGGCGAGCGACAGGCGCTGCTGCTGCCCGCCGGACAGCCGCCGGAACGGGGTGCGCTGCGCCGCTGCCAGGCCGAGCCGGTCGAGGAGCAGGTCGGGGGAGACGGGGCGGGCGTGGAAGGAGGCCATGAGCCGCAGCCACTCGCCGGTGCGGGCGCCGGTGGGGATGCCCGCCGCCTGGGTCATGGCGCCGACGCGCGGCTTCAGCGCGTTCCCGGCGCGCCGCGGGTCGAGCCCGAGCACCCGCACGGAGCCGGAGTCGGCGCCGCGGAACCCCTCGCAGATCTCGATGGTGCTGGTCTTGCCCGCCCCGTTCGGCCCGAGCAGGGCCGTCACGGTGCCGGCCGGCGCGGTGAACGACAGCCGGTCGACGGCTGTGGTCGGACCGTAGCGCTTGACCAGGTCGACGACCTCGACCGCTGGTGGACTCATGCGCCCGAGTCTAGGTCCGGCCGCGCGGGGTGCCCCACCGGGTGGCGTGTGCGGCGGCCGGGACCGGAGTGTGCGGAATATCGCACCCCGGTCGGCGGGTTGACGTGGTGGAAGGGGCGGATGGGACGCCGGGCGGCCGGTGGCCTCGCCCAATCCGACGTCTCTATATGTGAGACGATAGTACCGAATCATGGGATTTTCGGGGGATGGACGCGGCCTTTCCGATCGCCTCCATGCGAACGCATGTCCTGTAAGGCTAGCCTTGCCTGGGTGATATAGCGCATCGGCAGGCGTTTGCCAGCAGGGACCTAATTACGCCACACTGATGTTGTGAAAAAGGTGGAACCGATCCAGCAGCCGCAGGGGAGCGCAGCGCCAGGCGCCGCCCGCGGTGCTGCCGGTCCCGACCTCGGTGCCGAGACCGGCACCCGGGCCCGCGTCGCGCGGCTCATCCTCGAACACGGCCCCATCACCGCCACGGCGCTGGGGCAGCGGGTCGGGCTCACCTCGGCGGCCATCCGCCGCCACCTCGACAACCTGACCGCAGAGGGCATGATCGACGCCCGCGACGCCCGCTCGCACATCCGCAGGGGCCGCGGCCGACCCGCCAAGGTCTTCGTCGTCACCGAGGCCGGCCGCGACGCCTTCGTGCACGGCTACGACGACCTCGCGTCCAGCGCGCTGCGCTTCCTCGCCGAGACCGCCGGGCCCGAAGCGGTGTCGGCGTTCGCCCGCCGCCAGGTCGCCGACCTCGAACGCCGGTACCGCCCGCTGCTCGACTCCGTCCCGCAGCACCAGCGGGTCCGGCTGCTCGCCGAGGCCCTGTCGAGCGACGGGTACGCGGCGTCGGCGGGCAGCGCCCCGGCACCCGGCGGGGGCGAGCAGCTCTGCCAGCACCACTGCCCGGTGGCGCACGTGGCAGCGGAGTTCCCGGAACTCTGCGAGGCCGAGGTCGAGGCGTTCTCGCGGCTCCTCGGCACACCCGTGCGCCGGCTGGCGACCATCGCCCACGGCGACGGCGTGTGCACCACGCACGTGACACCGCGCGGCATCGCGCCGCCCGGCGACACCCGATCATCCCCCGACCAGCGGGGATAACCGGCACGACCCGCCCCGACCCCCGCAGGACCGCGGGCGGCCAGAACCAGGACGTCTTCACAATCAGGAGGAATCCGCGCAATGACGTCTATCGCGCATCCCGAGCTTGAGGGGATCGGCACCTACGAGTACGGCTGGGCCGACTCCGACACCGCCGGTGCTTCCGCTCGCCGAGGCCTGAACGAAGAGGTCGTTCGCGACATCTCCGGGAAGAAGTCCGAGCCGGAGTGGATGGAGAAGCTGCGGCTGAAGTCGCTGCGGCTCTTCGACAAGAAGCCCATGCCCGCATGGGGCGCCGACCTCTCCAAGATCGACTTCGACAACATCAAGTACTTCGTGCGGTCCACGGAGAAGCAGGCCACCTCCTGGGAGGAACTGCCCGAGGACATCAAGAACACCTACGACCGGCTGGGCATCCCCGAGGCCGAGAAGCAGCGCCTCGTCGCCGGCGTGGCCGCGCAGTACGAGTCCGAGGTCGTCTACCACCAGATCCGCGAAGACCTCGAAGCGCAGGGCGTCCTGTTCCTCGACACCGACACCGCGCTGAAGGAGCACCCGGAGATGTTCCGGGAGTACTTCGGCACCGTCATCCCCGCGGGCGACAACAAGTTCTCGGCGCTGAACACCGCCGTGTGGTCGGGCGGCTCCTTCATCTACGTGCCGCCGAACGTGCACGTGGAGATCCCGCTCCAGGCGTACTTCCGCATCAACACCGAGAACATGGGCCAGTTCGAGCGGACCCTGATCATCGTCGACGAAGGCGCCTACGTGCACTACGTCGAAGGGTGCACCGCACCCATCTACAAGTCCGACTCGCTGCACTCCGCGGTCGTCGAGATCATCGTCAAGAAGAACGCGCGCTGCCGCTACACGACCATCCAGAACTGGTCGAACAACGTCTTCAACCTGGTCACCAAGCGCGCCATCGCCGAAGAGGGCGCCACCATGGAGTGGATCGACGGCAACATCGGTTCGCAGGTGACCATGAAGTACCCGGCGGTCTACCTCATGGGCGAGTACGCCAAGGGCGAGACCCTGTCGATCGCGTTCGCCGGCGAGGGCCAGCACCAGGACACCGGGTCCAAGATGGTGCACTGCGCGCCCAACACGTCCTCGACCATCATCTCCAAGTCGGTGGCCCGCGGCGGCGGCCGCGCCTCCTACCGCGGCCTCGTGCAGGTCCAGGAGGGCGCCTCGCGCGCCAAGTCCACGGTCAAGTGCGACGCGCTGCTCATCGACACCGTGAGCCGCTCCGACACCTACCCGTACAACGACATCCGCGAGGACGACACCGAGCTCGGCCACGAGGCCACGGTCTCCAAGGTCAGCGAGGACCAGCTCTTCTACCTGATGAGCCGCGGCATGAACGAGGACGAGGCCATGGCGATGATCGTGCGCGGCTTCGTCGAGCCCATCGCCCGCGAACTCCCCATGGAGTACGCACTTGAACTGAACCGGCTCATCGAGCTTCAGATGGAAGGAGCGGTTGGTTGAGCATGGCCAGCCCCAATGTCGGAGTACCGGAGCACTCGCACGGTGGCGGCGAGCTCCCGGTCTCAAAACTCGACGTGCACGGCTCGTTCGAGGTCGACGACTTCCCGGTCCCGGCCGGCCGTGAGGAGGAGTGGCGGTTCACCCCGCTGCGCCGCCTCCGCGGCCTGCACGACGGCCGCAACATCGCCGACGGCGTCATCACGGTCGAGGTCGAGGCGCCCGAGCAGGTCGCCGTCGAGACCGTCCAGCGCGACGACTCCCGACTGGGCACCTCGTTCCTGCCCACCGACCGGGTGAGCGCGCTCGCCTACGCCTCGTTCCCGACCGCGACGGTCGTCACCGTGCCCAAGGACACCGAGCTCGGCGACCCCGTGTTCGTCACGATCACCGGCGCCGAGCAGGGCGACGCCTACGGCCACCTGCTCGTCAAGGCCGAGCGGCACTCCAGCGCCACCGTCGTGGTCGAGTACGCCGGCAGCGCCGTCTACGCCGACAACATCGAGTTCGTCCTCGACGACGGCGCCCGGCTCGACGTCATCAGCCTCCAGGACTGGGAGCGCGACGCCGTGCACGTCTCGCACCACTACACCAAGGTGGGGCGCGACGCCCGGTTCAAGAGCTTCGTGATCACCCTGGGCGGCGACCTCGTCCGCATGTCGCCGAAGGTCGGCTACACCGGCACCGGCGGCAACGCCGAGCTGCACGGCCTGTACTTCACCGGCCCCGGCCAGCACCACGAGCACCGGTCCCTCATCGACCACAACGTGTCCCGGACCCGCAGCCGGGTCGAGTACAAGGGCGCGCTCACCGGCGAGGACGCGCACGGCGTGTGGATCGGCGACGTCATCATCGGCGAGGGCACCGAAGGCACCGACTCCTACGAGCACAACCGCAACCTCGCGCTCACCGACGGCACCCGCGTCGACTCCGTCCCGAACCTGGAGATCTTCACCGGGGAGGTCGAGGGCGCCGGCCACGCCGCCGCCAGCGGCCGCCTCGACGAGATCCACCTGTTCTACCTCCAGTCCCGCGGCATCCCCGAGGACGAGGCGCGGCGGCTGGTCATCCGCGGCTACTTCGCCGAGCTGATCGACCGCATCGCGATCCCGGAGCTCCGCGACCGGATCATGGACGAGGTCGAGGAGAAGTTGCAGGAGCACAGTCCGTCCTACGCGGGCACGAGCTGATGAGCGGGGACGGATTCACGAAGGTCTGCACGCTCGCCGACCTCCCCGACGAGGGGGCGGTGGGCGTGCGGATCGGCGAGACCCCGGTGGCGGTGGTCCGCAGCGAGGGCGAGGTGTACGCCATCAGCGACATCTGCTCCCACGCCGAGGTCAACCTGTCCGAGGGCGAGGTCGAGGACGGCACCGTCGAGTGCTGGCTGCACGGATCGTGCTTCGACCTCCGCTCGGGCAAGCCCATCAACCCGCCGGCCACCAAGCCCGTTCCGACCTACGCCGTGCAGATCAGCGGCGACGACGTGCTCGTCTCACTTGACGAGAAGAATTCCTGAGGCGAAAGATCACCATGACCAAGTTCGAAATCCGCGACCTCCGCGCCGACGTCCTCATCGGAGCCGACGAGCGCCAGGAGATCCTCAAGGGCGTCGACCTCACCATCAACTCCGGTGAGACCCACGCCATCATGGGCCCCAACGGCTCGGGCAAGTCCACGCTCGCCTACGCGGTCGCCGGGCACCCCAAGTACGAGATCACCGGCGGCGACGTCCTCATCGACGGCGAGAGCGTGCTGGAGATGACCGTCGACGAGCGCGCCCGCGCCGGCCTGTTCCTCGCCATGCAGTACCCGGTCGAGGTCCCCGGCGTGTCCATGTCCAACTTCCTGCGCAGCGCGGTCACCGCCGTGCGCGGCGAGGCGCCGAAGCTGCGCACCTTCTCCAAGGAGTTGCAGGGCAGCATGTCGGGGCTGAACATCGGCTCCGAGTTCGCCGCGCGCGGCGTCAACGAGGGCTTCTCCGGCGGCGAGAAGAAGCGCCACGAGATCCTCCAGTTGGAGCTGCTCAAGCCGAAGCTCGCGATCCTCGACGAGACCGACTCCGGCCTCGACGTCGACGCCCTCAAGGTCGTCTCCGAGGGCATCAACCGCGCCAAGGCCAACAGCGACGTCGGCATCATGCTCATCACCCACTACACCCGCATCCTGAACTACGTGACGCCCGACTTCGTGCACGTGTTCGCGGGGGGCAGGGTCGCCGAGTCCGGCGGCCCCGAGCTGGCCGACGTCCTCGAGGCCGACGGCTACGAGCGCTTCGCGAAGGCGGGCGCTTCCCAGTGACCGATGGTGCGCACCCTGCGCCGCTGGACGCCGAGCAGGTCCGGGCGGATTTCGCGATCCTCGCCCGGACCGTGCGCGACGGCCGCCCGCTGGTGTATCTCGATTCCGGGGCCACCTCGCAGAAGCCCCGCCAGGTCCTCGACGCCGAGCGCGCGTTCTACGAGCGGCACAACGCCGCCGTGCACAGGGGCGCGCACCAGCTCGCGGAGGAGGCCACCGACGCCTACGAGGGCGCGCGGTCCACGATCGCGTCGTTCATCGGCGCCGCGGCCGAGGAGGTGGTGTTCACCAAGAACGCCACCGAGGCCATCAACCTCGTCGCCTACGCCCTGAGCAACGCCGCCACGGCGGGCCCCGAAGCCGAGCGGTTCCTGGTCGGCCCCGGCGACGAGATCGTCGTCACCGAGATGGAGCACCACGCCAACCTGGTCCCGTGGCAGCAGCTCTGCCAGCGCACGGGCGCCACCCTGCGCTGGTTCGCGGTCACCGACGACGGCCGGCTCGACCTGTCCGACCTCGACACGCTGGTGAACGAGCGCACCAGGATCGTCGCGCTCGCCCACCAGTCCAACGTGCTCGGCACCGTCAACCCGGTCCGCCGCATCGCCGACCGCGCCCACGAGGTCGGCGCGCTGGTGCTCGCCGACGCCGCCCAGTCCGTCCCGCACATGCCGGTCGACGTGCACGAACTCGGCGTCGACTTCCTGGTGTTCTCCGGGCACAAGATGCTCGGCCCCAACGGCATCGGGGTGCTGTGGGGCCGCGCCGAGCTGCTCGCCGCCATGCCGCCGTTCATCACCGGCGGCTCCATGATCGGCGTGGTCCACATGGAGCACTCCACCTGGGCCGACCCGCCGCAGCGCTTCGAGGCCGGCGTGCCCATGGCGCCGCAGGCGGTGGGGCTGGCGGCGGCGTGCGACTACCTGTCGGCCATCGGCATGGACCGGGTCGCGGCGCACGAGCACGAGCTCACCGCCTACGCACTGGAGCGGCTCGCCGCGCTCGACGGCGTGCGGATCGTCGGGCCCGCCACGGCCGAGGACCGCGGGGGCGCGGTGTCCTTCACCGTCGACGACATCCACCCCCACGATGTGGGTCAGGTGCTCGACGACCTCGGCCTGGCCGTGCGGGTGGGGCACCACTGCGCGTGGCCGCTGCACCGGCGCATGGCCGCCGTCGCGACCACCCGGGCGTCGTTCTACGTGTACAACACCACCGCCGACGTCGACGCGCTGGTCGAGGGGATCGTCGCGGCGCAGCGGTTCTTCGGGGTGCTGCCGCGGGAGGGGGTACCCGGATGAAGCTCGACTCCATGTACCAGGAGATCATCCTGGACCACTACCGCAGCCCGCACAACAAGGGGCTGCGCGAGCCGTTCGACGCCGAGACCCACCACATCAACCCCACGTGCGGCGACGAGGTGACCCTGCGGGTCAGCCTCGCCGGGGGCCCGAACGGGCTCGACGGCTCGGCGGTCGTCCGCGACGTCTCCTACGACAGCATGGGCTGCTCCATCAGCCAGGCCAGCGCCTCGGTGCTGACCGACCTGATCATCGGCAAGACCGTCGACGACGCCATGGCGGTCCTCGGCGAGTTCACCGCGCTCATGCACTCCAAGGGCCAGGGCGAGCCCGACGAGGACGTCCTGGAGGACGCGGTGGCGTTCGCCGGCGTGTCGCAATACCCTGCCCGCATCAAGTGCGCCCTGCTCGCCTGGATGGCGTGGAAGGACGCGACCGCGCAGTCCCTGGAAGCCAAGGAGGAGAGCGCCTCATGACCGAGAGCGACACCGCCCCGGTGGGCGGCCAGAGCCAGGAGGCGCTGGTCGACGACATCACCGAAGGGCTCAAGGACGTCATCGACCCCGAACTCGGCGTCAACATCGTCGACCTCGGGCTGCTGTACGGGGTCAACGTCGACGGCGAGTTCATCACCATCGACATGACCCTCACCAGTGCGGCCTGCCCGCTGACCGAGGTCATCGAGGACCAGGTCAACACCGCGCTCGCGGAGTTCGAGCGCGAGGTCAAGCTCAACTGGGTGTGGATGCCCCCGTGGGGCCCCGACAAGATCACCGACGACGGCCGCGACCAGCTCCGGATGCTGGGCTTCAACGTCTGACCGTAAACCGCACCGGTCTGTGGGCTGCCGCCGCCTTCGCAGGCGGCGGCAGCCCACAGCCGTCTCCGCGGTCTCCCGCAGACAGACCGGCGGACGGGTGCGGTGTCAGTGCGCGGCGTAGAGGCTTGGGCGGAGTTCGGAGACGATGTCGGTGTCGCCGCGCTGGGTGAGCTGGTCGAGGAGGCGGTGGGGGTCGACCGGCGAACCGAACTCCGCCGGTGACTCCGTGATGCGGCGGGCGATGATCTCCAGCGCCTCCTCCGTGGACGCCGGGGCGGTGTACCCGATGAGGTGCAGCGCCTTGCCGGTGGCGCCGTGCCCCGGGAGGTCGGCGGCCGGCAGCCGCCGGGCGTCGAGGCGGTCGCCGTTGACGGTGATGAACACGCGGTCGCCGGGCTGGGCGGAGAGCCGCCGCAGCAGCGGGCGCAGGGAGTCGAACGCCGGCTGGTCGCGCCAGACGAGGACCAGCAGGTCGGCCCCTGGCGCGGTGAGGCACAGCAGGCGGCCGGGCTGCAAGCCCAGGAAGGCGGCGTAGCCGGGCGGGACGGTGACCGGGGCGCCGCTGAGCAGTTCGGCGCTGACGTCGACCCGGTGCCACCAGCGGCCGTCGGGCGCCCGGAAGCACCGGGCGGAGGTGGTGACCTCGGCGGGCTTGGGCTGCGGCGGCCCGGCGGGCGCGGCCTGCGGCCCGCCGTCGGCGGCGTCGGCGGGGCGCCTGCGGATGGGCAGGCCGTTCGCCGTGGTGGGCGCCGCAGCGGACTCGGCGGGCAGCCCCGCGTGCCCCGCGTAGTTGGGCGCCGTGGCCGGGGCGTCGATGGTGACGGAGGGGTCGAGGACGACGTAGCCGTCGTGCAGCGTGACACCGGGGATGCTGAGCAGCCACGCGCGCATCGACTGGCGGCGCAGGCCGAGGCGGTCGAGCCGGATGCCGGCCTCGGTGACGCTGGGGCCGTCGGACACGAGTTCGCGGGTCTGCCAGCGGAGCTGCTGCGGATCGGCGGTGAGCAGCCACCCGTTGTGCATGCGGCGGTCGGTGAACAGCGCGATGATGACCCGCCACAGCGGTGTGCCGAGGGCGGGGATCTCCACGGAGTGGTCGGGGTGGGCGTTGATCAGATGCTCGATGGTGGTCGCCGCGCCGAGCTGCTCGGAGAGGTCGCGGATGTGCTTGGTGACCGGGGCGCCGTCGGGCGAGCCGAGCCACTGGAGCAGCCGCTCCTCGACACCGCGCTGGGCGTGCCGGATCTGCCCGGCGTCGACACCGGACTGCTCGGCGAGGTCGCGGATGCTCAGCGGGTCGGCGGCGAACAGGCGCTCGGCGGCGACGGTGCGGTCGAGCCGCTCCCACGAGGTGAACAGCTGGTCGAGCAGGTCGATCAGGGGGTGCGTGCCGAGCTGCGGGGCTGCGGGCGCGCCGCTGCCGTCGTCGTCCTCGGGGCGCATCTCCTTGGGCGGGCCGAACGCGGGCCGCCGCAGTGTGCGGCCGGGGCCGAGGAGGGGGCTGCGGAACCTGCGGGTGAGCCCGCTCTGCGCGGCGGACTCGGCCGCCGCCGCGCCCGCGGCGGCGGGGGCGGCCTCGGCCTGCGCGGGTACGCGCTCGGCGGCCTCCTCCTGGTCGCGGTGGGCGCGCAGCGCGCGCAGGGTCCTGATGGCGCGGGTGGCCGGGCTCTGCGGGGGCTCGGTGGCGGCGGGGGCGCCCGATTCGGCGCCGGTACTGCTGTGGAGGTAGGCGAGTGCGCTGCGGACGTGCTCGGGCGCGGTCTCGGGCATCCAGTTGGCGAGGGTGTGCACGGCCTCGATCATCAGGCCGGGCGAGGGCGTGGGCGTGTTCACCGGGGTCCGGGCGAACGGGTCGACCGCCCGCCACATGGCGGTGCCCACGAGGTCGATGAGGCCGCAGTCGCGGGGGAACGGCCAGTCGCGCATGGTGCAGGGCGCCGCGGCGACGAGGTGCTCCCAGTCGCCGGCGGTGGCCATGAGCGCGCCGCGCACGGGCTCGGCGATCTCGTCGGGCAGCACCGACAGGGCGCGCAGGCCGGGGAGGAACTCGCCGAGGGCGAGGTGGTCCCACTGCTCGGCGGCGAGGCGGGCGAGGCAGTTGGAGAGCCAGGCGGGGCCGGCGATGTCGAGGACGCGCGGCAGCGGCAGCGACTGCCACCAGCCCTCGATGAGCCGGGCGTGGGAGAGGACGGGCGCGACGTCGGCCGGGTTGCTCCAGCGCAGTGCGGGGGCGAGGTCGGTGAGGCAGATCGGGGAGACGGCATTCATCTGCTGGGGACCTCGACCTCCTGAGTTCGGCACGCGGTCGCGAACATGTTCGCGCGGGCGCGCTCGGTGGTGTGGCACCACAGTACGCGGCCCGCAGGGGGGATCGAGGCCGCACCGGGAAGGTGGGACTCGGCCGCGCTGCGGCGACGGGTGGGGGCCGTCGCCAATGTGGTGGTGTTGGTGCTGCGTTTGCCGACTTCTGGGGAATCGTACGTCTGCCCAGGCCTCCTGGGTAGCCCCCGCGCCCAATTGGTGAGACGGGCCGCCGGCTCCCGCATCGGCGCCGGCGGCGGGAACGCCGCCGCACAGCGGCGTTCCCGAACCGTGTCCGGAGTGGCCTACGCCACAGTAAAAAACGATCTCCGAACGCGCCGGCGCGGCCTCAGCCCCCGGACAGCGCCTCGACCGTCTCCGGGTACAGCGGGACGCTCGGCTCGTTGCCCGGGTTCAGCGCCAGCCCGACACCCTCGGGGAGCACCCCCGCGAGTTCCCGCGCCGGGATGACCGTGTAGGGCAGCTCCGCGCTGCGCTCGCCCAGCTGGCCCTCTGAGGTGAACACCGGGATGAACGGCGACCCCTCCAGGTCCAGTGTCGGCAGCGCGATCGAACCGTCGTCCTGGACACCGGACCCCTCGGGGAGGGGGACCCACAGGTCGCCGTCGCGCAGCGCCGTGATGAACCCGGCGACGGCGCCCGCCGCCTCCTCCGGGGATTCCGACGCGCCGCCCGGCGCGCCGCCCGGCGCGTCGTCCGCCGCCTCTTCGCCGCGTGTCTGCTCCAGGGCCCGTGCCAGCGCCTCCTCGACGGTGTTGGCTGGGAATTCGCCGCCGTCTGCGGCCGGGCCGTCGTTGCTGCTCATGATCGGTAACTCTCCTCGATCCCGGCACCGCCCATTGCGTGTCGAGCAGGGCCCGCGGCGTTGCCCAAGAGCGGTGTCCGGGTGAAGGTCGGCGGTATGCTTGTTCAGCCCGCCCGTACCCCGCCAAACCGCGTTGACACTCGGCCGCCCGAGATCAACGTCCCTGGCGAGGCCGTTGCGCCGGCCTCGCACGAGCCCGCTGCCGCACCGGGCGTGATCCATCCACGTGATCGAGAAGCATGATTGGTTGACGTGACTGACCTGGAGACGAATCCCCCCGGAGGCAAGCAGGCGGAGAGCGCTGCGCGCATCCGCTCCTTCGTCGCCATCGGCGACAGCCTGACCGAGGGCATGGAGGACCGCGCCGCCGACGGCCGCTACCTCGGGTTCGCCGACCGCCTCGCGGCGCACCTCGGCGCCGACGTCACCGGGTTCCGCTACGCCAACCTGGCGGTGCGCGGCCGCCGCATGCGGCACATCTTCGGCGAGCAGCTGGAGATGACCCTGAAGTTCACGCCCGACCTCGTCACGGTCCACGCGGGCGGCAACGACGTCCTGCGCCCCGGCACCAACCTCGATCACCTCGCGCTCGAGTTCGACCGCGGCATCCGGCGGCTGCGCGGGGCCGGCATCCGCGTGGTCATCCTGTCGGGGCACGACACCGGCTGGATCCCGGTCCTGCGGGTCTACCGGGGCCGCATCGCCGTGTTCAGCATGCACCTGCGCTCGATCGCCGAACGCAACGACTGCGACATCGTCGACCTGTGGTCGATGAACGCCCTGAACGACCCCCGCGCCTGGAGCGCCGACCGGCTGCACCTCAACGCGGCCGGGCACCGCGCCGTCGCCGCCCGCATCGCCGACGTCCTCGGCCGCCCCATGGGCCCGCGCGAACTGTGGGCCCGCCCGTTCGCCACCCCGCTGGCCGACCTGCCCCGCATCCTGCGCCGCCGACAGACCCGCCGGTGGGCCAGGGAGCACCTGGTGCCGTGGTTGAGCCGGCGCGCGCTGGGCCGCTCCTCCGGCGACGGCCGGCTGCCCAAGCGCCCCGACCTCACCGAACTGGAGCGCTCCGACGAGATCCCGGAGCAGTAGCGGCGCGCCGGCGCCGGGCCCGCCCCGCCGGCATCACTGCGACATGCTGCTGATCAGGTCCTTGACGTGCACGGTCCCCATGCACTGGCCGAACTCGTTGACGACGATCATGTCGTCGTAGACCCGGTCGCGGTCGGCGCCGGCCGCGCGCAGCGCCGTGAGCGCAGGCAGGCCCCGCCCCACCGTCCGGGGGGCGTCGGCGAGCCGCACCGCCGGGCGCCGGGCGTGCAGCGCGTGCCCGTACGGCCCCGAGATCGCGAGCAGGAACCGGACCCGGTCCAGCGACGCCACCGGGCGCTCCCACTTGTCCAGCAGGATCACGCTGTTGCGGGCGGTGTCGCCGGTGAACACCCCCAGCACCTCCTCAGCGGTGGCGTCCTCGCCCATGGTCGCCGCGGGGCCCATGAACTCGGCGACGCGCGGCCCCTGGCCGGTCGCGGGCTCCGTCGGCAGCATCACCGAGTCGGGCAGCGGCCGCACCCGGTCGCCGGGCTGCCAGCCGTCCGGGCTGAACAGCGGCCCCTGCGCGAGCCGCACCCCGAGCCGCCGCAGCGGCACCACCTGGTGCAGCGAGTGGACGCCCGCCGCCAGCGGGAACGTCCCGGCCCCGAGGGCGATGCGCGCAACGCCCTCGATCAGTGCGGTGCGCGCCTCGTCGTGCGGGACGCCCGCGACGTGCTCGGAGTCGAGGCGGACCAGGAACGGCGCCGCCTCGCTCAGTGTCGGCGGCGGCACGGCCGCCGTGCCGAACCCGCAGCGGAACCCGAGACCGCGCAGCCGGTGCACGCCGTCGAGGACGGTCCGTCCGGCGACCCCGGCGAGTCCGGGGCCGAGCATGAGGGTGACGTCGCGCGGCCGCCGGCCGGAGCGGCGCAGCTCCCGCTCCAGCAGCGGCAGCGCGTCGTCGGACGGCGACAGCACCGCGGCGGGCACCGTGATGACCAGCGGGAGCAGCGACTCCAGGGCGGCGGCGCCGCGGACGCTGCGGCGCAGCGCCTCGGCGCGGGCCGCGCCGTCGAGCCGGTCCGGGTCGGCCCCCGCTTCGGGCACGGCCTCGACGGCGAGGACGGCGCCGGATTCCAGGTCGACCACGGGGTGGAACGCCACGCCCTCGGCGGCGTCCGCGGGCGGGGGTGCGCTCGGCTCGCCGCCGGGTCTCGGGGGCGCGGCACCGGCGGGCGTGTCAGCGGGGTCGGATGAAAGGCGCACCCCACCATCGTGGCCCCGCGGGGCCCGCATCGGCCGGGCTTTGGCGCGACGTTCGCGCAGGCTTCCCCGCTGCGCCGTACCGTGTTCACGGCCGTGCGGCATCCGGTTCCGCACCGTTGGCCCGGCGCCACGCAGCGTCCGCACCGGGCGGGCCGGACCCCGCGAACGCGTCGGGCGCGGCCGCCCGGCAAGGGCGGCCGCGCCCGGGTCGCCGCCCCGGCGGGCGGCGCGGACTCACGGCGTGCGGAACGCCAGCGCGATGTTGTGGCCGCCGAACCCGAAGGACTGGTTCAGCGCCGCGGTGGGCCCAGCGGGCAGGTCGCGGGGCTTGTCGCGCACGATGTCGACCACGACCCCGGGGTCGAGCTCCTCGATGTTGATGGTCGGCGGGATCTGGCGGTTGTGCAGGGCCAGGATCGACGCGATCGACTCCACCGCCCCGGCGCCGCCCAGCAGGTGGCCGGTCATGGACTTGGTGGAGGTGACGCTGACCCGGTCGGCCGCGGAGTCGCCGAGGGCCTTGCGGATGGCGAGGGTCTCGCCGACGTCGCCGGCGGGGGTCGACGTGGCGTGCGCGTTGACGTGCGTGACCTCTTCGGGCCGCAGGCCGGCGTCCGCCAGCGCGTCGACGATGGCGCGGGACTGGCCCCCGCCCTCGGGGTCGGGCAGGACGATGTCGGTGGCGTCGCAGGAGTACCCGGCGCCGGCGGCGACCGCGTACACCCGCGCGCCGCGCTGTGCGGCGTGCTCGGCCGACTCCAGCACCACGATCCCGGCGCCCTCGCTCATGACGAAGCCGTCGCGGCCGGTGTCGAAGGGCCGCGACGCCCGCTGCGGGTCGTCGTTGCGCGTCGACAGCGCGCGCATGGCCGCGAACGACGCGATGTTCAGCGGGTGGATGGCGGCCTCGGTGCCGCCCGCGATCACGATGTCGGCGCGGCCGCTGCGGATCATGTCGATGGCGTCGGCGATGGCCTCGGCGCTGGACGCGCACGCGCTCACCGGGGCGTGCGCCCCGGCGCGGGCGGAGAACTCCAGCGCGACGGCAGCGGCCGGGGCGTTGGGCATGAGCATCGGCACCGTGAACGGCGAGACGCGCTTCCAGCCCTTCTCGCGGAAGGTGTCGTACTGCTCGAGGATGGTGAGGATGCCGCCGATGCCGCTGGAGACCACGGCGCCCAGGCGGATCGGGTCGACATCGGGCGCACCGGCGTCGTTCCACGCCTCCTGCGCCGCGATCAGCGAGAACTGCTGGGTGCGGTCGAGGCGGCGCAG
Source organism: Murinocardiopsis flavida (assembly GCF_003014485.1). Lineage (GTDB taxonomy): Bacteria > Actinomycetota > Actinomycetes > Streptosporangiales > Streptosporangiaceae > Murinocardiopsis > Murinocardiopsis flavida. Next base: position 23,385 of record NZ_PYGA01000010.1, on the reverse strand, counting down.
CCGGTGCCGGGGCAGGCTGGCCGAGGGGTCCTCCGCGGCGATACCGGCGATGCGCGCCGGGACGGTGTCGACCCAGTCCTCGGTGATGGTCGTGATTCCGGACCGGCCGTCGAGCATCGCTGACCAAGTGGTCGGGACGTCACCTCCCAGCGGAGTGGTGGCGCCGAGGCCGGTGACGACGACTTCGGTAGTACTCATTGGCCGATCGCCCTTCACGTCTCGTGAATCGGTCCTCGCCGACCTGATCCGGTGGGATCGCGCGGTCCAAGGACGGGGTGAGTGGTAGCTGTCGAACCGGGTGCGAGGCGGCCCGCCGCACCGGCGGGCCGCCCGCGCCCTACTTCTGGATGAAGGTGATGACGTCCTGGACCGTCTTCAGGTCCTTGAGCTGGTCGTCGGGGATCTCGACGCCGAACTTGTCCTGCGCGGCGACGGCGATCTCGACCATGGACAGGGAGTCGATGTCGAGGTCGTCGACAAAGCTCTTCTCAGGGGTGACCTGGTCGGCGGGGACTCCCGCGATCTCGTCGACGATCTCGCCGAGACCGGCCAGGATCTCCTGCTCCGAGTGAGCCATGTGGGGTTACTCCTTCGTGAAACGTGGACGGTCTTGCCGGGGCGGTGCCGGTCCGTGCGGACCCGCCCCGGCGTTTTGGGGTTCTCACCGGGAGGCGCGCCTCCCGGCGATGTCTCATGGGACGCGCAGCACCTGGGCCGCGTAGGTGAGCCCGGCGCCGTAGCCCAGAGTGAGAACGGTGCTCCCAGAGGGCAGCTCCCCGCGTCCCACCATGCGCGACAGCGCGAGCGGGATCGACGCGGAGGAGGTGTTGCCCGCCGTGACGATATCGCGGGCGATGAGCGCCTGCGGCGCACCGACCTTGCGGGCGATCGCCTCGACGATGCGCAGGTTCGCCTGGTGGGGGACGAACGCGGTGAGCTCCTCTGGCGCCACACCGGCGCGCTCCAGCGCCGTCAGCGCCACGGCCGACAGCTCCGTGGTGGTCCACCGGAACACCGCCTGGCCCTCCTGGTGGAGGTACTTGTGCTCGCGCAGGTAGATCTTGTCGGCGCGCTCGCCGGAGCTGCCCCAGACGACCGGCCCGATCTGCGGGGCCTCGCTCGGCCCGACCACCGCGGCACCGGCTCCGTCGGCGAAGATCACGCAGGTGGAGCGGTCGGTCCAGTCGATCCAGTCGGACAGCTTCTCGGCGCCGATGACGAGCACGTGGCCGGCGGAGCCGCCGCGCACGGCGTCGTTGGCGATGCCGAGCGCGTAGCAGAACCCGGCGCACGCGGCGTTGACGTCGAACGCGCCGGGGGCGGTGATGCCGAGCCGGGCCGCGGCGCTCGCCGACACGTTCGGGATCTGGTCGAGGCCGGTGCAGGTGGCGACGATCACCAGGCTGATGTCGTCGGCGGCCAGGCCGCTCGCAGCGAGCGCCTTGCCGCCCGCAGCGACGGCCATGTCGAGGACCGACTCGTCGGGCCCCGCGATGCGCCGCTCCTTGATGCCGACGCGGCTCTGGATCCACTCGTCGCTGGTGTCGACCCGCTCGGCGAGGTCGGCGTTGGTGACGACACCGCTGGGCTGGTGCTCGCCGAAGGCGACGATGCGGGCGCCGGGGGGCGACGGGGGCAGGTTCATGACGGGGACCCTTCTGCGGTGGCGGAGGCGGGGGGCGCCCCCGCGTGCTCTTTGACGAGCTGCCGGGCGCGGTCGAGGTCCTCGGGGCTCTTGAACGCGAGCAGTTCGACGCCGCGCAGCGCGCGCTTTGCCAGCCCGGTGAGGGTGCCGGCGGGGGGCAGCTCGATCAGGGCGGTGACACCGAGGTCGGCAAGGGTCGCGGTGCAGGCGTCCCAGCGCACCGGCGAGGTGATCTGGGCGACCATCCGGTCGAGGTAGTCGCGGCCGCCGGCCACCGCGGAACCGTCGCGGTTCGACAGCAGCAGCGTGCGGGGGTCGGCCGCGGGGGTGGACTCGGCGAGGCGGCGGACGCGCTCCAGCGCCGGCGCCATGTGCACGGTGTGGAACGCCCCCGCGACCGAGAGCGGGCGCAGCCGGGCGCGCTCGGGCGGCGCCTCGGCGAACGCCGCGAGCTGCGCAGCGGTCCCGGCGGCGACGATCTGGCCGCCGCCGTTGTCATTGGCGGGGGTCAGGCCGGCGGCGTCGATCGCGGCGAGCACCTGTTCGCGGTCGCCGCCCAGGACGGCGGTCATGCCGGTGTCGGCGAGGGCGGCGGCAGCGGCCATGCCCCGGCCCCGCTCGGCGACCAGCCGCAGAGCGTCCTCAGGGGTGAGGACCCCGGCGATGCCCGCGGCGGTGAACTCGCCGACGCTGTGGCCGGCGGCGGCGTCGATCGACCCGGGGGCGTCGCCGACGCCGTCGAACAGCGCGGTGGCGGCGGCGAACCCCGCCGCGACCAGCAGGGGCTGGGCGATCGCCGTGTCGCGGATCTCATCGGCGTCGGCCGTGGTGCCGTAGCGCACGAGATCCAGCCCGGCGACCTCCGACCAGGTGTCGAAGCGCTCGGGCAGGCCGGGCAGTTCGAGCCATGGGGCGAGGAACCCGGGGACTTGGGCGCCTTGTCCGGGCGCGACGATTACAAGCACAGAACCCACCTTGCCTTGTAGGACATCAGCAGCTTCATGGGGACAGTCACGAACTTATCGGCGGGCCCTTTGTGGGAACTCCACAAACCGGCGCCGAAACGTCACCGTACGGCGTGGTGCCCGTCACTTTTCGGCGTCTCCTCCGCAGTTCGGCGCGTGTCCGCAGCCCGCGGAGGTGCCACCCTTGGAGGCATGACCAGAGGCATGACCAACAGCAACCGGACCGCCGCCCGCCGGCACGCGGCGCGCCCATGAGCATCCCACAGGCGCCCGACGAAGGCGCGGTGCGCGCGGAGACGGCCCTGCGGCTGGAGCGGTCCATGGGCACCCTCGGCACGGCGGCGGTGACCCGCATGGAGAGCAGCCTGTCGTGGTTCCGCGCCATGTCCGCCGAGGACCGCTCCTGGGTCGGGCTGGTCGCCCAGTCCGGCGTCGCGGCGTTCGTCGAGTGGTTCAAGAACCCCGACCGCGGGCGGCCCGCCATCACGGTCGAGGTCTTCGGCACGGCCCCGCGCGAGCTCACCCGGTCGGTCACCCTCCAGCAGACCGTCGAGATGATCAGGGTCGTCATCGACGTCGTGGAGAACCAGGTCGAGGAGCTCGCCGCGCCCGGCGGCGTCCAGCAGCTGCGCGAGGCGGTGCTGCGCTACACCCGCGAGGTCGCGTTCTCCTCCGCGAAGGTCTACGCCCGGGCCGCCGAGGCGCGCGGTTCGTGGGACGCCCGGCTGGAGGCGCTGATCGTCGACGCGCTGCTGCACGGCGACCGCGAGGAGGGCCTGCCCACCTGGGGGTCCGCGCTGAGCTGGTCGGGCACCCCCGTCATCGCCCTCGCCGGGACCCTGCCGGACCCCGGCGAGCAGGGCGTCCTGGACGACGTGCGGGCGCGGGCGCGCCGCGCCGGCCACGACGTCCTCGCCGGGGTGCAGGGCGAGCGGGTCGTCGTGGTGATCGGCGTCGGCGGGGCGTCGGCCGCGTCGGACGACCCGCTGGCCGCGGCCGCCCCGCTCGCCGGGCTGCTCGGGCCGGGCCCGGTGGTCGTCGGCCCGGCAGTGGCCGACCTGCGCGGGGCCGGCGACTCGGTGCGCGCGGCGGTGAACGGGCTGCGCGCGGCAACGGCCTGGCCCGACGCGCCCCGGCCGGTGCTCGCCGAGGACCTGCTGCCCGAGCGCGCCCTCGACGGCGACGCCGACGCCCGCGCCCGCCTCGTCGAGGACGTCTACCGGCCGCTGCGGGGCTCGGGCTCGCCGCTGCTCGACACCCTGACGGTGTATCTGGAGCACGCGTCCTCACTCGAAGCCACCGCGCGGATGCTGTTCGTGCACCCCAACACCGTCCGGTACCGCCTCAGCCGGGTCGCCGAGCTGACCGGGTTCGCCCCGTCCGACGGGCGCGGGGCGTTCGTCCTCCGGGTGGCCGTGACCCTGGGGCGGCTGGGGGAGCGCGACCCGGGGATGGTGGAATAGTAGGCAGGGGGAGGGGACCGGCATCCGCGCAGCGTGGCGGCCGATCCAGGGGTCACTCGGGAACTCGCGGCGGCCCGGGCGCGTTCTGCCGGTGGGTGGTGCGTTCGGTGGAATCGGCCGCAGCAGGGCATTGCCGAAAACCACGGCCAGGCGGGCATGTGGGATAGCCCACCGGACGCGAATTGTGTGAACCCGGCGCGAATCCTGAGCGTCGAGCCGGGTAGGGAGTTGAAAAAACCGGCGAAGTCGGTGTATCGCATTACCGGTACGATCTTTGTGACCGATCCATCACGAAACGTGTTCGTCCGGTTCTGTTCCGATATACGGGGAACGGTCGGTTGCAGCGGATTGAGCGGATTGACAGGACCCGGAGGGCGGCTCCGGGGCCATCGCGGAGGCGCGTGCAGCGCAGAGGGTAGGGGGTGCCGAGACAGTGACCGGCGAGACGAAGAAGACACTGTTCCAGCGACTGGCTGACGCGACGAATCAGCCTACGGAGGCTGGTCAGTTGCGACGCCGGGCCCTGTTCTGCCTACCCTTGCCGCTGGTGCTGCTCGGCGCGGCGGCGCTGTTCACCGGGGGTGGACTGGCCGCGCCCGGGTGGCTCATCGTGGTCTCCGGATCCGTGGCGGTGGGCACCCTGCTGCTGGCGCTCATCGTGCAGCCCACCCCGCTGCCCGAGGGCCTGTCGGCCGAGGCGTCGGTGCGGCGGTCGCTGCACCGGTTCCGGCAGTTCACCAGCCTGCGCCTGTGGCTGGCCATCACCGCGCTCGCCGTCGGGTTCGGGGCCTCCATCGCCGGCGGCGGCCTCTTCCCGCTGCTCGGCGCCATGGTGCTGGCCTGGCCGCAGGTCCTGCTCGCGCTGCCGACCTTCCGTTCGGTGACCAAGGCGCGCCGCGCAATGGAGGCGTGGGGCACCAACGCCTACCTGTGGGCGGGGCTGTCGCAGCCCGCCCCGGTCGAGTGGCCCATCATCACCCGCGCCGCCGCCTACTACCGCGCCCGCAAGCAGCGTGCCGCCGCCGCGGCCGAGGCGCCCGCAGCCGCCACCGCCGAGAGCGGCGAGCAGGACGACGCCGCGCCCGCGCGCCCGGCCTACGACCTGCCCGACCGCTGGGCGGTCGCCGGTACCGAGGCCAAGCTGCACCCCGACGGTCTCATCCCCGGATTCCCGTCGTCGCCGCGCTCGGCCCGCCCGTTGGTCCGCCAGCGCGGCCCGGCGCGCCCCGGCCCGCGCCAGCCGCGCCCGGCCAACCGCCGGTCGAAGGCGAAGAACTAGCAGGGAAGAAAACCGGCAGGACCGGCAGCACCGGCCGGTACCGATCCGTGCTCCCCGCGCCTTGCGACAGGGCGGGGAGCACGGCCGTTTCAGCGGGGGGCCGCGCTCACCCGGGCGCGTCCGGTCCGGCGGGGCCGCCGCGGTCGTAGGCCTCGAGGAGCTGGCGCTCGGCGATGTCGAAGTACGCGGCCAGCGCCGCCTCGGCGTCCTCGGTCCGGCCGGCGCTGAGAAGGTCGCTGATGCGGCGGTTGGAGGTCAGGTAGGGCGCGTGGAACTCGCGCGGCGCCTTCATGATGTGGAAGACCAGCCGCATCTCCGCGAGGAGCTGGCGCATGATCTCGTCGGCGCGCCTGCTGCCCGCGAGCGCCGTGATGGCCTCGTGGAAGCGCATGTTCGCCGTGCCGATGCCCCACCAGTCCTCGCCGCCGAGGGCCTGCTCGCCCTCGGTCACCGCGGCGGCGACGGCGTCGATGCCGGAGCGGGGGGCGCCGGAGGCGCCGCGGACCGCCGACAGCTCCAGCGCCCTGCGCACCCGGTAGAGGTCGGCGACGTCGTCGGCGGAGGGCTGGGCGACGAACACGCCGCGGTGGAACTGGTGGACGACCAGGCGCTCGTGGCCGAGTAGCCGGAACGCCTCGCGCAGTGTGTTGCGGGAGACCTCCAGGATCTCGCCGATCTTCTCCTCGCGCAGGCGCTGCCCCGGCTCGAACGTGCCCTCGAAGATCTGGCCGCGGAGCACGTCGGCGACCCACTCGATCATGCTCGACCGCTCGCCGGTCGCGCGGGCCTTCGCGAGCCTGTCGACCCACTCCTCGGTGTCTTGCGTCACGCCCGGTTCAGCCCCGTTTCCCGCCGGTTCTGGGGGCTCTTGGACCGCACTGTCCCCATCACCTCATTGTGTCCGATCCCGGAAGGGCCGGCGTCATCGGCGTCCGATTGTGGTCATGTCCTATTGACACCTTGTCAGATTGTTGAACAATTAGCTGTGATGCTGGTCTCTGACCCCTCCGCGAAGCGAGGACCACCATGACCGACGCTCCGACCACCACCCGGCCGCGCGCCAGAGGCGTCCTCCTCGGCGCCATGTTCCTGATGGCGACCAGCGCCATCGGCCCCGGCTTCATCACCCAGACCACGACCTTCACCGCCCAGCTCGGGGCCGCGTTCGCCTTCGCGATCCTGATCTCGATCCTCGTCGACGTCGCCGTGCAGCTGAACCTGTGGCGGGTCATCGGCGTCGCCGGGGTCCGCGCCCAGACCCTCGCCAACCACGTCTTGCCCGGCGCCGGGTACGTGCTGGCTGCGCTCATCGTCTTCGGCGGGCTCGTCTTCAACGTCGGCAACGTCGCGGGGACCGGCCTGGGCCTCGACGCGATGGCGGGCGTCGACGTCAAGATCGGCGGGGCGGTGTCCGCGGCGCTCGCCGTCGCGATCTTCCTGATCCGGCGGGCCGGCGTGGCGATGGACCGCATCCTCGTCGTCCTCGGCATGCTGATGATCGCCCTCACCTGCTACGTCGCCATCGTGTCCGGGCCGCCGGTCGGCGAGGCGCTGCGCCAGTCGGTGGTGCCCGACCGGGTCGGCTCCGACGGGTTCGTCGCGATCGTCACCATCATCGGCGGCACCGTCGGCGGCTACATCACCTACGCCGGGGCGCACCGCCTGGTCGACGCCGGGGTCAAGGGGCCCGAGCGCGTACGCGAGATCTCCCGCGCCTCCGTCACCGGGGTCATCGTCACCGGTGTCATGCGGGTCCTGCTCTTCCTCGCCGTCCTGGGCGTCGTCACCGGCGGGGTCGACGTCATGGCCTCCGACAACCCGCCCGCCGCCGCGTTCCAGGCCGCGGCGGGAGAGGTCGGCCTGCGGCTCTTCGGCGTGGTCATGTGGGCCGCCGCCATCAGCTCCGTGATCGGCGCGTCCTACACCTCCATCTCGTTCATCGCGACGTTCTCCCCGTGGCTGAACCGCAACCGCAACTGGCTCGTCGCGGGGTTCATCGCCCTGTCGGCGGCGATCTACCTGCTCATCGACCAGCCCCCGGCCACACTCCTCGTGCTCGCGGGGGCGCTCAACGGCGTCATTCTGCCGGTCGGCGTCGGCATCATGCTGTGGGTCGCGGCCGTGCGCTGGCGCGACCTGCTGAACGGCTACCGGTACCCGAAGTGGCTGCTCGCCATCGGCGTCGCGGGGTGGCTGGTCAGCATCTTCATCGCCGTGCAGGCCATGTCGGGCATCCAGGACCTGTGGGGCTGACCGGGTAGGGGCACCACGACCACGCGGGACAACGGCACACCAGGAGGCACACGTGCACAGCGAAACGGCGGGCATCGACCTCAACTCCGACCTGGGGGAGAGCTTCGGGCGCTGGACGCTCGGCGACGACGACGCGCTGCTGTCCATCGTCACCAGCGCCAACGTCGCCTGCGGGTTCCACGCGGGCGACCCGACGGTGCTGCGCACCACCTGCGAGGCCGCGGTGCGGCACGGCGTCGCCATCGGCGCCCAGGTCGGCTACCGCGACCTCGCGGGCTTCGGGCGGCGCTTCATCGACGTCCCGCCCGAGGACCTGACCAACGACGTCATATACCAGATCGGCGCGCTCGACGCGTTCGCGCGCGTCGCCGGCGACCGGGTCCGCTACCTCAAACCGCACGGCGCGCTGTACAACGCGATCGTGACCCACGAGGAGCAGGCGGCGGCCGTCGTCGAGGCGGTGCTGCGCTACGACCCCGCGCTGCCCGTCCTCGGCCTGCCCGGGTCGGCCTGGCTGCGGCGGGCCGCCGACGCGGGGCTCACCACGGTCGGCGAGGCGTTCGCCGACCGCGCCTACACACCCGAGGGCACCCTCGTGTCGCGCCGGGAACCCGGAGCGGTGCTGCACGACCCCGACGACGTGGCCCGGCGCTGCCTGAGCATGGCGCGGGGCGAAGGGGTGACCGCGATCGACGGCAGCACGGTCGCGGTGCGCGCCGAGTCCATCTGCGTCCACGGCGACAGCCCCGGCGCGGTGCGCATGGCCGCGGCGGTGGCCGAGCGGCTGCGCGGCGCCGGGATCCGGCTGGGGGCCTTCGTTGGCTGAGCGGCACACCCGGGGCCCCGCCGCCGCCCCGGCCCCCGCGGGCGTGCGGGCCGGCTCACCGGGGGCCCGGCCCGCACTCCCGCCACCGGACTTCCCTGGGGCGCGCACCGGGCCGCGGTACCGGGCCGCCCGGCGCGCGACTCCGGGGCGACCAACGGGGCAGAGGGAGGGCCATGCGCATCCGTGAGTGCGGCGACGCCGCCATCCTGGTCGAGGTCGACGGCCTCGACCAGGTACTCGACCTCCAGGCGGCCCTCGACGCCGACCCCGTCCCCGGCGTGATCGCCGCGGTGCCCGCCGCGCGCACGGTCCTGCTGCGGCTCGACCCCCGCCGCGCCGGCGCCGCCGCCGCTGCGGCGGCCGCCGTCCGGGCCCTGCCCGCGCGCGCCGGGCGGCGCGCCGAGGCCGAAGAGCTGCGGCTGGCGGTGTCCTACAACGGAGCCGACCTCGGCGCCGTCGCCCGGCACACCGGGCTCACCGAACGCGAGGTCGTCGCCGCGCACACCGCGACGCCGTGGACCGTCGCGTTCTGCGGGTTCATGCCCGGATTCGGCTACCTCGCGGGCGGCGACCCCCGGCTGCGCGTGCCGCGCCGCGAGGAGTCCCGCACCCGGGTCCCCGCCGGCGCCGTCGGGCTCGCCGGGGAGTTCACCGGGGTGTACCCGCGCAGCTCCCCGGGCGGCTGGCAGCTCATCGGCCACACCGACGCCGCCGTCTGGGACCTCGACAGGGAACCGCCCGGCCTGCTCAGACCGGGCGTGCGAGTACGGTTCGAACAGGTGTGAGCAGCGTGAACGTACAGATCGCGAACGTACGGATGGGGAACCGCGTGCCCGACCACCGCGCGGCCGAGACCCGGCACGGCGTCGACGTGCTGGCCACCGGGCCGCTGGCGACCGTCCAGGACTCCGGGCGCTGGGGCTACGCTGCGCTGGGAATCGGCGCCTCAGGGGCCGCGGACCGGCGCTCCTACGCCTTCGCCAACCGGCTGGTCGCCAACGCCCCCGGCGCCGCCGCGCTGGAGGTCACACTGGGCGGCCTGCGGGTCCGCGCGCGCGGCACCCTCACCGTCGCCGTCACCGGCGCGCCCTGCCCGGTGCTGGTCGACGGGCGCGGCGGGGCGTGCGACAGCGTCCTGACCCTGCCAGACGGCGCCGAACTGCGACTCGGCACCCCGCCCACCGGCCTGCGCAGCTACCTCGCCGTGCGCGGCGGGATCGCCGCCGACCCGGTCCTCGGGTCCCGCAGCACCGACACCCTCTCCGGGCTCGGCCCGCCGGTCCTGCGCGCGGGCGACGTGCTCGCCGCGGGCCCGGCGCCCGCCGTGTTCCCCGTGCTCGACCTCGCCCCGGCCCCGGCGCCGCCCGGGGCGGAGGTGCACCTGCGCGTGCTGCCCGGCCCCCGCGACGACTGGTTCACCCCCGAAGCAATGGAAACCCTGCTGACCAGTGCGTTCGAGGTGACACCGCGGACCGACCGGGTCGGCGCGCGGCTCTCCGGGCCGCCGCTGCGGCGGCGGCGCAGCGGCGAACTGCCCAGCGAGGGCATGGTGCCGGGATCCGTGCAGGTCCCGCCCGAGGGCGAACCCGTCCTGTTCCTCGCCGACCACCCGGTCACCGGCGGCTACCCCGTCATCGCCGTGGTGGCGTCGGCCGACCTCCCCGCGGCCGCCCAGGCGCGGCCGGGCACCCGGCTGCGGTTCCGGCACCGCGGCCCCGGCAGCGGCGCCCGGCGCGCCGCGGCACGCGACAACGGACAGGAGCGCCCATGAACGAGCCCGCATCCCCCGCCGACCCCGCCGCGCTCACGCCCGGCGAAGCCCGCGCCCTGTTCCGCGCCGGGCTGCGGGCGCCCACGGCCGGCTACAGCGCCGGGTACACCCAGGCGAACCTCCTCGCGCTACCGCGCGATTTGGCCTTCGACTTCCTGCTGTTCGCGCAGCGCAACCCCAGGTCGTGCCCCGTCCTCGACGTCACCGACCCCGGCGCGGTCGACGCCTCGATCTTCGCCGGCGACCTGCGCACCGACCTGCCCGAGTACCGGGTGTACCGAGACGGCGCGCAGGTCGACGCGCCCGCCGACGTCAGCGACGTGTGGCGGCCCGACCTGGTGGCGTTCCTCATCGGGTGCAGCTTCACCTTCGAGGCGCCGCTGCTGCGCGCCGGCGTCCCGGTGCGCCACATCGAGCAGGGGCGCAACGTCCCGATGTACACGACGAACCGCCCGTGCCGCCCGGCCGGCCGGTTCAGCGGCCCGCTGGTGGTGTCCATGCGGCCCGTCCCGGCCGACCAGGTGGCCGACGCCGTGCGCGTCACCGCCCGGTATCCGTCCGTCCACGGCGCGCCCGTGCACGTGGGCGACCCCGCTGCGCTCGGAATCGGCGACCTCGCCGAACCCGACTTCGGCGACCCGGTCGACGTGCGGCCCGGAGAGGTCCCGCTGTTCTGGGCCTGCGGGGTCACCCCGCAGGCCGCGGTCATGGCGTCGGCCCCGCCGTTCGCCATCGCGCACGCGCCCGGCCACATGGCGGTCACCGACGTCGCCGACACCCGCTACCAGGCGCCGTGACCTCACCCCGTCAACCGGAACTTGGTGAGCCGGCGGATCTTGGGCCGCACCGCCTGCCCGGGCCCCAGCTCCTCCAGGGTGCGCTTCATGATCGGCGAGTGCTCCCACTGCACCTCGGCGTCGCGGCCGTCGAGGGTCACCGTCGCCAGGGCGTTGTCGTACCACGGGCCGTCGTCGACCGCCCAGCGCAGCGCCGGCGGCCGCACACCGGCGCTGCGCGCGATCAGGCGGAACACCAGCCCGGTCACGCTGCGCACCGACACCCACATCAACCGGCGCAGCGTGGGCTGCATCCAGTTGCACGTGGGGGAGCACACCAGCTGCACGATGCGGGTGCGGGCCGCGAGGCGGCGCACCTCGGAGTCGACGGGCAGGGCGCGCGTCAGGTAGGAGAAGTGCACATCGCCGCCGAGGAACAGGATGGTCGCCGGTGCCGCGCCTCGCTCGCCGGAGGCGACCGACAGCACGGAGTCGCCCACGGCCTTGAACGACCGCTGGAACGCCGGCCAGTGCTCCAGGTCGATGCGCTGGCGCAGCCGCTCCGCCGGCCGGCGGGCCAGCCTGCCCCACGCACCCGCGCACACCGCCTCGTTCCACGCCTCCATGTAGTGCACGCCCATCGGCATCAGGAACGGCAGCGTGCTCGCGATCACGAGGTGGTCGACGTCACCCGTCAACTGCTCGTCGAGCCACGCGTAGCCGTCGCCGCCGAGGATGGAGCGCATCGAGTCGTCGGCGACGTCGCGGCTGCACCGGGTGTCCATGACCACGATGCGGTTGCGGCCGATGTCGTAGCGGTAGTTCCACCGGTAGCTCGCGGGGCGGGTGTGCGTCCGCCACGCGAACGCGTCCACGAGCTCCGCGGCGTCGCCGCCGTGCGCGCGGATCTCGGCCAGCACCGGGTCGGCGGCGCGCGCGGCCGGCGACAGGTTGCCCAGGTGCTGGTACACCCAGTACGCGCCGAGCCCCGACGTGACACGCGGCCCCCACCACGGGCGCTCGGCCATCATCCGCTGCCAGGCGCCGGAGGTGTTCCAGTCGTCGCGGATGTCGTGGTCGTCGAAGATCATCAAGGTCGGGACGGTCGACATCAGCCAGCGGATGTCGGGGTCGGACCACGCCTGCCGGTACAGCTCGGCGTACTCGTCGTAGAACACCACCTCGTCGGGCGGCGGGCCGGCGTCGCCGTCGCCGGCCTCCTCGCGCCGGGCCTGCACGAAGGCGCGCATGGCCGGCTGGAGTTCGTCGGCGTACACCTGGTCGCCGACCATCAGCAGCAGGTCGGGCTCGCCGCCGCCGAGGTCGCCGCCGGTGCGCTGGACCCCGGCGCCGTCGTCGCCGGCCGCGCGGGAGCCGGGGGAGCGGCGGTCGTCGACCAGCCGCAGCGCGAAGGCGCGCAGCATGTCCACGCCGTAGTGCAGAACAGCGGAGGGGGAGTGGTCGGTGGGCGTGTGGCAGGAGCCGAACACGATCCGCGCCGGGGCCTCGTGGTCGACGGTGCACAGGAGGCTCGGCGGGTACGGCGACGACGGCTCCGGCCACACCACCTCGCCGTCGAGCCGCACCTCGTACGCCACCGCCGAACCGGGGGCGAGGCCCGTCACGTCGCACAGCGCGTAGTGGTGCCCGTGCACGGTGAACGTGTCGGACCACGCGGTCTGCTCACCGGCGATCACCTCGACCCGCCCGGGCGCACCGGTCTCGACCCACACGGTCGCGGTGGTGTCGCTGACGTGTCGAAGCATGGGGCCGAGGCGGAGTCTGGCGCTCACATTCTCTCCTGCTGGGATCGGAGGGCGTGCCGTCCCGCCCGCGCGCCGGGCAGGGGGCCCGCCCGGCGGACGGCGCTTCGAGTATGGCGCCATCGGGCCCCGGGAGCGAGAGGACCCCGTCGCCGCCGCGCTCCGCTGCGATGCCGCGGGGCCGGGGTGGTTGAAAGCAGGCCCCGGCTGGGTACCCGTTGGCGTATGCGGACAAAACTTCTCGACCTGCACACCGGCGGGTCCGAGAGCATCACCGACATCACCCGCCCGTGCGCCGACTTCGTCGCCGAGACCGGCGGCGACGGCCTGCTGAACGTCTTCGTTCCGCACGCCACGGCCGGGGTCGCGATCATCGAACTGGGCGCCGGCTCCGACGACGACCTGCTCGCGGCGCTCGGCGACCTGCTCCCCGCCGACGACCGGTGGCGGCACCGGCACGGCTCGCCCGGGCACGGCCGCTCCCACGTCATGCCGGCGTTCATCGCGCCGTCCATGGTCGTCCCGGTCGTTTCCGGGCGCGTGGAGCTGGGGACATGGCAATCTATCGCCATTGTGGACGTCAATGTTGACAATCCGGACCGTCAGGTGCGGCTGTCGTTCTTGACGGACCCGTCATACGGGTAAGGATGGTAACCGCAGCACCACCCGACGGCGACGCGTTGACGGATCAGCCCCGCAGCGTGTGAACTTAGCCAGCGGGATCGCCCGGACACCCGGGCTGAGAGAGGCCGAGCCGTCCACGACCTGCGGACGGCACCGGCGAAACCGGATTATGGAGGAGGACTTTCGTGAGCGCGACCGCGGGCCAGGCCCAGAGCGAACGTGGCCTGGCCGATCGACTCGGGTTCAAACCGGGTCAGGTGGTGCAGGAGTTCGGCTTCGACGATGACGTTGACGAGCAGCTCCGCACGTCGATCGGCGAATGCACCGGCAACGAGCTGGTCGACGAGGACTTCGGCGACGTCGTCGACGCGGCGCTGCTGTGGTGGCGCGACGACGAGGAGGACGATCTGACCGACGTCCTTGTCGACGTCTCAGCCACGATCGAGGGCGGCGGCGTCCTCCTTGTCCTGACTCCCAAGCCCGGGCGCGACGGCCACGTCGCTCCGAGTGAGGTCTCCGAAGCCGCGACGACCGCCGGGCTTTCGCAGACCAGCGCGGTGAGTGTGGGGGCCGACTGGTCCGGCACACGCCTGGTGATCCCCAAGGGCCAGCGCTGAGCACCGGCCGCCCACCCCCACCGGGTGGGCGGCCCAGCCCCGAGCGGGAACGCCGCCCACCGCACCACGTCGGCCCGGCCCCGCCGCGCGCCACGCCGTTCGCGGGCGGGAACGCCATCCGCAGTGCCGCGGCCCGGAGCCGTCGCGCGCCATCCCGTTCACCCGGCGGCGGCCCGGTACCCGGGCGGATCCGCCGGGTACCGCCTATTGTTGGGGTGCGCCCAACCGCGGCACCGGCGACCCGTGCGGTCGCACGCGCATGCGCGCGGGCGCGACGTCCACCCGCCCCGTCGAGCGCGCGGTCGCGCACGCCTGTGCGCGGGCCCGAGGTGTAAGGAGTCCCATGCCCTGCTACCTGTGCGGGGCGCGCCAGCCCGACCCCGCCGTCGGCGACGGCCAGTGGAAGCGCGGCGTGCGCAGCGAGCGCCAGGTTCTCGTGTGCGCCGAGTGCCAACTCACTCGCGAGTGGAAGGCCGACCTCGACCGGTGCGGCCGCTGCCGCTCCACCTTCCTGCTGTCGCGGCTCGGCGAGGTCGAGTGCCACACCTGCGGCGCGGTCCGCACACACACCGCGCACCGCACCGAGCACCTTGCCGCCGACCCCGCCCTCACCGACGAGGTCGAGCGCGCGCTGGAGCGGGTCCTCGGCGGCCCCGGCCGCCTCGGCGCCGCCCGCGCGCACTGACGAACCGGTACCATTCTCCTCGTCCGGGGCGTGTAGCTCAGTTGGTCAGAGCACTCGGCTTACAACCGAGCGGTCGGAGGTTCGAGTCCTCTCGCGCCCACCCGGGACCACCGCGTATGGGCCCCCTTCCGCCGGGGAGGGGGCCCATACGCTTTTTCCTCCGGGAGCGGCCGATGACGGTGTATGAGCGTGTGGGCGGTGCGGCGGGGTCCGGGCGGGCGCCGCGCTATGGGGCCATGGTGGCGCTCGCCGTCGTCGGTGCGCTCTGGGTTGTGGTGCCCTCCCTGGGTCATATGGGGCTCGTCTGGCTGCTCGACCGGCCGTATGTGCGGGAGATCGGCGACGTGTCGATGGTCGTGGCCGGCGTGCTCGTCCTCGCGGCCCCCTTGATGCTCGCGGCGGTGTGGCCGCTGCGGCGGCTGGGTGTGCGCCGCCCGTGGGCGGTCGCGGCGGCCGGGCTCCCGCTGGCCGGGTCGGCGGTCGGCACCGCGGGCTTCGTCCTCATGGGCCTCGTGCCCTTCGGGCTGCGCCAGGTGCTCGAACCGGTGCTGGTCCTGGTGCTGCTGCCCCTGGCCTGCGCCGCCGCGTTCTGCGGCGTGGTCATCCGCGCCGCGCTGGGCGGGCGGCTGCGGGCAGTCGCCGCGGTCAGCGGTCTGGTGCTCGCGGCCTCCCTCGTCTGGGTGCCCGCGACGGCGGCGGTGGAGAACCGGGCCGAGGCGCGGGCGGACTTCGAGGCGCTCGGGGCGGTCGCCGTCCTCGACGATCCAGAGTGGCGCAGGATGAGCGTCGCAACGGGCGGTGGCGACGAGCTCACCGTCACCTACCGGCACGCCCGCGACTCCGACCGGGTGCTGGCGCTGGAGACGGGTGAGGGCGCGGCGGCCGAGGGCCTCGACGACCCCTGCGGCGGCTACGACGCCGAGGTCACGTGCGAACGGAAGGGCCGGTACACCGTCAGGACGATGGACTCCGGGCCGCAGCTGATCGCCGCCCGCGGTGGGGACTCCTACACCGTGGTCGCGGCGCCCACCTGGCTGCCCGACGCGCGCACCGCCGACCTCCTCGACGCGGCCGCCCACCTGCGGGCACCCACCCGCGGCGAACGGGCGGCACTGCGCGAGGAGGCCCTGTCGAAGGCGGTCTGGGACACGTTCCCGGTGACCGCAGGCTCCTGAGCGGCACCGGGACGCTGAGCCTCAGACGTGGTCGCGTGGGATCGAGGCGGTGAACTCGTGGGAGACCAGGCGCTCCTCGCCCTCGTGGGCGTCGAGGGTGGCGTGCAGGTGGAACGCGTCGGGGGTGGCGGTGAGCACCGTCCGGGTGCGGGTGGTCGCCTCCCAGTCGCCGCGCGCGAACCGCATCGTCCACTCCGTCTCGCCCCGCGGGGAGTCGAAGTCGTCGCCGACCCAGCTGTAGCGCTCCCGCGCCCTGCGGGTCACGTCGAGCCCGATGGCGTCGAAGCGGACCGTCCCCAGGTCCTTGACCACCTCCAGCGCTGAGCGGTACGCCACGAGGTCGCGCGTGACGTCCCACCGCTGCTCGCCCGGCGCGATCTGGGTCGTGGCGATGGGCTCGGTGCCCTCGGGGTCCTCGAACGGCGCGACGGGAACGGCGTCGTCGGCCTCCTGCGGCCGCACCGGTAGGTGCAGTCCGCTGTACTCGCCCGTGTACACCGTGAGCAGTACGGGGCGCGGCGGCGGCCACGCCAGCGGCCAGTAGGACGTCGACACCGACACCCGGATCCGGTGCCCGGGCGGGAACGCCTGCGCGACCCCGTTGAGCCGCACCGACACCCGGTAGCGGCGCCCCGGCTCCAGCTCCGCCGGCGACTCGTTGCTCTCGGCGTGGGTGAGGTTGAGCAGCCCGTAGGTCACCCGGGTGGCCATGCCGTCGGGGGCGACGTCGGACAGCCGCACCGCCACCATGGCGACGGGCCGGTCCGCCGACAGCTCCAGGTCGACCACCGGGGCGCCCAGGATCTCGCAGCGCTCGGTGAGCGGGTCGCTGTCGAAGACCATGGACCCGCCGTCCTCCTCGCGCTGGTCGTAGGGCAGGTCGGGCGGCGCGTTGTACGAGCACCACTTGCCGGCGAACTGGCCGACCGACAGCGGCGACTGGAGGCCGATCTCCCGCTCGGGCGGCTCCTCGCCGGCGGCGGCGACCCGGCCGGGCGCGAGCCCGAACCGGTCGCGGCGGATGTGCGGCGGGGGCCAGGACGCCTCGCCGACCCAGCGGCCGGGCCGGTCCTCATAGGCGGTCGACGGCGGGACGCTCTCCTGCATCCAGCTCCGCAGCATCGGGGCGTCCATGACGCCGTTGTCGTCGTCCTTGAGCCAGCGGTCCCACCACCGCACCATCTCCTGGAGGAAGCCGATGGCGGGGCCGGGCTGCCCCAGGTGCGGGTACTTGTGCGACCACGGGCCGACCAGCCCGAGCCGCGGCACGTCCAACCCCTCCAGCAGCCGGAACACCGAGTTGGAGTAGCCGTCGGCCCAGCCGCTCACCGCCATCACGGGCACCTGGATCGCGGTCAGGTCCTCGCACACCGAGCCGTGCTTCCAGTAGTCGTCGCGGCGCTGGTGCCGCAGCCAGGTGTCGAGCCACATCCCGCTGCCGTCCAGGCGCTCGCGCCACATCTCCCGCCAGCGCTCCCCGACGACGGCGGGGTCGGGCGGGCAGGACGTGTACGCGAACATCGTGGCGGCCCAGGAGAGGTTGTCGCCGAGCAGGCAGCCGCCCATGTAGTGCACGTCGTCGGCGTAGCGGTCGTCGGTGGAGGACGCGGTGACGATCGCGCGCAGGCTCGCCGGTTTGCGCGCCGCGACCTGGAGCGCGTTGAAACCGCCCCAGGAGATCCCCATCATCGCGGTCCCGCCGTCGCACCACGGCTGCTCGGCCAGCCACGCGAGGACCTCCTCGGCGTCGGCCAGCTCCTGCTCCAGGTACTCGTCGGTGAGCACCCCCTCGGAGTCCCCGCTGCCGCGCAGGTCGACCCGCGCGCACGCGTAGCCGTGGCCGGCCATGTACGGGTGGTGGATGGAGTCGCGCTGCGCGGTCAGGTCGCGCTGGCGGTAGGGGATGAACTCCAGCACCGCGGGCACCGGGTGGTCGTCGGACGCCGTCGGCCGCCAGATGTGCGCCGCCAGCCGGGTCCCGTCCGACATGGGGATCCGTACGGCGGCGTCCTCGCGGACCGCGTTCGGTAGGGACGTGACGGTGCGCATGGAATGGCGCCTCCTGTCGTTCGGTGGCCTGTCGTTCGGTGGCGTGGTCGGTGCCTTCGGTCGCTCAGGGGCCGACGGCCTCCTCCGTGTCGGCGATCTCGAAGTCCAGCGACTCGGCGCAGGTGCGGTACTTCTCGGTGAGGCCGGCCTCATCGTCGGCGCCGACGAAGATCTGGGCGAGTTCGTAGCTGTAGCTGTCCTGCGCGGGCAGGTCCGAAAGCCGGTCGCCCTGACCGGCGATGAGCTTGACCGTGCTACCCGGGACCGCCTCCTCCAACCGGGCCACGTCGTCAGCGCTGGGCGCACGGCGGACCACGCCGTCCTCGAACCGGCGCAGGAACCACTTCGCCGCGACCTGGTAGGCGCCTTTGCTCTGCATGAGTTCCGGCTCGCGGCCCAGCGCCAGCCGCACCACGCACTCGTGGTTGGGGAGCCCCTCGACGTACTCGAACAGCTTGGCGTGCGACTGGGAGTGCCGGGGGTTGATCTCCAAGAGGACGACGGTGCCGCGCTCGGCGTCGACGAAGAACTCGACGTTGAACGTCACCCAGTTCAGGCCCAGGCGCTTGATCACCCGGCGGGTGATGCCGGTCAACCGCTCCACGACGTCGGCGGGCTGACGGGTCGGGTACCGGTAGCGCAGGAAACTGGACGTGTCCGGGTAGCACTCCGCGTCGATGACCCCGTAGACGTACACCTCACCGGCGTGCACGTAGCCTTCCAGGGTCACCTGGTCGCCCTTTGCCTCCTCCTCCGCGAGGCAGGCCGTGCCGCCCGCCGCCGCGACCCGGTCCGGCAGCGCGACCCGGTCCATGACGAATTCGAACGGTTCACCGATGCGGCCCGCGCCGTCCTTGATCCGGGCGAGGGCGTCGCGGAACCCGGCGTCGTCGGTGACCCGGAACGCCAGTTCGGACGAGAACGCCTTCACGGGCTTCAGCCACAGCGGGTAGGACAGGCCGGGCGGCTTCGCCGTGGTGTCGAAATCGACCTCGGCGAAGCGGGGGTACTCGTCGATGACCTCCTGCTGCGCCAACCGGCTCCAGTACTTGTGCTCGCACGCGACGACCGACTCCAGCGGCGCGGCGGGCAGCCCGCGCTCGGCGCACAGGATCGGCACCATGGAGCTCACGGGGAAGTCCCAGTAGCCGATGATCGCGTCGACGGAGCCGGGGAAGGCGTCGAGTTGGGCCCGGGCACGGTCGAGCAGCGCCGTCATGTCGAGCTCGGCCCGGTCCTGCATGTCCTGCACGTCCAGCAGCGGGTGGAAGCGGTAGTCGCGCAGATGGGGGATCGACTCAAGGGTCTCGCGGTTGTGCTCGTCCAGGCCGAGGATGAAGACGTTCTCGCTCACAAGGGGGCTCCAAAGTGTCCGTCGGGTACTCCCTCCGGCTAACCCGTGATCACCCCCGCCAATCATCCCGAAGGGCCCCGTCCCGCAGAGGAGCCCCGCGAGCCCCCTCCTACTCCTCGGGCGTGTTCACCGCGAGCCACTCGTGCAGTGCGCGGGCCGTGGCCTCGGCGTGCTCCTCCATCATGGTCAGGTGGTCGCCCGGGACCTCCACCGCGACGTGCGGGGCCGCCCACGCGAACCGCCAGTCGCCGGTGTCGTCGGACTCGGCACCCGTGGTCCCGGTGCCCGTGCGGAACCGCTCCGAGGGGCGCACCAGGACAGTGGGCGCGGCAAGGGGCCCTGGACGCCACTGCGCGAAGAGCCGGAAGTAGGCGCCCATCGCTGTGACACGGGAGGGGGTCATCAGCGCGAACTCCGACTCGCGGTCGACCACCCCTGTTTCGATGATCGGCAGCGTGGTCGCGTCATCGGGCATCGGGGTGTCGATGAGGGCCACGGCGCGCGGGCCGGCGCCGAGGCGTTCGAGGCGCTCGGCGACCGCGTGCGCGATCCAGCCGCCGGAAGAGCGGCCGACGAGGACGAACGGGTCGTCGCCCGAGGTGCGCCGGACGGCGTCGGCCTGGAGCGCGATCACCGCCTCGGCCTCGGCGGGCAGGCTCTCGCCCGGGGCGAAGCCCGGTTCGAGCAGCACGGTGAGGTCGCGCAGTTCGCGCAGGCCGGCGGCGAACCGCGCGTACTCCTGCGCACCGGAGACCATCACCAGCGACGGGAAGGCGATGAGAGCCGGCCGGGCGGGACCCCTGCTGAGCTGGAGCGGCGACGCCGGCGGGCCGAACTCCGCCGCCGTCGCGAACGTGGGCCGCAGGTCGGCGGCCGCCTGGACCAGCCGGATGCCGCCGTCGATCCGGCCTTGGCGGCACGACTCGCGGAACAGGTCGACGATGCTGCCGCTCTCACCGGAGCCTGTCCCCGCATCCGGCCGCGCACCTCCGGCGGGCGCCGGCGGCGCGTCGCCCCCTGGCGCGGGTTCGGTCCCGGTGGACGGTGGGACGACCACGGTCCGCAGGTACCGGGCGAGCGCGGTCGGCGAGGGGTGGTCGAAGACGAGGGCGGCGGGCAGCCGCAGCCCGGTGACGCTGTTGAGGCGGTTGCGGAACTCCACAGCGGTGAGCGAGTCGAATCCGAGTTCCAGGAATTCGCGCCCGGGGTCGATCCCGCTGCCGGACGCGTGGCCGAGGACGTCGGCCGCGTGCTCGCGCACCACGTCGACCAGGACCTGCTCGGCCTCTGTGGCGGGCAGCCCGGCGAGGCGCTGCGCGAGGGCGGGGCCGTCGGCGGTGTCGGCAGCCCGCCGCCTGGGGGCGCGTACGAGTCCGCGCAGCAGGGACGGTACGGTCCCGCTCTTGGCCGCGTCCGCCCGCACCGCGGAGAGGTCAAGCGGCAGCGGCAGGAGGTGCGCGGCGCCGGAACCGATCGCGGTGTCGAGCAGCGACAGCCCTTCTTCCGCGGTCAGCGGCCGCGCCATGCCCATCCGCGCCATACGGTTGAGGTCGGCATCGCCGAGGTGCCCGGTCATCCCGCTGGACTGCGCCCACAGCCCCCAGGCCAAGGAGACGGCCGGCTCGCCGCAGGCGATCCGGTGGTGCGCCAGCGCGTCGAGGAAGGTGTTCGCCGCGGCGTAGTTGGCCTGCCCCGGGCCGCCGACCGTGCCCGCGGCGGAGGAGAACAGCAGGAACGCCGAGAGGTCGGACGTGAGTTCGTGCAGGTTGAGTGCTGCGTCGATCTTCGGGCGCATGACCCGGTCGAACCGCTCGGGTGTCAGGGCCGACAGGATGCCGTCGTCGAGCACGCCGGCGATGTGCGCGACAGCGGTCACCGGGCGGTCTGCCGGGACCGCGTCGATGACGCGTTTCAACGCGCCGCGGTCGGCGGCGTCGCACGCCGCGAAGGTCACCCCGGCGCCGAGGCCGGTCAGCTCGGCCTCGAACTCGGCGGTCCCTTCCCCCGCCGCCCCGCGGCGGCTCACGAGGAGCAGGTGCCGCGCCCCGTACCGGGCGGCGAGGTGCCGCGCCACGTGCCGGCCCAGTGTCCCGGTGGCACCGGTGACGAGGACCGTGCCGTCGCCGACCGTCGCGCCGCCCTCCTGCGCAGCAGTGGGCCGCTGTGCGCGTGCCCGCGCGATCCTGGGCGCGCGCAGGACGCCCGAACGCACGGCGACCTGCGGTTCCCCGCTCGCCAGTGCGCCGGTCAGGCGCGACGGCGCGATGTGCGGTTCGTCGATGTCGACGAGGACGAGCCGGTCGGGGTTCTCCGACTGGGCGGCGCGGACCAGTCCCCACAGGGGGGAGTGGACGAGGTCCGGGACGTCCTCCCCGGTGCGGGTCGCGACGGCACCGTGGGTGACGACGGCCAGCCGGGTCGCCGCGAACCGGTCGTCGGCCAGCCACTGCTGGAGGAGGGCGAGGATGCCGTGGGTGGCCGTGTGGATCGCTTCCACCGGTTCGTCCGGGGACATGCGGACGCAGGGCAGCAGCACGGTGGCAGGGACCGGCGCGCCGTCGGCCAGCGCGGCCGCCAGTGCGCCGGGTTCGGGATAGGCGTCGACCTCAAGTCCCGCCTTGTCGAGCGTCGCCGCCAGCCCGAGTGCGTCGGGGCCGAGGACGGCCCAGGTGTCGGCCTGAACCGCATCCCCGGCTGGCGCGGGGAGCTCCGCCCACTCGATGGTGAACAGGTCGTCCTTGCCGGGCCGCGCCGCGCTCGCCAGGTGGTCCCCTGCCGCCGCCCGCAGGGTCAGCGACGCCACCGTGAGGACCGGCGCCCCAGCGGGGTCGGTGGCGTGCAGCGACACGGTGCCCGCCCCCGTGGGGGACACGCGGACCCGCAGGTCGGTGGCCCCGGTGGCGTGCAGGGTGACGCCGCTGTAGGAGAAGGGCAGGCGGAGCGGCTCGGCGGAGGCGCCCTCCCCGGTTCCGGGCTGCGCAACGAGGGCGTGCTGCGCGGCGTCGAGAAGGGCCGGATGGATGCCGTACGCGTCGGCGTCGCCCCGCTGGTCGGCGGGCAGGCGCACTTCGGCGCAGATGTCGTCGCCCACCAGCCACGCGGCCCGCAGCCCTTGGAACGCGGGCCCGTAGTCGTAGCCGCGCTCTGCCAGGTGCGCGTAGGCGCCGTCGGTGGGGACGGGCTCGGCGCCGGGCGGCGGCCACGGTGCGGGGCCGGTCCGTTCCTGCGCAATGGCGGGGGCCATGGCGCCCTCGGCGTTGCGGGTCCACTGGGGGTCGGCCGCGTCGTCGTCGGGTTCGGGGCGGGAGTGGATGTGCAGCGCGCGTTCGCCCGCGCCGTCGGGGGGTTCGACGGTGACGCGGACCTGGACCCTGCCGTCGTCCGGGAGCGCCAGCGGTGCGTTCAGGGTGAGTTCCGCGACGCGCGGGCAGCCCGCCAGTTCGCCCGCGTGCAACGCCAGCTCCAAGAACGCGGTCCCGGGGAGCAGGGGGGTGCCGGTGATGGCATGGTCGGCCAGCCACGGCAGGTCGCGCGTCGAGACCCGGCCGGAGAACCGGTGGCCCTCCCCTTCGACCGGCGGGATCGCGGCTTCCAGGAGGGGGTGGCCGGCCGGGGCGAGCCCTGCGGCGGCGGCATCGCCGGACTCGGGCGTGCCGAGCCAGTAGCGGTGGTGCTCGAAGGCGTACGTGGGCAGGTCGACCGGCCGGGCGTCGGGGACAAGGGAGTCCCAGTCGAGCGGCGCGCCGTTGAGGTGCGCCTGGGCGAGAGAGGCGGCGAACCGGGACGGGCCGGCGTCGTCGCGGCGCAGAGTGGGCAGGGCCACGGCAGTGGCGGAGGCGGCCTCAGCGGTCTGCTCGATGGCATAGGTCAGGACCGGGTGCGGGCTGACCTCGATGAACGTGGTGCAGCCGCTGTCGATGAGCGCGCGGGTCGCCTCGGCGAAGAGGACGGGCTGCCGCAGGTTTGCGTACCAGTACTCGGGTGTGAGGGCGCTGCCGTCGAGGGTGCGGCCGTGCACGGTGGAGTAGAACGGGATGTCGGCGGTGCGGGGGGCGATGCCGGCGAGGGCGGAGCGCAGCTCCGCGCCGAGCGGCTCGACGTGGGGGGAGTGGGAGGCGTAGTCGACGGGGACGGTGCGGG
>NZ_PYGA01000009.1 GCF_003014485.1 Murinocardiopsis flavida | reverse complement strand
GGTTCGTCGCCCGCGAGATCTACCGCCATCTACCCCATGTGATCCACACCGCCAAACCGCTTCTACAGACCGCTTGACGATCTATAGGAGCTTCCGCGAGCCCGACCGAGGGCCCGACCGCGAGCCCGACCGCGAGCCTGATCGAGAGAAGGACGCCGTGACCGACACCGGCACCCCCGTGCTCCCCCTGGACGCGCCCGAGGCCGACCTCGCCGCAGCGGGCGGCAAAGGCGCCTCGCTCGCCCGCCTGGCCCGCGCCGGGATCCCCGTCCCCCCTGGCTTCCACGTCACCACGCACGCCTACCGCGCCTTCACCGCCACCGGCGGGCTGAACGAGGCCGTCCTGGGCGTGGTCCGCGACACCGACCTCGGCGACCCCGCGGCGGCCGACAAGGCGGCGCGGCGCATCGGCGAACTGTTCGCCGCCCACCACGTGCCCGGACCCGTCGCGGCCCAGGTCCGCGCCGCCTACGGCCGGCTCGGCGGCGCGGTCGCCGTGCGCTCCTCCGCGACAGCGGAGGACCTGCCCGGCATGTCCTTCGCCGGGCAGCAGGACAGCTTCCTCGGCGTCAGCGGCGCCGACGCCGTCCTCGACGCGGTCCGGCGCTGCTGGGCCTCACTGTGGAACGGGCGCGCCATGGCCTACCGGGCCCGGCACGGCATCGCGCCCGAGGACGTCGCCCTCGCCGTCGTCGTGCAGGCGCTGGTCCCCGCCGACGCCGCCGGGGTCATGTTCACCGCCGACCCGGTGAGCGGGGCGCGCGGCCGCACCGTCCTCAACGCGGGCTGGGGCCTCGGCGAATCCGTCGTCGGCGGCGCGGTCACGCCCGACACCGTCACCGTCGACACCGCTGCGGGGCGCGTCGTGGCGCGCGGCACCGCGGCGAAGGACGTCATGACGGTGCGCACCGGCGGCGGCACGGCCGAGGTCCCCGTCCCCGCCGATCGGCGCACCGCCGCGGTGCTCGACGACGCCGCCGCACTCGAACTCGCCCGCATCGGCGCCCGCGTCGACGACCTCTACGGCACCCCCATGGACGTCGAATGGGCCCGCGCGGGCGCCGCGTTCTCGATCGTCCAGGCCCGCCCCATCACCGGCCTGCCCGACCCCGGGCCCGAGGCGGCGCCCGCGACCCCCGCGACCCCCATGGCGCCCGAAGGCATCGAGGCCTGGAACGACACCCTCACCGGCGACTTCCTGTGGACCAACGGCAACCTCGGCGAGGCCGTGCCCGACGTGATGACGCCGTGCTCGTGGTGGCTGATCCGGCGCTTCATGGCCCACGGCATGCCGATGTCCGACGTCGCCGGATACGCCCTGTCGGGGCGCGTCGGCGGCCGGTTCTACCTCAACCTCAGCGTCGTCTGGGGGCTGCTCAACGCCATGGGCGGACCCATGGTCCGCCTCGGCTCCGACGCCCTCACGCAGGTCTTCGGCCGGCTCCCCGAAGGGCTCGACCCGCCGCCCCTGCCCGTCTCGCGGCTGGGCGTACTCGGCGCGGTCGTCCCCGCGGCGGTCTCGCTGCGCCTCCGCGTCGCCCGCAACATGCGCCTGCTCCCGGCGTTCCTGACGACCTCCCCGCAGCGCTGCGAGGACCTGCGGTCGCGGATCGCCCGCACCGAGCGCGCCGACCTGCCCGCGCTGTGGGACACCACCGTCCTGCCGTTCTTCGACCAGGCGACCCGCATGCTGGAGGCCGCCGGCCGATCCGACAACTCCTCCCTCGTGCGCGTCCGCCTGACGCTGCGCCGCCTCCTCGGCGACAACGACGCCGACGCGCTGCTCACCGGCCTCCAGGGCGGGACCGACCGGCTCGCGAGCCTCGGCCCCATCACCGGGCTCGCGAAACTCGCCGACGGCGAGATCGACCGGGCCGACTTCGCCCGCACCTACGGGCACCGCGGCGCGCACGAGTTCGAGGTCTCCCTCCCGCGCCCCGGCGAGGACCCCGACTGGATCGACCGGCAGCTCGCCGCCGCGCCCGCCGCGCTGGACGGCGCCGACGGCCTGCTCGCCCGGCAGGCCGAAGAGCGCGCCGCAGCGTGGGCGCGCCTGCGGGCGAACCACCCGGGCCGGGTCCGCGGGGTCGCGCGGCAGGTCGAGCGCTGGTCCCGCGCCGCACGCGCCCGCGAGGACAGCCGCTCGGAGGTCATGCGGGTGTTCTGGGTGCTGCGCGCGTTCGTGCAGCGGGCCGGTGCGGTCACCGGCGCAGGCGACGACCTGTTCTTCCTCGACATGGACGAGATCCTGGCGGTGCTGCGCGGCGACCCCGCGCCCCTCGACCGCGTCCCCGCGCGGCGGGCGACCCACGCGCACTACGCCTCGCTGCCGCCCTACCCCTCACTGATCCGGGGCCGCTTCGACCCCGACGCCTGGGCCGCCGACCCGCACCGCCGCACCGACGTCTACGACGAGCACGGCCGGGTCGCCGCCGGCGGCGGCACCGTGACCGGATTCCCCGGCGCCGCCGGGGTTGTGGAGGGCACGGCCCGCGTCCTGGCCGGGGTCGAGGACGGCGACGCGCTGCGCAGCGGGGAGATCCTGGTGACCACCGTGACCAACATCGGCTGGACTCCGCTGTTCCCGCGCGCGGCCGCCGTGGTCACCGACATCGGCGCCCCGCTGTCGCACGCCGCGATCGTCGCCAGGGAACTGGGCATCCCCGCTGTGGTGGGCTGCTCCAACGCGACCATGCTGATCGCCACGGGCGACCGCATCCGCGTCGACGGCCTCAAGGGCACCGTGGAACTCCTGGGGGACGAGGGCTGAGCCCGGTGCGGGCGTGCGCGGCACCCCGCACCGGTCCGGCGGTCAGGCGTCGCGCTTGCGGAGGAACTCCTTCCGGGCCTGGAAGAGGTGGTCGGGGCTGTCGCTGAACACCCCGTCGACACCCGTTTCCAGCATGGCGATGTAGTACGCCCGGTGGTCGCCGTAGCGCGAGGGGGTGTCGCCGCGGTCGTAGCCGTCGGGCAGGTGGGCGTTCTCGCTGCGCAGCGTGTACGGGGTCACCAGCAGGCCGCGCTCGTGGGCGTCCTCGACCAGCGAGGTGGGCTCGCCCGCGCGGCCGTCCGCGCCGATGGGCAGCACGAGCTTCAGCTCCGGGCCGATGAGGTCGGCGTGCTCCGCGACGCGGTCGAGGCCCTCGGGGGTGGCCAGCTCGGCCTGTGCGGCGTTGATGAGCTGCACGATCGGGGTGTCGACCAGGCCGTCGAGCTCGGCGACGCTGGGCGGTTCGAAGGATTGCAGGACGACCGGCGAGTCGGCGCCGTCGAGGTCCCGCGCGCGCAGCGCCTTCGCGGTGGCGGCCTCCAGGTCCAGGCCGATCGAGTCGAAGTAGGCGCCGTGCTTCAGTTCGGGGATCACCCGGATCGGGCGCCCGTGCCGCTGCTCCAGGGTCTCGCGCAGGTCGAGGACCTCCTCGAAGGTCGGCACCTGGAACCGGCCGTCGAACCGGGCGCTGCGCGGCCTGATGTCGGGGATACGCTCGACCGCGCGGAGCGTCCGCAGCTCGGCGAGCGTGAAGTCCTCGGAGAACCAGCCGGTGACCGGCCTGCCGTCGATGGTCTTCGTGGTGTGCCGGTCGGCGAACTCCGGCCGGTCGCCGACGTCGGTGGTGCCGCCCAGCTCGTTCTCGTGCCGCACCACGAGGTGGCCGTCCTTGGTGGGGACCAGGTCGGGCTCGATGATGTCGGCGCCCATGCGGGCCGCCACCCGATACGCCTCCAGCGTGTGCTCGGGGCGGTAGGCCGACGCCCCCCGGTGCGCGATGACCCACGGCGCGTCCGCCTCGGCGCCGGCGGCCGGCGCGCGGTCCTCGGCGACGGCGGGGGCCCCGCCCGCTGCGATGGACAGCCCGCACAATGCCGCGACCGCCGCACTCCACCGCACCCGGACCAGGGGTCGATCGCCGCCCATGCGCTCTCCTCACGTCTGCCGTCTCACGAATGCCGTCGGACGTCCGCCGTCGGACATCTGCCGGCCGGCATCTGCCGTCCGACGAACGCGCGCCACGCTGCCGCCGCCGGGCGTCCGGAAGTGGCCGCCGTGGTGAACATAGCCGCACGGGAGGCGGAAATGTAAGCGTCCCCGGCGGCGGACCGCCGGGGACGCGCGCAGCCGCGGCCGGGTTCAGCGCCCGGCGAGCTCCATCAGGGTGCGGAAACGCGGGGTCGACGCGGTCTCGCCGCGGTTGGCGAGCCCGGTGGCCAGAATGGGCGCGGACGCCTCGGCCCACGCCACCACGCGTTCGGACGGCAGGCCGACGACGTCGGCGAGCTCGGCGGCGCGGTGCTCGACCTCCGCCACCGACTCGGCCCGCCACAGCGGCCATTCGGCGGCGTCCCAGGCGGGGTCGCCGATACATGCGCGCGGGTCGACGGCGACGAGCCCGCGCTGCGGGCCGCCGCGCAGGACGTTGCCGGGGTGCAGGTCGCCGTGCAGCGGCACCCGCCCTTCGCCGTTGTCGGCGGCCAGCGCGCGGGCCCGCGCGTGGCCGTGGTGCAGCAGCGAGGCGGGGACCTGCTCGGCGGCCGGCCCGCCGGCGCGCAGGTGCTCCCACATGTCGTACAGGAAGCTGACGCGCTCGTGCAGCGGGTGGAGCTCGGCGCGCTCGGACGCGGGGATCTCGGCGGCGTGCAGGTCGGCGATGAGCCGCCCGATCTCGTTCATGGCGGGCACCCGCGCGTCGAGGGCGACGGTCCGCCCCTCGCCGACGGACTCCAGCAGGATGGCGCCGCGCGCCTCGTCAACCTCCCACACCTGCGGCACCCGGCCGGTGCCGGCCCACAGGCGCAGGATGCGCGCCTCGGAGCGCGCCATCGCGCGGTCGGGCGAGACCTTCAACACCGCTGCGGCGTCGTCGGCGCGGCGGCAGCGCAGCACCACCGACGTTCGGCCATGGGGCGCGGGGCCGTCGACGGTCAGCTTCCATTCCGCCGCGAGCGCGTCGACCTGCGCGGGCAGCCCCGCCAACCAGGTGCGCGCGCCCTTTCCGAACCGGCTGACCAGCCGGGTCCGCTGCTTCTCGTCGACGAGCGCCGCTGTGGAGCCGGTCATGCCGACCACCTCGCGAACAGCGCGCGCTGGGGGAACCGGGGTCCCGGTTTCGCCGTTGCTTCCACGGGTTACGTCCCCGCCCTTCTCAGCAGTCGCTCTCCGCCGACCGGGTCGGCCGCCGGAGTCAGCACCGGGGTGCGGGCGGGAACGCCGCCGGGCACCGCCGGCCGCACATGCTCGGGGGCTCGGCCGCGGCGCCACTGGACAACCTCCGCCGTTGTGTTCACTACCCCGGCGGCACCGGTTTCCATCCCGCGGAAGGCGCCGACTTGCCGAGAGGGCCGCCGGGGACGGCCGGACGGCGTGGCCGGGACCGGTCAGCCCTGGCCGTGCGGGGGGTACCCGCCCGGCCCCTGCCCCGGCGGGGGCCCGGGCGGCGGCCCCTGCGGGGGCGGCGGGGGCGGTTGCGCGCCGGGCGGGTTCCAGCCGTGCTGCGGCGGGCCCTGCTGGGGGCCGCCGGGGTACTGGGGGCCGCCGGGCTGCGGCGGGCCGTAGGGGCCCTGCGGCGGGCCATGCGGCCCGGGTCCGTACTGCGGCGGCGGGGCCTGGCCGCTCCGGTTGGACCTGACGATGAGGATGACGGCCACAACGGCGCCGACGACGACCAGGAGCCCGACGAGCAGCACAAGTGGGGAGACGATACTCATCCCGTCACACTACGGTGCGCGAACGGCCCGGCGCAGGCCCGCGGGGCGGGCGGACACAGGTGCGGACCCCGGCCGTGGTGCCGGGGTCCGCGCCCTTGCAAGAGGTGTTGCCTGGACATGTTCGCCACGGAGGGCGGATCTCCCCCCGCAGCCAGGGTAGCCGCAGGAGGCGTCCTTCGCAGCGGAAACACCGGTGCCATAGCGGGTTTCGCGCCCAGCGCCCGCGCGGTCATGCCGCCAGGCGCGCCTTCGCCGCGCGGTGCTGCGCCAGGAGGGTGTCGACGATCGGCTCCGAGGGCCACAGCGGAGCCGTGACGTGCTGCGCCTCGACCTCCTCCTGGAGGCGCTCGTGCGCGGCGCCGTCGAGGAGCTGCCAGGCGACGACGGAGACGTTCCTGCGCCCGTGGCGGTGCAGCCGCTGCACCGCGTCGGCGACCGAGGGCGCGTTGGCGCTGAGGAAGCCGATCTGCACGGGCGACTGCGCGCGGCGGCTGAGCATCCGGGCGACCATGGTCACCTGGCGGCGCTCCTCGTCGTCGTGGACGCCGTCGGCGGCGAGCACGATCCCGTCGCCGGGGCGGCGCCCCGCCGCGGCGAGCCGCCGCGCGAGGTCGGCGGCGATGGACGGCACGGCGCCGAGCGGCGCGGTGGCGTAGGCGTCGAACCGGCCGCCGAGGTCGAGCCCCGCGAGCATCTCGGCGCTGGCGAGGTCGCCCCCCGCGACGAACGCGGGGACCACCACGAGCGGGCCCTCGACGGCGCCGACGGCGGCGTTGAATCCGGATCGGGGGCCGAACGCCGCGACGACCGGGGCCTCACCGCGGTCGGCGACGGCGGCGGCGAGCCCTTCCAGCGCCTCCCAACGATTGGCATCGCGTGTTCCGTCGGCCGCGAGCACCATTGTCGGAACCATGTCACTGTCTCCTCGAAAAAAGATCTCCGGGAATCACACCCGTTGCCTGCGAACGTATCGGCCACTGGTTTCACACGAATGTCCATGTGTTACGCGTGTGAGAACAACACGCAAGCACAAGGCAAGGCCGCCCATGCCGGCGGCAAAGATTGTCGGCTGCGAAAACGGACCCGCGGAATGGGAAAGGATCGTTCGCGGGATGCGCACACGCGCCGGGGAGCACCTCCGCTGCACTCGGGCGCGGAATGTCGACTAGGGGCGCGTATCTCCCCGAGACTAATCGAAATCCGCCGCGAATTCTACGGACGTCGGCTGTAACGGCGGTCACCCACCTTCCGCGGGGGATCCCGGAACCCGCTCGCACCGCGGGCCCCGGACGGCCGGGGCGCCGGGTTCCGGCGAGTTCTCCAGGGATGTCGCATCGGACGAAATGCGTGATTTGCGGACCATGGCCACGGATTTGAGGACTACCCAACCGGAAATCGGGTTAACCGCTTTCCCAGTGAGCACAATACGAATCCCGCGGAACACATATGCATATGCAAATTCAAAACTGCGTCGCCGCACCGGGGCAATGCACTGACCAGCGGCTCCATCGGGTGATTCCGCAGTGCGGAACACCGAGAGCCTGCCGTCGCAGCGGGCGCGTACCGCGCCGCACCCCGCGAGCCGCCGGGGAGGGCCGGAGCCGCCCCCGGATCGGGGCGGCCGGTCGCCCGGCCGCCCCGTCAGGTACCGCGGCACCCACCTCCACCACGTTGCACCGGAGAATCCCCTCGACGCTCCGGCACAAGGGTGCCGTCGATCAGCCGGAGAACCTCCGGCACCCGTAGTCCACCGCACCGGGCGCCCGCGCCGCAAAGGTTGCAGGGGGTTGCACCCGCCGCGGCACCCCCGCGCCGCCGCCACGCGCGCGGGTCGGCCCGCAGGTCAGCCCGCCGGCAGCCCGGCGCAGCGGAGCCTGCGGATCTCGGGGGAGCCGGAGTGCGGCAGCAGGTCGCCGGGCACCGGGGGGCCGACGACGCGCACCTCCACCCCGTCGGCGAACCGGTACGGGCGGCTCGCGATGACACCGCCCAGGTGCCGCCGCAGCCGCGACATCTCCGCGCGCACGGTGACCGTGCGCGCCGCCCCGCCGAACAGGTCCTGCGACAGCTGGGCGGCGCTGCGCCCCTCGCGGTGCGCCGCCAACACGTACAGCAGCTCGGCGTGGCGCGGACTGAGCCGGTGGCTCCACTCCCCGCTGGGCCCGACGACCCGCAGCGACAGCGCGGCGGGGCGGGCGACGTCCAGGGTCGCCACCGCGGCCCCCGCGGTCTCGACGGACAGCGGACGCACCAGCCAGCCGCCCGGCAGCGGCTCGAACCGGCACTCCCCCAGCGACGGCAGCCACGCCACCCCGGCGTCCAGCTGCTCGGGCAGCAGCAGTCGCCGCACCGGCGCCATGCGCACCGCGGCGGCGGTCCACCCCGCGGAGTCGACCACCAGCGCCTGCTCGCGCATTCCCGCCAGCATCGGCGCGGCGACGACGCGCAGCTCCTCGAGATGGGCGTGGTGCAGCCCGCGCAGGTGCGACTCGGCGAGGGTCGCGACCGCGCCGACCAGGGCGAGCGTGCTGGGGTGGTTGGACGACAGGGGCCCGCTGACGTCGACGGCGCCCAGCAGCGTTCCGTCGCGCGGGTCGTGCACCGGGGCGCACGCGCACGTCCAGGAGTGGTGCCCGCGCACGTAGTGCTCCGCGGAGTACACCTGGGTGGGCCGCCGCACCACCAGGGCCGTGCCGATGGCGTTGGTGCCGACGTCGTTCTCGTCCCACGACGACCCCTCGACGAAGCCGAGCCGGTCGCCGAGCCTGCGCACGTGCCCTGGGCCGTCGCGCCACAGGATGCGGGCGCGGTCGTCCGCGATCACCATCATGTGCCCGGCGTCCTCCGCGACCGCGGTGAGCGCGTGGCGCAGCATCGGGAGCACCCCGGCGAGCGGGGAGTCCTCGCGGCACCGCGCGAGGTCGGCGCTCGACAGCACCGGGCCGGGGGTCCTGCCGTCGGGGTCGATCCGGCGTGCGCGCATGCGCAGCCAGGAGTCGCCGATGACGGTGCGGGGCCGCGCCGGCGGCGCCGCACCGGTGACCGCCGCCTCGTGGACGCGGTGCAGCAGCCGCGCGTACTGCGCGGGGTCCGCACCCGCGGGGACGGCGGTGTCGAGGCGGGTGTCCATCATGGTGACCCCCTGGGGGCGACGAGTAATCTCATCTTCATCCGGCGGTCATGACCGGTCAATACGGGGAGTCCACGCGCGAACGCGCCCCGGTGGGCCGGCCCACCGGTCCGATTCAACTCCACACCGACGCGCCATGCGGGGTTAACGCCGAATGACGAGGAAATCAGAGCTCTCCACCGCCCAATTGACGGTGCTCGGGCTGCTCGACGAAAGTCCCCGCCACGGATTCGCCATCGCCAAACTCCTCAGCCCCGACGGCGATGTGGGCCGCGTGTGGTCGCTGCGCCCCGCGCTCGTGTACCGGGCGCTCGGCGTGGTGACCGAACGGGGCCTGGCGGCCGTCGCCCAGGCGGAGGACAGCGCCATCGGCCCGCAGCGCACCGTCTACGCCATCACCCCCGAAGGGCGCGGGCGGCTGTGGCGGTGGCTGGTCAACCCCGTGGAGCACATCCGCGACGTGCGCGGGGAGCTGCTGCTCAAGCTCGCGCTGCTGCACCGCTCCGGTGAGGACCCCCGCCCCCTGCTCCGCGCCCAGCAGGCCGCGTTCGCGCCGCTCGCCGCGGCGATCACCGAGCGCGCGGCGGCGCCCGAGGACCGGTTCGACCGCGTCCTCGCCGTGTGGCGCGCGGAGTCGGCCGACGCGACCATGCGCTTCCTCGCCGCGCTCCTCGCGGAGCGCGGCGGCTGACGCCGAACACGTCGCCCGGACGGCCTGAATCACATCGAATCGGCATTTGTCAAGAGTACCCAGACCCCCATCCGCCGTGGACGCACCACCCTGACGTGCGACGATGACGCGAACGTGCGGAACCATCACTTGCAAAGCCGGCGAACGGCTCTCAGACTTGGCCGTAAGGAAGCACCGCGCGCCAGGTCAAAGCCACGGCCGCAGCACCCCGGCGCCGCGCCGACCGAACACGAGTGGAGACCCCGCATGGCTGTCCATCCGCAGGTGCGCACCGTCGCCGATGCCTTCCTGTACGACGTGGACCGCGAAGCGCCGGGGCTGGTCGAAGGGCTGTACCTCACGGGCTCGGTGGCGCTGGGCGACTTCCGGCCGCACGCCAGCGACGTCGACTTCGTCGTGGTCACCGCCCGCCGCCCCACCGACACCGAGCACACCGCGCTGCGCCGGGTGCACGCGCGCATGCGGTCGCGCTTCCGCCGCCCCCAGTTCAACGGGGTCCACCTCACCTGGGACGACCTCATCGCCGACCCCCGCGACTGCGGGCCCGTCGCGGCCGTCCTCGGCGGCCGGTTCCGCGCCCGCTCCGCCGCCGACGTCAACCCCGTCACGTGGCACGTCCTCGCCGAGCGCGGCGTCGTCATCCGCGGCCCGCAGCCCGTCGAGCTCGACGTGTGGGACGAACCCGAGTACCTGCGCGCCTGGTCCTTCGGCAACCTCGACGAGCAGTGGCGGCGCTGGCGCACCAGGGCCGGCCGGCTGGTCACCCCGCGCGGCCTCGCCTCGCTCGGCTCCCTCGCGCCGTCGTGGGGCGTCCTCAGCGTGAGCCGGCTGCACTTCACCCTGCGCACGGGCGAGATCACGTCCAAGTCGGGGGCCGGCGCCTACGCGCTGCACGCCTTCCCCGACCGCTGGGAGCGCATCGTCAACGAATGCCTGCGCGTCCGCCGCGGCTCGCCCCTGCCGTCGCTGTACCGCTCCGCGCCGGCCCGCCGCCGCGCGGCGCTCGACTACATCGAGATGGTGCTCGACGACGCCCTCAACCCCCGCGTGGCCTGACCGCCCCACCTGGGGCGGACGACCGGCCGCCGCCGCGGCGCGGCTAACCTGGCAGCCATGACCCTGCGCCCCATCGTCCATTTCGGCGACCCCGTACTCGTCACCCCCACCACGCCCGTCACCACGTTCGACCACCACACCGAGTCGCTGGTGCGCGACCTCCTCGACACCGTGGACGAACCCGGCCGGGCCGGGGTCGCCGCCACCCAGATCGGCGTCGGGCTGCGGGCGTTCAGCTACAACGTCGACGGCGAGATCGGCTACGTCCTCAACCCCGAGCTCACCGAGCTGTCCGAGGAGGTCCAGGACGGCGAGGAGGGCTGCCTTTCGGTGCCGGGCCTCTGGTACGCCACCCGCCGCGCCCAGCACGCCGTCGTCACCGGCGTCGACCTCCGCAACGATCCGGTGGTGCTGAGCGGGAGCGGACTCATGGCGCGCTGCCTCCAGCATGAGACCGATCACCTCGACGGCATCGTCTACCTCGACCGGCTCGACCGCGACACCCGGCGCGCGGCGATGCGCGACGTCCGCCGCTCCGCCTGGTTCCTGCCGTCCCCGCCGGCCTCCGCGGGGACGGGGTCACTGCCCAGTGCCTTCGGTGGCCTAGGCTGACCGCCGAGGCATTTGCCCTGTGATGCCCGTGACGCGATGAGTTGAGTAGGCACATAACAGCCGCATCACGTAGGGTCTGCACGAGCCTCATGCGGCCCGCCCGCCCCCTCCCCCACTCCCCCGGGACGGCGGGGCAGGCCGGGTTACCTCCACGGAAGCGACCAACAGTGACTCAACGCCACCCCTCCACATCGAGTGCGACCGCGCGCAGGCGCGGCGCAGCGGTCACGGCGCTCCTCGCCGCCGCCATGCTCCTCGCCGTCCCGCCGGCCGCGATCGCCGAGCCCGAAAGCGTCGAGGACAAGCTCCAGGACCTCAACAAGCGCGCCAAGTCCCTCGAAAAGGACTACGACGGCGAACTCCTCCAGTACACCGAGGCGAAGAAGCGCGCGCAGAAGTCCCAGAAGACCGTCAAGAAGACCGCGAACGAGCTGAAGCAGGCGCGGTCCAACGTCCGCGAGCTCGCCTCGGCCCAGTACAAGAGCAGCGGTCTCGACCCCACGGTCGAGGTCGTCATGAGCAGCGAACCCGACCAGATGCTCAACGACGCCACGCTCGCCCAGCACATCTCGCGCAACAACGGCGACCGCGTCAACAAGCTCGGCTCCGCGCTGTCCAAGCACAAGAAGGCCAACGACAAGGCCGAGGACCAGCTCGACGACGCCAAGGAGCTCATCGGCGACCTCGAGGACCAGCGCGACGAGGTCAAGAAGAAGATCGCCAAGTACAAGCGGCAGCAGATCCCCGGCGGCGGCGGCGACGGCGGCATCCCCGCCAAGGCGAAGGGCCCCGGCTGGGACGGCGCCACCCCGCGCATGGCCGCCATCCGCGACGACATGGTCGGCAAGTTCGGCGCGCCGTTCCCGGTGGGCTGCCTGCGCCCCGGCGACCCCGGCGAGCACGGGTCCGGCCGGGCGTGCGACTTCATGATGAGCGCGGGCGGCGCGTCGCCGTCATCGACCAACCGGCAGCTCGGGCAGCAGATGGCCGAGTACGCCAAGAACAACGCCGACCGCCTGGGCGTCATGTACGTCATCTGGGAGCAGAAGATCTGGCACTCCGCCAACCCCGGCGCCGGGTGGAAGCCCATGGAGGACCGCGGCAGCATCACCCAGAACCACTTCGACCACGTCCACGTGTCGTCGTACTGACCGCAGGCCACTGACCACCGGCCACCGGTCACCCGGGTGTCCGGGGCGAGGGGCCGGGTGCCGCCGCGCGGCGGCACCCGGCCCCTCGCCCCGCCTCAGTGCCGCACCGGGCGGCGGGCCAGCAGCAGGGCCGTCGGCAGGCACGCGACGACCACCAGCCCGCTGCTCAGGAACGCCGGGCCGTAGCCGAAGGACTGCGCGAGCAGGCCGAGCGCGAGCGCCCCTGCCCCCGTCCCGCCGTCGTAGCCGATGTTCCACGCCGCGCTCGCCGTGCCGTAGCCGCCGGGGCCCGAACGTCGGAACATGACCACCAGCGTGTCGTTCTGGGCCGCGCCGAACCCCGCCCCGAACAGGGTGGCCCCGGCGACCACGGCGAACCCCGCGGCGGCACCCGGCCCCTCCCACGCCGCGCCCGCGGGCCAGATCGCCCACGCCGACAGCGCCATGCCCACCGCCGCCGCCACCGCGGCTGGGACGAGCAGCACCGGGCGCCCCGCACGGTCGTTCAGCGCCCCGGCGAGCCAGCGGAACAGCACCGCGGCCGTGCCGTAGCCGAGCAGCGCGGCCGACGCCAGCCACGCGGCGCGCTCCAACGGGATGGCGAGGAAGGTGACGATCCCGCTCGACGCCGCTGCCAGCGCGAGCATGACGACCAGCGGCGCCGCCAGCGCCAGCCACAGCCGCGGGCCCGTGGGGTGCGCCCCGCCGCCGGTGGCCGGGTCGCCGCGCTCGGCCGCGCCGACCCCCGAACCGCCCGTGAGCCACACCCCCACGGCGGCCGCCGCACCGAGGACCGGCGCCACCGTGGCGATCCAGAACACCGGCCCGAACCCCGCGTTCAGCGCCAGCCAGACCCCGCTGAACAGGAACAGCTGGTTGGGCAGGCCCACGGCGAGGCCGTAGTACCCCGCGGCCCTGCCGATCTCCGCTGTGGGCACCAGCCGGGCGGCGAGCGCGGCCCCCACGACACTGAACATGCCGAACCCGACCCCGCGCACCGCCGAGACGGCGAGCAGCGGACCGAGGTCGGCGG
Source organism: Murinocardiopsis flavida (assembly GCF_003014485.1). Lineage (GTDB taxonomy): Bacteria > Actinomycetota > Actinomycetes > Streptosporangiales > Streptosporangiaceae > Murinocardiopsis > Murinocardiopsis flavida. Next base: position 242,440 of record NZ_PYGA01000009.1, on the reverse strand, counting down.
TGAGCAGGAACAGCGGGGTGGGAACGGCGAGCAGCAGCGCACCGGCGGCAAAGGTCCACCGGTACCCGCCGTGCTCCAGCAGCCACGGCATCGCCAACTGGGTGAGGACCGTGGTGAGCATGAACACCGACGTGGTCGCCCCGGCGCCGAGCTCACCGGCCCCGCCCCGGGTCGCCCACAGCGGGACGATCGGCAGCAGCAGCACGTACCCGGCGAAGCTGCCGACCGTCGCCAGGATGAGCAGCGTGAACGCGCGGCCGCGGAGCCCCGAGGTCCGGGGCGCCGCGGCAGAGGTCCGATGTTCGGAGCTTTCCGGCATCACACAGTTCTGCCACACTTTCGCGGCGGCGGCATCACCCCTGGTCGGCGCCTCCCTCGCGGGCCGCCGCGAAACGGCGGCCGATCCAGGCCGCGAGGCGGTCGGCGCGCTCCGGGGTCATGGCGTGTTCGGCGTGGCCCATGCCCTGCTCCACCCACAGGTCCTTCGGCTCGGCCGCCGCCTCGTACATGCGGCGCGCGTGCTCCACCGGGAAGTAGGTGTCGGCCGCGCCGTGCATCACCAGCAGCGCGGCGGGCGCGACGCCGACCGCGGACTCGGTGGGGTCGGGCGGCACCGGGTCCCAGTGCCGGTCGACCACCCGCACCCGCCGGGCGTGCCGCAGGAAGAACCGGCCGACCTGGGTCTCCAGGCCGAAGTGCAGCAGCCGCATCCGCGACGTGCCGCGGTAGTACCAGCGGGACGGCCCGCTGACGGACGCGACCGCGCGCACCCCGCCGAACATGGCGGCGTGCCGGATGACCACGGCCGCGCCCATGGAGAAGCCGACGGTCGCGATGTCGGTGTAGCCGAGCGTGCGGAGATGCGCGACGACGGCCTCCAGGTCGTGGACCTCGCGGTCGCCGACCGTGCACTCGCCGGTGGAGTCGTGGTGGCCGCGGAAGTCGAAGGTCATGGCGTCGCCGACGGCCAGCATGCGGCCGGCGATCATCTTGGTGTCGGCGCTGCGCCACGTCCCCGTGAAGCCGTTCGCCAGGACGACGGCCGTGGTTCGGGTGCGGGCGCCGCGCCGGAGGACGGAGTCGATGCGCACCCCGTCCGAGGTCGTCAGCAGGCGGCGTTCGGGGTGCGCCTCAAAGGCGTCGTTCTGCAAGACATCGGACACGGTACTCATGGTGCCCGATGCCGACGCCGCACACACGGGTGCATACGGGTCTGCGCACGGTCGTGGTGGCACCACCCCCGCACCGCCCCGCGCTGCCCCCTCCCGCACCCCGCCCCGCCCGGCCCGGCGCGGCGGCGGAGCCGCGCGGGAACGCCGCGGCGGCGCGCGGTGTTGCCCATGGCATGGCCCCGACCCCTTCCGACCCGCCGGCACCGGGCGTGCGCGCACGCGACCCCCGCACCGCCGTCCTCATCGGCCTGATGACCGCTGTCGCGCTCGCGGCGATCGACTCCACCATCGTCGCGACCGCCGTCCCCTCCATCGTCGGCGACCTGGGCTCCTACACCCTCTACCCGTGGATGTTCTCCGGGTTCCTGCTCACCCAGGCCGTGTCCATCCCGTTCTACGCGCGGCTGGCCGACACCTACGGGCGCAAACCCCTCCTGCTCGTCGGCACCGCCGTCTTCCTGGCCGCCTCGGTGCTGGCGGGGGCCGCGTGGAGCATGGAGGCGCTCATCGCCGGCCGCGTCCTCCAGGGGGTCGGCGCGGGCGCCATCGGCTCGATCAGCATGACCATCGCCGGCGACCTGTACCCCGTCGCCGAGCGCGGCAGGGCGAACGCCGCACTGTCGAGCGTGTGGGGGATCTCGGCCGTCCTGGGCCCCGCCGTCGGCGGGCTGTTCTCCGACCTGGTGTCCTGGCGCTGGATCTTCCTCGTCAACATCCCGGTCGGCCTCGTCGCACTGTGGCTCGTCCACCGCAACTTCACCGAGGTCGTCGGCGAGCGGCCAAACCGCGCGCGGTTGGACGTCGGCGGGGCGGTCCTGCTGCTGACCGGCGCGACCCTGATCATGCTGGGCCTGCTCGAATCGGGCACCCGCTGGGCGTGGGGCTCGGTCCCCAGCACAGCGGTCCTGGCGGCCGGGGCCGCCGCCACCGCGGCCTTCGCCTGGTGGGAGAACCGCGCCGCCGCACCGATGATGCCGCCCCGGCTGTGGACCCGGCGGGTCTTCATCGGCGTGAACACCGCCAACGCCGCTGTCGGGGTGCTGCTCATCGCGCCCGTGACGATGCTGCCGACCTTCGCCCAGGGCGTCCTCGGCGCGGGCGCCGCCGTCGCGGGGTTCGTCGTGTCGGCCCAATCCATCGGCTGGCCGGCGGCGTCGTCGCTCTCCGCCCACCTGTACATGCGCGCCGGGTTCCGGCAGACCGCGCTGCTCGGCGTCCTGTTCACGCTGACCGCGGGGACGATGCTGCTCTTCGTCGACGAGGGGACCGCGCTCGGCTATATCGCGCTGTGCTGCCTCGTGCAGGGCGCCGGGCTCGGGCTGCTGTCGACGTCGACCGTCGTGGGCGTGCAGTCGCTGGTGCCCTGGGACGAGCGGGGGGTGGTCACCGGCGCGGCGATGTTCAGCCGCAGTGTGGGATCCGCGGTCGGCGCGGCGGTGTTCGGCGCCGTCGCCAACTCCACGCTGTCCACCTGGTTCGCCGGCGCGCCGGAGCGGATCCGCGGCGCGCTCCCGCAGGGCGTCGACGAGGCCGGCGCCGTGCTCGCGCGCGCCGACGACCCCGAGGTGCTGCGCTACGTGCAGGAGGGGCTCACCCTGGCGACCCACCGGGTCTTCCTCGGCCTGCTGGTGGTCTCCGCCGTGGCGTTCGTCGCGCTCGCCGCGACCGCGCGGCGCTGGGAGCCGCACCACGTCCGCCCGCGGGAGCGCGGGTGAGGGTTCAGGCGGCGGCGGGGCGGTGGCGGCGGCCCTTCGCGCGGCGGCCGCCGCGCGACCCCCCGCGGCCGCCGCCGGGCGACCCGGGTCCGGCGCCGCGCCGACCGCCGCCGGCCAGCACCGACCGCAGGTTGATCAGGACATGCGCGACGATGGCGACGATCAGGCTGCCCGTCACGAGGTAGAGCACCATGGCGGCGGCACCGAGCACGCCGGGCCCCACAAGGCCCCACCAGCCCTGGTACACGTGCGCCACGGCGAACAGCACGCACGACAGCACCGCCGCCGCCCAGACCGGCAGCCCCAGTCCCACGCCGAGCGCGACGAACAGCCCGCGGTACAGCAGCTCCTCGCAGATCCCCGCGGTGACCGCGTGCACGGCCGCCGCCCTGCGCTCGCGCCGGGTCTGCGGGGCGAGGTCGGCCGCTACGGCGCCGAGCGCGTCGTCCGGCGGCCCGCCGGGCCCCTGGGCGGGGCGCCCGCCCTGGCCGGGGCCTTCGGCGGGGCGGCCGCGCGACGCACGGGTGAGGAGGTGGAACACGAGGAACACCGCGCCCGCGCCGGCGGCGGCGCCGAGGATCGGCGCCCAGTTGTGCGGCAGCCGCAGCCCGAGATCGGACGCTGCCAGCCCCGGCGACAGCACCAGCACAGCGGCGACGGCCGCGGCCCACGCCCACTGGACGGCGGCCGCGGTGCCGTAGAACCTGACCAGGGCGCGCGGGTCGGCGCCGCGGCGGCGCCGGAAGCGGGCGTAGAACCACCGCCCGAGCAGCGGTTCGCCGACAGCGGCGTATGCGACCAGGACGAACCCGATGGCCATCGCTGCGGAACTGAACTGGGGAACGCTCTCCGACCACGGCACGGGGCACAGCCTAGGAGATCCGCCCGACCCGATGATCCGCGCCCCGAACACCCCGCCGCCCGCCCGATGTGACCGAAACGTCCCGATACCGCCGCGGCCCTTCCCCGGATCGGTTCCGCCGAACCCGCCGTCACCCCTTGTGATATCCGGCGGCGCGGGTGACGGTAGGAAGTGTCGCGCGTCACACTGGCGCGCGACCGTCCCATAGGCAGGCGAGCGAATCCGCCGAGCGCAGGCGACTGCCGCCCGACCGCGAGCGCGCGATGCCACCGCGCCCGGCGGACGAAGGAGTTGGGCAAGCATGGCGGACAGATCCGGTCCATCGACCAGCGGCAGGGCACCAAGGGCCGACCGGCCCGCGGACATCCGCAACGTGGTGCTGATCGGCCATTCCGGGGCAGGGAAGACCACCCTGCTCGAATCCCTCCTGCACACCGCGGGCGCCACGACCCGCGTCGGCCGGGTCGAGGACGGCACGACCGTCAGCGACCACGACGACGTCGAGGCGCGGCAGAAGCGCTCCGTCAACCTCTCCGTCGCGCCCGTCATGGTCGACGGCGTGAAGGTCAACCTGATCGACACCCCCGGCTACGCCGACTACGTCGGCGACCTGCGCGCCGGGCTGCGCGCCGCCGACGCCGCCCTGTTCGTCGTGTCCGCCGTCGACCCCATCGACGCGCGCACCCAGATCCTGTGGGAGGAGTGCGCCGCCGTCGGCATGCCGCGCGCCGTCGCCATCACCAAGATCGACCACCACCGCGCCGACTTCGCCGACGTCGTCACCCAGTGCCAGGTCGCTTTCGGCGAAGGCGTCATGCCCGCCTACTTCCCCGTTGCCGCCGGGTCCGGCGACCAGCGGACCGTGCACGGGCTCGTGCGGCTGCTCTCCCAGGGCTACGCCGACTACACCGGCGGCGAACGCGTCGAGGCCCCGCTCCCCGACGGCCTGGCCGCCGAGGTCGAGGAGCTGCGCTCCTCCCTCATCGAGGGGGTCATCCAGGAGAGCGAGGACGAGACCCTCATGGAGCGCTACATGGAGGGCGCCGACCTCGACCCGGCCATGCTCGTGGCCGACCTGGAGGCGGCGGTCGCCCGCGGCGGCTTCTTCCCCGTCCTCGCAATCTCCGGGACCACCGGCGTCGGCGTCCACGAACTGCTGCACGAGCTGCCCCGCGCCTGCCCGAACCCCACCGAGCGCCCGCTCCCGCCGGTCGCCACCGTTGACGACCGGCCGGTCACCGGCCTCACCTGCGACCCCGACGGCCCGCTGCTCGCCGAGGTCGTCAAGACCGTCAGCGACCCCTACGTCGGCCGGCTGAGCGTCGTGCGGGTGTTCTCCGGCACCCTGCGGCCCGACGCCGTGGTGCACGTGAGCGGGCACGGCCTCACCGACCGCGGGCACGACGACCACGACGTCGACGAGCGCATCGGCGCGATCTCCATCCCGCTCGGCAAGAACGGCACCCCGTGCGGGGCCGTCACCGCCGGCGACATCTGCACCGTCGCGAAACTCACCGCGGCCGAGACCGGCGACACGCTCTCCGACAAGGACCGCCCGCTGCGCATGCCGCCGTGGACCTTCCCCGACCCGCTGCTGCCGGTCGCGCTGCGCGCCGCGTCGAAGTCCGACGAGGACAAGCTCGCCCAGGCCGTCTCGCGGCTCACCTCGGAGGACGTCACCCTGAAGGTCGAGGTGAACCCCGAGACCCACCAGATGGTGGCGTGGTGCATGGGCGAGGCCCACCTCGACGTCGCACTGGACCGGCTCGCCAACCGCTACGGCGTCACCGTCGAGACCGACGACGTCCGCATCCCGCTGCGCGCCACGTTCTCCGTGCCCAGCCAGGGCATGGGCCGCAACGTCAAGCAGAGCGGCGGCCACGGCGAGTACGGTGTCTGCCACATCAAGGTCGAACCGCTCCCGTCGGGCGCCGGGCTGGAGTTCGTCGACAAGATCGTCGGCGGCGTGGTGCCGCGCCAGTACATCCCGTCGGTCGAGAAGGGCATCCGCAGCCAGATGGCGCAGGGCCTCGACGCCGGCTACCCCATGGTCGACATCAGGGTCACCCTGTACGACGGCAAGGCGCACTCGGTCGACTCCTCCGACATGGCGTTCCAGAAGGCCGGCCGGCTCGCCCTGAAGGACGCCGCCGAGAACGGCCGCCTCGCCATGCTCGAACCCGTCGACGCGGTGTCGGTGCTGGTCGCCGACTCCTCCATGGGCGCGGTCATGAGCGACCTGTCGTCCCGGCGCGGGCGGGTCATCGGCACCGAGCCCGTCCCCGGCGGGCGCACCCTCATCCGCGCCGAGATCCCGCAACTGGAGATCACCCGCTACGCCATCGACCTGCGCTCCGTCTCGCACGGCACGGGCACGTTCAGCCGCTCCTACCTGCGGCACGAGCCGCTGCCGCAGCACATCGCCGACCGGCTCGCCGAGTCAGCCGAAGCGCACGCGTGACCCCGCCGAGCACGGCCGGTCCGCCGCCCGGCCCGCGAAACGGGCGATCCGCCACTTACCATGCCCTCATGCCGATCGACACCCTCCGCCTGGATCGGATCGAGGCCGCGAGCCGGACCATCGACCCCGTCTTCCGCGACACACCGCAGATCGAGGACGAGTCGCTGTCCCGGCGCCTGGGCCGCCAGACCTTCGTCAAGTTCGAGACGCTCAACCCCGTCCGCTCCTTCAAGGGCAGGGGCGCCGATTTCCTGCTCGACGACACCGGCGAGACCCGCGCCGTCGTGTGCGCCTCCGCCGGCAACTTCGGGCAGGGCCTCGCCTACGTCGCCCGGTCCCGCGGCCTGTCGGTGCGCGTGTTCACCGCCGCCGACGCCAACCCCGCGAAGATCGCCCGCATGCGCGGGCTCGGCGCCCGCGTCGTCGTCGGTGGCGCGGACTTCGACGACGCGAAGCGCGCCGCGCTCGACTACTCCGCGGGCCGCGACGACTGCGTGTTCGTCGAGGACGGCCGCGAACCGCAGATCGCCGAGGGCGCCGGGACCATCGGGGTGGAACTCGCCCCGCTGGAGCTCGACACCGTCGTCGTGCCCGTCGGCAACGGCGCCCTCATCGCCGGGATCGGGAGGTGGCTGAAGACCTACTCCCCCGGCACCCGCGTCGTCGGCGTGTGCGCCGCCGGCGCCCCCGCCATGGCGCACAGCTGGCGTTCGGGCACGCCGGTGTCGACCGGCGCGGCGCGCACCAGCGCCGACGGCATCGCTGTGCGCGTGCCCGTCCCCGAGGCCGTCGAGTGGATGCGCGAGGTCGTCGACGACGTCGTCCTCGTCGACGAGGACCAGATCTTCGACGCGCTGCGCCTCCTGCGCGACACACTCGGCGTCATCGCCGAACCCGCCGCGGCCGTCGGCGTCGCCGCGCTCGGCGTCCACGACATCCCCGGCGCCCGCGCCGCCACCATCATCACCGGCAACAACTTCGCACCCGACCTCATCAAGTCACTGTGACCGCGGTGCGCCGGCGCCCTCGACGCGCCGGCGCACCGGCGCACCGGCCACAGCGCTTGCCAGAGCACCCGCTAGAGCACCCGCCCCGGCCGCGAGCGGTCGGCGAGCGCCGCGAACCGCCACGCGTTCACAGGGTGGCTCGACAGCAGGTTCACCAACCAGACGAAGAACCCCTGCTCCTCGCGGCCCCGCTCGGCGATCTCGGCGAAGTCGACCTGGGGGTACAGGTACTTCCCCGCGGCGAGCACCCGCAGCCCCTCGATCCCCTCAGGGCAGAACCGGTAGGCGTGGTTGTCGGCGGTGTACTCCTGCGCCCGGTTCAGCGACGACCCCACCCCCGGCACCAGATTCGCCACCGACACCCCGAACTGCCGCCAGAACGAGGCGTGCCCCGCCGCGATGTGCCCGACCTCGTGCCCGATGACGAACCGGAGCGCCGCTTCGTCGCCGAGCTGGTCGCCCACCTCGAACAGGTCGCTGTTGATCGCCACGAACCGGCGCATGCCGTGCCCCGACGCCAACGCGTTGATCTGGCCGTTGCCGAGCACCACGTAGGCGTCGGGGACCTTGGGCAGCCCGTAGTGCCGCGCCGCCTCGACCACCATGCGGTGCGCCGCGGGGAACTGGCGTTCGCCGATGCGCACCCCGTTCACCCGCTGGGACGCGTAGAGCTGCCCGCGGGCGAAGAACACCGCCACGGGCACGGCCAGCAGGAACAGCGGCTGGGTCGACTCGCCCTGCACCGCCCTGCTGACCGACCCCACCACGGCGAGCACGGTGACCGCGACGCAGCCCCAGAGCAGCCGGTCCTCCCACGGGTGCCGCAACTCGCGGCGCTGCCGGCGGTCGGCCCAGCCCCATAACGTCGTCATGCGCCCATTGTGGGGCGCGGACCGGTCGGCCGCGCGCCCTCAGAGGCGGTACGGCGGGTCGTCGGGCCCCGGGGGCGGCGGCGCGGACACCGGCGACCCCTGCGGCGGACCCGCCGGGTACCCGCCGCCCTGCGAGTAGGGCGGCGGCGCGAGGTCGTACCCCGCGTCGTCGGACGGCTCGGGGAACGGTCCGCCGGGCTCCGCCGCGGGGTCGGCGCCGGAGTCCCATCCCGGCCGGCCGCCGGGCGCCGCGGCGCCGGAGTCCCACTGGCCGCCGTAGCCGGCGTACCCGCCGCCGGGCCGCGGGCCGGAGTCGTCGTCGTCCTCCTCGGCGAGCAGCACGGCCATGTCGGCGTCCTGGGTGGACTCGACCTCGTCCTCCGCGGGGTCCTCAGCGGCGGGGACAGCAGCGGGGGCGGCGGGGGCGGGGTGCTGCGCCTCGCTGGGGTACCCGCCGGTGTCGGCGGCCGGCAGCACGGGTTCGAAGGCGGCCGGCTCGGCCTGCCGGGTCTCCGCCGCGGCGTTGGCGGCCGCGCCGAGGTAGGTGAGGGCCGCGATGGTCAGCGCGCCGAGCCCGGCGCGCAGCGTGGGCTCGCGGTCGGGTGCGAAGAACGGGGAGTGGTTGCTCGGCACCCCGGCCAGCTTCTCGTAGGGGGTCGCGCCGGGCGCGGCCTCCCACACGTCGTGCGGGGTGGCGCCCACGAACCAGAACACGTACGGCACCGGATTGGGGTCGCCGGGCAGCCCGAACTCGCCGAAGTCCTCGCTGCCGGAGAACGGCTCGGGCAGGTCGACCACGTAGCCGTCGCCGAAGTAGGCGCGGTGGGCCGACGCGACCGAGCGGGTGTCGGGCGGGGAGTTGCGGGTGATGCCGGTCTGCTGGACGACGGTGACCTCGGGCTCGCGCGGCGCGCCCGACGCGGCGGCCTCGGCGCGCACGATCCGCTCAATCGCGGCGTGCAGCCGCCCCGCCACGTGGTCGTTCAGCGCCCGGGTGTTGATCTCCAGGTACGCCTCGTCGGGGATGATGTTCGCGGCGGACCCCGCCTGGAACCGGCCGACGGTCACCACGGCCATCTCGCTGGGGCTGGTCTCGCGCGACACCACGGTCTGCAAGCGGGTGACGATGTTCGCGCCGAGCACCACCGGGTCGACCGTGGTGTCGGGCTGCGACGCGTGGCCCCCCGTGCCGAACACGCGCACGTGCAGGGTGGTCGACGCCGCCATCATGACCCCGGCGCGGTGCGCGACCATCCCGGCCGGCTGCGGGCCCAGGTGCTGGGCGAGCGCGATGTCGGGGCGGCCGAACCGCTCGTAGAGGCCGTCGGCGAGCATGCCGGAGGCGCCGTCGACGGTCTCCTCCGCGGGCTGCGCCACGATCATCAGCGTGCCCGACCAGTGGTCGCGCGACTCCGAGAGGAGGTCGGCGACGCCCACCAGGCAGGCGGTGTGCGCGTCGTGCCCGCAGGCGTGCATGATCGGGACCTCGGCGCCGTCGGGGCCGACGGCGTGCGCCGTGCTGGCGTAGGGCAGCCCGGTCTTCTCGGCCATGGGCAGCGCGTCCATGTCGGCGCGCAGCAGGACCGTGGGGCCTTCGCCGTTGCGCAGGACCCCGACCACACCCGTGCTGCCGATGCCGGTCTCGACCTCGTACCCGGCGCGCGACAGCCATTCGGCGACCGCCTTGGCGGTGCGCTTCTCCTGGTGCGACAGTTCCGGGTTCTTGTGTAGGTCCACATAGAAGCCCTCGACCAGCGGGAAGATCTCCTCGACCAGCCGCATCACCGCACTTCCGTGATCGGCGACGCGCTGCGGATCGACCGCGTGCGGCACTGCATCCACCGCCTTCGTTGACATGGGTCCTGCTGACGGGACGGGTCCGGGTACTCCTCTGCGGCCTCGGGGTCCGAAACCGCCGGGCGGGCCGTCGGGCGACCGGGGCGGGCCCCGGTCGGCTCCGGCGTCGGGAGTTCCGGGCGCACTTGAAGCCTAAAGGATCGTGCACGCGGGACGGCGTGACGGATCGCACCCCGGCCTGCTGCGCGGCGCCGCGACCACCGGAACCGGGCCGCCGCACGTCCGCAATCCAGGGGCGGGCCTGGGATTTTCCCGCCGAACCGGGTGCGGGCACCCCTCGGGACGCCCTACCATCGGTGCGAACCCCATTACCCGGCGCAGCCGAAATCCCGGCCTGGGTATGGCCGGATTTTGACCCGGGCGTTAGAATCTGAGAGTTCTCCCAGAGTCCGCAGGCATTCATTCAGATCGATCGCGCCCCAAGCCCGCGGCGAACCGCCTTCCGCGTCGAGCGGAGCGCGCTGCGGTGAACCTGCCCCCGACTTCCCGTAGAACCGAAACCTTCCCGTAGACCGAATCGGTGACCCGGAGACCACGTGGCCTCAACCACCACATATGACCACTCGACATCCCCCAGTGCCCCGTCCGGGGCGACCGGGAGGGCCCCGAAGCGCGACGCGCTGCTCGACAACGCGAAGTTCCTGCTGATCCTGCTCGTCTTCGTCGGCCACGCCATCGAACCCGTGACCGACACCCGGATCGCCAACGCGGTCTACTTCTGGATCTACATCTTCCACATGCCGGCCTTCGTGCTGATCTGCGGATTCCTGTCGAAGTCCTTCGACGGCTCCGCGCGCAGGGTCGACAAGCTGCTCACGACCGTCGCGGCGCCGTACCTGATCTTCTGGGGGCTCTACGCCCTCCAGTCGGTCGCCGTCGACCGCAAGCTGCCCGACGGCCCGCTCGAACCGCTGTGGATCACCTGGTTCCTCGCCGCACTGTTCGTGTGGCGGCTGACCGTCCCGCTGTGGAAGCGGATCCGCTGGCCCCTCGCCGTCGCCATCGTCGTCTCGCTCGCCGCGGCGTTCGTCGAGACCGGCGAGGTCCTCGGCGTCTCGCGGATCGTCAGCCTGCTGCCGTTCTTCGTCGCCGGCCTGGTCGTCCGCCAGGAGCACCTGGACTTCCTGCACAACAAGCTGGTCCAGGTGTGGTCCGCGGCCGTGGTGCTGGTCACCGCCGCCGCGTCCTACATCTACTTCGAGCAGCTCAGCCGCGAGTGGGTGTACTGGCGCGAAAGCCTCGTCGAGCGCGACATGGAGCTGCTGCCCATCGGCATCCCGGCGCGCCTGGTGTTCCTCGCCATGGCGTTCTGCCTCACCGCCGCGCTGCTGTCCCTGACCCCCCGCCGCAGCACCTGGTTCACCAGGTACGGGGCGCTGACCATGTACGTCTTCCTGCTGCACGGCCTGATCATCCGCATCGCCGAGCAGTTCGGCTGGTACGACCTCACCGGCGCGTACATGGGCCCCCACGCCGAGTTCGTCCTCAACGGCGCGCTCGCCGTCGCCCTGACCTTCGTGCTGTGCAGCGCCCCGGTGCGGGCCGCGACCCGCTGGGCCGTGGAACCCCGCGTCGACTGGATCCTGCGCCGCGACCCCGACCGGGTGGAGCGCCGCACCGGCGGTTGAACGGCGGTACCGCACTGAAACGGCGGCGGCCGGGTGGTCGAACCACCCGGCCGCCGCCGTTTGCCGTGTGCGCCGCGGGCCGCCGCGCGGCCCGCGGCGCTACTTACGTCCCGGTGGGGCGGGACGCCTCTCTTACGCCCCGGTGGGGCGGGACGCCTCGATGCGGCGCAGCTCCGTGCCGAAGTCGCGGGTCGCCAGCCACAGCTTGTAGATGATCACCAGCTCGAACACCAGCAGCGCCGCGCACGACGCGATGGTGACCGGGACGATGAGGCTGGGCAGGGCGCTGAACGCCGCGGTGACCGCGGTCAGCGGCGCGAGCACGCAGACGAACATCTCGAACTCGATGCCGCTGAACAGGTGCGGCCGGACCCGGCTGCGCAGCAGCGCGCCGCGCAGCCGGTCGTACCAGCCGAACCGCGCCGAGAATCCCTGGTGCACGTCGATGACGCGGGCGCCCTGGGTGGAACTGCGCACCTCCTCGGCGCTCAGGTCCGGGTTCTCGCGCAGCACCTCCTCCATGAACACCACGGGCGCCGGCTCGGGGTCGGCGGACTCGGGTGCGGCAGCGGCGGCACCGCCGCCGTTCGCGGCCTCGGTGCTCTCCGGGTCGTCCACACCGGCGTCGACGGTCTGCCCCAGCGTCGCCGCGCGCAGCTTGTCGCGCATGCTCGCCCGGGTCTTCGCGACCTGCGCGCCGTTGAGGTAGCGCAGCAGGTCCAGGAAGGTCACGACCGGCATCAGCAGCAGGTACACCACCTCGCCCGTCGCGGCCCACTGGCCGATGAGCAGCGCGAGCATGCAGCCGAAGAAGCGGATGCGGTCGAAGATGAAGTCGACCCAGGCACCGAACACCGAACCGTTGCCCTTGAGGCGGGCGATCTTGCCGTCCATGCAGTCCAGCACGAAGCTGAGGTGGAACAGCAGCGCACCGGCGACCAGCCACGGCCACGACCCCAGCGCGAAGCAGACCGCCGAACCGGCGCCGAGCACACCGGCGCCGAACGTGATCTGGTTCGGTGTGATGTTCGTGCGGTTCGCGGTCCACTTGACCAGTGGGGCGGCGAGGGGGTCGACGAGGAACACCGTCCACCACGCGTCGCGCTTCTTGTAGGTGCGCTCGCGGATCTCCGCGAGTGTGAAGCTCGTCATCGGCTCTCCTGCGGGCCTCCCCGCGGGAGCCGTGCGGAGGCCGGAGCCGCGCCACGCGGTGGAGGACCACGATTCCGTTAGGGAGGGGGTTTCGAGTGGTAGCCGGAGGATCATCCCAGACTGCTGTCGGGCGACCCAACCGGCGCGGTCATAATTGAGCAGTACGAGTGGTCCGGAGCGGAACCGCCGCGCGAGTACCGCGCCGCCGCCCGGACCCCGATTGCAACGACCGAGGTAGACGCGTGCGCTTTCTCAACGACCAGGTACCCGACCACGATCTGACCTACAGCGACGTGTTCATGGTCCCGCGGCGCTCCGCTGTGGGGTCGCGGTTGGACGTGGACCTCGCGTCCCACGACGGTACCGGCACCACCATCCCCATCGTAGTGGCGAACATGACCGCCGTCGCCGGGCGGCGCATGGCCGAGACCATCGCCAGGCGCGGGGGGATCGCGGTCATCCCGCAGGACATCCCGCACGATGTGGTGGCCGACGTCATCGCCTGGACCAAGCGGCGCGACCTCGTCCACGACACGCCCATCACCCTCACGCCCGGGCAGACCGTCGGCGAGGCGCTGAACCTGCTGCCCAAGCGCGCGCACAACGCCGCCATCGTCATCGACGAGAAGCGCCGCCCCGTCGGCGTGGTCACCGACGCCGACTGCGGCGGCGTCGACCGGTTCACCCAGGTCCGCGAGGTCATGGCCACGGACCTACTGACCGTCCCCGCCGGCACCGACCCGCACGAGGCGTTCACCACGCTGCACGACTTCCGGCACCGCCTCGCGCCCGTGGTCGACGCCGAAGGGGCGCTGGTGGGCGTGCTGACCCGCACCGGCGCGCTGCGGTCCACCCTCTACACCCCCGCCGTCGACCCCGCCGGCCGGCTGCGGGTCGCCGCGGCCGTCGGAGTCAACGGCGACGTCGCTGGCAAGGCGGCCCAGCTCCTCGACGCCGGCGCCGACGTCCTCATCATCGACACCGCGCACGGCCACCAGGAGAAGATGCTCGGCGCGCTGCGCAGCGTGCGCGCGCTCGACCCCGCGGTGCCGGTCGTCGCGGGCAACATCGTCACCGCCGAGGGCACCCGCGACCTCATCGAGGCGGGGGCCGACATCGTCAAGGTCGGTGTGGGGCCGGGTGCCATGTGCACCACGCGGATGATGACCGCCGTGGGCCGGCCGCAGTTCTCCGCGGTCCTGGAGTGCGCCGCCGCGGCGCGCGAGCTCGGCGGGTCGGTGTGGGCCGACGGCGGCGTGCGGCACCCGCGCGACGTCGCCCTCGCCATCGCCGCCGGTGCGAGCAACGTGATGGTGGGCTCCTGGTTCGCCGGGACCTACGAGTCCCCCGGCGACGTGCTGCGCGACCCGCAGGGCCGCCGCTACAAGGAGAGCTTCGGCATGGCGTCGGCGCGGGCGGTGCGGCTGCGCACCTCCGACGACACCCCGTTCGAGCGCGCCCGCAAGGCGCTGTTCGAGGAGGGCATCTCCACCGGGCGCATGTACCTCGACCCCGAGCGGCCCAGCGTCGAGGACCTGCTCGACGAGATCGTCGCCGGCGTCCGCAGCTCCATGACCTACGCGGGGGCCACCACCCTGGAGGAGTTCCACGAGCGGGCCACCGTGGGCGTGCAGAGCGCCGCCGGGTACAGCGAGGGCCAGCCCGTGCCGACGAGCTGGTAGCCGGGCACCCCGGCCGCAGGGCGTTCACGGGGCCGGTCCGCGCCGAACACGGCGCGGACCGGCCCTTTTCGCATGCCCGGGAGCGCGCGTGCTCCCTGCCTGCTCCTGCCTGCGCTCCTGCCTCCCAGCCTGCTGCATGCCGCTGCCGTGGCCGGTTCAGTGCCGGTTCCGCGCCGGGTCGGGCCGGTTCAGTGCTTGTCCCGCGCCGGTTCCGCGCCGGGTCGGGCCGCGGTCCGCATGCGGTCAACCCGGCGCGTGGCGCGTTGTGTTCCACGCCATGTCTGCGAAGGCTCGAAGCACGGCCGGTCAACGATTATTTTTGAACTGACCAGTCAGTGCAAAAACGAGTTCGGGGGTGCGGGCATGCGGCGGGCGACAGGGGTCCGGGTCGACGCTGAGCGGCTGACGCTGCGGACCGGCGAAGGGCAGGTCTACACCGGCGTCGACCTCAGCGCGCGCCCGGGGACCCTCACCGCGCTGCGCGCCGACGCCGGCGAAGGGCGCACCGCACTGCTGCTCACCCTCGCCGGGCGCATGCGCCCCACCTCCGGGTCGCTGACCGTCGACGGCCACGCCCTGCCCGCCAAGGCCCGCCAGGTGCGGCGGATCAGCGCACTCGGGCTCAGCGAGGGCGTCAACGACCTCGACGAGCGGCTGCGGGTCCGCGAACAGCTCAACGAGCGCCTGCTCCTGCGGCTGCGCACCGCCACACGCCCGCTGCGCGCCTCGGCGCTCCTCGCCGCCGGACTCGACGGCATCGATCCCCGGCGCCTCGTCCGTGACCTCTCCACCGCGGAACGGCGCCGGCTCGGAATCGCCCTCGCCCTGCTCGACGAGCCCCGGCTGCTCCTCGTCGACGACGTCGACGCCGGACTCGACCCCGAACACCAGGCCGCCCTCTGGGGCACCCTCGCCGACCTCGCCGACTCCGGCCTCACCGTCATCGCCGCCTGCGCCGACACCTCCCACGCGCCCGACCCCACCGCCACCGTCCCGCTGCACAGGGACGCCGAGACCGCCGAGGAGTCCCGGCCCCGGCGCCGCCGGGGCGCCCGCCGCGCGAAGGGCCGCGCGGCGGCCAAGGGCACCCGCGCCGCCGGCGGCCGGGCCCGGCTGAGCGAACTGCTGCGCACCGACCGGTCCGGCGGAGAAGGGAAGGGGAAACCGTGAAGATCCCGCGCATCCGGATCCTGCCCACCGCCCGCGTCGGCCTCCTCTCCGCCCTGTCCTACCTCCGCGCCCCACTGCCGTGCGCCGCACTCGCGGCGCTCGCCCTCATCCCCCTGCTGTACTCGGGGCTGTACCTGTGGTCGTTCTGGGACCCGTTCGGCCGCATGGACCGGCTCCCCGTGGCACTGGTCAACGAGGACCGGCCCGCCCGGGCCGACGGCGAGACCCTGCACGCGGGCGACGACCTCGTCCGGGAACTGCACGAGGACGGCCGGCTGGACTGGCGCGACACCGACGCCGACGACGCGGCGGAAGGGGTCGCCGACGGCCGCTACTACGTGGCCCTGACCATCCCCGAGGACTTCAGCGCGAACCTCGCCTCGCCCTCCGGCGCCGCCGAGAAACCCGTCCCCGCCATGCTCGAAGCGCAGTTCAACGACGCGAACTCCTACATCGTGCGGGAACTGCTCGGGTCCGCGTTCAAGGACGTCCGCACCGCCGCCGGCCGGACGGCGGGCAGCGACTACTTCGACAAGATGTTCCTCGGCTTCAACGACATCCACGGCCAGACGGAGAAGGCCGCCGACGGCGCCCACGACCTCGCCGACGGCGCCGACGACGCCAAGGCCGGGGCGCACCGGCTCGACACCGGCCTCGGCGGCGCGAAAGAGGGCTCCTCTGAGCTCCGCGGCGGCCTCAAGGAGTCCTACTCCGGGTCCAAGAGCCTCGCCACCGGCGCCACCAAGGCGTCCAAGCAGGTCTCCGACGCCGTCGAGAAACTCGACCCGATCGCCGACGACGCGATCCCCACCCTCCGCGACGACGCCCCCGACATCGAGTCCGGCGCCACCGCGATCGCCGACGCCGCCGACGTCCTCTCCGACGCGCTCGACAAGCTCCCCGAGGACAGCAGCGCCGCAGCGGAACACGCCGGCGGCGTCCGCGACCGGATCGACGACCACCTGAAGCGCAATCCCGGCCTGGAGACCGAGGACCCGACCCTGTACAAGATCCTCACCGACGCGCGCGGCACCGCCGACGAGGCCGCCCGCCTGAACGACTTCGTGCAGGACAACCGGGACCAGATCGGCACCGTCGGCACCAAGGCCGCGAAGGTCGAGAAGCTCGCCGGCGCCGTCGCCAAGGAGGCGCCCGACGCAGCGGACGACCTGGAGGGCGCCCAGAAGAAGGTCCACGACCTCAACGACGGCCTCAAGGACCTCGCCAAGGGCAACCGGGAACTCCGCGACGGCCTCAAGACCGCCTACTCCGGGTCCAAGGACCTCGACGACGGCATCGGCGACCTGCACGACGGCTCGGGCAAGCTCGACGACGGGCTGGGCACCCTCAAGAAGGGCTCGCACGACCTCTCCGACGGCCTGGACGACGGGCTCGACCAGATCCCCACCTACGACGCCGACCAGCGGTCCACCAGCCGCGGCATGATGAGCGACCCGGTGCGGCTCGCCGACGACGTCGCCAACCCCGCACCGAACTACGGGACCGGGTTCGCGCCGTTCTTCCTCCCGCTGTCGCTGTGGGTCGGCGCCATGGTCACGTTCATGGTGCTGCCGACCCTGTCGGGGCGCGCACTCGCCGGAGCGGCACCGTCCTGGCGGGTCACCCTCGCCGGCTGGCTGCTGCCGGCGGTCATCGGCGCCGCCCAGGTCGCGGCGATGCTCACCGCGCTGTCGTTCGGGCTGGGCCTCGACGCCCAGCGCTGGGCCGGGCTCATCGGCCTGCTCGTCCTCACCGCGGCGGCGTTCACCTCGGTCGTGCACTGGCTCAACGCCCAGTTCGGCGCGGCCGGCCGGGTGATCGCCCTGGTGCTGCTGATGCTCCAGCTCACCTCCTCCGGCGGCACCTACCCGCTGGAGACCAGCCCGCCGTTCTTCCAGGCGATCGGCCCCTACCTGCCGATGCACTGGGTCGTCATGGCGCTGCGGCACCTCATCAGCGGCGGGCAGACGGCGGTCGTGTGGCAGGCCGCCGGGGTCCTCGGCTGCTACCTGGTCGGATCGCTGCTGCTCACCTGGGTGGCGGTGGCGCGCAAGCGGACCTGGACGATGGGCGCCCTGCACCCGTCGCTCACACTGTGACCGCGCCGACGCGCCAGCGGCGGCCCGGCCGATAATGGGACGGTCGGCGCCCCGCGCCCGGCACCAGCCACCCGAACGACCCGGCGGCCCAGTGCCCCGCAGTGAGGAGGGCGCGTGAGCGCGCGCCGCGAAGCCACCCGGCAGAGGCTCTTCGAGGCCGCCGTCACCCTCGTGTCCGAGCAGGGGTTCGGCGCGACGACCGTCGAGCAGATCGCCGACCGCGCCGGTGTCGCCAAAGGCACCGTGTACTACAACTTCGCGGGCAAGACCGAGCTGTACACCGCGCTGCTCGAATGGGGCGTGTCGCGCCTCTCGGCGCGGCTGAACGAGGCCGCCGTCGGCCCGCCCCGCGACGCGCTCGCCGCGGTCCTGCGCGCCGAACTGGCGTTCATCGGCGAGCACGAGGCCCTCGCGCGGCTCCTCATGGCGGAGGCGTGGCGCACCAACCAGGCGTGGTACGCCACCGTCCGGCAGATCCGCACCGACGCGATCGGCGTCATCTCCGGCCTGCTGGCCGACCTCGCGGCGGCCGAACCCCGCGCGGACCCGCCCCTGGACACCGGGATCGCCGGGTCGGCGCTGTTCGGCATGGTCCTCACCGTCGCGCTGGACTGGCGGACCCTGCAACCGGACCGCCCGATGGAGGAGATCCACGCCGCGCTGATGCGGATGCTCGACGGCCTCATCGCCGCACCCTAGACCCGCACCCTGGACACTGAGGCGGCCGCTCCCATGGACGACGACGCAGCGATCGCCGCCGGCTTCCGGCGGCTCCTCCACGAGCAGGGACTCGACCGGCTCGACACGTTCCGCGAACCCCTCAGCACCTTCGACGAGCCGCCGCTGTACGCGCGCTACGACCAGCTCGGCTTCCTCGACGGCCTGCCCGTGCCCGAGCGGAACCGGCGGCTGATCCGCGCCGCGGCCGCGCACCTCCGCGCGATCGTCGCCCACATCAGCGGGCACGGCACCTGGTGCATGCTCGCCATCCACGGCTGGGAGGGATTCGACGCCGGCGGGCTGCTGCGGCCCACGTTCTGCACGGCGTCCCTGGAGAGCCGACCCGACCCGCGCGACCCGCGCACCGTGCTGGACTACCTCAGGTTCGACCCGCCGCAGAGCCGCTTCAGCGCGTTCACCGCCCACGCGCTGGCGGACACGCCCGACTGCGCGATCGAGGAGGACCTGGTCTCGACCCCCGGCGTGCAGCGCGTCTACGTCCGCCTCGGCCGCTACTGGTCGGCGGCCTACCAGGCCCACCGGTAGGCGCCGGGTGCGGGCGGCGTCCCGGCCGCGCCCCCGCGGACGGCGGCGGGTCCGGGCGGCTCGCAAGCACGCCGGACCCGCCGTGGTGCGGAGCCTGGAGCGCGCCCTGCCCAGACCCCTCTCGGTCGGCGCTGCACCCCCGTAAAGTGCCTCCCCGACCGTGCACACAACGCTAGAGGCACACCGCGGGCGCACACATCGGACTTCCGGCGTATTCTCCGCCGCGCCGCTCCGTCCGCAGGGGGGAGCGGCATCCTCCTCGCGGGGGACACCGGCCCCGATTCCACCCCGCGCCCCACCCGCCCGCCGACCCGGTCCGCCCGCCCCGATCGGGCCGCCACGCGCGCTAAAGTGCTGCGTGACGGCCCGATCGGGGCGGGCCCGCAGTACTCACACTCGGGGGGCGCAGGTGGCACAGCTCTATCCGCTGATTCCGATCGCCGTGGGCCTCGGCCTGCTGGCGTGGCAGTTCCACGAGATGCGGCTGGGGGTCCTGCTCACCGGCCGCGGGCGGCGCGCCGAAGGGGAGATCGTCGGCTACCGCGAGACCAGCAGCACCGCCCGCATCATGGTGCGCTTCCACACCGACGACGGCCGCGAGGTCATGGCCGCGCACAACAACGCCGGGTGGGCCGCAGCCCGCGCCGGCGACCAGGTCACCGTCTCCTACGACCCCGACTCGCCCGAGGCCGCCCGCGTCGTCGAAGCGCCGTGGCTGAGCAACTGGGTGCACGGAATGTACCTCGCCCTCGGCGCGGCCCTCGCCCTCATCGGCGCGTTCCTCGGCTACCTCGCCTGGCTGTAGCGGCGCCCGCCCCGCCTGTTACTCCGCCCTGTTACTCCACTCCGCTTACTCCGCCCCGTTGCTCCGCGCCGCGGCCGGGACGCGCGGCGGGGCGTAGCGGACCATGCGGCGCGGCAGCCCGCCGCTCACCGCCGTGCGGGTGGTGACCCGGGTGCCGATCAGCACGTCGGCGAGCCCGGACTGGTCGCGGCGGACCACCACGCAGCAGCCGTGCAGCGCCGCGACGGCCAGGGACCACCACGCCAGGTCCAGCAGCACCAGCGCCAGGACCGGCCCGTACAGCACCACCGAGCGGACCGCCGTCCGCACCCGCCCCGCCGGGCCCGGGCCGTGCGCGGCGCCCAGCGCCAGGTGCACGAACGCGCGCCCCGGCGAACACCGGTCGGCCCGCAGCAGCGGCACGACCAGGCCGAACGACAGCGCCAGCGCGCACAGCAGTACCGGGCGCAGCTGCTCGGGCCCCACCCACGGGACGGCGGGGGACGCGGCGGCGACCGCAGCGATGGCGGTCGCACCGAACCAGCACAGCCCCATGTCCACGGCGTGCCCGAGGATCCGGCGCGACAGTGCGGGCGGCATCAGGTCGGGGACGGCGGCCGGCCAGCCGCGCGGCAGCAGCCGGGTCGCCGCCACCCCCAGCGCCCAGCCGAGCAGCGCACCCGCGGCGCCCAGCACGACGTCGTCGACCGCTGCCGTCCGGTACGCGCACGGGTACAGCCCGGCGACACCGGTCGCCTGCACCGCCTCGACGGCCAGCGCCGCAACGGCGCCCAGCACCACGGTGGCGACCCACCCGCGGCGGTACCGGTAGCGGGCGAGCAACCCGACCGGGACGAACACCCCCGCCGCAGCGCCGGCGTGCGCCGCCGCTGCGGCGGTGAACGGGGTGACGGTGCCCAGCGGGTCGGCGACCATGGGCGCACCGCCCGTGATCGCGCACAGCCCGTCGACGCTCCCGGGCAGCGGCCACACCGCGTACACCGCGACACCGCAGCCGGACGCCAACACCGCCGTGGTGACCAGCCCCGGCCACCCGCCGATGCGCCCGTACTGCCGGTGCTGGCCGGCGAGGAACAGGGCCCCGCCCAGCAGCACCGCCAGCACCACGCCGGGGTACGCGACCGCTGCCACCGCCGCCGGTGATCCTCCAATGAGCCCGCCCATGTCCAGGAAGGGTAACGACAAAAGCACTGCCGAAACCGGGAAACCGGCAAGTCCGCGCCCGACCCGTCCCCATGTGTGGCCGGACCCGGTCGGTCTACCGAAAAAGAGCCGCTGGCCTGTGGCCGGGCCGAAATCCCGCACGGTACGATCCGATGGCCGAATTCACCCCGAGTTCACCCTTTTCCAGCCTTCCCCGACCCGATCCCTGATCCGACGAACGGCGACGACCGGCGACCCCTCAGCACCCGCCCTCCCCCGCACACGCCGGGACGACCACCGCCTGCCATCGCACGGGCGCGAGGAGAGCAGTGCAGCCAGCAGCCCACCGGCCCGACCGCAGCCTCCGGTCCCGCCTGCGCACCACCGTCCTGGTGCCCACCGCCGCGTTCGTCATCCTCTGGCTCGTGGTCAGCGGCTCCCTCGCCGCCAACGCCCTCGTGCAGCACTCCGCGGCGCAGGGCGCCGACAAGGTCCTCGGCCCGGCGGCCTTCGCGCTCAGCGACATCATGGAGGAGCGGTCCGCGACCATCTCCTACCTGGCGCGCCCCGAGTCCAACGCCCGCGAGATGGCGTCGGCCCGCGAACGGTCCGACTCCCGCATCGACGAGGTCGTCGCCAACGCCGAAGGGGCGCTGCCCTACGCCCCCGCGACGGTCCACCGCCGCCTCGACGACCTCACCGACCGCTTCGGCGCCATCGACTCCATCCGCGCCCGCATCGACTCCGGCGACGCCGACCGCACCGAAGCGCTCGCGTTCTACGACTCCCTGGCCGGCGCGGGCGCCGACCTGCTCGACGAACAGGCGCGCGCCTACCCCTCCGAGAAGGCCGTGGGCCCCGCGCTCAGCGCCGCCTACGCCTTCCGCACCCTCGACACCCTGTCCCGTGCCGACGCCCGGCTCGCGCGGTCCTTCTCCACGGGCACGCTCACACCGGACGACCAGCAGCGCTTCACCCAGCACATCGGCGACTACCGCGGCACCCTCACCCGCATCCGCGAACACCTCGGCCCCGAGCAGGGCCGGCGCCTCGAACGGCTCGAAGAGTCCGACGCGTGGCAGCGGCTCCGCGAGTACGAACGCGACATCGTCACCCGCGAATACGGCAGCGGCCCGGACGCCGACCTCGCCCCGCCCATGACCCGCCAGGACTGGCACCAGGCGTACGGCCCGGTGCAGTCCGAACTCGCCGGGATCAGCGCCGACCAGGCCACCTGGGCCGGTTCGGTGCAGGCGGCCGACGCCCGCACCACGATCCTGCTCGCGCTGTCCGGCAGCCTCGGGGTCGCCGCGGTGGCCGGGGGCGCCATCTGGCTGTCGATGCGGTCGTCGCGGCGCCTCGTGTCCCGGCTCGACCACATGGGCGCCCGCGCCCGCGAACTCGCCGACGACCGGCTGCCGGGGATCATCGCGCGCCTCGGCCGCAACGAGGACGTCGACATCGACGCCGAACTCCCCCACCTGAACCCGAGCGACGACGAGATCGGCCAGGTCGCGCGCGCGTTCAACGCCGCCCAGCGCACCGCCGTCCAGGCGGCGGTCCGCCAGGCCGAACTCCGCCACGGCGTCAACAAGGTCTTCGTCAACATCGCGCACCGCAGCCAGACCCTTGCGCACCGCCAGCTCCGCATGCTCGACGCCCTCGAACGCGACCAGGAGGACCCCGAGCGGCTCGCCGAACTGTTCGCGCTCGACCACCTCGCCACCCGCTCCCGCCGCAACGCGGAGAACCTGCTCGTCCTGGGCGGCGAGAACCCCGGCCGGTCATGGCGGCGCCCCATGCCGCTCGTCGACGTGGTGCGCGGCGCCATCTCCGAATCCGGCGACTACACGCGGGTCGAACGCGGCATGGTCGCCCGCTGCGGCATCATCGGCCCCGCCGTCGCCGGCGTCATCCACCTCGTCGCCGAACTGGTCGACAACGCCGCCGCGTTCTCCCCGCCGCACACCCTGGTCCACGTGCGCGCGCAGCGGGTCCTCGGCGGGGTGTCGATCGAGGTCGCCGACCGCGGCCTCGGCATGACCCCCGACGAGTTCACCGAGGCGAACGCGCTGCTCGCGAACCCGCCCGAGTTCGACGCCATGCGCGTCAGCGAGAAGTCCCGCCTCGGCCTGTTCGTCGTGGCGCGGCTCGCCCGCCGCCACAGCATCCAGGTGTCGCTGCGCCGCTCCCCCTTCGGCGGGGTGCAGGCGGTCGCCCTGCTGCCGCCCGAGATCGTGTCGAACGACGCCACGGGGCCCCGCACCGGGCCCAACCGGGCCGTTCGCGCCGCGGCAGCCGCCGCCCCCCGTCCCGGCCGGGTCGCGGCGCCGCCCGGGGCGCCGCGGCAGCCCGCCGAACCGGCGCTCACCACCGGCGGGCTGCCGCGCCGCCGGCCCGGCACCTCCCGGCCCGGCCCGGCCCCCGCCGTAGCGCCCGACCCCGGCAGCGGCGGCCACTCCGAACTCCCCCGCAGGAAACCCAAGGCGCGCCCCGCACCGCCGAACTCGGCGCCCCCCGCACCGCGGCCCGCGCCCGCGCCGCCCGACGACCCGGTGGCCGACACCGGGGAGAGCCGCTCGACCCGGCTGCGCCGCAGCATGTCGGCGTTCCAGCGGGGCAGCAGCGAGGGCCGCGCCGACGGCAGGCAGGACGCACCGCCACCGGAGGACACAGGGAAGGACCTATGACCGACACCCGGACATCGCCCGAGGGCCTCGACTGGCTGCTCGACGACCTCGTCGACCGCACCGCCGGCGCCCGCTGCGCCATCGTGCTCTCCTCCGACGGCCTGCTCACCGGGCGCTCCGGCGACCTCCGCGCCGCCGACGCCGAGCACCTGTCCGCCGTCGCCTCGGCGCTGTCCAGCCTGGCGCACGGCACCGGGCAGCGGTTCGGCGGCGGCCGGGTCCTCCAGACCGTCGTGGAGATGGAGCACGCGTTCCTGTTCGTCACCGGTGTGGGCGACGGCGCCTGCCTCGCCCTCGTCGCCGGGGAGGAGGCCGACGCCGGGCTCGTCGCCTACGAGATGAACGTCCTGGTCGCCAGGGTCGGCCGGTTCCTCGACGCCGCGCCGCGCGGCCCCGGTGCCGGCGAACGGCGCGGCGGGCCGACGCGGTGACGGGGCCCGGCATGCACGAGCCGCACGGGCCCGGCCCCGAACCGCTCGACGGCGACCCCCTGGTCCGCCCCTACGTCATCACCACCGGCCGCGGCTCCCTCGACACCGTGCGCCTCGACATGATCAGCATCATCGTCTCCACCCGCGCCGAGATCGACGAGACCACGCTCGAACCGGAGCAGGTGGAGATCATCGCGCTGTGCCGCGACGCCAAGTCCGTCGCCGAGGTCGCCGCGCACCTCCACATCCCCGTCGGGGTGGTCAAGGTCCTGCTCCGCGACCTGATCGGGCGGGGCTACGCGCTCGCACGCGCCCCCATCACCGAGAGCCCGGTCGGCCGGGACGTCCTCCAGGCGGTCATCCATGGCATCCAGCGGCTCTGACGTCCCCGGGCGCGAACCGTCCGGTGCCGTTCCCACCGGCCCTGTTCCGACCGGCCCCGTCCCCACCGCCGTCAAGATCGTCGTGGCGGGCGGGTTCGGCACCGGCAAGTCCACCCTGATCCGGGCCGTCAGCGAGATGGACGCGCTCGACACCGACGAGGTCATGACCGACGTCAGCCTCGGCGTCGACGACCTCTCCGGTGTCGAGGGCAAGACCACCACGACCGTCGCGCTCGACTTCGGCCGCATCACCATCGGCGGCGACCTCGTGCTGTACCTGTTCGGCGCGCCGGGCCAGGAGCGGTTCCGGTTCATGTGGGACGAGCTCGCGCGCGGCGCGCTCGGCGTGGTGATCCTCGCCGACACCCGGCGGCTCAACGGCTGCTTCCCCGCCATCGACTACTGCGAGCGCGGCCGGCTGCCGTTCGTCGTCGCCGTCAACGCCTTCGAGGGCGCCGCCCGCTACGACCCCGCGGAGGTCCGCGAAGCCATCGGGGTCGGCGCCGCGACACCCGTGGTGGTGTGCGACGCCCGCCGACGCGCCTCGGCGAAGGACGTCCTCACCGCGCTGGTCGAAACGGCCCTGCTGCCCAGCGACGCCTGACCCGCCCGCCACCGCGCTCGCTGCCCGCCCGCCTATCGCGGCAGCCGCCGCCACACCGCGCGCGGCAGCACGCGCAGCCCCGCGAAGAGGTAGCGCAGCTTGCGCGGCACCCACACCACCGACGCGCCGACGCGCAGGCCCTCGGCGACCGCGTCGGCGACCTGCCGCGCGGTGGCGGGGAACGGGGCCGGGTCGACCCCCGCGGACATCTGGGTGCGCACGTAGCCGGGCCGGACGATGAGCACCCGGGCGCCGCTGCCCGCGAGGGAGTCGCCCAGCCCTTGCGCGAACCCGTCGAGGCCGGCCTTTGCCGCGCCGTAGACGAAGTTCGCCCGGCGCACCCGCGCGCCCGCCGTGGAGGACAGCACCACCAGGGTGCCGTGCCCCTGCTCGCGCAGCCGCGCCGCGACGGCGAGCCCCGCCGACACGTGGCCCGTCATGTTCACCGTCACCGACTCCGCCGCCGCGACCGGGTCGGCGTCGTAGCCCGCCTGGTCGCCGAGCACCCCGAACGCGTCGACGACGACGTCGAGGTCGCCCACGCGCGCCACCGCCTCGGCGACCGTCGCCGCGTGCGACGCCGGGTCGGCCGCGTCGAAGCCGATGGCGGCCACCTCCGTGGCGCCGGCCTCGCGCAGCGCGCGCACCGTGGAGCGCAGCGCCAGGGAGTTCTCCGGGTCGCGGGCGGCGAGCACGACGGAGCGGGCGCCGTCGCGGACCAGCCGCCGCACGATGGCGGCCCCGATCTCGCTCCGCCCGCCGAGCAGCAGCACGGTGTGCACGGCGCCGACGGCGTTGCGCATGGTGGGATCGTTCCTTCCGGTTCGGCCCGCCGCGGGCGGGCGGCGCGGATCTGCCGCGCGGTCGCTGGATCCTACGCGCCCCCGCGCCCGGGCGGGCGCGGGGGCGGCGCGCCGTCAGAGCATGAGCCGGCGCGACAGGTCGGAGGTGAGGACGCCGGCCGGGTCGGCGCGGGTGCGCACCGCGTGCCACTCCGCCAGCCGCGGGTACATGGCGTGCACGGCGTCAGCGGCAGCCCTGCTGTCCTTCGCCAGGTAGATGCGGCCGCCCGCGCCGAGCACCTGCTCGTCCAGGGCGTTCAGCAGCCGCGCGAGGCCGGGCAGCTCGGCGGGCAGGTCCAGGGCCAGGGTCCAGCCCGGCATCGGGAACGACAGCGGCGCGGGGGTCGCCGCGCCGAACCGCTTCAGCACCGCGAGGAACGACGCGGCGCCCTCGGCGGCGAGGCGCCCCACGATGCGGCGCAGCGCGTCCTCCTCGCCGAACGGCACCACGAACTGGTACTGCACCAGCCCGCGCGGCCCGTACAGCCGGTTCCAGCCCGCGACCGCGTCGAGCGGGTGGAAGAACGACGCGGCGCCCTGGATCTCGCCCCGGCGCGCACGCGGCGCCTTCGCGTAGTAGGCGGCGTTGAACGCGCGCACACTCCACCGGTTCAGCAGGTGCGGCGGCGCCCACGGCGGCGCCGCAGCCCGCCCGGCGGGGGCGTAGCGCAGCGGGTCCCTGCGCGCCGACCGGGGCAGGTCCGCCACCTCGGCGTGGTGCGCGCGGGTGAGGACGCCGCGCCCCAGCGACGCGCCGCGGGCGAGCAGGTCGACCCAGCACACCGTGTGCCGGTACCGGTGGTCGGTGGTGCTCATCAGGTCCAGCGTCGCGTCCAGGTCGGGCGTGCGGTCGGTGTCGACCCGCATCCGCGCGGTCGACACCGGTACGACGCCGAACGTCGCCTCGGTGATGACACCGGTGAGCCCCATGCCGCCCACCGTCGCCCAGAACAGGTCGGGGTCGCGGTCGGGCCCGACGGTGCGCAGGCCGCCGCCGGGGGTGACGATCCGCAGCGACCTGACGTGCGCCCCGAAGGAGGAGTCGGCGTGGTGGTTCTTGCCGTGGATGTCCGCCCCGATGGCGCCCCCCACGGTGACGTTCCTGGTGCCCGGGGTGACCGGGACGAAGTAGCCGCGGGGCAGCAGCGCGCGCATCAGCTCGGCGAGGCTGGTGCCCGCCGCGGCGGTGACGGTGGCCGCGGCCGGGTCGAGCCGGAACCCCGGTGCGAGGTCGGCGCAGTCGATGACGATGCCGCCCGCGCTCTGCGCCGCGTCGCCGTAGGACCGGCCCAGCCCTCGCGCGATCGCGCCGCGCTCCCCCGCCTGGCGCAGCAGCAGCGCCGCCTCCTCAGCGGTGCGGGGCCGGGCGACGGTGGCGAGCGTGGGGGCCGTGCGGCCCCAGCCGGTGAGCAGTCGGCGTTCCATGCGCACGGGGCGGCCTTTCGACGGGTCGGTGGGCCGCGGCCCCGGGGGGCGGCGGCGGGCGCGGCGGCTCAGCCGACGTAGATGCCGAGCCCCACCAGGACCACCAGGCCGAGCAGGGAGACCTGGAGGGGGCGGTCGCGCAGCGCGATCTCCTCGGGCTCCTCGCCCTGCCCGCGGTCGACCAGCAGGTGGTGGCGCAGCACGAACATGATGAACGGCACGATACTCGCCGCGTGGAAGCCGAGCTCGGGGCCGGTGTGGTTCTCCAGCGCCCACAGGCAGTACGTGACGATCATCGCCCCGGCCGCCATGGTGCGCACCTGGGCGAGGTAGCGCACCGAGTACCGGGCGAGGGTGGCGCGCCCCCCGCCGCTGCCGGGGTTGCGCAGCTCCGCTTCACGCTTGCCCGCGACCACCAGCAGCGCCGCCAGCAACACCACGATCAGGAACCAGCTCGTGAACGGCACCCCGATGGCGACGCCCCCCGCGAGGGCGCGCAGCACGTGGCAGCCCGCCACCGCGACGATGTCGCACACCGCGATGTCCTTCAGCCACAGCGTGTACGCGCCGGTGAGGAGCAGGTAGCCCACCAGCACCACGAACAGCGGCAGCCGGCCCGTCGGCAGCACCGCCAGCGGGGCGGCGACCACCAGCACCGCCCCCGCCACAGCGGCGAACCGGGGCGACAGCGCCCCCGACGCCACCGGGCGGCGCCGCTTCCGCTCGTGGCGGCGGTCCTCCTCGGCGTCGCGGACGTCGTTCAGCAGGTACGTGCCGCTCGCCGCGACACAGAACAGCACGAACACGACGGCCGTCCAGCCGAACACCGCGGGGTCGTCCAACCGCCCCGCAGCGCCCGGCGCGGCGAAGACCAGCAGGTTCTTCACCCACTGCTTGGGGCGGCAGGCGCGCAGCAGCGCCGCGGCCCGGGCGCGCACACCCGGTCCGCGGCGCTGCCGTGCGTCCCGCGGCGGGGCTCCCGCGCGCGCGGGACGCGAACCGAGGTCGCCCATCACGGGTGCACCGGACTCCGACCCGCTCAGCCCCTGCGCCCGCGCGAACGCGACGCACCGACGAAGGTCAGGATCACACCGCCGGCGAACAGCACGACCCCCACACCCAGCAGGATGATCGGGCCGGTCGTCCGGGCCAGGGTGAGCCGGCTGCTCTGCGACGCGGTCTTCAACTGCTGGCTGACGGTCTTCTCGTCGAAGCGCATCTCCCCGTCGAAGAGGATGAGCCGCTCCTCGCCGTCGACGACGGCCGCGCGGTGCTGGTCCTCGATCAGGTCGACGCCGACACCGGTGGTCGGCTCCACCCAGTAGGTGCGCGTGATCGAGTACATCTCGTCGGCCTCGACGTCGCCCTTGCCCTTCAGTTCGAGCAGCTTCTTGGGGAGGGTGCGCTCACCGATCTTGGTGGGTTCGATCCGCTGCACGAACTTGTACGTCGGGACGCCCTTGACCTCCTCCTCGCCCTCGAACTCGATGGTGCTGCTGTCGGCGATCGTGGGGTCGAAGAACTCGTAGTCCTTCTTCTCCACCAGGAACGGCCACTTGAACGCCTGCCCGCTCGGGTTCACCGACTTCTCGTTGATCGAGTTGTCGCAGCAGTCGACGGCCAGCCCGTTCTCCCGGTCGTGGGCGATGCGGCGCGACGTGGACAGGAACGCGAAGTCGGTGCCGACGTCCTTGACCCAGGTGAAGCCGTCGAACACCACGACGTCGTCGTTGCTGGCCGCGACGTCGGCGCGCAGCGTGGTGGTGGCCTCGACCTCGGCGTTGTCGATCTGTTCGAGGTCCTTCGCGCTGAAATAGGTGGCGTCGTCGGTCCGGTTCACGAGCGTGGAGTAGTAGTCCAACGGGGTCTTCATAAAGGTCGGGGCGACCCAATACCGCAGCAAGGGGGCCAAAGCAATGCAGAAGACCCCGAGCGCGATGCAGACGACTGCAACGGTTCGGCGCATGAGCCCTCCAGGGGGTAGCGGTCCGGATCTGGAACCCGGTTCAGTTTGAGGTATCGTAGTTGGCCCCGTGTGCTACGTCACCAGGGCGTGTCTGAATTTTTATAACAGGTTCTAGTCTGGTGCCCAACCGCGGGATGCGCCAGAGCGCGCACCGCGCCAGCCCCCGCACGTGAGAAGGCCGGCCCTGTGACCCCACCCGCACCGCCACCCGACCCCACACCGCCCGCCGACCCCGCGCGCACCCTGCCGCAGGTCAGCGGGCACCAGCAGGCGCTCGACGGCATCCGGGCCCTCGCAGCGCTCATGGTCCTGGTGTTCCACGTGGCGATCGAGACCGGGGCGGCACTCGCCGACGGCGCCATCGGCGCGCTGCTCTCGCGCGGCGAGATGGGCGTACCCCTGTTCTTCGCCCTGTCGGGGCTGCTGCTGTACCGGCCGTGGGCGCGCGCCGCCATCGACGGAACACCGGGGCCCAGCGTCCGCTCCTACCTGTGGCGGCGCGGCCTGCGCGTCCTCCCCGCCTACTGGCTGGTCGCGCTCACCGCCATGCTGCTGTGGAACGACGGGTTCGGCATCCGCCACTGGATCGAGGTGTTCACCCTCACCTACACCTTCAACACCGACCCGTGGTTCGCCGGGACCGGCCCCTACGGCCTCGGCCAGATGTGGAGCCTCTCGGTGGAGGTGAGCTTCTACGCCGCCCTGCCCCTGATCGCGTGGCTGCTCACCCGG
The DNA here is from genome assembly GCF_003014485.1 of Murinocardiopsis flavida. Classification (GTDB taxonomy): domain Bacteria; phylum Actinomycetota; class Actinomycetes; order Streptosporangiales; family Streptosporangiaceae; genus Murinocardiopsis; species Murinocardiopsis flavida. The sequence goes on along the minus strand of NZ_PYGA01000009.1, from coordinate 212,476 downwards.
TTCGCCGCCCGCGCGGGCGGCGGCGCCGACGCCCGCGCCCGGCGGCTCCTCACCGGCACGGCGCTCATCGCCGCCGCGGGCGCCGCGGCCCTGCTGCTCCAGTTCTATCCCGACCCGCGCCCCTACATGCACGCCTGGCTGCCGCGCACCCTGGGCATGTTCGCCGTCGGCATGGCGATCGCGGTACTCACCGAGTGGGCGCACCGCGAACCCGGCGCCGACGGCCCCGCGCGGCGCCTCAGCCGCACGCTGGCGCAGTCGCCGGGACTGTCCTGGGGGCTGGCCGCCGTCGTGTACGTGGTGGCGTCCACGCCCGTCACCGGGCCGCGGTTCGTGGGCGTCGACGGCTACTGGATCGCCCTCGCCGACGCCGCGACCTCCCTGCTGTTCGCGTTCTTCGTCATCGCGCCCGTGGCGTTCCTGCCGCCGCCCGACCAGGCCCCGGCCGTGCGGCGCCCCGCGGCCGAGCGGCTCGCCGACGGCACCTGGCTCGCCGCGCTGCTCGCCCACCCGGTCAGCCGCTTCCTCGGCCGCATCTCCTACGGGATCTTCCTGTGGCAGTTCGTCGTGCTGTACCTGTGGCGCGGCTTCACCGGCCAGGAGATCTTCACCGGGTCCTTCTGGTTCGACATCGGACCCGTGACCGCGGGGACCGTCGTCCTCGCCACGCTCACCCACCGGTTCGTCGAGGAACCCGTCCGCCGCTGGGCGCGGGCCGTGCCGCGGACCCCGCGCAAACCCGCGCCGCGCCGCCCGGCCTGAGCCGTGCCGGCGCAGCGGCCTCAGTCCGCGCCGTCGTCGCCCTGCCCCTCGGCGTCCTCGTCCTCTCCGCCGTCCCCGCTCTTGCCGTTCTCGCTCTTGCCGTCCTTGCCGTCCTTACCGGCCTTCTCGCCCTTGCCGCCGTCGCCGTCCTCGTCGCCCTTGCCGTCCTCGCCCTCTTCCCACGGGTTGCCCTCGGTCGCGGGGACCAGCTCGCCGTGCGTCACCCAGTTCATGCACACCGCGTTCTCCTCGGTGGTGAGCAGCAACTGGGTCCCGGCGCCCTCGACGGGGACATACCAGGTCCCGCCCTTGGGCGCAGCGGGCAGGGTGACGGGCACCCACGCGTCGCCGACCACGATGGTCGCCTTGGTCTCCTCCTTCGCCTTGTAGGCGATGCCGACGACCAGGCTGGGCCCGCCCAGCGACTCGATCTCCCACTTGGCGGTGCCGCCGAACGTCGCGATGCACTTCTCGCCCTCGGGCGGGCCGAAGAACGCGCTGCCCGGCCCCGGTTTCGCCCCCACCAGGAACCCGGCGTCGTTGAACACCATCGGGTAGTCGGACGGGCGCGGGTTCTCGATGCGGCCGCGCACCCCCTCCCCCGCGAGCGGGGCCAGGAGGTGCGAACTGAGCCGCCGCGGCCCGTTCCACGGCAGCACGATGTCGCCCGGAACCGGCCGCGGGTAGATCCCGGCCTCCTCCGGAACCGCGCGCAGCGACGTGCGCACCGTGTCGACGTACCACCGCACACGGTCGCCGCTGAGCGTGTCGGCGTAGGTGTACCCGGAGTACACCGCCGCGGCGAGGAACCCCGCGGTGCCGACCACCGCCAGGTCGCGGACCCGGGCCAAGGGCGGGCGCCTGCGGTACACCGAACCGTCCGCGTCCTCGCGCTCCTCCCCCTCGGCCGCCATGAACGCGAACGCCAGGCAGACCGCGAACACCAGCGCCGCGTCGGCGACATAGCGCGGGTCGTAGCCCACCATCTCCTCGTAGCGGCCGCGCGCGATGAGGGTCGGCACGACGTCCACGCACACCACATACCCCGCGAGGAGCGCCCACGCGCGCCAGCCCCTGCGCCGGAACGCCACACTGAGCAGCACCACGACCGCAAGGGCCGACCAGGAGGCCGCCAGGACCACCGCGCCCGGGTCGAGCAGCCCCCCGGCGGGGGTCACCGGTCCCCACTGCAACGGGCCGCCCGCTGCCCCGACCGGGAACGTCTCACCCAGCAGCCGCCGGCTCATGTCCCAGGCGACACCCGCCTTGGGGACCCCGGCGCCCTCCCCCTCGGCGCTCTCCTGCTTGGCCAGGTACAGCAGCAGGTGCCCCACCGTGAGCGCCGCCATGCCCAGCCAATACCCGCGGTTGGCGTCGAACGCGCGCCACAGCGAGCGCGGCAGCCGCCCCGGGGTGAAGAACGCCGCCGCGACGACGAAAAGCAGCGGCGGCAGGAACATCGCCTTGACCGAGAACGCCATGCCGAACACCACCGCGCCGGCCGCCCACCACGCGTACCGCGGATCGGCCGTCCGCAGGTAGTGCACCGTCCACAGCAGCGCGAGGACGATGGCGAGCTGGAACGGGACGGCGTTCAGCGCCGCCGACCACCACGTCAGCACCGGCAGGGTCAGCGGCGCGAACACGTACACGACCAGCGGGGTGAGGATGAACCAGCGCCGCCCGAACACCACCCACAGCAGCCGGAACATCGCGACCGACGACGCCGCCTGGAACGCCAGCATCACCCCCGCCGTCAACGGCCAGTTGTACGGCGACACGGCCGTCTGCGCGTAGGCGAGCAGCAGCGCGCCCGGCATCAGGTGGCCCTTGTGCAGGTCGGTCAGGTACCCGAAGGTGAGGGTCGTCGACGCCGCGTTGCCGACGAACAGGAAGTCGTCCTCGACGAAGTACGCCTGGCGCAGCGCGTACACCTTCAGCGCCAGGGAGCCGATCACCAGGACCGCGCCCAGCAGGATCAGCGAATCGCGCGCCCCGATGGACCACCACTCGCGAACCGGCGGCAGCACCGGCCGCTCCGCCTGCCCCTCGGGGACAGAGGGGGCAGCGGGCTCCTCGGGTGCCTCGGTACCGGCGCCGCCGCGCGCCGTGGATTCGTCGGACTCGGGCATGCCGCTCACTTCCGGGGGTCGGCCGGACCGGTTGGCGCCGCCAAGCGAAGAGGTGTCAGAATACAACGCGTTCCACATACTGCTGCGATTGTCGCCGCTGGTCCATAGCAGCAGACATATTAGAACGAGAACAGAGTCCACCCGGGTGTCCGGGTGCGGCTCGGTGCAGGGAGAGCGCCGGTGGGACTCGACGAAGTGCGCAAGGACTGGACCCGGCTCGGCTCCGCCGCGCCCCTCTGGGCCGTCTGCGTCGACCCCGCCAAACGCGACGGCGGGTGGGACGACGACGAGTTCCTCGCCTCCGGCGCGGCCGACGTCGACGCGTCGATGCGCCGGCTCGCCGAACTCGGCATCGGGCACGGCGCCGAACGCGCCCTCGACTTCGGCTGCGGCGCCGGACGGCTGTCCAACGCGCTCGCCGCGCACTTCGACACCGTCGTCGCGGTCGACATCTCCGCGCCCATGCTCGCCGAGGCGCGCCGCCTCGACCGCAGCGGAGGCCGCATCGACTTCCGCCACAACGACACCACCGACCTCGCCGACCTCCCCGACCACTCCGTCGACCTGGTCTACTGCGACCTCGTGCTGCAACACCTCCCGCCGGCACTGGCACGCGGCTACCTGCGCGAGTTCCTGCGCGTGGTCCGGCCCGGCGGCGCCCTGGTGCTGGGCATGCCCTCGGGCGAGCGCCGCACCCTCAAGGGCCTGGCGTTCCGCTACGCGCCGTGGCCGGTGATCCGGCTCGCGCAGCGCGCGATCCTGCGCTACCCGGCGCCGATGCGGATGCACACCCTGCCGCCCGAGACCATGCGCGCGTTCCTCGGCCACCACGGCGCCGAGGTCGCGGCCGCCGACGAGTACTGGAGCGGCGACCACTGGCGGCACCTCCGCTACTTCGTCTCCGCAGGTGAGCCCCGATGACGCCCCGGTCCCACCAGCGGCACCAGCCGCACCACCAGCAGCCTCGTGCCCGCCGGGGCAGCCCGATGACCGGATCGTTCCACCGGCGGCACCACCGCCGCCCCGCGCCCACAGTGGAGCCCCGATGACGGCCCCGTTCCGCGCCACACTGCGCCGCTCCGCCGGCCTGTTCGCCGCGTTCCGCTCCGAGCAGACCCGGCCCGACCACTTCTACGGCACCCTCGCCCGCGACACCGTCGCCCAACTGCGCACCTACACGCCGCTCGACGGCCGCGTCGTCGCCGACGTCGGCGGCGGGCCCGGCTACTTCGCCGACGAACTGCGGGCCGCGGGCGCGCACTGCGTGTGCGTCGACCCCGACACCGCCGAACTGCGGCTGCGCGACGGCGCCCTGCCCGACACGGCGATCCAGGGCAGCGCGCTGGCGCTGCCCCTGCGCGACGCATCGGTCGACGTGTGCTTCTCCTCCAACGTCCTTGAGCACGTGCCGGTCCCCGCGCGGATGGCGGCCGAAATGGTCAGGGTGACCCGCCCGGGCGGGCTCGTCTACCTGTCCTACACGCTGTGGCTGTCCCCGTGGGGCGGCCATGAGACGTCGCCGTGGCACTTCCTCGGCGGCCGATACGCCGCCGAGCGCTTCGCGGCCAAGCACGGCCGCCGCCCCAAGAACGACTTCGGCCGCAGCATGTTCGCCGTGTCGGCGGCCGAGATGATCCGGTGGACGCGCACCCGCGTCCTCGCCCACTCCGACGTCGAGATCGTCGACGTGCTCCCCCGCTACCTCCCGTCCTGGGCGAAGGGCGTCGTGCACGTCCCCGTCCTCCGCGAGTTCGCCACCTGGAACCTGCTCCTCGTCCTGCGCAAACGCTGACCAGGACCAGGTACGGCACCCTCGGGCGCGCTTCGGCCGTCGCTGCTGCGCAGGCTAACCGGCAGCCAACCGAACGTACCCTGCAACCAACGACATCTCCGGCCCCGGCCGAGACCACACGCGCCCCGCCGATCTCCGTGCTGTCGAATGACGGACCAGATCCCCGCGGCGAATGAGCAGACAGGCCCGCACACCACCAGACGCGGGCGCTCACGGCACGGGTGGGTAACGGCAACATTGGCAAGGCTGCCGGGGAGCCTGCGCACGCCCCTACTGCGCCGCTTCGCGATTGTCGCGCAGCGGGGGCCCGCGACGGCCGAAACGAACCCGCCACTCGACCGCCCTGCCCCGGCCGCCGACGGGATTTCCCGCTGCCGGTCCTGCCGCTCTGGCGGCTATCCCGGCTGCTGCTCCGGCGATTCCGCCACGGGTTCGGCGGCGGGCGCGGCGTCCCGTCCGCTCTGTGTGGAAGGGCCCTCCTGGCTCTCCCGGCCCTCCCTGCCTTCCCTGCCCTGCCCCCGCCCGCGGCGCGCGAACGCGACCGCGAGGCCCGCGAGCGCCACGGCGCCACCCAGTCCGCCCAGCCCCATGGGAAGCCAGGACCCGGTGAGCCGGAGCCGCAGGGCGTGCGACTCGGCCTGCTCCGCGGCGGCCTTCACCTGGAAGTCGGGCATCGCCAGGTCGGCGTCGAGCAGCACCCGGTCGCGGCCCCGGCCGCCCTCGGCGCGCAGCGTCTCCGTGCGCTGCTCCTCGGCGTTCACCACCCGCCCGGTGACCGGCTCCACCCACAGCGTCCGCGTCACCTCCAGCCAGCGTGTCGCCTGCACCGTCCCGTTGCCGCGGCCGCCGAGCGCGTGCGCCGGCACAGCGCGGGCCGAGCCGGGGACCTGGGTCGCCGCGACCTCTTGCACATAGCGGCGAGCGGACACCCCGGCGACGTTCTCCGTCCCGTCGAAACGCATCATCGGCGCCGCGCGCAGATCGGCGTCGTAGAACGGGTGGTCGCCGGCCGACCCGCCCGCCGGCCACTGCCGGACCAGGCCGGCCTGGCGTACCGCCCGGTCGCCGTCGACGTGCTCACCGCAGCAGTTCACCGCCAGGCCGGTGGAACGGTCGACGATGACCCGCCGGTCCATGTGCCCGATCATCCGGTCGGCCGCGACCGTGTCGACCGACACCTCCCATGTGCTCCACCTGCTGTTGCCGGGGGCCGTGGACCCCCGCACCTCGGTGCGCTGCGCGACAGCGGCCTTCTTCGCGGTGCGCCACGTGGCCGTGTCGAGGTAGGTCGCCGACTCGTCCTCCAGGCGCCACTCCGCCTCGGTGTCGCCCGGCAGCATGGCGAGCGTCCCGTACACGTAGGTGTTCAGCAGCACCGCGAGCGTCAGCAGGAACGCGCCCAGCGCCACCAGGACCGGCGCGAGGTTGCGGCGCAGCAGCGAGCGCCCGCCCGCCGCGCCGCTCACGCGGTCACCTCGCGGCCGTCGGCGGTCCGGCCGCCGACCGGCCCGTCGCCGGCCGGCACCCCCTCCGGTTCGGCGGCCGCGGCGGCGCCATCCGCTCCGGCGGCCGCGGGCGGTTCCGGCTCCCCCGGTGTCGCGGCGGACCGCAGCGACGCCAGGACCCGCGCCAGAGCGGGCAGGCACAGCACCTGTGCGACCCAGCCCCGCAACGGCTCGGCGAGCACGCCGCTGATGTCGTTGAACGGCAGGTAGGTCGCGAAGTAGCTGCCGACGGCGAGGGACAGCCCCGCGGCGGTCATGGCGATCAGGGCCGTCCACGGCCCCACCAGGATCCTGGTGCGCGGCCCGCCCAGCACCGGGCGGCCCGCCCGTGCGTGGCGCAGCCGCTTCGGCGGGCGGCGGCCCAACCACCACGCGGCGAGCACGGCGCCGCCGAGGACAGCGGCGCCCACCGCCCCCGCGACCCACACCCCGTAGGCCACCGACACCACCGGCAGCACGGCCGCCATCACCCGCGGCCCCGGACGGCCCGCGCGCACCGACGGCAGTGAACGCGCGGCGGACCACCGCGGGCCGCCGTCGCCGTCCGTGCTGCCGGTGCGGACCTCGCCGCCCGTGCTATCGGTGTCGACCGTGCTGTTCGTGCTGTCGCTGCTGTCGCTGCTGCCCTTGACGATCTTGCTGCCCGTGCTGTCCCTGCTGTCCTTGCTGTTCTTGCCGTCCTTGCTGTTCTTGCCGTCCTTGCTGTTCTTGCCGACCTTGCTGTTCTTGCCGACCTTGCTGTTCTTGCCGACCTTGCTGTTCTTGCCGACCTTGCTGTTCTTGCCGACCTTGCTGCCCGTGCCGCGGCGCCGCGGCCATCGGGCGAACGCCAAGGCGAGTACCAGCCCGACCATGCCCGCGCCGACCGCCAGCGCGGCGCGGTACGGGCCATCGGGGGTGTAGCGCAACGTGACCGTGCCCGCCGACCCGGCCGGCAGCTCCCACGCCTGCTTCCACCCGTCCAACCGGACCGGTTTCAGCGCGGTGCCGCCGCCGTCGCCGTCCGCCAACTCGGCGGCCCACCCCTCATTGAAGTTCTCGTTGACCACCAGGTAGGACGCGTCCTCGACCGACACGGAGAACCGCCGCTGCCCCGGCCCCCACTCGTCCATGGTGGCGACCCGCTCCATGGCGACCTCGTCGCGCCCGTCGCGCTCGTCGCGCTCGTCAGCGCCCCCGGCCTTCCCTGCACCCCCGGTGCCCGCGGCGCCCCCGCTCATCGGCTCGACCACCGCCGAACGCACCTGGTACTGGTTGCCGGAGTCCACGACGAGCCGGTTGTCGCCGTCGCGCAGGCCCACACCCGTGCAGCTCTCGTAGGTCAGCGGGCGCCCGTTCAGCTCGCCGGCCAGGGAACCGCCGGAGATCCGGGTCTCGACCCGTTCGCCGTTGACCCGCAGCACCGGGCCCAGCCCGCAGGCGCTGCGCACCGCGCCGCCCTCGACGGGCTCCAGCGGCTCGACGTCGGGCACCTCGATCCTGCGGACCTCCAGCGGCTGGCCCTCCGGCGGGTCGAAGGTGAGCGTGACCTCCTTGGCGTTGAACGGGGCGAACCCCACCCAGCCGCTCCCGTCGAGCCAGCCCTCCCGCACCGTCGATCCGCTCTCCGCCGTCACCTTCACGGGCCGGCTCACGCTCTCCGGCCGCGGGAACTCCACCTTCACCCCGTTGATGCGGGTGCGCTTGCCGAAGTCGACGTCCAGCGACGGGGTGTCCTCCGCCGGGTCGGGGTACCAGATCGTGGCGCCGTCGGCGTCGAACGCGTTGCGGCCCATCGCCGCCGGGTGGTCCACCGACGTCGACGACGAGTTGACCTTGGGGTAGCCGCCTGCCCTGTTCAGCGCGTTCTCCACCGCGCCGGGGTCGGTCGCGACGACCTGCCCGCGGACGGTGTGGCGGCCCTTCGCGGCGCCGCCGGTCATCTCGAACGTCCGGTCGAAGGTGTAGGAGTCCTCGCCCTGCACCGCCAGCGACGGGTTGCACACCCACACCTTGGGGCCGCGCATGCATCCCGGAACGGTGCCCGTCGAACCGGTGAGGACCGTTGTCGACGCCCCCGGCACCCCCGGCACGGCGATCGTGCGCGACGGGTCCAGGCCCGGCAGGGTGAGCCCCGTGATGCCGACCCGGGTCCCGAACCGGTACTCGGGCTCGTAGGCGAGCTCGTCCACCCGGACCTTCAGGCTCTTGGTCGTACCCGGCGGCGCGGCGAGCTCCTGGGGTTCACCCGTCGCGGCGACCGGCGACGACGCCGAACCGCGGTCGGTGACCACATCGACCCGCGACGGCGGCGGCTCCCCCGGGATCTGCTCGAACGCGACCATCAGCCCGCTGACGTCGCGCGGTTCGGCGAACTCGACCCGCAGCCATTCGCCGAGGGCGCCCGCGAACTCGCTGGACCGCCACGACGTGCCCGGCGCGTCGTCGAGCGCCGCGAACGGGGCCCGGCCGGGGTCGCGCTTGCCCGGTGAGGCGTCGGCGCCGGCCTCCGACGACGACGCGGTCACCGACTCGACCCCGCGGTTCACCGCGACGCCCGTGTAGGGCTCCCACGCCGGGTCCATGATGTCGGGCGCCGGTGCGTCGCGCTCCAGCTCCTCATCGGCGGTGAGCGTGTTGGTGACGTTGCGGCGCACGTCCGAGTAGACGACCTCGCGGCGGCGCGACGTGTCGGTCACCACGGTGTCCTCCGGCGCGATGTCGGCCGCGCCGGGGTCGTCGCCCAGCAGAACGGGGCGGTCGTCGGGCAGCATGCCCTGTTCCGACATTGCCAGCAGCGCCTCGGGGCCGCCCGTGACCCGCAGCGCCCCGTCCTTCGGGACGGTCCCCACGACCGGCGCCGCTCCGCGCACCGTGTAGACGTCCAGGGCCTTGTACGGCTGGTCGAACCAGGACGCCGCCGACGTCCGTTCGAGCGACCCCACGACCGGGCCGAAACTGCGCTCCGGTGTGATGCCCGGCGAGTCGCGCAGCGCCTGATGCACCCGCGCAGGCCAGCCGCCGTTGGCGCCCGTGCGGTCCAGATCGTTGCGGACCAGCAGGTGGGTGACCCCCATGCGGGCGAGCGTGTCGGCGAGCCCGGCGGAGCCCCGCCCCGACGACACCCGCTGGTCGATCTCCTGGGTCAGCCGCGACACCCCCGCCGACCCCCACGGGATGATCTGCTGGTTGCTCCACCGGCCCGACATCAACGGCTGCATCGGCTCGTCCATGGGGCGGCCCCACAGGTACTCGCCGCGCGCCGACCCCGGCACCGCCATCGTCATTCCGCCGCCCGACCCGCTGCCCGACCCGCCCGCCTCCTGGTCGAGCCATGCCGCCGCGTCGTGCCAGTACTTCGGCATGCGCTCGAACCCGCCGCGGGTCGCGACCCCGACGTCGGCCATGGGTGTCAGCGTCGCGAGGAACGCCACGGCGCACGCGCCCGCCGCGATGCGCCGGGCCCGGCCCGGGCCGGCGGTCCGCCCGCCCGGCAGGCGGTAGGGGTGCCTGGCCGCCCGCGCCGCCACCGCGATGGGGATGTGCGCCAGGCCGAGCACCACCGGCAGCCGGATCAGCGCGTCGAACTTGTGCACGTTTCGGAACGGGCTCAGCACACCGTCGAACGCCGCCTGCATGGCCGGCGCGAACGGGCCCGTGAGGTCGCCGGTGTACCCCGCCACCACAATGGCGGTGCCGGTGAGCAGTGACGCGATCAGGAACAGCCGCTCCGGCATCATCCGGTGCACCAGACCGGCCAGGCCCAACCCCGCCACCAGCGCGGTGACGGCGATCAGCCACGGCTCCCCGGAGAGCTCCGCCCCGGCCGGCAGCGCCGCCTGCCCGTTCGACGGGATGTAGCCCATCCAGTTCGACGTGCCGCGCAAGGCGTTGAGCAGCGACGTCACGCTCGTCGTCGTGGCGGCGTCCTCGGTGTACGGCATGAACGAGAACACGTAGCGGCCCATGAGCAGCAGCGGGACCAGCCACCAGAACGACACCAGGAAGATCGCGAACAGCCACCACGCGAGCAGCCGCCGCTTGCGCGGACCCCCCGACCGGGTCAGCAGGTACAGGCCGGGCACCACCAGCACCGCAAGCTCCGACGCCGCGTTGGTGCCGCCGCAGAACAGGAACGCCACCGCCGACAGCATCGCCATGCGCATGGGGCTGCGGCCGTGCCGGGCGCCCAGCGCCAGCGGGATCACGATCCACGGCAGCAGCAGCATCGGCTGCAACTCGGCCGAGTTGTACGACAGCAGGGTGAGCACGCGCGGCGCGAGCGCGTACGCCAGCCCGGCGAGGATGCGGGTGTTGAGGGTGCCGATGCCCAGCACCCGGGCGAGCCGCACCGTGCCGAGGAACGCCGCGCACAGCAGCACCGCCATCCACAGGCGCTGGACCAGCCACGGAGGCATGTCCATGCCGATGAGCAGGGCGTGGAACGGGCCGTTGGGGAAGAGGTAGCCGTACGCCTGGTTCTGCAACTGGCCGAAGTAGGCGCCGTCCCACAGGTGCAGCGCCCGCCGCAGGAACCCCGTCGGGTCGATCGTCAGGTCGATCTTGGTGTCGCCGACGATCTTGCCCGGGTCCATGCTGAGCGCGACCGCGCTGAGCAGCAGGCAGACCCCGAACAACTTCAGCCGGCGCAGCAGGGACTCGTCGGGTCGCAGCGGGGTGGGACGCCGGGAACGCGCGGGGCCCGGCTCGGCAGCGGGGGCAGCCGTCACGCGGGCGCCCCGCCCTCTCCGGACGGGTCGGGAGCCGTGTCGAAAGTAGGGCCGCGGGCCGGGGCGAAGGCCGCGGCGGACACGGCTCCAGTGCTCGGCACGGCGCCGATCTCGGCTGCTACCAGCCCGGTCATCGCGGCTCCACTGCACTTCCAGGTGAAACGGGCGGCCCACGCCCGGCAGGCGCGGCGGACCTCGTCGGCCCGCGCCGGATCGCGAAGCTCGGTGAGCGCGCGGCGGACCACGGCCGACAGCTCCTCGCCGTCGCGCACCAACCACCCGGTCTCGCCGTCGCGCACGGAATCGCGCAGGCCATCGACATCGTAGGCGACGGTCGGCACCCCCATGGCGGCCGCTTCGATGACGGTCAACCCCCACCCCTCGAACTCCGAGGCGGTGACGTGCAGCAACGAACCGGCGAGGACCGCATTCTTGGCGTCCTCCGGCAGAAATCCGTGCAGAACGACGCGATCGGCCAACCAGTGCCGGCGGATCTGCTCCTCCAGCGGCACACTCTCCGGGCCCCGGCCCACGACGTGCACCCGCAGCCCCGGCCAGGAGTCGCGGAGGTCGACGGCGAGGTCGACCACCCGCGTGACGCGCTTCTGCACCACGAGGCGGCCCAGGCTGACAACGGCGGGGGCGCCCAGCTCCGACGGGTCACCGGGCGGCGGCACCGGCTCGGCCTGCGGGCTGCCGTTGTGCACCACGGTGATGGGCCCGCGCCAGCCGAGCTTCTCGCGCATGGCGCGGCGGGACGACTCCGACACCGTGACCGTCGTGCAATGGCGGTACACGAACGAGGCGACGCGGCTCTCGACGAACCGGCCGAACCACGCCATGGGCCGGTTGAAATACGCGTTGAACTGGAGGTCGTGCACATGGTGCACGACGCTGACCACCCGGGTGGCGCGCGGCAGCACCAGCCGCGAGAAGAACGGGATGCCGTTCATACAGTCGAGCGCCACCTGGAATTCGCGCCGCCACAGCAGCAGCCAGAGCGCCACCAGCGGGTACACGCTGAACTTGCCCCCCATGCGGCGGAAGATGACGCCGTCGCGGGTCTCGTGGCGGGCCTGCCCGGGCTCCCGGCTCGTGACGAACGTGACCAGCGCGCCCCTCCCCACGAGGTGCCGGCTGATCTGCCAGGCGTACTCCTCGGCGCCGCCCGCTGCGGCCTGCCACGGGTCGCGCCAGTTGATGACGGCGATGCGGACACCGTCGAGGCGGGGTCCCGGGTCGGCGCCGACCGGACCGTCGACCGCCGGGTTATCGGTGGTCGGGCTATCGGTGGCCGGCGCGAGCCGCGGCGGCGGTGGGCCGGCGGAATCCCGCTGCTCCGAGAGGGGGGTCTGCTGGAAGACCACGTGTACTCCTTGTTCCGCCCGCGCGGCCCGGCGGCACCGCGCCGCGGGAAAGGGACCCCGGCGGCGGGGCCAGGGGAAACCGGGCCCGGAATAAGGGGCGTGTGATCAGTGGGTGGGGACGCCAGAGGCGCCGTCGGCGGAGAGGTCCGCTGAAGGCGGCGGCAGACGACGCATGGGCCGGGCCCGGAACCGGTGGTTCAGGAGGGCCGCAGGGGTCGTACCTGCGAAGACCGAGAGGGTTCGCGCCCGGCGCGACCCGACCGGCACCCGCGAACGGGGGACGCGGGGCCGGCCCGGGTCAGCGGTCGCCGTAGTTGTAAAGGGACTCGTTCACCGGCTCCGCATCGGCAGAGGCATTGGTGGACCAGGTGGTGATGCCGAAGGTCAGCCCACCGGCCAGCGCCGCGCCGATGACCGATGCGGCAAGAATCTTGATCACTTGCGGTTCTCCTTCCACGTACCCATCCCGGTGCTCCGGACGGGACGCACGGGAACGAGATTAGAACCTGATACAACCATTGACCAGAGAATTGCCACAACTGTAACGAACCAGCCGGTAACTTCCAACCCCGAAAGTCGCTCAACCCTCGCCTGGACATGGTCATCGGGCAGGCGGAGCAGCACGAACCGGGCCCCTTTGTGCACCACCTGGGCGTCGCCCCGCGAAATGAAGAACGTGTTCTTGTCGGCGTCTCCGGCAGCTCCTCCTGTGCCTCCTCCGGCGCCCCCGGAGGCGTCCGAGGAGGTACCCGGGGACGCGCCGGGCGTCCCGGGGCCGTCGGCGCCGAGCGCCGCGCGGGCCGCAGCGCGGTCGACGAGGACGTAGCGCACGCCCGCTGCGCCCAAACGCCGCGCCGCCGAAGGGTCGGCGCGCAGCGGCCAGCCGCCCGCCACCGCGGGGGCCACGGCGCGCGCGAGGGGGTCCTCGCCGTCGACCGTGCGCACCCGCCCGCCGACGGCGACCCGGAGGTCGTCGTTCCACACCACTCTGCGGTCGAACGACTTCACCGCCGGGTCGAGTACCACGACAGTACGTCCACCGCCCCCCCAGTCGAGCCCCCGGTAGGCGCTCCACGGCAGCGACACCAGCGCACCCGGCCGGGGATCCCCGTCGACCAGGTTCCGCACGGCGCGCCATTCCGACGGGTAGTCCACCGGCGCGAGGCGGCCGGCCGCCCCCCAGGCAAGCCCCGGCAGCAGCGCCACCGGCGCCAGCAGCAGGACGGCCACCGCGACCGCCCCCGTCGCAACGGCCGCCCCGGACGCGCGGCCCCCGCCCAGGCGAAGCGCCGTCCACACCCCGGAAGATCCGAATGGCGGCGCGGTACCCGACTCGGCTTTACTTGAAGAAAGGGGTTCCCCCGGAGCCCCCGCCCCGCCATGCGCCGTGCCGCCCGCCCCGCGGCGCACACTCCGCAGCACCCACGCCACCGCGCCGCCCAGCCCCGCCGCCTGGAGCAGCGCCAGCGGCGCCACGAACAACTGGCCGTCGCGCAGCGGCCCGAACCCCGGCCACCACCCGATCAGCGCCCGGAGCAGCTCCCGGCCCGGTTCGACCGTCCCGAGCAGCGCCACCCCCAGCCCCAGCGCCGCGGCGACCGACAACCCCGGCCAGAACACCGGCGCCGACCGCACGCCGCCGCGCGCCAACCACACCCACCCCGCCACCGCGGCGACAGCGAGGACCACCCTGCACGCCGCGAACACCGGCACCCCGTACCACTCGGGTACCGCCTGCGCGTTCCACACCCCGCCGAGGACCAGCAGCGACCCCGCCGCACCGAACGGGCCATCGGCACGCGCCGCGAACAACTCCACCGCGGCCGGATCGGTCCGGGCGCCGCTGGAGAGCGAAGGGATCAGCCACGGCAGGCTCACCAGCACGAGCGCGCACACCGTCCACCCCAGCGCGCGCAGCCGCCCCGCCCCGCGCCGCACCACCGCAGCGGGCCCCGCCACCAGCGCCGAGAGCACCACCGAGGAGAAGCCGCCCACAGCGGCCGGGATCAGCGCCACGACCAGGCGGGGCACGCCGCGCGCCCGCCCGAGCCGGACCACCGCGGCGAGCACCCATGGCAGCCCGGCGTACCCGAGCAGCATCGCCCACTGCCCCAGCAGCAGCCGCTCGGCGACGAACGGGTTCCAGACGTAGAGGACGGCGGCCGCGCTCCGCGGCGCCCACCCGCCCCCTGGCACCAGACGCGCGGCCCCCGTTCCCCCCACGACAAAGACGGACAGCAACGCGATCGCCTGCACCGCGTCAGCGGGCAGCACGGTCGCGAGCGCGGCGACCACCGCGTCGCTCGGCACAGCGCGGGCGAACCCCGACCCGCCGCCGAGAGACGCCGCGGACAACGGCGGATCGGGGACGAACACCATGTCGTAACGCAGCGCGAACCCCGGCCCGAGCACCGGGCCCAGCGCCAGCACGCCCAACGCGACCGAGACCAGCGCGGGCACCAGCCGGACACCCCACCGCCGCAGAGCGGCGCCCCTGCCCGCAGCCCCGCTCCCCGCCTCGCCACCGACGGCGGCCATCCGCTCCACCTCCGCTCCCTCGCCACGTCCGTGCGGCACCCGCTCGGCACCCCGATCGAACTGCGCGCCACCACCTGCCCGGCGGTTCGGGGACCCGATCGACCCACTCATCGACCGGGACCATCGGCACGCCCCAGCGCTCCTCAGTACTCCGCTGCTCGACTCCCCTGCCTGCTCCCCTACCTACCTACCTGCCTGCTCGCCTGGTTCCCTACTCCGTGTGCCCCTCTGCGCGGTTCTCTCCGCGGTTCTCTGTGTGGTCCTCTGCGTGGTCCTCTGCGTGCCCGCTTCCCGCGCGCGGGCGCAGCCGCCACAGGGTCGTCACCTCGGCGGCGCGGGCGGCGTGCAGCGGGTCCGATGGATCGGACGCGCGGGGATGGCGCGGCCTGGTGTCCAAAGTGCCGGCGACCGCCAGGCCCGCCGCGTCGAACGCGTCGGTCAGCTCCGACCTCGACCGCAACCCCAGGTGCTCCGCGAAGTCCGACAGGATCAGCCAGCCCTCGCCGCCCTCGTCGAGATGTTCGGGCAGCCCGGCGAGGAAGCCGTGCAGCATGCGGCTCTCCGGGTCGTAGACGCCGCGCTCGATCGGGCTGGTCGGGTCGGCCGGGACCCACGGCGGGTTGCACACGATCAGCGAGGCGCGGCCCTCGGGGAACAGGTCGGCGGCGACGGTGGCGACCTGTTCGGCGTACCCCAGGCGGTCGATGTTCTCGGCGGCGCACGCCAGCGCGCGGGGGTCGGTGTCGGTGGCGACCACACGACCGACGCCGCGGCGCGCCAGGACCGCCGCGAGCACCCCCGTCCCCGTGCCGATGTCGAAGGCGACGCGCGGGCGCCCCGCGGCGCCGCCCCGCTGCCCGGGCAGCGGCGCCTGGGCCACCAGGTCGACGTACTCGCCCCTGACCGGGGAGAAGACGCCGTAATGGGCGTGTACGCGCGCGTCGAGTGCGGGGACGGCCACCCCTTTGCGCCGCCATTCGTCGGCGCTGAGCAGGCCGAGCAGTTCGCTGATCGCGATGACCGAGCCGTCCTGACCGTCCTGACCGTCCTGACCGCCCTGGCCGTCCCGCGCGTCGCCGAAGACCCGCGCGCAGGCCCGGCGGGTGTCGGGCGCCCGCCGCAGCGCGACGCTGTGATCGGGCGCCAGTTCCACCAGGAGCATGCCGAGGGTCCGGGCGCGGCGGGCGCGGGCGCGGCGGTGCGCCGCGAACCCCTCAGCGGGGGTGCCGCCCTTCGGGCGGGACGACCGGTCGCAGCGCCGGGCCACGGCGCTCAGCAGTTGGCGTGCGTTGTGGAAGTCGCCCCGCCACAGCAGCGCGGTGCCCTTTGTGGCCAGGCGGTACGCGGTGTCGGCCTTCATGCGGTCGTCGGCGACGACGACGCGCACGGGCGGCGGCGTCCGGCTCTCCGAGCGCCACTGCGCGCTCCGCTGCTCGCCAGCTTCGGTCCAGTCGATTCGGGTCACGACGCCTCCTACCGAGGTCGAACGGTGCTGTGGCGCATGGGTCGAGCCGAGGACCATCGCCGCGCACCCTCGGTTCGCCGCGCCGCAGGACGCCATCTGGATCGTAGACGGCGGCGGGGCGTCGTTCCGCCGGGAGCGGCCCTGCCTGGGTAGGCACTCCTGCCCCACAGGTAACACCAGCATCACCCTTCGGATATAGTATTTGCAGTTCAACACGATTAAATTGAACACATGATCGAAACTCAAGCAGCTCCCTCGCAGCCGGGCCGGGTGGCCCAGGCGCGGAAGCTGCTGGGCGGCGCCGCCCGGTTGCTGCGGGACGAATCCGCCGAGGCCATCCCCCCGGGTGCCGCACGCGAGGTCGCCGAGGAGCTCACCTCGCTGCTCGCCGACCTCGGCCGGGTGCAGGCCGCCGTGGCACAGGTGGCGGCGCGCGCCAAGGCGTCCGGCGGCATGGCGTCGGCCGGGTTCCGGCGCGCGGCCGACTGGTTCTCGTGCGCTGGCGGGCTCACCCGGTCCGAGGGCGCCCAGTACGCCGCACTCGCCGACTTCCCCGAGGGGCTCGACGCCTCCTGGGCGGCCATGGAGGACGGCGGCATCACCGCTGCCAAGGCAGCCCGCATCGCGCACCACGTCGGCCGCTGCGCCCCGCTGCGCGACCGCGAGCTCTACCCCAGCGAGGCCGATCTCGCCGGAGCGGTCGAGCAGATCCTGCTGCCGCTCGCCCTCAAGGACTCCAGCACCTGCAAGGATCTCGACCGCGCCGGCGCGAGGCTCTTCGCCACGCTGCACCCGGCCGATCACGATCGCAGCGAGGCGGAGCTCCACGAGGGCCGCTCGGCCGGGTTGGCGCACGACCCCGTTCTCGGCGGTTTCCACTTCGGCATGTCGGGCGATTCCGCCGATTACGACGCCCTGCGCACCGCGCTCGACGCCTTCTCCGCTCCCCCAGCCGAGGGCGATCAGCGCACCGCGGCGCAGCGCCGCTACGACTCCGCGATGGCCATGGTGCGCTTCTGCCTGGCCCACTCCGGCAACCTGCCGTGGCGCGGGGGCGAGCCCGCCCAGGTCCGGCTCACGGTGCCGCTGGCGACCCTGCGGGGCGAGCCGGGCTCTCCCCCGGCCACCAGCGACAACGGCGTGGTCTACTCGGTGTCCCAGGCGCGGGCGCTCGCCAAGGACTGCAAGCTGCGGCGCATCATCCTCGACCCCATCACCGGCGCGCCGCTCGACGTCGGCCGCTCCGAGCGCATCTGCCCGCCCCACATCCGCAACGCGATCCACGCCACCTACGACTCGTGCGCGTGGGAGCACGGCTGCGACCGCCCCATCGCGTGGTGCCAGATCGACCACATCACCGCCTGGTGGGACGGCGGGTCCACGAGCCTGTCGAACCTGCAACCCCTGTGCGCGGCGCACAACCTCGCGAAGGAGCGCCGCAGGGCCGCGGCCGAGCGCCGCAGGCACCGCCATCCGGTGCGGGACGGGCACGGCACCGATCCGCCCCCCGGCTGCCCGGCTTGAGCCGCCCCGGTCGCCGCACCCGTCGGACCCCTGGTCCGACGGGCCGCACCCATGCCCGCATGCGGCCGCTACTCCGGCGCGACCTCCAGCGGCTTCGACGCCTCGCCCTCAACGAAGTCGCGGTGCGCGACCACCACGTACTCATAGCCGCGGTCGTCCGCCCCGATCGGCCAGCGGCGGTCGCCGTTGACGACCTCCATCCGCTGCCATCCGGCGCCGCCGTCGGGGCCCTCGCCGTCGCGCGGTTCGCACTCGTCGCCTTCGCAGCGCAGGGCGCGCCGCCACACCGCGAAGTGCGTGGCGCGCGGCGCCTCGGCCCAGACCAGGGTGGAGCGGTCGGCCGTGATCCGCACCCATTCGGGCGGGCCCGGTTCGGTGCTGTCGGCGGTCACCCGCACCGGTTCGGAGCGCACACCGGCGTCGTCGCCCTTGTAGGGCTGCACGACGAACTCGTAGTCGGCGCCGCTGAACAGCGAGTCGACGTCGACCGACCGCCGCTTCTCGCTGTGGCCGTCGACCTCCGTCGGCAGCACCACCCGCTTGTCGGGGTCGGGGTCGATGCGGCGTTGCAGCACCTTGTACCGCGTGGCGCCGGGCACCGGCCGCCAGCTCAACCGCACCCCGCCCGGCTGAGCGGCGGCCTCGACCACCGGCGGGTCCCTGGGCCCCACGTCCGCCTTCGGGAGCGGGCGCGGGTAGGGCGCGCCGAAGTCGAGGAACCCGTCGAGGGCGTCGGCGAACGCCGCGGCGATCCGCAGCTCACCGCGCGCGTTGGGGTGGGTGGTGTCCCAGTTGTCGTCGGCGGGGGCGTAGTCCGCCGCGGTGTGTGCCACCACCACCGGCGAGTTCTCGGCGGTGAGCTGCGCGGCGAGGCGGGGCAGTCCGCGGTTGAACTCGGCGACGTCGTTGTTGAGGGCCTTGTCGCGGCCGGTGCCCCACATCGGTGTCAGCTCACCGAGCACGATCTGGACATTGCCGCGCGCCACCCGCGCGGTCGACACCGCGTCGCGCACGTGCTCCAGTGCCTCTTCCGGTTCGGACCCGGTCACCAGGTCGTTGGTGCCCGCCATGAGGAGGAGGTAGTCGGGGTCGTGTTGGGCGGTCTCCTCGCCGATCCCCTTCGCGATGTCGGCCGCCGATGCGCCCCAGGCGGCGTAGTGGTCGCGGTCGAAGCCGGGTTCGGCGTAGGAGGTGTCGCCGTAGTCGAAGGCGTTGACGTCGAGCAGGGTGTCGGCGGGCCCCACGAAGTCCACGTCGGCGTCGTTGTCGGTGAGGTGCTTCCACAGCCGGTAGCGCCAGGTGTAGTCGCCGCTGCTGCCCTGTGCGAGCGAGTCCCCGGCTACCATGATCCGGGCGGTGCCCTCGGGCGGGGTCGCGATGATGGAGGGGTCGGGGGTCGGCTCCGGCGGCGAGCCGGCCGATCGAAACGTCCCCATGAACGTCTGGAGCAGCAGCAGGGTGACCGCCATCGCGGCGAACGCCACCCCGACCAGGCCCAGGGTCGACGGCTGGAATCTGGGCCGGGTCCGCACCTGTTCGGGTTCGCTGTCGCTCGTCACTGCCCCAAGACTAGCCCTAGCACTAGAACGTGTTACATATGCGTGGGCGCTGAATCCCCTGCCATACTTGGCGCCCGATAACAGGTTCTACTGCACGGCTCTGCTACTGCACAGCTCTCCTACTGCACTGGGCGGTTTGGCGTGATCGGTCTGGTCGCCGCGCTGGTCTCGGCCGCGGTCTACACCCTCGGGCTGACCATCGAGCAGCGTGCGCTGCACCGGTCGCCCGACATCAGTGTGCACCGGCCCCTGCACCTCGCGCGCACACTGCTGGGCAACGGCCGGTGGGTCGGCGGCTGCGTCCTGGCCGCACTCGGCAGCGTCGGGCTGATCGTGTCGCTGGGCCTGGCGCCGGTGTCGATCGTCCAACCGGCGTACGCCGCGGGGATTTCCGCGATGCTGCTGTTCATGGCGCTGGTCCTGGGCGAGCCCATCACCCGCGGCGAGAAGGTCGCGCTCGCGTTGATGCCGGTCGCGCTGCTGGTGCTCAGCCTGTCGCTCGGCGGCGGCGACGCGAAAGCGGGCACGACGGCCGACATGCCCGTCCTGCTCACCGTGAGCGCGGTGACGCTGATCGCCTGCGTCGGCGCCATGGCCGTCGCCGGGAAAGGCGGCCGCTACGTTTCCGCGGCCGCCATGGGTGCGGCCGCCGGTCTCGCGCAGGGCGTGGCCGGCCTCCAGGGCAAAGGGCTCGGGGGCCTGCTCGCCGAGCGAGGCGTCGTCGAGGCGATCGTCCCCGCGCTGCTGTCGCCGTTCCCCTACCTGTACGCCGTGGGCTGGGCGGTCGGCATCGTGCTGTTCCAGACCTCCATGCAACGGGCCCGCGCCTCGGTGACGGCGCCCGTCGCCGGCGTGCTCGGCAACGTGTTCATGGTGCTTTTGGGCACCTGGATCTTCGCCGAGCAGCTCCCCTCCGACCCGCTGATGCTCGCCCTGCGGGTCACCGGCTTCGCCCTGACCCTGGCGGTGGTCGCCCTGGTGCGGGGCAACGTCGCGCAGGCCGAGGCCGACACCACGCGGATGCGGTCGCGCACCAGGGGCTGACCAGCGGCCCACCCAGGGGTCGGCAATGGCGCCCAGGAACAGGGCCCAGGAACAGGGCCCAGGAACGGGCAGGGGTGCCCAGTAGCGGCAGGGGCGGTGCTCAGGCGGCGATGGCGACCGCTTCGCGCAGCGCCGGAGCCGCGATCTCGGCCCAGGCGCCGATGACACGGTGGGGTTCGCCGAGTTCGCCCCGGCTGAGGAGCAGGCCGGGTTCGAGCACCCAGGCGCCCAGCTCCGACAGCACCACCCGGAGGTCCTCCTCCACGTTGCGGCCGTTGCGCAGGTCGTCGACGACGGCCATGGGCAGCGCGACCGTCTGCGCGAGCCCCAACTCGGGCAGCCGGTCGAGGAACACCTTCAGCAGCCCGGTGTAGCCCCCGTGCACCTGCGGGGTGGCGATCAGCAGGAAGTCGCTGCCGGACACCAGGTCCAGTGCCGCCGCGACGGCGCCGCGCTCGGAGGGGTCGGAGGTGAGCAGCGCCGGGCCGAGTTCGGCCAGGTCCACCACCTGGGGCTCGGCCAGGGTCGAAGTCGAAGCCGAGGTCGGGATCGGGGCCGGGATGTGCGACGGGGCGGCGGCGAGTCCGGGGGAAACGGCGCGGGCGGCCCGCACTGCGGCGGCGCGGATCCCGGAACGGGAGCCTGAACCTTGGGCAGGGCCGGTGTCAGGGGAAGGATCTGCGACGAGCACGGTGAACGTGGTCATAGTTGTCTCCAGGTGAACGCCGCGGCAGAGCGCGACGCGAGCGCAAGTTCAAGGGAGGAGGCGGACAGCCGTAGGCTCTCCGGGGCGCGGCCGGGATGTGACGCACGGCACTGGCGGCGCTCAGGCGCTCGCCGGCCCCGGGAGGCGGGAGACGTTAGCTACAACACAGGGCGCTGGCCTGCTGTCGAAGATCGACATGCAGGCGCTGGACGAGCAGCTCACCGGCGGACATGGAACCCATGATGAGTGTCCGACGACGCTATCGTCAATGCGTAGCGGACGGTCTCGTCTCCACTCGTCCCCATTGGTGTGGGAATCGCGGGGGGACGGCGCCCGCCCGCAGCCTTGCCGTCCAGCCGCCGCGCCGCGCGAAACCCCTGCTCTGCGGGCATCCGCCCGTCAGCGGTGTTCCGCGCGCCCGACGGCCGCGGCATGGCGACACCGCAAGATGTGGCATCGGGCACAGAAAGGCGCTGAGGATGAGCCGGAGCGCTACCGGGACGACCCTGACGACGACGCTGACGAACGCGCGGATCGCCGCGCCCGACGGGATGGTCGAGGGGTGGCTGCGGGTCGGTGCCGGCCGCGTCCAGGCGCTCGGCGCCGGCGCACCCGGGGCCCCAGAGTGCGCGGGAACAGGGAGCGCGGGAACAGGGAGCGCGGAAACAGAGAGCGCCGGCACCGAGATCCTCGACATGGGCGGTAGGCACGTCCTGCCGGGAACGGTCGACATCCATGTGCACGGCGGCGCTGGCGCCGCGTTCACGGACGCCGACCCGGAGCGGGCGCGGCGCATCGTGGACTTCAACCGTGTGAGCGGGGTGACGACCGTCATCGGCGGCCTGGTCACGGCCACACCGGAGGACCTTGTCGCTCAGGTCTCGGCGCTGGCTGACCTGTGCGACGACGGCGACCTCGGCGGGATCTACCTTGAGGGCCCCTACATCGCCCGGTCCAAGTGCGGGGCACACGACCCGGCCCTGCTGCGCGACCCCGACCTCGCCGAGTTCGAGCGGCTGGTGAAGGCGGGCCGCGGACACCTCCGCATGATCACGGTGGCGCCGGAACTTCCGGGAGGGCAGGACCTGATCCGGGCGGCCGTCGCCCAGGGCGTGGTGGCGGCGATCGGGCACACCGAGGCGACCTACGCCCAGACCCTCGCGGCGTTCGACGCGGGCGCGACCGTCGCGACACACATCTACAACCAGATGCGTCCTCTGCACCACCGCGAGCCCGGCCCGATCGCCGCGGCGCTGACCGACGAGCGCATCACGGTGGAGCTGATCAACGACGGCGTCCACGTCCACCCCGGTGCGGCCCGGCTGGTGTTCGACGCGGCGGGCGCCGACCGTGTCGCGCTCGTCACCGACGCGATGTCGGCGACGGGGCTCGGCGACGGCGACTACACGCTCGGCAACCTGGATGTCACGGTCACCGCCGGGCAGGCGCTGCTGACCGGGACCGACACCATCGCCAGCAGCACCATCGTGCTGCCCGACGCGGTCCGCCGCGCGGTCCGCCCCCCGAAGGAGGTCCCGGCACAGGACGGGACACAGGACGGGACACAGTACGGGACACCGGGCGCCCTCCAGGACCCCGGGGGTGTCGGGGTGGGGCTGGCCGCCGCCTCCCGCGCCGCGTCGGCGACGCCCGCACGGGCCCTCGGCCTGGACGATGTGGGCATGATCGCCCCCGGTTACCGCGCTGATCTGCTCGTTCTCGACGCCGACTTGGAGACGGCCGCGGTCATGCACCGCGGGGAGTGGGTGCGCGCCCTCTAGGGTGCGCTGGCGGGACGTCGGCCCGCGGCGCCGTAAAGGCGGTCGCGGCGTGTCGTACTTACGTTGCGTAATCAAAAAGAGACGAAGGGTCACAATGACGGGAAGGGTATTCACTCGACCGTAAGGAGGCCGCCATGGCCCGCCCGAGACATGCCCAGGGCTTGCCGCCGAGGACCCCGGTCCCGCGATCCGCCGAGCGACGCCACCTCTCCGAACTCGCCGCCGCTCTCGCCTCGTATGGCGTTTGGGCCCGCATCATCGAGGAGGAGGCGCCGTACCTGCGGGTGAGCAACCCCGATTCCGAGTACGCGATCGAGGAGATCAGCTGCGAGCGGCGCGATCACCACTACGCCTTCCTCGCGTCGTTCGGGGTCAAGCTCGGCGGCAGCGACAGCATCTCGATGGCGGCCCGGCAGACCGCCTGGCTTGTCGGCGCCACCTCCGACTAACGGGACCAACGGAAACGGGACCAGCAGAGCTGTCGGCACATTCCGCACAGCCGGAGCAGCCGGAGCAGCCGGAAAAGCTGGTACATCCGGAAAAGCCGGTACTGCCGAAAAAGCCGGCACGGCCGCGAAAACCGGCACGGCCGGCACTTTCGGAACTGTCGGGACTGTCGGGACTATAGGGACGCTCTCGGACCCCGCGCCCCGCCGGTGCCTCGATTCCCGGCGGGGCGCGGCCGCGGCGCCGGGACGTCGGCGGCTACTCGGGCGGGCACTCGGGCTGGCTGGCAGGCAGGTGCTCAGGTCGTCCTGCTCTTCGAGCGGCCGCGGGACCCGAGCAGCAGGACGACCCCGCCGACGGCGGCGATGCCGAGGTAGGCCAGCGGCGGCAGGTCGAACCACAGGTGCAGCAGCCCCAGGTCCTTCCCCAAGAATGCGGGACCGGCAAAGCCCAGGACCCCCTGGATCATGACGATGATCCCGATGATCTCCAGCACGGCGTCCTCCCTGGCAGAGTCGGCGGACGCGAGCACGCCCGCCCGGGTCCATGCTCACGGAGCAAGCGCTCGGCGTCGTCCTCCCCTGGCCCGACTTCACCGTCCGACGAAAGTCGCACGCGCCCGGGGCCAGTGGCAGATGGCAGGCGGCGGGTGGCGGGTGGCGGGTGAGGGGATGGCGGATGTCGGGTGGCACGTTCCGGCCCCGGCCCGATACGGCCAGTCAGCGTTCACCCGGCGTCACCGGGGAGGGGTGCACCCTGCCGCCTCTACCGGCAACCCATCGTCACACCAGGTCATATGGGGTTCACGGGGTGCTGCGGTGTCGACGCGACCCCGTGCGCCGTCCACTGCCGTGACTCCCGCGCACCCGGCCCGACCTGGGGATTTCGATCCTTGTGACATTCCGTTGCCGCCCCTTACAACGCCATCGCACACTGTGCGTGGTGCTCACGGAGAGTACCGAGGGAGGGAATGGAAATGCGCAACGGAATGACGATCAGCCGACGGATCGCACTGGGCGGGGCCGCGCTGGTCCTCAGCGGCGGGACGCTCGCCTTCGGATCGCCTGCGGCGGCCGAGGGTCCGGAGGTCGTGCACCTGGGCCAGGACAGGGCAGCGGCGGGCGGAGCCGGCGCCAAGGCCCCCGGGTACAGCGAGATCCAGAACCGGTCGAAGAGCAACGTCCGGGTCGGGAAGAACTGGTGCGGCGACGACACCTCGCCGCACCCGGGCGGACCGACGTGCGGGAACGACTCGCCGCAGCAGTCCCTGAAGCCGGGCGAGCACTCCTACGAGTCGGCGTACAAGGACACCGACACCTTCAAGGTGAAGGGCGGCTGCACGATGAAGGTGCAGTGGAACTGGGACGGGGAGGAGGACGCCGACATGTCCACCCACACGCCCAAGAGGACCACCTGGTACAAGGTGTGGAACCACCACGACATCGACATCGAGTCCTACAAGTGCTGACCCCGGCGCCGGGGCGGTGAACCGGCCCCTCTGACGCCCACGCGGGGCGCAACACAAGAAGAGCCTCTGACACTGCTGCACAATTGCGACGGCGCAATCTTGCAGGTCAGAGGCTCTTCTTTAGGGTGGAGGTGGCGGGAATCGAACCCGCGTCCTTCCGCAGTGCTACAGGACTTCTCCGTGCGCAGTTCGCTTATCGTTCTACTTGGCCCCAGCGCTCTCGCGAACAAGTCGCTGACAAGCCCAGCCACGAAAATGTCCCAGTCAGGCCCCGTGGCCTGATCTGACCGGTAAGTCCCCATAACGATGCCGGGTCCTGAACCGGGGACGGGTCCAGGCCGACAGAGTTGCTATCGCTTAGGCAGCGAGAGCGAACTCAGTGCGCTTAGAATTGGCACTTGATATTTACGCGATTGCAGGATTAACGAGGTCACAACCACAACCCTCGGCACGCTTCTCCATATAACGACTACCGAAGTCGAAACCGATCACCCCCTGTGGATTTTTCAACGACCCCGAGGGGCCGCGCGCGGGGACGCAGCACGTCCCCGGTGTTCCCACGCTACAGCGTCAACAGCTCCGGAGCCAATTCGATTCCCGTATCGCGGCGATCCGCGGGGGCGATCCCCGGGGGGAAGGCCCTCGCGGGGGCGGACGGGAACCGTCGACGCCCTCCGCGAGGGCGGCCGGCAGGGTCGGGCCGGCCTTTCGGAAGAACAGGTCTCCCCCGAGTCGAGGACCTGTTCATTGGACTGCCCGCCGCAACCACCGTCGCGGCGCAGTCATAGGTGAAGACGCGCCGAACGGCCAAAAAGGTTGCCCCGCAGCCCAGTTACCCGGCAGCCCGGTTCCCCGGTAGCTCAGTTCCCCATCGGCTCAGCCTCCCGGCAGAACAGTCAGGCACCCGCCGACCCGGCGGCCCTGCCCCTGCCCGGTTCTCGGAGCGCCGGTTCTCGGAGCGCCGGTTCTCAGAGCGTCAGTTCTCGGAGCGGCTGTGCTCGCGCGCGCCGCCGCCGGGGCTCTTGCCGGTGAAGTCGTCGGGCAGCTCCTGGAGGAAGGTCCCGGCGGCGTCGACGGCGTGCTGGTTCATCAGGCGCACCGCTGGGTCGACTTCGGCGGCGGCGGCGAACGCGACGTCGCCCTGGTAGCCGACGAACCACTGAACGGAGACCTTCTTGCCGTCGATGTTCTGCTCGGCGGTGCCGGTCTGGGCGTAGACCGGGTCCTGCCCGGAGCCCTCGACACCCGTGGCGCTGCCGTTCTCGACGGAGGCGCGCATCATGGCGCGCAGGTCCTTGAGCATGGCGGGGTCGAGCGCGGCACCCTCCTCGCCGTGCTCCCTGCGGTCGCTGCCCGCGACGAGCTCGGGGGCGTGCCACGTGCCGTCGGCCACGGCGCCGGCCGCCAGCGCCATGGTGAGGGGGCTGACCTTGACGCCGTCGGAGCCGACCATCACCGCGGCGAGGTCGCCCTTGGAGGGGTCGGCGCCGAGGTCGACCTCGCCGCTGAAGGTCGGCACCGACAGCCGCCAGTCGGCGCCGACACCGAAGTCGGCCGCGGTGCGGGCGAGCTTCTCGGGGTCGGCCTTGTCCGCCAGCGAGGCGAACGACGTGGCGCAGGAGAACGCGAAGTTGCGCTCCATGTCGGGGTCGGCGTAGGGGTTGTCGGGCGCGCCGCCCAGCGCGCCGTTGCTGGGGTTGGTGAACGTGCGGTCGCCGACCTTGCGCTGCTGCGGGCAGGGCACCCTGCCGTCGGTCTTGAGGCCGTCACCGCCGAGCATGGACGCCGCGGTGATCATGGTGAAGGTCTCGCCGGGCAGGTACTCCTGGGTGAACGCGCCGTCGTTGTCGAAGCGGTTGGGCCGGCCCGCGGCGGCGAGGACCTCGCCGGTCGGTGCGTGCACGGCGGTGAGGTACGCCCGGCCGGGGGTGTCGGCCAGGGACTTCTCGGCGGCCTTCTGCGCCTTGGCGTCGACGGTGGTCTTCAGCGACCCGCTCTCGACCCCCGGCCATTCCTTGAGGACGTCGGTCTGGTCGCCCTTCTCGTCGAGGCTGACGACCTTCGTGGTGGCGGTGCCGGCGAGGCGCTGCTGGTAGACGCTCTGGAGGCCGCTCAGGCCCACGGTGTCGCCAGCCTGGTAGGGCCCCGACACCCGCGATGACACCTTGTGCTCGGCGGTGCCGGCGACCTCGCCGACCAGCGCCCCTGCGGCCTTGGGGTTCAGCTGCATGCCGATCTCCGCGGTCTGCACGCCGGGGATGCGCTTGGCGTCGGCGAGCAGCGACTTGTCGACGTCCTTGCGCCGCATCAGGACCAGCGGCTGGAACTCCTCGGACGGCGCCGACCGCACCCGGTTGAGCAGGGGGTCGGGGTCTTCGCCGAGGAGCTTCGCGAGGCGCGAGACGCCGTCCTCCTTGTCGTCCATCCCCGAGGGTCGGACGCCGAACGCGGTCACCTTGCTCTTGCCGACGAGCGGGGTGCCGGAGCGGTCGAAGATCTGCCCGCGGTCGGGGACGTCGTAGCTGACCGCCATGCGCTCGCCCGCGCCCAGGTCGGGGTGGACGACGGACGGCGACCAGTCGATGGCCCAGCCCTGCGCGCTGCGTTCGAGGGGCATCGACCCGGTGTAGTTCCACACGGGGTCGCCGATGCCGAGGTCGGCCTGGAGGGAGAACTCGGCGGTCGCGGTGTCGCCGTCCTTCTCGATGCGGCCCAGGCCCAGCCGGAGCGCCGCGAGGTCGAGCTGGTCGTGGACGTCCTCCAGCGCGGCGGCGACGCCGCCCGCCGAGCCGTTGGTGTACCGGGCCGCCTCGTCGTACCTGCCGGACTGCCATTCGATCAGGAAGGAGCGTACGGCGATCTCCGGGCTGGGTTCGGCCGCGCAGCCGGCGGTGACCGCGACCATCGCGGTACCGCACACCGCGGCGGCGACTCGAAGGAGGTGACGGGGGAACACCCAGGTCGTCCTTTCGAATGAACCGGTGGGAATGCACCGGTGAACCGGCGGACCGAAGACCGGACCGAAGCGCCGTGGGGCGGCTCGGCGGGCGGGCCCGTCAGCGTCGGCGGCGAAGGGCGCGCTCGACGTCGCGCGCCGCCTCGCGCTCGGCGATGTCGTGGCGTTTGTCGTACTCGCGCTTTCCGCGAGCAAGTGCGAGTTCGACCTTGGCCGTGCCGTCGACGAAGTACAGGGACAGCGGTACGAGGGTACGGCCGGATTCGCGGGTCTTGCCGATGAGCTTCTCGATCTGCTCGCGGTGCAGGAGCAGCTTACGCGGTCTGCGTGCGGAGTGGTTCGTCCACGTTCCGTGCGAGTACTCGGGAATGTGCACGTTCTCCAACCACACTTCGCCATTCTTCACCTGGGCGAAGCCGTCGACCAGTGAGGCGCGCCCGGCCCGGAGCGATTTCACTTCGGTGCCGGTGAGGACCAGGCCCGCCTCGTAGGTGTCGTCGATGTGGTACTCGTGCCGGGCACGGCGGTTCTGGGCGATGAGTTTCCGCCCCTTCTCCCGTGGCACTGCGAACCCCTTCCAGCCAAGTCACGTCGAGCCGCCTATCGGGCCGCCCGCGCCCCGCCGCCCGCTGCGGCGGCGCCCCTCACACCCGCAGGTAGCGCCGCAGTGTCAGGAAGGAGGCGACGGTGCACAGCAGGATCCCCAGGATCATCGACACCCCGATGACGTAGAGCAGCGAGCCCGCGCCCAACTGGGTGTCGAAGTTGAACCAGGACTGGATCCGCGACAGCAGGAAGTAGTTGGCCGCCACGATGAAGCCCGATGCGAAGATACCGCCGATGAGCCCGGCGATGGCGCCCTCCAGCAGGAATGGCAGCTGGATGTAGAAGTTCGACGCACCGACGAGCCGCATGATGCCGGTCTCCCTGCGCCGGCTGTACGCCGACAGCCGGATGGTGTTGCCGATGAGGAGCGCCGCTGCGGCGAGCTGGATGAACGCCACGGTCAGCGCGGCCCACTTGAGCCCGTCGAGGAGCCCGAAGAACTGGTCGAGGACGTTCTTGTCGTTGGAGATCGAGTCGACCCCCGCGCGGCCCTGGACGGAGTCCTGCACCTGCTCGTACTTCGTGGGGTCCTGCAACTGGACCCGGAAGTTGGCGGGCAGGTCGCCTTCCTGGGTGGCGTCGACCATCGCCTTGTTGTTGGCGAACCGCTCCTGGAAGTCGGTCCACGCCTCTTCGGCCGTGACGTACTGGACGTCGGAGACCTCGGGCATGGCCTTCAGGTCGGCTTCGAGCTTGTTCGTGTCGTCCTTCGTGGCCGGACCGTTCTCCTCGCACTCCTTGTTCGGAGAGAGGTCATTGCACAGGTAGATGGTGATCGAGATCCGCTCGTCCCAGAACTTGCGCATTTCGGAGACCTGGGAGTTGATGAGCAGGCCGCCGCCGAAAAGGGCGAGGGAGATGGCCACCGTGGTGATCACCGCGATGGTCATGGTGAGGTTTCGGCGTAGGCCGATCCAGATCTCAGAGATTACGAACTGTGCACGCATGATGTGTAAAGGTCCATCCTTGTGGGCTTCGCCGCGCTGCTGCGACCAGCGCCGCGGAGTACGCGCGGGCGGCGCGTACTCCTAGTACGCCTGGCCGTAGACGCCGCGCGACTGGTCCCGCACGACGTGGCCCTCTTCGAGTTCGATGACGCGCTTGCGCATCGAGTCGACAATGGCGGCGTCGTGTGTCGCCATGACGACGGTGGTGCCGGTGCGGTTGATTCGGTCGAGCACCTTCATGATGCCGATCGAGGTGGCCGGGTCGATGTTGCCGGTGGGCTCGTCGGCCAGCAGGATCTGCGGGCGGTTGACGAACGCGCGGGCGATGGCGACGCGCTGCTGCTCACCGCCTGACAGCTCATCGGGCATCCGGTCGGACTTGCCTTCGAGGCCGACGAGTTCGACGACCTCCGGGACGACCTTGCGGATGAACCGGCGGGGCTTGCCGATGACCTCCAGCGCGAACGCGACGTTCTCGAAGACGTTCTTGTTGGGCAGCAGCCGGAAGTCCTGGAAGACGCAGCCGATGCGGCGGCGCAGGTGCGGCACCTTCCAGTTGGACAGGCGCGCGAGGTCCTTACCGGCGACGTGCACTCTGCCCTTGGACGGCTTCTCCTCTTTGAGGACCAGCCGGAGGAACGTGGACTTGCCCGACCCTGAGGGGCCAACGAGGAACACGAACTCGCCCTTTTCGACGGCGATCGAGACGCTGTCGAGCGCAGGGCGCTTCTGGGTCGGGTAGCCCTTGGTGACGGTATCGAAATGGATCACAGGAGCATCACAAGGTTCTCGAAGGTTGGGGCGCCCGCACGGGTGTCGGAACCCGCGAGGGCAGTACCGGCCACAGGGCCAAACGACAGTGTAGAGGTGATCGCAACCCGGAATGTCCAGTCTTTGTCCGGAGCATTGCCCGGCACTGGTGTCCGGGGCTGTCCGGGAGATGGTCCGGATCGCTGTCCGGGCTGTAGTCGGCGCGCCACACTGGGCGGTCGACCGATCACCGCTGCATCGCCGCTGTGCCACAGCGGCATCATGAACAGCGCGTCCGAGCATATCGGAAATGTCAACCGTCGGTAACATTCACGCATACCGGCGCTGCGGGACGCCCGGTCGGCAGGCGGACCGGGGCAACGGCCGCGGCCCCGCGCTACACGTCCTCGCCGCGCTCCCTGCTGCGCATCCAGCGGATCTCGGCGTCGATGAGTTCGTCGATGTCGCCGTCGAGCACCGCGCCGGTGTTACCGGTCTCATATCCGGTGCGGACGTCCTTGACGCTCTGGTAGGGGTGCAGGACGTAGTTGCGCATCTGCGTGCCCCAGCTCCGTGCGCCTTCGCCGCGGAGCTCGTCGATCTCGGCGCGCTCCTCCTGGCGCTTGCGCTCCAGCAGCTTCGCCTGGAGGACGTTCATGGCCGTGGCCCGGTTCTGGATCTGGGAGCGCTCGTTCTGGCACGAGACGACGATGCCCGAGGGGAGGTGGGTGATTCGCACGGCGGAGTCGGTGGTGTTGACGCCCTGCCCGCCGGGCCCGCTGGACCGGTAGACGTCGATGCGCAGCTCGGACTCGTCGATGTCGATGTGGTCGCTCTGCTCGACGACCGGGACGACGTCGACCCCAGCGAAGGAGGTCTGGCGGCGGCTCTGGTTGTCGAACGGCGAGATGCGCACGAGCCGGTGGGTGCCGTGCTCGCCGCGCAGCGTGCCGTAGGCGAACGGCGCCCGGACCGCGAAGGTGGTGGACTTGATGCCGGCTTCTTCGGCGTAGGAGGTCTCGTAGACATCGGTGGGGTAGCCGCGGGTCTCGGCCCACCGCAGGTACATGCGCTGGAGCATCTGCGCCCAGTCGGCCGCGTCGACGCCGCCGGCCTGGGAGTTGATGCTGACCAGTGCCTCGCGTTC
This sequence comes from Murinocardiopsis flavida, assembly GCF_003014485.1. GTDB lineage: Bacteria > Actinomycetota > Actinomycetes > Streptosporangiales > Streptosporangiaceae > Murinocardiopsis > Murinocardiopsis flavida. Next base: position 181,271 of record NZ_PYGA01000009.1, on the reverse strand, counting down.
GTCGTAGGGGCCGCTGAGCAGCGTGCGCACCTCGAGTTCGCCGACGTCCTTGCGCAGCGATCCGAGCTCGGTGTCGGCCTCGGTGCGGGTGTCGGGGTCGTCCTCGCTCGCGGCGAGTTCGAACAGCACGGCGAGGTCTTCGAGCCGCTGGCTGATGGTCTTGACCCGGTTGACCTCGGACTCCAGCCACGACAGCCGACGGGTGACCTTCTGGGCGTTGTCCTGGTCGCTCCACAGGTCGGGGTCTGCCGACTGCTCGCGCAACTGCTCGATCTCGGTGCGCTTGGCGTCGAGGTCCATGACGGACTCGACGCTCGCGAGGGTCGCCGAAAGTTCCTTGATCTGCTCTGCGGGGTCGTCGTCAGCCACCCGCCCAGTCTAGGCCCACCGGGACCTGGCACGGGCCGCCCGCACCCCCGCCCGCGCCCCGGCTCAGGCGCCCGCTCGGATGCCGGCACAGGTATCAGCTCAGGTATCAGCTCAGGTATCAGCTCAGGTGCCAGCTCAGGTATCAGCTCAAATGCCGGCGGAGACGCAGGCGGCCCGCACGCGTTCGCCGAGCCCTTCGGCGATGCGCTGCTCGGGGCCGTCGAGTTGCAGCCCGCGCAGCCGGGTCATGGCCATGGACGCCTGCCCGGCCTCGCCGGCGCGCAGCAGCGCCTCGACGGCGTGCACCATGGGCCGCGGCCCCATGGACGCCTTCCACACGCGCAGCACCAGGTTGGCGCATTCCTGGAGGTAGCCGCGGTCGGCGAGGCCGCGGGCGCAGCCCATGAGCATCTCGGTGTTGCGCGGGGCGAGCCCGCAGGCGTGGGCGTAGCGGTCCTCGGCGGTGTTCAGGTCGCCGCGGTCGAGGGAGCGGTCGGCGAGCATCAGCGTGGCGCGCCAACTGCGCTTGGTGTACTGGCCGAGCCACTCCTCGGCCGCGGCCTCGCCGGAGCCGCGGGCCTGGTCGCGGACATGGCGGATGTACTGGTAGCCCCAGGTGAGGGATTCGGCGTGGTCGGGGTCGTGGCGCAGGGCGTTGTCGAGCGACACCCGGACGTCGGTGTCGTTGCCGCGCCGGGCGGCGAGCGCCGCGAGGCCGAACCAGACGTCGGCGTTGGCGCCGTAGCGCTTCTGGTGGGCCCGGAGCAGCTTCTCGGCCTTGCGGTACTCGGCGCAGGCGCGCAGCGCCGCGGTGTAGACGACGACTCCGCGGTGGCGGTCGTCGTCGATCCGGTAGGCGCGCTCGGCCGCCCACAGGACCTCGGGCCCGGCGGAGGAGGGTCCGATAGGCGGGGGCCCAGCGGGAAGGGAACCAGGAGAAAGCGGCCCGGAAGGAAGCGGTCCAGAAGAAGGGGCCCCAACGGCGGGATCGGTGCCCGCCGCGGCGGCCAGCCCGCCGAGGACCAGGGCCGCGAGGTCTTCGGGGTTGTTCATGGCCGCGTGCAGCCGGACCTGGAGGTCGGGGCCATTCAGCGGTTGACCGTGCTTTCCCACGGACTCTATTGCACCAAACGGGACACCAGGGCGACAACAGCCCCAAGTCCCGGCGGGGTCCCGGTTATGACCGGGACCCCGCCGGGACCTACTCAACGGGCCTACTCAACCGGCCACAGGTCAGCCCACGACCAGGGACCGGATCGAGCGCACGGCCACCGACAGGGTGGCGAGGTCGAACCGCTCGGTCTCCCAGATCTCCGACATGGTCTGCCCGGACCGCTCGACCGCGCGCTCGTTCTGGTCGGTCCAGTGCGCGCGCAGCTCGTCGGGGGTCTCCCCGGAGCTGCCCGACAGCAGGATGTCGCCGGACAGCTCGGCGTGCGCGGCGTAGAGGTCGTCGCGCAGCGCGGAGCGGGCCATGGTGTTCCAGCGGTCGTCGCGCGGCAGCGCGATGATGCGCTCCCGCAGCCGGCTGATCTGGAGCTGGTCGGCGAGGTCGAAGTAGCACTCGGCGACCTCGCGCAGGGTGCGCGAGGTGCGGTTCGCGACCTCCACCAGGTCGAACGCCGAGTAGGCCGGGACCATGGCCGCGACGCGCTCGGCGAGCTCCTTCGGGACCCCTCGGGCGATGTAGGAGTCGCGCCGCTCCTCGTACGCCGCGAGGTCGCGCCCCTGGAGCATCTCCGGCAGCATGGGCAGGATCTCGGCGACGCCCGCGCTGAAGTACTCGACCTCCGCCGCCAGGCCAAACGGCGACCTGCGGTTGCGCAGCAGCCACCGGACGGCGCGCTCCAGCAGCTTGCGCCCTTCGAGCAGCATGGTGAGCTGGGTGTCGACGTCGATCTCGTGGTCGAGCGCCTCGACGGACCGCCAGAGGTCCGCCATCTGGAAGACGTCCTTGACCACGAGGTAGGCCCGCGCGATGTCGGCGAAGCTCGCGCTGGTCTCCTCGTTGATCCGGAACGCGAAGGTGGTGCCCGCCCGGTTCACGAAGTCGTTGACGACCTGGGTGGTGACGATCTCGCTGCTCAGCGGGTGTTCGGGCATCGCGTCGGCGAACCGCTCCCGCAGCGGGGTCGGGAAGTAGCCGGTGAGCGTCTCGCGCAGGTACTCGTCGCGCGGGAGCGAGGACGACAGGATGTCCTCGCCCAGGGCGATCTTGGTGTAGGCGAGCAGAGTGGCGAACTCCGGGCCCGACAGGCCCTGGCCGGCGGCGCGCCGCGCGGCGATGGCCTTGTCGTCGGGCAGGAACTCCAGCTTCCGCTTGAGCCGCCCGGAGCGTTCGAGCCTGCGCAGGTACCGGGCGTGCACGTGGAGCATCGACTGCGACTGCTTGCGCGCCGCGGCGAGCACCACGTTCTGGTGGTAGTTGTCGCGCAGGACGAGGTCGGAGACCTCGTCGGTCATGCCCATGAACAGGGCGTCGCGCTCCTCCTTGGTCATGCGCCCGGCGCGGACCTCGGGGTCGAGCAGGATCTTGATGTTCACCTCGTGGTCGGAGGTGTCGACGCCGGCGGAGTTGTCGATGAAGTCGGTGTTGACGCGGCCGCCTTCGAGCGCGAACTCGATGCGGCCGAGCTGGGTGAGGCCGAGGTTGCCGCCTTCGCCGACGACCTTGCACCGCAGTTCGGTGGCGTCGACGCGGACCGGGTCGTTGGTCTTGTCGCCGACGGCGGCGTTGGTCTCGGTCGAGGACTTGATGTAGGTGCCGATGCCGCCGTTCCAGAACAGGTCGACGGGCGACCTGAGGATGGCGCGGATCAGCTCGAACGGCGGCAGCGATGTGACGTCGCCGCCGAGGTCGAGCGCCGCGCGGACCTCCGGTGTGATGGGGATGGACTTGGCGGTGCGCGGGTGCACGCCGCCGCCCTGGGAGATCAGCGAGCGGTCGTAGTCGTCCCAGGAGCTGCGCGGCAGGTCGAACAGCCGGCTGCGTTCGGCGTGGCCGCGCGCGGGGTCGGCCCCGGGGTCGAGGAAGATGTGGCGGTGGTCGAACGCCGCGACCAGCCGGATGTGCTCCGACAGCAGCATCCCGTTGCCGAAGACGTCGCCGGACATGTCGCCGACGCCGACGGCGGTGAAGTCCTCGTTCTGGACGTCGACGCCCATCTCGCGGAAGTGGTAGCGCACCGACTCCCACGCGCCCTTGGCTGTGATGCCCATGGCCTTGTGGTCGTAGCCGACGGAGCCGCCGGACGCGAAGGCGTCGCCGAGCCAGAATCCCCGCTGCACGGAGATGGAGTTGGCGATGTCGGAGAAGGTCGCGGTGCCCTTGTCGGCGGCGACCACGAGGTAGGAGTCGTCGCCGTCGTAGCGGACGACGTCGTCGGGGTGGTCGATGCGGCCGTCGACGAGGTTGTCGGTGACGTCGAGCAGCCCGCTGATGAAGTGCTTGTAGCAGGCGATGACCTCGGCCTGGACGGCGTCGCGGTCGCCGCCGGCGGGGAGTTGCTTGCAGACGAAGCCGCCCTTGGCGCCGTTGGGCACGATGACGGTGTTCTTCACCATCTGCGCCTTGACCAGGCCGAGCACCTCGGTGCGGAAGTCCTCGGGCCGCTCGGACCAGCGGAGTCCGCCGCGCGCGACGGAGCCGAAGCGCAGGTGCACGCCTTCGACCCGGGGCGAGTAGACGAACATCTCGTAGCGGGGCCGCGGCGCGGGGAGGTCGGGGATGCGCTCCGGGTCGAGCTTGTAGACGAGGTAGGGCTTTGGGTCGCTGCCCGCCTTCGCGCCGGAGGCGGTTGCAGAGTCCGAGCCGGAGGCGGTTCCCGCGTTCTGGAAGTAGTTGGTGCGCAGGGTGGCTTCGATGGCGGACAGGAAGGACCGGAGGATGCGGTCGTGGTCGAGGCTCGCCACGGTGTCGAGTTCGCCGCGGACCTCCTCGGCGATGCCCTCGGTGCGCTCCTTGCGGCCGGTGGTGCGCGCCGGGTCGAACCGCGACTCGAACAGCCGCACCAGCAGGTTCGCGATGTGCTCGTTGGCGACGAGGACGTCGGCGATGTAGGCGGGGCTGAACGTGCTCCCGGTCTGGCGGAGGTACTTGGCGTAGGCGCGCAGGATGGTGAGCTGGCGCCAGGTGAGGCCGGCGCGCAGCACGAGGGCGTTGAAGCCGTCGGACTCGCCTCTGCCGTGCCAGAGGGCGACGAAGGCGTCCTCGAACAGGCCCTTGAGTCGCTCGGGCGACATGGAGGCCGACGGGAGGGGGGCGAGCCCGAAGTCGTAGATCCAGGAGCGCCGCTCGGAGTCGTCGGCGCCGGGGCGGGTGATGGCGTAGGGGCGTTCGTCGACCACCTCCAGTCCCATGTGCTCCAGCAGGGGCAGCACCCGGGACAGCGAGATGGGGTCGCCTTCGCGGTAGACCTTGAAGCGCCAGTCGTGCTCGCCGGCGCCCTCCTGCTGGTACAGGCTGACGGTGAGCCCGCCGGGGGTCAGGGTGTCGACCCTGGCGAGGTCGTCGACGGCGGTGGCGGCGCCGGTGTCGGCCTTGTAGCCCTCGGGCAGCATCTCGCCGTAGGAGAACAGCAGTTCGGCGGCGCGGTCGGCGCCGAACCGCGCGGTGAGCTCGGCGAGCAGGTCGTCGTCCCAGGAGCGGGTGGCCTTGACCACCTCGGCTTCGAGCGCGGTGTGGTCGACGTCGGCGAGGGCGCGGCCGCGGTCGGCGCGGACCACCACGTAGAGGCGGGCCAGCGGCGAGGAGCCGACCATGACGCTGTGGTCCATGTTGGCGCCCTCGAAGGCGTGTTCGAGCACTTTCTGGACGTCGAGCCGGACCTTCGTGTTGTAGCGGTCGCGCGGCAGGTACACCAGGCACGACACGTAGCGGCCGTAGGGGTCGCGGCGCACGAACAGCTTGGTGCCGCGGCGTTCGCGCAGCCGCAGCACGCCGAGGACGATGTCGTACAGCTCCTCGACGGGGGTCTGGAACAGCTCCTCGCGGGGGAAGCCTTCGAGGATCTCGGTGAGGTCCTTGCCGTCGTAGGAGTCGGCGTCGAACCCGGCGAGTTCGAGCACCTCGGCCTGCTTGCGCTTGAGCAGGGGGATCTGCGCGATGCTGGTGGTGGACGCCTCGTGGGTGTAGAGGCCGAGGAAGCGGCGCTCGCCGACGACGTTGCCGTCGGCGTCGAAGCGCTTGACGCCGATGTAGTCGAGGTACTTGGGGCGGTGCACGGTCGCCCGGGAGTTGGCCTTGGTGAGCACCAGCACGTGGGGTTCGCGCGCCTTCGCGCGGGCCTCGGGGGGCAGGACGGCGTAGCCCTCCTCGGCGGGGGCGTCCATGCGCAGCACGCCGAGGCCGGTGCCGGTGACGGGGCGCAGGGACATCGCGCCGTCGGAGTCCTCGGCGAGGGCGTATTCGCGGTAGCCGATGAAGGTGAAGTGGCGGTCGGCCACCCAGCGCAGGAACTCGACGCCTTCGATGACCTCGCGGCTGCGGATACCGGAGCGTTCGAGGACCGCTTCGTTGTTGAACAGTTCCTCGGCGAGGTCTATGGCACGGCCGCGCATCTTCCCGGAGTCCTCGTCGACCTGGCGGACGTCGCTGAGGACGCGTTCGAGGTCGGCTTCGATGTCCTTGAGCGCCGCGGAGTCGGACTGGCGGTCGACCTCGATGTGGATCCACGACTCGGCGAGCGGGGCGAGGCCGGGGTGCGCGGCGGCGTCCTCGGGCTCGACCTCGATGAGGTCGCCGTTGAGGTCGCGTTGGACGACGAGCTGGGGGTGGATGATGAGTTGGACGCCGATGCCGCGGCGGGCGAGTTCCATGGTCACGCTGTTGACGAGGAACGGCGCGTCGTCGGTGACGATCTCGACGACGGAGTGGCCGACGTCCCACCCGCCGGCCTCGCGGTCGGGTGTGTAGGCGCGCACCTTCGCGCGGCCCTGGGGACGGTGCCGGGCGAGTTCGCGGTGCGCCATGGCGGCGCCGCAGATCTCGGCTCCGCCGCGCTCCTTGAGCTCCTCGGACGCGACGTGCCGGTAGTACAGCCGGAGGAACCGTTCGACGTCGCGGAGGTCGGCCGGGGAGATGCCGACCGGAGAGGTGTCGGCCGAGGAGGCGCCGGCGAGTTCGGGCCACTGGGTGGCGGCTTCGCCGAGGATCCGTTCCTGCACAGCGTCAGACTGCCCGGACATGTGCGATCTCACTCCTTTGTGAGTCGTCGGTGGTCACCGCGCCCAGGTCCTGGGGGCGTCCGCGCGCCTGTCGCGGTAACACGTGGGGTGTGCATTGTGATGATGTGTGAACACCACCGGGGAGCGCAACGCGTCCCTGTTCATCGGCCCGCATCGGAGAATCCCCCAGTGGTCCTGTGCGCACAGGTCAAGGTTCTGTGTGGGGGGACGTCGTCGTCCGCTCCACGCCTCGGTTCAGGCTACTGCGTTTCACACCGTAGAACAGCGATCAACATCCCCAAACCGCGTTAATAGCACGTTTCCGCTGTTAGGAGTGCATTGCGCGACCGGATGCGGTTGGTGCGGACGGGTGGTTCAGGCGGGTATCCGGGTGCACGGAACCGACGCTACGCCCGGTACGGCACCGGTTTCCATGGGGCCGGGCGCCACAGTCCGCTTCCGGTCAGCCCGGGACCCGCCCCCGGGGCCTGGTCAGGCTCCCGTGGCACCGTCCTCCGGCCCGCGGTACGGCAGCGGCCTGGTGCGGTCCTCGGTGGACTGCGGAGCGGGCGGTTCGGCGGGCGGCGTGACGGGCGGCATCTCGGCGGTCTTCTGGTCCTCGCCGCCGTCGGGACCGAGGTGCGGCAGCTCCGCTGTGCGCTCGTCGGACGAGTCAGCCGAGGCGGCCGCGGCGGACGGCGCCGCCGGGGCGGCTACGGGCGGCATCTCGGCGGTGCGGTCGGAAGCGGGCCGGCGGAGGTGGGCCAGCGGTTCGGTGAGGTGGTGGTCGTCGGGCTCGGCCGGCGCCGCGACGCCGCCGGTCGCGGCGCGCACCGCCGCGAACAGCGCCTCGACGTCGGTGAGGTCGGGCAGCACGTGCCGCGCGCCCGCCGCGCGGAGCTGCGACTCGGTGGCCGACCCGCCGAGGACGCCGATGGGCGTCGCCCTGCCGATGATGGCGGCCTCCACGTCGCGGACGGCGTCGGTGATGTAGACCGTGCGGGACTCCGGGAACGAGGTCTTGCGGGCTTCCTCGGCGCGCATGCGGGTGAACTGGATCATGCTCGCCTTGGGGTAGTGCTCGGAACCGAAGCCCCCGATGCTGAGATCGAGGTAGCCGTCCATGCCGAACGCCGCGAGTTTCGCGACGGCATTTGGCATGATGCTGCCGGTCACCACGCTCTGCACGGTGTTCTCCATGCCGGCGACACCTTGGAGCGCTTCGAGCGCGCCGGGCATGGCGCGGCCCGTGGCGGTGAGCTGGTCGCGGCGGCGCGCGAACGCGTCGCCGAGCGCTTCGATGAAGTCGGGCAGCTGGTCGTAGTCGGGTTCGCCGTCGACGTCGTTGCGGGCCAGGAACTCGAAGAAGATCTCGGAGTCGCTGAGGCCCGAGGTCGCCGCCAGGTAGACCAGCGGCTGGCCGGTGACCGTCTCGAACGCCTCGGCGCACGCCGCCCTGGTCACCCGGGCGACGTCCACGAGGGTGAGGTCGATATTCCACAGCACCAAGCGGCTAATCGGAGGCTCCTTGTGTACGGACGCGGTTCGGGTCGGGGGGCCGGGTCGGGGGTTCGGGCCGAGAGCGGGTTCGGGGTCTGAAGCAGGCCGGGGTCTGAGGCGGGCTCGGGGTGGACTCCGAACGAGCGGTCTCCTCCTCCCTATCTTGCCGCACCGACGCACACGAACACGGCCCCGCGGCCCCATATCGGGACGAGCACGGCAGTGGCACGGTGGTGGCACGGCAGGGACACGGCCGAAACACAGTGGGGAACCGGGCGGTTACCGTGTACGTCGCACTCCTGGGATCTCCGGAGTCCGGACGAAAGCAGCGTAGAAGTCATGAGCAACTACTGGGCCGAACGACGCCAGAACCAGCGGATCGGGGAGATCGACGAACAGCTCGCCGCCGCCCGCCGGACGGCGGCCGCGCAGGCCAAGCGGCTGCACTCGGAGCTAAGCGAGGTCAAGGGGACCCTTGAGCAGCGGCTGGACCGGTTGTCGCGGTCCTTCGACGCGTTCGTCGAGCTGAGCGACCTGCGCGCGGAGCTCGTCGGCTTCGACGGCCCGGCGCGCGTGCGCTACGAGGTCGGCGCGCTGCTCGACGGCACGTCGGACCACGAGTCGGCGGGCGGGCTCGGCATCGCGGACGTCACCGGGTACTGGCTCGCACCGGCGGCCGAGGGCGTCTCGGCGGCGCTGCGCGGCGACACGGCGAAGGCCAAGGCGTACATCGAGGCGGCGCACGCCCGCGACCCCGAGCGCACCGCGGTGTTCACCCTCCTCGCGCTGCGGACGCTGGCGGGTTCCGAAGGCACCGCCCAGTACGCCGTGGAGCTGTTGAACAGCGCGCTGCCCGATATTCCGGCCGAGGTGCGCCGCCACCAGCGGGAGCTGTGGACCGCCGCTGCCGACGGCGCGTTCGGCGACGCCGCGCGCGATCTCGTCCGGCGGCACATGCTGAACGTGGTCGACCGCGACTCCGGCCAGGGGGCCGCGGCGGACTGGGAGGCGGTCGGCGGCAGGTCGGCCGTCCAGGTCCCGCGCGGCTTGCAGGGGACCGCCGACGCCGCCAACCGGATCACCTACGCCGACCGCCTCGGCGCGCTGCGGTCCCTGCTCCAGGACCGCCTCAGCAGCCCTACGGGCACCACCGGTCCAGCAAGCACCCCCGGTTCAGAAGGCACCGCCGGTTCAGAAGGCACCGCCGGTTCAAAGGGCATCACCGACGCGGAGGGCGCGACCGACACCGGGGCCGAGGTCCCCCACGTGCTGCGGCTCCTCATCGACGAGGGCGCCGACAAGGAGGCCCCGATCCTCGCGCGGGTCGCGCAGCTCCGCGACATCATCGAGGGGAACGGCAGCCCGTCGACCGCCCCGGGGCAGTTGCGGTGGGACGCGCCGGTCGGCAGCGCCATGGACCTGCTGCGGGCCGACGCCACCGGCTCCGACGTCCCCGAGCAGCGCGGCAGGGCCGCGCTGCTGGCGTTCGGCCCGCATATCCGCGCGGCGGCCGACCGGCTCGCCGAGCAGGCGAGCGCCCCGTTCGAGGACAAGGCGGTCGTGAGCTACGCGGGTCGGCGGATCGAGGTGTCGTCGGCGGGTCCCGACGAGGCGTCGATCGCCGCCGTTCAGAACTCGATCGCCGCGTCCGCTCCGGAACCGGGGAACGCCAAGGCCTGGTACGGCTCGCTTGGCGGCGGTGCCCTGCTCGCCGCCGTGGTCGCAGTGGCGACAGGCAGCGCAGTGGCGTGGGTCATCGCCGGGGCGTTCGTCGTCGCCGGGATCGCGTACAACGTCAAGGTGTCCAGGGACACCTCCGACACCGGCACCGGGGTCGACCAGTTTCTTCGTCAGCAGACCGAGAGGGGCGCCGCGAATTGGCGCACGCTGTATCAGAGCGCGATGGACGCGCAGGCCGGTGTCGCCGACGACCTGCGCGCCGTGTACGCGCTGCTGGAGGGCGGGCGCTGATCCGCCGCCGGGGCGGTCACTCCACGAGGTAGGGGAGTTCCTGCGTCGCGAACCACAGGAGTTCGTGGTCGTCGGTGCGGCCGGCGGCGATGTCGTCGGCCGCCGCGTCGTCGTCGACGTGCCCGGACGCCACCCGCTTGAGGGGGACGCCGCCGCGCACGGCAACGGCGGCCGGGTCGTCGGGCCCGCCGGGATCGGCAGGGTCTGCGTCGTGAACAGGGTCGATGGCGGTGTCGGGGATGTCCGCGGCGAGCACCACCCTGCGGCGGGGGGCGGCCGGGTCGGCGGCGAGCAGGCGCAGGGACGCGTCGGCGGCGGCGCGCATCGCCTCGTACTCCAGTGCCTCGTCGTCGTCGCCGACGAGGCCGCGCAGTGCGGCGGTCGCCGCGTAGGCGCGCAGCGGTGTCCCGTCGTCGCCCTCGACGCGCCCTGCGGCGAGTGCCGCCGCCAGCGCCGGAAGGGTGGTCGGCAGGTAGATGCGCATCGGTCGGGCCGTTCTTCTCGGTTCGGGATGGGCGGCACGGTGCCGCGCATCCCAGTCTGGCAACTCCGCGGCCCGCCGCGTCACACCCGGCCGACGCCGACCGGCCGATCGGCCGGATAGCAGGCCGGACGGCCAGGTGTGCTGCGGCGGACCGCCGGCCGATCACCGGCCCGGCCAACCGTCCGGTCAGCCGGCCGGTCAGGCAGTCCGTCAGACAGCCCGTCAGACAGCCCGTCAGACAGAGATCGCGTCGAGGCGGATTCCGCAGACCTCCTCCAGCCGGGCGCGGGTCTCCTCCGCGTCGCGGTGCAGGATGCCGACCATGCCGAGGTCGACCGCCGCACGCACGTTGTGCTCGATGTCGTCGATGAACACGCATTCCTCGACGGGGATCCGCACCTGGTCCACCGCGTGGGCGAAGATCTCCGGCTCGGGTTTGCGCATGCCCACCTCGCCGGAGATGACGACGGAGTCGAAGGCGGCGGGGAAGCGGTCGCGCGGGTAGCCGTTGCCCCAGGAGTTCGACAGCAGGCAGGTGCGGACCCCCTGCCTGCGCGCCTGGCCCAGGTGCGCGTACATGGCGTCGACCGGCAGGAACGTGGCGAACATGCGCCCCAGCATGCCCTCGGCCGGGACGGGGCCGCCGTTGAGGAGCCGCAGTTCGGCCGCCAGCAGGGACTCGAACTCCGCGGGGGCGATCTCGCCGCGTTCCAGCGCGTGGATCAGGTTGTCCGTGCCGTAGCCGTTGCCGCCGTGACCGCCGCGGAACCAGGTGCTCATGACCCCCCGGTAGACGTCGGGGTCGATGCCGTCGGCTGCGAGCCAGGCGTCGATGGAGTCAAGGAGCGGGGAGGTGAGCACCCCTCCCCAGTCGGTGATGATTGCACGGCAGGTCTGCGGCACAGCGACCGCCTCCGTCCGGTTCGGGGGCCCGTTGCCGGGCCCCGGGTTCGGGGTCCCCCCCTGGGGCACTGCTGTCCGGGGCGGTGTTCTTTCCCCGCTGCGGCGACCGCCAATCCTCGCGGTACCGACTGGTCGGTCGGATGCCATACTCGGCGGCATGGACTTCGAGCCGAGCCCCGTCGCCCGCGAGTACCTGGCCGCACTGCGGGAGTTCATGTCCGATCACGTCTACCCTGCCGAGCCGGTGTATGCGCGGTGGCGCGCCGCCGCCGGGCCGGACAACCACGAACTGCCGCCGGTCTCGGCGGAGTTGCAGGCCGAGGCGCGCAAGCGCGGGCTGTGGAATCTCTTCCTGCCCGACGTCAGCGGCTTGAGCGTCACCGACTACGCCCCTCTCGCCGAACTGACCGGCCGCTCCCCCGCGCTGGCTCCGCAGGCGCTGAACTGCTCGGCGCCCGACACCGGGAACATGGAGGTGCTGCACATGTTCGGCACCCCGGAGCAGCGGAGCCGCTGGCTCGACCCGCTGCTCGCAGGGGAGATCCGGTCGGCGTTCGCCATGACGGAGCCCGACGTCGCGTCCTCCGACGCCGCCAACATCGAGACCTCGATCGTCCGCGACGGCGACGACTACGTCATCGACGGCCGCAAATGGTGGATCAGCGGGATGGCGGATCCGCGCTGCGCGGTGCTGATCGTCATGGGCCGGACCGATCCCGCGGCAGCGCCGCACCGGCGGCAGTCGATGATCCTCGTCCCGCGCGACACCCCCGGGCTGGAGGTGGTGCGGTCGATGCCGGTGTTCGGCTTCCAGGACCAGGAGGGCCACTGCGAACTGCGGTTCACCGGGGTCAGGGTGCCGGCGGCGAACCTGGTCGCCGGGGAGGGCGACGGGTTCATGATCGCCCAGGCGCGGCTGGGGCCGGGCCGCGTGCACCACTGCATGCGCGCGCTGGGCATGGCGGAGCGCGCGCTTGAGCTGATGACCCGGCGGGCGGCGTCGCGCACGGCGTTCGGCGGCCCCCTTTCGGACCAGGGCGTGGTCCAGCAGCAGATCGCGGAGTCGCGGCTCAGCATCGAGCAGGCCCGGCTGCTGGTCATGAAGACCGCGTGGCTCATCGACCGATACGGCACCAAGGCCGCGCGGACGGAGATCGCCGCGATCAAGGTGGCGGCGCCGCGCACGGCGACCGAGGTGCTCGACCGGGCGATCCAGGTACACGGCGGCGCCGGGGTGGGCGACGACGTCCCGCTCGCCCTGATGTACGCGCATGCCCGTGCCATGCGTATCTTCGACGGCCCTGACGAGGTGCACCTGCGCTCGATCGCGCGCCGTGAGCTCAAGCACCAGGCGGCGGCCCCCCGGGAAGCGGCGCAGTAGCGCAATTGGCGATAGGCGGTAGGCGATAGGCGATAGGCGATAGGCGGACAGTGGCGCAGTAGGCAGGCGGCAAGACAGCCCGGCTGGAGAGCAGCAGGAGGCACCGACCCGATTAGGTGACCTGGCATGACGCCCGTGGACCGCTCCGGTCCGCGGGCGTCGTGCTGCCCCGGGATGTGCCGGCCAAACCGGACATATGATATAAGAATGAAAACCGTTTTCATTACTTAAGGAGCATTATGCGCAGCTCCGCGTTCGCGGCCGCCCTCCTCCCGCTGGTCCTGCTGGCCTCGGCCTGCGGCGGTGGCGATGGCAGCGGCGACAACGCCGGCGGCACGGACGAGGCGGCAACCGCCGACTGGAAGCCCCGGAAGGCGGCGCACGGCGCCGTCAAACCGCGGCTGCTGGTGTCCGACGCCGGGAGCGGCCGGGTCGACGTCATCGACGTCGCCTCCGGGAAGAGCGCCGGCACGCTGAAGACCAAGGGCGCCGCGCGCCTGCACCCCACCGACCCCTCGGGCACCCGCGTCTTCGCCGTGCAGGGCGACGACGACACCGTGCAGCTCATCGACGCGGGAATCCGCTCGAAGGCGCACGGCGACCACGAGGACGCGGCCCACATCGACCCGTCGGTGGTCGACGGCGCCATCGACGTCCCGGCCCCGTCGCACGTCGTGGCCCACGGCGACCACGCGGCGGTCTTCGCCGACGGCGACGCGGGCATCACCATGGTGCATCTCGGCGAGGGCGCCCCGAAGGACCTCGCGGCGGAGGGCGACCCCGTGCGCGGCGGAGACGCCCACCACGGGGTCGCCGTCCCCATCGGCGACGAGCTGATCGCGAGCCTCGGCGACGGCAAGGGTCCCGACAACGACCGACGGGTCGGCGCGCAGGTGATCGGGGCCGACGGCAAGCAGACCAAGGCGTTCAAGGACTGCCCGGACCTGCACGGCGAGTTCTCCCCCGATGACGACACCGTGCTGTTCGGCTGCCTCGACGGCGTGCTGAAACTCCACCGGCACGACGGCTCCTGGGAGGCCGAGAAGATCGACGGCCCCACCAAGGGCGGCGAGGAGGAGAAGACCGGCACCATCGTCGGCCAGCAGGGGGCGACCCGGGTCCTCGGCGACTACTCCGAGGACACCGTTGTGGTCATCGACACCGAGAAGGACACCTCGACCCCCGTGGAGGTGCCCGGCGGGGTCGCCACGGTGGCGTGGGACCCGTACTGGGAGCAGGGGCTGGTCCTGACCAAGGACGGTGTGCTGCACGCGATCGACCCCGAGAAGGCCGAGGTCGTCGCCAAGGTCCAGGCGACGGAGAAGTTCCGTACCGAGAGCGAGGACGGCAGCCGGGCGGTGGTCGCCGCGGCCGAGAACTTCGCCTACGTCCTGAACCCGACCACCAAGGAGGTCGTGGAGGTCGCGGTGGACCGGAAGGGCCTCGAAGCCGGCCGCAGCATGGCGTTCGACTACGCGCCGCGCGACCTCGCGATCGTCGGCCTCGCCCCGCTCGAAACCGGCGCGGCGGACGAGCACGAGAACGACCACGAGGGCGAGAACAAGGAAGGGGACAAGGAAGGGAACGAGGAAGAGCACGACCACGAGCACTGAGGCGAGCACTGAGGCGCGTGGCGCGCTCGCGGAGGGGCGGCCCCCGGTGTCACCGGTCGGGTCTCACAGGTCGGGCTCGCCGGTCAGTAGTGCAGGCCGTCGCCCGTCTTCAGGTCGGTTCCGGGGATGTCCACCGGGAGTGTGCCGGTGGGCCGCACCTTCCCCATGACGACCCGTGCGGCGGCCGTCCGTGAGACGCCCACGGAGGAGTAGGTGGCGAGGTAGCCGTCGAGGCCGGGCAGTTCGCTGATGTCGTAGGGGTTGCCCTGGGCGACCACGATCACGGGGGTGCCGGAGTCGCGTGCCCGTGTGACCACGGCCTTCTGGTCGGCCTCGCCGCGGGCGCTGAGGGTCCCCGCGACCACCGCGTCGGCCTGCCCGGCCGAGTCGGTGAGGGTCGCCCCCAGGTCCTCCAGGGCCGCGCCGATCTGCTCGGCCCCTTCCCCCACCACCTGCACCTTCGCGCCCTCGCGCAGCGGGAGGACGTCGCTCTTGTTGCGGAGCAGGGTCACCGACGCGTCGGCGACGTCCTGCGCCGCGGCCTTGTGCCCCTTGGTCCCGACAGCGGACTCGGCCTGGGCGGGGTCGACCGGTTCGGCGTCGAACAGGCCGCGCTTGACCTTGAGTTCCAGCAGCCGCAGCACCGAGGCGTCGAGCCGCTTGGCCGAGATGCGCCCCTTCTCGACGGCCTTGGTGACGGCGTCGACGGCGGCGGGCATGTCGGGCGGCATGAGGAGCTGGTCGGCGCCCGCCTCGATGGCGCGGACCGCGACCTCGCCGTCGCCGTGGGTCTGGCGGACCCCCTCCATGTTCAGGGCGTCGGTGGAGACGACGCCGTCGAAGCCCAGTTCGTCGCGCAGCAGCCCGGTGGTGACGTTCTTCGACAGTGTGGCGGGTTCGCCGGAGTCGTCGAGTTCGGGCATGAACACGTGCCCGGTCATGACGGCGTCGGCGCCGTCCTCGACCGCCTTCTTGAACGGGGGGAGGTCGACCTTCTCCCATTCGGCGCGGCTCTTCTCCACGACGGGGAGCCCGGTGTGGCTGTCGACGTCGGTGTCGCCGTGCCCGGGGAAGTGCTTGACGACGGGGACGACGCCTTCGTCGGAGAACGCCTCGGTCTCGGCCGCCATCATCGTCCCGACGAGTCCGGGGTCGGCGCCGAAGGACCGGATGCCGATGACCGGGTTGTCGGCGTTGACGTTGACGTCGGCGGTGGGCGCGTAGTCGAGGTTGATCCCGAGTGCCACGAGTTCTTTCGCGGTGGTGCGGGCGAGGGAGTCGGCAGCGCCGGGGTCGCCGGTGGCGCCGACCGCCATCGCGTCGGGGAACCGGGCGCCGACCGGCAGCCGGGAGACCATGCCCTGCTCCTGGTCGATGCCGAGGAACAGCGGGACTCCGGCGCCGGTGTCGACGGCGCGGTCCTGGAGCCCGTTGGACAGGGTCGCGATCTGCTCGGCGTCCTCCAGGTTCTCCGGGAAGTAGATGAGGCCGCCGGGCCGGTGCGTGTCGATCAGCTCGGCGTTCTCCTCGGCCGTGGTGCCGACGGCGACCGGGACGAACAGTTGGCCGATCTTGTCCTTGGTGCTCATGTCGGCGAGGAGTTCGCGCGCCGCGTCGGCGGGGTCGGACGCCTTCGGCGGCTGGGCGCGGGGCCCCTCGTCCTCTTCGGCGCCCGCGCACCCGGCGGTGAGGAGGAGGAGCGCGCAGAGCGGCGCAACGGCGCGGCGGATTCGCATGGGGTCCTCTTCACGGCGTGGGCAGACGGGACGCGGGCGGGCCGGGTCAGGGGGGAAGGCGGCTCCCACGATAACGGCGCCCTGGGGCGCGGCGTGCGCGTATGCGTCGGGCGGCGCACGCCGCGCCGCCGGCCCGGGGGCAGGGGGCCGGGGTCGGCGTCCCCGGTGGGCCGGGCCGGGCCGGGGCCAGTACCCCGGGGACAAGGGGGACGGCCCGCGGGGGTCAGGGCGTGCGGAGCAAGGGGTCAGAGCCCCAGTTCCGCGAGTCCGGGAAGGGCGCCGCGGGCGGCTGCGACGGCGTCGGACGGGCCGCGGGCGGCCCGGGCCGCCGCCGCGGCGGCCTGGCACTGCGCCCGGGTCACCCGCGCGAGCGCGGCGCGGACCATGGGCAGCGCGGTCGCCCCCATGGACAGCGTGTCGATCCCGAGGCCGACCAGCACGCAGGCCATGACCGGGTCGGCGGCCGCCTCGCCGCACACCCCGCAGGAGCGCCCTGCCGCACCGGACGCGTCGGCGGTGGCGGCGACCAGGTCGAGGACGCCCGGCTGCCACGGGTCCTGGAACCTGCCAAGGCCGCCCACCTCGCGGTCGGCCGCGCACGCGTACTGGGTGAGGTCGTTGGTGCCGATGCTGAAGAACGCGGCGGACTCCGCGAGGTGGCGGGCGCGCAGCGCCGCCGCGGGGACCTCGATCATGATTCCCGCGGTGCGGATCCCGGCGTCGGCCGCCGCGGCGGCGAAGTAGTCGGCGTCCTCGGGGTCGGTGACCATGGGCGCCATGACGTGCAGGTCGGCGTCGGTGTCGCGTTCGGCCTGGGCGAGCGCCGCGAGCTGGGCGTCCTGCACCTCGGGGAAGCGGCGCATCATGCGCAGCCCGCGCTCGCCGAGGGCGGGGTTGGGCTCCTCCCCCGGCGGGGGGAGGAACGCGAGGGGCTTGTCCGCGCCGGAGTCGAGGGTGCGGACGACGACCTTGCGGCCGGGGAACGCTTCGAGGACCGCGCGGTAGGCGGCGACCTGCTCCTCGTGGCCGGGCGCGTCGGCGCGGTCCAGGAACAGGAATTCGGTGCGGTAGAGGCCGACGCCCTCGGCGCCGTTCTCCAATGCGGCGGGTAGATCCTTGGGGCCGCCGATGTTGGCGAGCAGCGGGACGGGGTGGCCGTCCTTGGTGGCGCCGGGCCCGGTGGTCCGGGCGGCCGCGTCGGCGCGCGCCGCTGCCGCGGCCCGCGCGGCGTCGACGTCCGATGCGGCGGGTTCGGGGGTGACGGCCCCGGTGGCGCCGTCGACCAGCAGCATGGTGCCGTCGGCGATGGTGTCGGAGTCGGCGCAGGAGACGACCGCGGGCAGGCCGAGTGAGCGGGCGAGGATCGCGGTGTGGCTGGTGGGGCCGCCTTCGCGGGTGACGAACGCCAGGACGCGCGCTGGGTCGAGCAGGGCGGTGTCGGCGGGGGCGAGGTCCTGCGCGAGCAGCACGAACGGGGTGTCCGATTCGGGGACGCCGGGGACGGGGACGCCGAGCAGCCGGGCGACCGCCCGGTCGCGGACGTCGTCGAGGTCGGCGACGCGCGCGGCCATGTACTCGCCGGCGCCCAGCAGCATTTCGCGGTACATCGCGAAGGACTCGAAGACCGCTCGCGCCGCCGAGGTCCCGTCGGCGACGCGGCGCCGGACGTCGTCGGCGAGCGAGGGGTCGCGCGCCATGAGCGCCTGCGCCGCGAGGACCTCCTTGGCCGGGCCGCCGGCCAGGTCGCCGCGTTCGGTGAGGTCGGCGGCCGTGTCCTCCATGGCCCTGACGGCCACGCCGGTCTCGGAGTCGGCGTCGCGTGTGCGCCGGTCGCCTGGGGGCGGCTCGGGCACGGACCGGGTCAGGCGCAGCGATGGGCCGTAGCCGACGCCGGAGCTCACGCCGACACCCGTCAGGGATTTAGGCATTGCTTCCCCATCTCCTTGGCTTCACATTGTTTTAGTTTGTTTTGCCTTTGGTTGCGGTGATTGTACATAGGCTTACCGGGGCCGTCACCGGTCGGCGGCCCGCGATTCGGCACTATGGACGCTTTTGGGACATTCGGGGCGGCTTCGGGGGCCGGTGCGGCATCGGAGCCGTGGGGACTAGGCGTCGATGCGCGGCCAGTCGACCTCGGTCAGGTGGTCGACGACGAGGTCGGCCGACCCCAGGGTGTCGCGGGCGTGCGTGGTGGTGATGCCGACGACCCGCATCCCCGCGCGCCGGCCCGCTTCGACACCGGCGGGGGCGTCCTCGAACACGACGACGTGCTCGGGGGCGAAACCCAGCTTCTCCGCGCCCTGGAGGTAGCCCTCGGGGTCGGGCTTGCCCACCGTGACATCGCCCGCGGTGACCAGGTCCCGGAACAGCTCCCGCACGCCGAGCCGGTCGAGCGCCAACTCCGCCCAGTCCCGGCCGGCCGAGGTGACCAGGCCGAACGGCACGCCTTCGGCGTGCAGGCGGCGCACGAACCGCACCGACTCGGGGAGCAGCTCCACTTCGGGCAGGTCCGGAGCCGAGCCGTACACGCCCAGCTCGGCGAGGAGGACGTCCCAGCTCACGCCGGGGAACAGATCGGGTTGCTCCGCGAGGACATCGCGGCCGCGCCGCCCCATGAAGGTGTGCAGGCGCTCGTCGTCGTAGGGCACGTTGTGGGCGTCGAGCAGCTTGGCCCAGGTGGCGAGGCTGCGGGGCTCGCTGTTGATCAGGGTGCCGTCGAGGTCGAACAGCGCCGCGCGGGGGGCCGCGCCGTCCTCGTCGGCGTCCCGGCCGGGGCCGGAGGGCTGCGGGCCGGGGTGATCGGGCTGTCCGGAGTGTCCGGAGCGTCCGGAGTGGTCAGGGTGATGCACAGGGCTTCCGTCTCCGTGGGTTCTCGGTTTGCGGTCAGCTCCGGTCTAGCAGCCGCGCAGCGGTGCTCGGTACCGGTCCGACACCAGCTCAGGCCCACTGGAACAGCGGGTCTCCCACGGCGACGGCGCCTTCGGCGATGGCGGAGACCGCGTCGGCCGCGGCGTCCAGCGCCACGACGGGCACGATCGGCGAGAGCCCCCGCGCGGCGACCTCGTCCGGGTTCCAGCGGATGAGGGGGCGGCCCGCCTCGACCTCGGCGCCTTCGTCCACGAGCTTCTCGAACCCGGCGCCGTTCAGGTTCACCGTGTCGATCCCGAGGTGGACGAGCACCCCGCGGCCGTCGGCACCGACGACGACGTAGGCGTGCGCGTGCAGCTTCACGACCGTCCCCGCCACCGGGGCGACCGCCTCCTGGCTGCCGCCGTTCGGGGTGACCGCGGTACCCGGGCCCACCATCGCCTCGGCGAACACCGGGTCGGGGACCGCTGCGAGACCCACGGCGGAGCCCGCCACGGGTGTGCGAACAGAGAACACTGCTGCCTCCTCATGCGTGGGCGCGGCCGGGCGGCCGCGCCCGCGGCGTCGATGGTCGGCCCGGCAGCGCCGGCCCGACCTCAACCGATGATGTCGTTGATGTCGTCGGTCAGGGAGTCGGCTTCGGGGCCGACCACGACCTGGATGACGTTCCCGGAGACCAGGACACCGTGGGCGCCGGCGGCCTTCAGCGCGGCCTGGTCGACCTTCGCGGGGTCGGCGACCTCGCTGCGGAGCCGGGTGATGCAGGCTTCGATGTCTTCGATGTTGTCGGCCCCGCCGAGACCGGCGACGATCGCTGCTGCTTTGTCGGACATGCTTCCTCCAGTGGGCGTTGGCGAGGTGCGGACCGGGCTCGGTCGAGCGGGAGTGTACGCCGGTTCCGGGTCCACGGCCGAGCTTAGGCCGCCGCCGCGCCCGCCAGTGGCAGGGCGGCCCGAGCGGGGCGCACGGGCCGCAGGTGGCTCAGGTCAGGGAGCCCAGGTCGACGGGATCAGATCAGAGGGATCAGATCAGGAGGCTCGGTTCAGGGAGCTCAGGTCAGAGGGTTCAGGTCAGGGAGCTCAGGTCAGGGAGCTCAGGTCAGGAGGTCTGGGTGACCTTGTTCAACCCGCGGGGGCTGTCGGGGTCGTAGCCGAGGCGCCGCGCCAGCTTCTCGGTGATGATCTGCGCCGGGACGATGAGGCTGAACGGTGCGAGCCATTCGGGCAGGTCGGGCACTGGGACGCTGAGGTCGCAGGCGTCGGCGAGCGCGGATCCGCCGCCGATGGCGTAGGCGGGCGCCCCGTTCGCGCGGACCCGCTCGGCCAGGGCGACCGTCCCCGCGAGGGTCGGACCGCTGTTCGCCGCGATGAGGATCGCCGGGGTGTCGGCGTCGACCACGGCCATGGGCCCGTGCAGCAGGTCGGCGTAGGAGAGTCCCATGGCGTGCAGGTAGCACGCCTCCTTGAGCTTCAGGGCGGCCTCCAGCGCCGTGGAGAATGCCATGCCGCGCCCGGACACCACCGTGCCGTGCACCCCGGCGAGGCGCTCGACGACCGCGTCGATGGCTTCCTCGTTGCGGCCGAGCATGTCCTCGACGACGTCGGGCACCCGCTCCAGTTCGGCGGCGTCGAGCCCGGCGCCGAGGCCGAGGGCGAGCACGGCCTGCGCGGCGAGCTGGGCGGTGAACGTCTTGGTGGCGGGGACGGCGAGCTCGGTCCCGGCCTGGGTCACCAGTGCGACGTCGGCGATCCGGGTCATCGGGGAGTCGGCCCCGTTGGTGATGCCGACGGTCTTCGCACCGCAGTCGGCGGCCCATTGGAGCGTCTCGACGATCTCCTCGGTCTTGCCCGACTGGGAGATGGCGACGGCGAGCACACCGGAGAGGTCGATCCGCGCCCCGTAGGCCGTGGCGATGGACGGCGAGGCGAGGTTCGCGAGGCGCCCGGCGTGCGCCTGGATCAGGTAGCTGCCGTAGACGGCCGCGTTGTCGGACGTGCCGCGCGCGATGAACAGGACCTGGCGGGTCTGCTGCGCAAGGGCGGCGATCTCCGCGGACTTGGGCAGCAGCGCGTCGAGCGTGGCGCGCAGCGCCTGGGGCTGCTCATCGATCTCGGAGCGCATGACGCTGGTCGTTGCTGGCACTGACTTCTCCCCATGGCTGAGGGCCCGCGGCCCATTCGATATCGAGCTGGAACGCAGCTGGAACACTGGTGGAAAGCAGATGTAAGCAGTTGGAAAGCTGTTGGAAAGCAACGGCGCGACTGATATTGACACGCCGCGTCGTGCTGTGGTCTAGTCCGGCCTATACCAGTCATATCAGACCCGCTCCGAACCGACCACGTCCACCACCGCGCAGCGAACAGGCACCGCTCATGGCGATCGATCCGGCGAGCCCGATCCCGAAGTACTCACAACTCCGGGAGATCCTGCTGGACCTCATCGAGGGTTCCGGACTGGTCGTGGACGACGCGATCCCCTCCGAGCGCGAGCTCGGCACCGAATACGGCCTGTCGCGGATGACCGTCCGCCAGACCATCGACCAGCTCGTCGCCGAAGGCAAGCTGTACCGGGTCCCCGGCAAGGGCACCTTCGTGGCACGCCCCAAGATCGCCATGGCCCTCGCCCTCGCATCCTTCACCCACGACATGCGCCAGCGCGGCTTCACCCCCGGCTCGCGCGACATCCTGCGCCGGATCGAACCCGCCGGAGGGCACGCCGCCCGGATGCTCGACCTCCCGCCCGGCACGCGCGTGCACCATATCCAGCGCCTGCGCACCGCCGACGACGAACCTATGGCGGTCGAACGGTCCACCATCCCCCTGTCCTTCGCCCCGGACCTCGACACCCACTCGTTGGCCGGCCGCTCCCTGTACCAACTGCTCGAAGAAGAGTACGGAGTGCTGCTCGACTCCGGCGAGCAGACCATCGAAGCCGCCATCTGCGACCCCACTGACGCGAAGCTGCTCCGGCTCCCGCCGGGCAGCCCCGTACTGCTGATGCAGCGCCGCAGCTTCAGCAACGGGCGCTGCGTCGAGGTCGCCACGTCGTCCTACCGCGGCGACCGCTACCAACTCCAAACGGCACTCGACCCGCGCCGGCGCGCCGCGGGTTAGCGGCACCGCGCCGCCCGGACGACCCGCCGACGCCAGCACCCTGCCGACCAGCGCTCCGCACCGCGCAGACCCGCTCCCCACTTCCGCCCCCTCTCACCTGCAAGTCATGGGAGAACCACCGATGAGCTCCACCATGCCGGCAGAACAGGCGAAGGCCCCATCAGCGGCACTCGCCATCCTCCAGCGCATCGGGCGCAGCCTGATGATGCCCATTGCCGTGCTCCCCGCGGCAGCCATCCTGCTGCGCCTCGGCCAGCCCGACCTCCTCGGCGCCATCGGCGGCTGGGAACAGGTCGCCAACGTCGTCGGACAGGCCGGCAACGCGCTGTTCGAACTGATGCCCCTGCTGTTCGCGGTGGGTGTCGCCATCGGCTTCGCGAAGCGGGCCGACGGCTCCACAGCCCTCGCCGCCGTTGTCGGCTACCTGGTCTTCGACCGGGTGTCCAAGGTGGTGTTCTTCGCGTTCGACGGGCCGCAGGGCGACGTCGGCACGCGGGTCACCACCTACGCGGCAGCGGCCGACCCCAGCACCCGCGTCCCCGCCGAAGGGGACATCTCCACACTGGAACCGGCGATCAACTGGGGCGCCAAGAACCCCACGGACGTCCTCGGCGGCATCGTCATCGGCCTGGTCGCGGCGCTGCTGTGGCAGCGCTACTACCGGATCAAGCTGCCCACCTGGCTGGGATTCTTCGGCGGCCGCCGCTTCGTGCCGATCATCACCGCCCTCGCCGGCCTGATCCTCGGTGTGGCGTTCGGCTTCCTCTGGCCGACCGTCGGCGGCTGGATCAACAGCCTCGGCGAGTGGATCATGACCTCCGGCTGGATCGGCGCCGGCGCCTACGGCATCGTCAACCGGCTGCTACTGCCGTTCGGCCTGCACCACGTCGTGAACTCCGTGGTCTGGTTCATCTTCGGCACCTTTGAAGGCCCTGACGGCGTCGTGCACGGCGAGATCAACCGCTACTTCGCGGGCGACCCCACCGCCGGCGGCTTCCTGTCCGGGTTCTTCCCCGTGCTGATGTTCGGCCTGCCCGCAGCTGCCCTGGCGATGTGGCGGGCCGCGCACCCCAGCCAGCGCGCCGCCGTCGGCGGCATCATGATCTCCGGCGCGCTGACCGCGTTCGTCACCGGGATCACCGAGCCCATCGAGTTCGCGTTCATCTTCATCGCGCCGATGCTGTTCGTCGTGCACGTCGTCCTGACGGGCATATCGATGGCGATCCTGAACGCGCTCGACGCCCATCTCGGCTTCGGATTCTCCGCCGGACTGATCGACATGCTGCTCAACGCGACGAAGTCGAACACCACCGGACTGGCGCTGATCCTCGGTATGGGCGTGCTGTACTTCGCGCTGTACTACGTGATCTTCTACTTCCTCATCACCCGGCTGAACATCGCGACCCCTGGGCGCGAGCCGATCGAGGAGGGCGCGTCCATCGCGGTGAACCCCGACGTCGAGGTCCCGATCGCCGCCGGCGACAGCACCCCTGCCGCGGAGCCGCAGCCGGAGCCACGTCCCAAGGCCGACGGCGCCCAAGGCGACAAGGACGGGACCGGCACCTGACCGGTCGGCTCCGCAGTCCGGGCGACATCCGAAGTATCCGAAACAACTGAAGCATCGGGAACAGGTGAGGGGCGGGCCCGCGGGCCCGCCCCTTGTCCGTGTCCCCGGCGGTTCAGGGGGCAGGGCAACTCGGGAGTTCAGGAAGCAGGGAAGGTCAGGCAGCAGCGCAGGTCAGGAAGCAGCGCAGCTACAGGAGGTAGCGCAGCAGCACGAGGTCGCCCTGCGCCTTCGCCTCGGCGAGCCGCATGGGCGCCGCCGGGGTCTGCGGGAACGCCGCGGGGTACAGGAACCGCGGTGCGGCCCCCTCCCCCACCATGAACGGGGCGATGACGAGGTGCAGCTCGTCGGCGAGGGACTCGGCGAGGAAGCGGGTGTGGACGCGCCCGCCGCCCTCGACCATCAGCCGCTCGACACCGCGCCCGCGCAGGTCGGCCAGTAGTACGCGCAGGTCCAGCGGTTCGCCCGCTGCGACGACGGTGGCAGCGGGGGCCGCGGCGAGATGCCGGGTGAGCGCCGGGGCTGCGGACGCCGATGTGTACACGAGCGTGGGCGCGGCGGTGTCGGCGAACATCCTGTGCCCGGGGTCGAGGCCGCCCCCGCTGGTGAGGGTGACGCGCAGCGGGTTCGGCGGGCGGCCCGCGGCGACACGGGCGGCCCGGCGCCGCTCGGAGCGGACCAGCAGCCGGGGGTCGTCGGCGCGGACGGTGCCCGCGCCCACGAGGATCGCGTCGTGGTCGGCGCGGACGGCGTCGACGCGGTCCCAGTCGGCGTCGTCGGACAGCACCAGGCGCCGGGGCGCGAGGTCGTCGATGTGGCCGTCGAGGGACATCGCGCAGCTGAGGGTGGTGTAGGGGCGGTCGCCGCTCACGGCAGGGGCCCGGGAGCGGCCAGGGGCCCCGCGCACCGCGGGGCCCCTGGCCGTCGGTCGTGCGAGCGCCGCACTACTTGGCGTTCGGCGCGCCGTGGCACTTCTTGTACTTCTTGCCCGAGCCGCACGGGCACGGCGCGTTGCGGGACGTGCCGGCGTAGGCGTCGTCGACGGTCTCGGAGCGCTTCTCGACCCCGCCGGTCTCGCTCGGGGCGGAGTAGTCGAGCCGTCCGGGGCGGCCCTCGCCGAACCCGGGGACGACGAGGTCGGGACGGTCGGAGGCGGCGGCCGCGGCTGCGTCGTCGGACTCCGCATCGGCGGAGTCGCCCTCGGCGTCCTCGGAGTCCTCGTCGGATCCGGCGGAATCACCGGAGCCGGGGCGGACGGCGGTGTCGCCGCCCACTGCCGCCGCGAGGGCGCCGGCCTTGGCCGCCGCGGTGGCGGCGGCGCTGGACGCGGAGACCTCGGAGTCGTCCTCCTTGTTGTTGACCTGCACCTCGACGTTGAACAGGAAGCCGACGGCCTCCTCCTTGATGCTCGCGAGCATCTCCTGGAACATGTCGAAGCCCTCCCGCTGATACTCGATCAGCGGGTTGCGCTGCGCCATGGCGCGCAGGCCGATGCCCTCCTGGAGGTAGTCCATCTCGTAGAGGTGCTCGCGCCACTTGCGGTCCATGACCTGGAGGATGACGCGGCGCTCGACCTCGCGCATGTTCTCGGCGCCGAGCTCCTCCTCGCGCCGGGCGTAGGCGGAGCGGGCGTCCTCGGTGACGCGCTGGATGAGGATGTCGGGGGTGATCGTGCTGATCTCGCCGCCGTTGTCCTCGACCAGTTCGTCGGCCGTGAAGCTGACCGGGTAGACCTGGCCGAACGCCTTCCACAGCCGTTCGAGGTCCCAGTCCTCGGCGTCGCCCTCCGCGGTGGCCTGGCGGACGTAGCCCTCAAGGACGTCGTCGAGCATGGCCTCGACCTGCTCCTGGAGGTCGGCGCCGTCGAGGACCTTGCGGCGCTCGGCGTAGATGACCTTGCGCTGGCGGTCCATGACTTCGTCGTACTTCAGGACGTTCTTGCGGATCTCGAAGTTCTGGACCTCGACCTGGCCCTGAGCGCTCATGATGGCCTTGCTGACCACACCGTGCTCGATGGGCTGGTCCTCGGGGATCTTCAGCCGCTCCATGATGATCTCGACGCGGGCGCTGTTGAACAGCCGCATCAGGTCGTCCTGCAAGGAGAGGTAGAAGCGCGACATCCCGGGGTCGCCCTGGCGGCCGGAGCGGCCGCGGAGCTGGTTGTCGATGCGGCGCGACTCGTGCCGCTCGGTGCCGAGGACGTACAGCCCGCCGGCGTCGACCACCTGCTCGTGCTCTTCGTCGAACTCCTGCTTGGCCTTTTCGAGCGCCGCGGGCCACGCCTCTTCGTAGTCCTCGGGGGTCTCCAGCGGAGCGAGGCCCCGCGCCTGGAGCTCTTCGTCGGCCATGAACTCGGGGTTGCCGCCGAGCATGATGTCGGTGCCGCGGCCCGCCATGTTGGTGGCGACGGTGACGGAGCTGAGCTTGCCCGCCCGGGCGATGATGGACGCCTCACGCGCGTGGTTCTTCGCGTTCAGCACCTCGTGCGGGATGCCCTTGCGCTTGAGCAGCTTCGACAGCAGCTCGGACTTCTCGACGCTGGTGGTGCCGACCAGCACCGGCTGGCCCTTCTCGTGGCACTCGGCGATGTCGTCGACGACCGCGTCGAACTTGACCTCTTCGTTCTTGTAGACGATGTCCTTGCGGTCGGTGCGGACCATCGGCATGTTCGTGGAGATGGGCACGACGCCGATGTCGTAGGTCTGGTTGAACTCGGCCGCCTCGGTGGTGGCGGTACCGGTCATCCCGGCGAGCTTCTCGTACAGCCGGAAGTAGTTCTGGAGGGTGACCTTGGCGAGGGTCTGGTTCTCGTCCTTGATCCGCACCTTCTCCTTGGCCTCGATGGCCTGGTGCATGCCCTCGTTGTAGCGGCGGCCGGCCAGGACGCGACCGGTGAACTCGTCGACGATCAGGACCTCGCCGTCCTTGACGACGTACTCCTTGTCGCGCTTGAAGAGCTCCTTCGCCTTCAGCGAGTTGTTCAGGAAGCTGATGAGAGGGGTGTTGACCGCCTCGTACAGGTTCTCGATGCCGAGCCAGTCCTCGACCTTCGCGACACCGGCCTCGGTGATGCCGACCGTGCGCTTCTTGAGGTTGTACTCGTAGTGGTAGGTGACGCCGTCGCGCTCTTCGATCTCGCGGAGGTTGTCCTGGTCGCGCACTTCGACGCCGCGCAGCCGCGGCGCGATCTTGGCGAACTCGGAGTACCAGCGCGAGTTCTGCTCCGCGGGCCCGCTGATGATGAGCGGGGTGCGCGCCTCGTCGATGAGGATGGAGTCGACCTCGTCCACGATGGCGTAGTGGTGCTGGCGCTGCACGAGGTCGTCCTTTGACAGCGCCATGTTGTCGCGGAGGTAGTCGAAGCCGAACTCGTTGTTGGTGCCGTGGGTGATGTCGGCGAGGTAGGCCTTGCGGCGCTCGTCGTTGGACATGTCGGGGACGATGACCCCGACCTCCATACCCAGGAACTGGTAGATGCGGCCCATGTTCTCGGCGTCGCGGCGGGCGAGGTAGTCGTTGGTGGTGACGACGTGCACGCCCTTCCCGGAGAGCGCGTTGAGGTACACGGGAAGGGTCGCCGTGAGGGTCTTGCCCTCGCCGGTCTTCATCTCGGCGATGTTGCCGAGGTGCAGCGCGGCGCCGCCCATGAGCTGGACGTCGAAGTGGCGCTGGCCGAGCGTGCGCTTGGCGGCCTCGCGCACCGTGGCGAACGCCTCGGGCAACAGGTCGTCGAGTGACTCGCCGTCCTCGTAGCGCTGCTTGTACTCGTCGGTGAGTTCGCGCAGATCGGCGTCGCTCAGATCGACGTAGTCGTCCTCGATCGAGTTGATCTGGTCCTTGAGCTTCTTGAGCTTACGCAGGATCTTGCCTTCGCCCGCGCGCAGGACCTTGTCGAGTATGCCTGGCACTTCCTATGCGCTCCTCGCCGATCGTGGCCCGCGTCGGTTGAGGCGGGGCGACTACTCCACTACACCCAGCATTCCATCGTAGGCGACCCTAGTACCTCGACCGTTGCATACGAGCGCGCTGCGCGGGACGGGGCGCCGCGATGCCGCCGCTTCAGGCCGGGCCCGCGGCCCTGACCTCGGTGGGCGCGGCGGCCGCGCGGGTGCGGCCGCTCCCCCAGACTGTCACCCGAGGGTTAGGACCAGGTGAGAATCGAGGGCCGGAGATCGGGAGGCGGGAATCCGGGGCCGGGAGTTCGGGGGCAGGGAAATCGTGGGCAGGGAGTTCAGGGCAGGCAGTCGGCTCCGAACACCGGGCCGGGATTCAGTCCTCGTCGAGGATGCGTTCGCGGATCGCGTAGAGCGCCGCCTCCATCCGGGAGTGCAGCTGGAGCTTCTCCAGGATGTTGCGGATGTGGTTCTTCACGGTGTTCTCGGAGATGTAGAGTTCCTGGCCGATGTCGCGGTTGTTCAATCCGCGCGCGACCAGCCGCAGGACCTCCTTCTCGCGGTCGGTCAGCCGAGGGGCGGGCACGTCGCCGCCGCGGCCCTTGTCGGACTCCTTCTTGGCGAGGGTCGCGAACTCGCCGATGAGCTTGGTCGCCATGGACGGGTTGATGAACGACTGGCCGTCGGCGACCGCGCGGACCGCCTCGGGCAGTTCGATGACGGAGATCTCCTTGAGCAGGTAGCCGGTCGCGCCCGCCTTGATCGCGTCGAAGAGGTCCTCCTCCTCGTCGCTGATGGTGAGCATGACGATCTTGGCGCTGGGGACGGCGCTCTTGATCCCGGTGCAGGCGTCGATGCCGCTGATGTGGGGCATCCGGACGTCCATGAGGACGACGTCGGGGAGCAGATCGCCGGCCTGGTCCACGGCCTGGCGCCCGTCGCCCGCCTCACCGACCACGCTGATGTCGGACTCTTCGGCGAGGACCGAGACGAGGCCCCTGCGGAAGAAGGCGTGGTCGTCCACGACGAGGACCCGGATGGGTTCGCGGCGGGTGGGGGGAGTCCCGGTCACGGCTGCGTAGTCCCTTCCTCACCGCACGGCGGCGGTCGCCGGTCGTTCAACGTGTTCCAGCAGCTTGTTCAGGCACGGCTTGTTCGGGCACAGCCTGTTCGAGCAGGGCTTGTTCGAGTACGGCCTGTTCGAGCAGGGCCTGTTCGAGCAGGGCCTGTTCGAGCAGGGCCTGTTCGAGCAGGGCTTGTTTCAGCACAGCACCAACCGGCCCGGTGTTTCTACAGTTTCCGCAAATTCGCGGGAATCCGCCGGAGGTTGGGAAAAGCAGACCACATAGGTGTGCGCCGCGGCCGCCCGGGGTGCGGTCGCGGCGCACCGCGCTGCCGGGCCGCGCCGTGCGGCCCGCCGGATTACTCCATGAGGCGCATGACGCCGTAGTTGAAGCCCTTCCGGCGGTACACCACGCTGGGGGCGTCGCACTTCTCGTCGTGGAACAGGTAGAAATCGTGCCCGACGAGTTCCATTTCCATCAGCGCCTGGTCAATGCTCATGGGCTTGGCGTAATGGAATTTCTCCCGAACGATGACCGGGTTTTCGCCCTGGGTGTCGAGTTCCAGGATTTCATCGCCGAACGCGGTGTCGATGGCGACGCCGTCGATCTCGGTGTCCTCGGCGTCCCTGGCGGCGGGAGCCGTGCGGACCCGGCCGGTACCGGCGAGCGGGCCGCCGTTGCCGTTGGCGAGGTCGGCCGTTGCCGAGGCGACCGAGACGGGCGCCCGGGCCCCCTTGTGCACCTTGCGGCGGTCGGCGACCTTGCGCAGGCGCGCTTCGATCCGGTCCAGCGCGATGTCGAACGCTCCGTAGCGGTCGTCGGCCGACGCCTCACCCCGGATCACCGGACCACCGCCGTGGATGGTCAACTCGACGCGCTCGCGCTGGTCGGCGAGCTTCGGGTTGCGCTCCTTGGACACCTCCACATCGACGCTCATCCCGTTCTGCTCCCACTTGGAGAGTTTGGCCAGCTTCGTTTCGACGTGCTGCCGGAACTTGTCGCTGACACCTGTGCGCCGACCTTTGACGATGATGTCCACAAGACCCCCTTCGTCGCGCGTGGCCGCCGTGGCTGCGGCGGCCCTGCTTCTGGTTGTGCGCCCACCGCCGGGGCTGCGGGCGCCCGCTCCCGTGGTTCCTCTCCGCGAAGCGGACGAGATAACACGTCACGCGGTGTTGGGTGCCGTATACCCATCCGATCGCACCCCTGCACTCCCCATGCGGCATCGGCTTCACCAGGGTGAACGAGACCTCAACGGTGTATCGGGAGCAACGTGGGTAATCGGTGCGAACTTCCGCCGCGCGCCTGGAGATCCACGCGAGGAGCATGCCACCCGTCCGGCCGACCTGGTCTTCGTCCCCACATCCGCCTGCTGAGGGTTCCGCGGCGCTTATGCACCACTACCGCCCTTCTCCCTGTCGTGGAGGACATCGGGACCTCCGACGGGGCAGGTCTTACCTCTAAGCCGCACCGTGATCGGTCGACGAAAAGTCGCCTTACGTGGGCCGTTTCGCCTGCGGCTGGCCTCGGCTTGCCGGGCGGGCGCCCCTCGCTCGGGGCGCCGAACCCGGCGCAACCACGGACCCGGACGGGTGCCATGCTCGAACGCTAACCCGAGATTCACCAGCTGTCAGCAGGGGAACTCCCGACACCTCCCGGGCGCGTGCAGCCCCTCCCGCGGACCGGCCGGACACACCGGGCATCCGGCCCGCGCAAGAGACCCACTGAGATTACCCCGGCCGCCCACTGCCTCGACCGCGCTCGGCCAGCACCCCCGCTGCGGCGGGGTGCACACCGGCCGCCCGCAGGGCACGGGCGGCCTCGGCGAGGCTGGCGCCGGTGGTGAGGACGTCGTCGACGAGGACGACGGTGCGCCCTGCCGCGCGGCCGTGCAGCGGCCGCACCGCGCGCCGCGGCACGGCGAACGCTCCGGCGAGGTTCGCCCGCCGCTCGTCGCGGCGCAGGCCGACCTGGTCGGCGACGCGGCGGACCGGGCGCAGCGCCGCGTGGACCCGGGCGGGGCGGGCGCGCGCGGTGAGGGCGCGGGCCGCCGCACCGGCCAGCAGCAGGACGGGGTCGTAGCCGCGGCGGCGGACACCGGACGGCCGCGGCGGCACCGGCACCAGCAGCAGCGGGCTCCCGGGGCCCGCGCGGGACGCCGCGGTGACGGCGGCGGCGAGTGAGCGCCCCAGCGGGGCTGCGAGGCCGCGGCGTTGCTGCTCCTTGAATGCGAGCAGCACCGAGCGGTCGCGGCCGGAGTAGGGGCCGACCGCCCACGCCTGCGGGCAGCCGGGGCGGCCGCGGCAGCGCCGCGGCCGGCGGTCGAGGAGCCCGGAGCACGCGGCGCACAGGGCGGCCCCGGGCCGCCCGCATCCGGCGCAGGTCTCGCCGAGCAGCAGGTCGACCAGCGCCGAGAGCGCCGCCGCGATCCAGGCGGGTGCGGCGGGCGGGGCCGGGTGCTCCGGGTCCATTCGGCCATACTGGCGCCGCGACCACCGTCGCGGCGAGGCGGATCGCGCGGCCTGTGGACGGCCGCCCGGGACCCGCGTTGGCAGGACTTCGACCAGGCCGCCCAGCCGACGCAACGAAGTGCGACTAGCCCGGATAGACGGGGTTGGTGCCGTCGGTGATGCGCTGCCAGGTGACGCGGTCGTTGGTCATCCAGATCCGGTCGTCCTCCGCGCCCGAGAGCAGCGGCTGACCGGGCGCCGCCGCGATGGTCTTCATGTCGGCGCCGGGCGGCGCGGAGGCGCTGGTCGACTCGGCGTTGCCGTCGAGGCGCACCAGGTACCCGAGCACGGCGCCGCCGCGCTTGCCGAGGACGGCGAGCTGGTCGGCGCCGCGCCACGCGACGTCGGTGACCTCGGTCAGGTCGGAGCCGAGCGGTTTGAACCGGTCGAGCCGCACCTCGCCGTCGTGCTCGGTGACGCGCCCGACGTAGAGGCGGGAGGTGTCGTCCTCTTCGAGGAGGACCGCCACCCGGGTGCCGTCGCGCGAGGCGCGCAGCCGGGTGACCGTGCGGTCGTCGAGCTCGGGCGCCTCGACCCGGGTCGGCTTCCCGTCGTCGACCTGCCACAGCCGGGTCGCCCCCGACTCGGGGTCGTCGTCGGCCCGCTCGTCGGGCGGCGCGGGGTCGGCGGGATCGCGCTCGGGACCGCGCTCGGTGTCGTCGGCAGCGGAGTCGGCCTCGCGCTCCTCTTCGGAGTCGGCGCCCGAACCGAGGTCCTGCACGACCCACAGGTTGTCGTAGCCGTCCCACGACAGGGACGTGTAGTCGCCGTCCTTGAGAACGGTGCGGTACTCGCTGCCGTCGGAGAGGTCGGCGACAAGCACCGACGTGGAGTCCTTCTCGGCGGCGTCGATACCGGCGACCAGGCCCTCCCGCACCGACACCGCGTACTGCTCCAGCGGGGCGCTGCCCGCGCCGGCGGGGCCGGGCACCGGGTCGGCGTTCTGCTTGCCGCTACCGGCCGACAGCGACCAGAGCTGCCCCTCGCGGGTGAAGTAGGCGTGCTCGCTGTCGGAGCCCACCGACGGGTTCACGGAGTCCCACAGCCGCCCTGAGACCTGCTGGACACCGTCCTGGCCGCCGGGGATCGGGGTCTCCTCGCCGTTCACCTCGACGGTGAACTCCTGGACCTCGGCGAGCTGGCGCAGGGTCCAGGCGATCTGCGCGCCCATGCGGAAGGATTCGCCCTGGTCGGGCGATCCGCCGGTCGAGCGCAGCTGCACGGTCACGCGCCCGCCGCTGGAGGCGACCGCGACCTTGGTGTCCTTGGGGAACGCGGTGCGCACCGCGGGCGCCAGCCACTCGGTGGGCCCGTTGACGAGCATCCGCACCAGGCGGGTGGGGATCTCCTCGGTGGAGGCCGGGATGAACACGGGGTCGGGCACCAGGGTGCTGTCGTCCTGGTTGAAGTAGTAGAGGTTCAGCGGGCGGTACACGCGGTCGATGTCGCGGCGCGACAGCAGCAGTTCGTCGGGCAGGTCGGCGATGCGCCACTGCCCCTTGGCCTTCGCCAGGGTGAACACGGTGTCGATGCGCTCGCCCTTGTCGACGGGCAGGTACTGCCCCCCGTGGTCGATGCTGGCGACCTGGTCGGCCCGCATCCGCACGGTGGCGCTTTCGCCGTCGGCCGCGGTGCTGACGGTGAAGTCGGCGTCGCGGATCTCGTCGTAGACCAGGACGGTGCCGTTGGGCCGCCACTGCCGCTGCTCGTCGCCCGTCATGAAGAGCCGCGCCGCCCGGTGGTCCTCTTCGAGGCTGCCCATGTCGCGGAGGAAGTCGCGGACCAGCCGCTCCTCGCCGACGTCCTGCTGCGGGCCCGCGGGCAGCAGCCGGACGTAGTCGTCCTGGTGGCCGCGCCCGTTCTCGCCGCCGCCACCGGCGACGATGGGGCCGCCGGTCGGCACGCTCGCGCACGAGGTGAGGAGCGCGGCGAGGCACAGGAGCGCGGCGGCCCGGCGGGCGTCGCGGCTCCAGCCGCTGCCGGAATTCCGGGGGCTTCGGGAGCGCCGGGGATTCCGGGGATGCTGTGGATTGCGAGGGCTTCGGGAGGCGGTCACGGCTGCTCCCTTGTCGGTGCGGTGCGGGACGCCTCGGCGTCGCCGGCGGTGATGGCGGCGACGGCGCGGACCCTGCCCATGGCCATCTCGGGGGGCGCGAGCGGGAGCGGGGAACCGCGCAGTTCACCGCCTGCCTTGCGGGGCAGCGACAGCCGGAACTGCGACCCCTTGCCGGGTGTCCCCCACGCCTGGAGCCAGCCGCCGTGCAGTGTGGCGTCCTCCTTGGCGATGGACAGCCCCAGCCCGGTCCCGCCGGTGGTGCGCGCCCGCGCGGGGTCGGCCCGCCAGAACCGGTCGAAGCAGAGCAGCTCCTCGCCTTCCTTGAGGCCGACGCCGAAGTCGCGCACCGCGACGGCGACGGAATCGCGGTCGCCGGCGGCGGTGACGATGACGTCCTTGCCTTCGCTGTGCTCGATGGCGTTGACGACGAGGTTGCGCAGGATACGGCTGATCCGGCGGGAGTCGAACTCGGCGACGCAGGGGTCGGCGGGCAGCCGCAGCACGACCTTGATGCCGCGCTTCTCCGCGATCTGCTCGGCGTCGCCGACGGCTTTCAGCACCGCGCCGCGCACGTCGACCGACTCGATGGCGAGGGTGGCGGCCCCGGCGTCGTGCCTGCTGATCTCCAGCAGGTCGGCGAGCAGCTCCTCGAACCGCTCCAGTTGGCTCTGGAGCAGCTCCACCGAGCGCCGGACGGTGGGGTCGAAGCCGTCGCGGTCGTCGAAGAGCAGGTCGCCCGCCATGCGGATGGTGGTGAGGGGGGTACGCAGCTCATGGGAGACGTCGGAGACGAACTGCCGTTGCAGTTTCGACAGCTCCTCCAGTTCGCGGATCTTCTCCTGGAGGTTCCCGGCCATGTTGTTGAAGGAGACGGCGAGGCGGGCGAGGTCGTCCTCGCCGCGCACTTTCATCCGTTCGGTGAGGTCGCCCGATGAGAGCTTCTCCGCCGAGCCGGCGGCCCTGCGCACCGGCAGCACCACCTGCCGGGTGACCATGTAGGCGATCGCGGCGAGCAGGATGCTCAGCGCCGACGCCACGAGGTACAGGGTGCCCTGGACGAGGTTCAGGATCTGCTGCTCGTGGTCGAGGGGGAAGACGTAGTACAGCTCGTAGGCGTCGACGAGCTGGGCGCCCACGGCCAGGCCGGGTTCCGTGCCGCC
Source organism: Murinocardiopsis flavida (assembly GCF_003014485.1). GTDB lineage: Bacteria > Actinomycetota > Actinomycetes > Streptosporangiales > Streptosporangiaceae > Murinocardiopsis > Murinocardiopsis flavida. The sequence continues at coordinate 146,921 of NZ_PYGA01000009.1, read as the reverse complement.
GGTGCGCACGATCTCGGTGTAGCGCAGGTAGGGCTTTTCCAGCTCGCTGGTCTGCTGGACCTTGTCGCGCAGGGCGTCGGGGACGCTCGCCTCTTCGACGTCGCCGCTGGTCCACCCGTTGTCGCCGGGGAACGAGGGCAGGATGAGGACGTCGTAGAGGCCGGTGGCGCCGCTGCGGGTGCTGAGTTCGCTGGTGATCTGCTCGAACTGGCCGTAGCGGTCGCCCGCCTGCTCGTCGCCCTGGAGTTCGCTCAGGGCGTAGGTGAGCCCGGCCTGGTGGTCGCTGAGTGCGGCGTCCTGCTTGGCGTCGAGCAGGCCCGCCTGCACCTGCTGCATCATGAAGAACCCGAGGACCGCTGTGACCAGCGCCGAGGTCACCAGGGTCATGCTGACGACGCGCAGTTGCAGCGACCGCCGCCAGCGCGAGTGGACCGCGCCGACCAGGCGGCGGGCGACGCGCTGCGCCGCGAGGTAGCTGCGCTGGACCAGGGCCGCGGCGTGCTGCGCGCGCGACCGCGCCGCGGCCTCGCCCTCGGGGCGCTCGGCGGCCCCCGGGCCGGGGGCGCCGCGCCTGCCGCCCATGGCGCCGCCCGGCCGGCCGCCGGCCGTCCGCCTCCTGATCGACACCCTGGCCGTCACACGTCTACTCGATCACTCGCACTTGGTCAGGCGGTCCCGGCCTTGTAGCCGACGCCGCGCACGGTGACGACGACCTCGGGGTGCTCGGGGTCCTTCTCGATCTTCGCGCGCAGCCGTTGGACGTGCACGTTCACCAGGCGGGTGTCGGCGGCGTGCCGGTACCCCCACACCTGTTCGAGGAGGACCTCGCGGGTGAAGACCTGGCGCGGTTTGCGCGCCAGCGCGACGAGGAGGTCGAACTCCAGCGGGGTGAGGCTGATGGGCGTGCCGTCGCGGCGCACCGAGTGGCCGGCGACGTCGATGGTGATGTCGCCGATCTGGAGCACCTCGGGGGCCGGCTCCTCCGTGCGGCGCAGCCGCACGCGCACCCGCGCCACCAACTCCTTGGGTTTGAACGGCTTGACGATGTAGTCGTCGGCCCCCGATTCGAGGCCGAGGACGACGTCGACGGTGTCGCTCTTCGCCGTGAGCATGACGATGGGCACACCCGATTCGCCCCGGATCTGCCGGCACACGTCGATACCGTCGGCACCCGGCAGCATGAGGTCGAGCAGTACGAGATCCGGTTTGGTCTCGCGGAATGCTTCGAGCGCCTTGTCGCCGTCGTGCACGAATGACGGCTCGAAGCCTTCACCCCGCAGGACGATGCCCAGCATTTCGGCGAGAGCGAGGTCGTCGTCGACGACCAGTACGCGTCCCTTCATTGACTTTCCGGCGCTCTTCGGCTGATCCCGCGCACCGTGGCGGGCGGCCCTTGGGGGGCCGCTCCGCGCGGAATCACGCGGGCCCGAGCACCTTCTCCTTTCCGGACACTCATGCGGCACAACTTCGGCGTCTACTGCGTCTCTGGCGTTATCGCCCGGAGGGCGAGCCTTCCGCCCGCGCTCCGTGCGCGCCGACACTCCTGCCGGGGCCGCCGCGCGCGGACACCCCGTCCAAGCTTGCCATCTGCGGGCTCATCGTGCCCGGGGGACGGCCGGACCAGGCACTTCCGGCCGCCGACCGGCACTCTCGGCACACCCTGCCGCGTGACCGGCCGCCGCGTCTAGAGCCGTCGGTCCCGGGGTACCGCACACCTGCGGATAACGAAAGCATACAAAATGAATGAACGAGCACCGGCAACACGGCCCACCAGGGGCGCACCCCGCCACGCCGGCCCCTCGCAGCGGGCCCGCCGCCCGTTTTCCGCCTATACCCGCGCCGCGGCCCGGGCACACGGCGCGGCGGCGATATCCCATGGTGCAAGTAGGTTGGGGGTGCGCTCGCGGGCGACCCGCGGCCGCGGCAACAGCGATCCGGCGACCCCCACGGAGTATCGATGACGCAGGACGACGGCGGGGGCTGGCAGCCCCCGGGCAGCGGCCCGTACCCGCCTGCGCAGCACGGACCCGGCTGGCAGGGCGGGCCCGGAGGCCCGCAGGGGCCGCCGCCCGGCGGCGGCTGGGCGGCACCCGGAGGCCCGCAGGGGCCGGATCCCTACGGTCCGCAGGGGCCGCCGCCGCCCGGCGGCGGGGGTTGGGGTCCCCCGCCGGGATCCGGCGGCGCCTGGGGCCCATCGCCGATGGGACCACCGCCTCATTCCGGCTGGGTCCCCCCGCCGCGGGAGCCGCGGCCCGGCGTCGTCGCGCTCCGGCCGCTCACCCTCGGCGACATCTTCAACGGCACCTTCGCCTACATGCGGGAGAACCCCAAGGCCACACTCGGGATCTCGGTCCTGGTCATCGGCTTGGCGAGCATCCTGCCGGCCTTCGGCTCCGCGGTCCTGCTGGGCGAACTGAGCAGCCTCACCGCGGCGCCGCCCTCGAACGTCGACAACCCGGACGAACTCCTCGACGAGCTGCTCGCCACGGGGGCCTTCGGGTTCGGCGCGATCCTCGCCGGCCTGCTGGTGAACGCCATCGCCGTGCTCGTCCTGAGCGGGCTGCTGGCAGGGGTCATCGGCCGCGCGGTCCTGGGCCACCGGCTGAGCTTCGGCGACGCCATCGCCGCCGTCAACGGCCGTATCGGCGCCATCCTCGGCCTGGGAGCCGTGCAGCTCCTCATCTACTTCCTCATGATCGCCATCGCCGGCGGCGTGACCGTCCTCAACGTCGCGGTGATCGCGGCCACCTGGCAGAGCACCGAGTGGTACGTGTTCATCCCCATGGTGCTGCTCAGCGTGTTCGCCTACGTCGCCTTCTACGCCTGGATCATGAACAAGTTCGCCCTGGCGATGCCGGCCGTGGTGCTGGAGCGCATCGGCCCGTTCAGCGCATTGGGCCGGTCGTGGGCGCTGACCCGGCGGAGCTGGTGGCGGGTCTTCCTCATCCTGCTGCTCTCGCAGGTCCTCGTCAGCGTGGTCGGCAGCATCCTGAACTTCCCGTTCTCCATGGTGAACCAGGCCGCCCCGCTCGGCGGCGACGCCGCGTGGGTCGGCATCACCGTGGGCGTCGCGACCTTCCTCGGCACCGCGGTCAGCGGCGCCGTCACCAGCCCCTTCCTCGCCGGGGTCACCACACTGCTCTACGTCGACATGCGCATGCGCCGCGAGGGCTTCGACCTCGAACTCCAGACCGCCACCCGCGGCGGCCACGAGTCCGTCGGCGCCGAGGTCTACCTGCGCGACCGGCCCCGGCCGTACGGGGAGCAGTACGGGGCGCCGCATTGACGGCGACAGCGGCGGCGGTGGCGGTGGCAGCGCAGGCGGGCGGCCAGGTGAGCGGGGACGACGGCGCCCGGATCGCCCGTGAGGAGCTGGCCGACCCCGACTACGGCAACAACGACCCCGGCCTGCTCCAGCGCATCTACGACGCCGTCGCCGAGTGGTTGGCCGAACTCCTCCGGGTGATCGGCGAGTCCGACAGCGTCCCCGGCGGGTGGTGGGTGCTCGGGCCCGTCCTGGCCGTCCTCGCCCTGCTGGTGGTCGCCCTGCTGCTCTACACCCGCCCGGCCCGCAGGGCGCGGCGCCGCGGCGCGCTGTTCGACCCCGCGACCGCCCTGACGGCGGCGGCGCACCGCGCCCGCGCCGACCGCCATGCCGCAGCGGGCGAGTACGCCGACGCCGTCAGGGAGCGGCTCCGCGCCTTCACCCGCGATCTGGAGGAGCGCGCGATCGTCGCACCGCGTTCCGGGCGCACGGCGACCGAGCTCGCGTCCGAGGCGTCCGTCGCGCTCCCCGCGCACCGTGTCGAGCTGCACCGGGCCGCAACGGTGTTCAACGACGTCTGGTACGGCGGCCGCGAGGCGACGGCCGAGCACGCCAGGATGCTGGAGGAGCTCGACACCCGCCTCGCGGCGGGCCGACCGGTCCACCCGCAGGACGCCGGTGCGGGGGCGGCCCGGTGAGCGTGCCCGCCCCCGAAAGCCCCGCCCCCGAAAGCGGTGCCACCGCCGCCCCCGCGTCCCAGGCATCCCCGCCGTCGCAGCCGTCCCGGCAGTCCGCCCAGATCTCCCGCACCCCCCGGCAGATGTGGCGCGCGGCCCGAGGCCCGCTGCTGTTCGGCGCGGCCCTGGTCGTGGTGGCGCTGCTGGTGTCACTCGGCTCCGAAACGAGTGTCCGCGGCGACCTCGACCCCGAATCGGCCGGGCCCGAAGGCACCCGCGCACTCGTCCGGATCCTGGCCGACCAGGGGTCCGAGGTCACCGTCGCCCGCGGCATCGACGACGCCGCCGACGCCGCCGACGCGGCGGAGCGCAACGGCGGCGATTCCACCCTGCTCCTCACGCAGTCCCACCGGCTGACGCCGGCGGAGCTGAAGCGGCTCGCGGCGGTGCCCGGCGACCGCGTCCTCGTCCAACCCACGACCGGCGCGCTGGACGCGTTCGCGCCGGGGGTGCGGGTGTCGGGCCGCGGCGGCGACAGCGCACCCGAACCGCGCTGCGCCCTGCCGGGCGCAGCGGCGGCCGGCCGCGCCGACCTCGACGGGGAGCGCTACCGCGGTTCCGACGGAGCGGAGTCCTGCTACGGCGGCTCGGGGGGAGCCCCACTGGTGCGCACGGACGCCGACGGGCGCACCACCACGGTGCTCGGCGGCTCGGCGTTCCTGCGCAATGAGGACTTGGCGGCCAACGGCAACGCCGCGCTCGCTCTGAACCTCCTCGGCGCGAACGGGGGCGACCCCGGCGACGTCGTGTTCGCCATCCCCGATGTCCCGGTGCAGGGCGGCGGGCAGACCCTGTGGGACCTCACCCCGTTCTCCGTCCGGTTGTCGCTCGGCGCGCTGGCTGCGGCGCTGCTGCTGGCCGCACTGTGGCGGGGGCGGCGGCTGGGGCCCCTGGTGACGGAGTCGCTGCCGGTGGTGGTGCGCGCGGCCGAGACCACCGAGGGCCGCGCGGGGCTGTACGCGTCGCGGCGGTCCCGCGACCGCGCGGCCGCCGCGCTGCGCGGCGGTGTCATCGGCCGGCTGCGGCCCGCCTTCGGGCTGGGCCCCGACGCGCCGCCCGGCTCCGTGGTCGACGCCGTCGCCTCCCGCGGCGGCGCCGATCGCGGCCACGTCGCCGCGCTGCTCTACGGGTCGTCGCCCGACCCCGGCGGCGCCGACCCGTTCACCGCCGACGACGCCGGCCTGGTCCGGCTCGCCGACGAACTCGACCGGCTCGAAGCGGGCCTCCGCTGACCCGCCGACACCGCGACGCCACCAGCACGGCGCAGACCACAGCACCGCGAAGAGAGAGGTACCAGCACTCGTGACCGCCTTTACCACCGATGGGCAGCCGTCAGCCGAGCAGGCCCGCGCGGCGCTCACCGAACTCCGCGGCGTCGTCGCCAAGGCCGTGGTCGGCCAGGAGGAGACGGTGACCGGGCTGGTCGTCGCGCTCCTGTGCCGCGGCCACGTGCTGTTGGAGGGCGTGCCCGGCGTCGCGAAGACGCTCCTGGTGCGCACCGTGTCGGCGGCCCTGTCGCTCGACCACAAGCGGGTGCAGTTCACCCCCGACCTGATGCCGGGCGACGTCACCGGGTCGCAGGTCTACGACGCGCGGAGCACGGCGTTCGAGTTCCACGAGGGCCCGGTGTTCACGAACCTGCTGCTCGCCGACGAGATCAACCGCACCCCGCCCAAGACCCAGGCCGCGCTGCTGGAGGCCATGGAGGAGCGGCAGGTCACCGTGGCCGGTCGGCCCATGGGCCTGCCCGACCCGTTCATGGTCGCCGCGACGCAGAACCCGGTGGAGTACGAGGGCACGTACCCGCTGCCGGAGGCGCAGCTCGACCGGTTCCTGCTGAAACTGATGGTCCCGCTGCCGCAGCGCGACAACGAGGTCGACATGCTGACCAGGCACGCCGCCGGGTTCGACCCCGCCGACCTCGCCGCAGCGGGGGTGCACCCGGTGGCGGGGGCCGCCGAGCTCCGGGCCGCGCGGCAGGCCGTGCAGGCGGTGCAGGTCGCGCCGCAGGTGCTCGGCTACATCGTCGACATCTGCCGGGCGACCCGGCAGTCGCCGTCACTCCAACTCGGCGCCTCGCCGCGCGGCGCGACCGCGCTGCTGCGCACGGGGCGGGCGTGGGCGTGGCTGTCGGGCCGCGACTACGTGAGCCCCGACGACGTCAAGGCGCTCGCGAAGGCGACCCTGCGGCACCGCATCGCGATGCGCCCGGAGGCGGAGTTGGAGGGTGCAACGACCGACGGGATCCTCGACGGCGTCCTGGCGTCGGTGCCGGTGCCCCGCTGACCCGTATCCGCGCGGCAGGGGCTGGGCGGGGATGAGGGCTGGCAGGGGCTCGGCGAGGGTTAGGGCAGGGCTGGGGCAGGGACTGGGGCGGCGTGTCCGTTCCGTTCAAGACCCGCGGGGCCGCGCGCCGGGAGACTGCCGGGTGTGCCGGACCCGCCGGCGCACCCGACTCGAAAAGGACGGCAGCACCGTGTTCCTCGGACTGCGCACGATCATCTACCCGGCGGCCGACCTGCCCGCGGCAAAGGCGTGGTTCGCCGAGCTGCTGGGCCACGGCCCCTACTTCGACGAGCCGTACTACGTCGGGTTCGACGTCGGCGGCTACGAGCTGGGCCTCCAGCCCGCGGAGACGGCCGGCGGCTCCCCCGTCACCTACTGGGGTGTGCCCGACGCCGACGCCGGGCTGAAGCGGCTGCTGGACCACGGGGCCGAGCCGCACAGCGAGGTGGCGGAGGTGGGCGGCGGCATCCGGGTGGCCGTCGTCCGCGGCGTGGAGGGCCACCTGGTCGGGGTCATCGAGAACCCGCACTTCCGCCCGAAGGGGTAGCCGGGCCGGCGCGGGAGCGCGGGACCGGGCCACGCATAACCACACCGTTCGGTATAGTGGTGGCGTACCCGGACACGGCACGCGAGGAAGGCGATCGATCCCATGGCTCCCGCACGCACCCGCGCCGACCGCCCTCTGACCCCGGCCGCGCAGCGGGTCCTCGACGTCGCCGGCGACCTGTTCTACCGCCGCGGCATCAACACCGTCGGCATGGAGCTCGTCGCCGAGCAGGCCGGGGTGACCAAGAAGACCATCTACGACCGGTTCGGCTCCAAGGAGGCGCTGGTCGTGGCCTACCTGCGGGCGCGCGACGCGCGCTGGCGGCAGTGGGTGACCGACGCGGTCGACGCCGAGGACGACCCCGTCCGGCGGATCCTCGCGACCTTCGACGCGCTGGCCGAGTGGACCGACCGCGAGAACGAGCGCGGCTGCGCCATGGTCAACGCCTGCGCCGAACTCGCCGACCCCGATCACCCGGGCCGCGCCGCCGCCAGGGACCAGAAGGAGTGGCTGCGCGGGCGCTACCTGGAACTCGCGGCGGAACTCGGCGCCGCCGACCCGGCACGCCTCGCCGACACCCTGCTCATCCTGCACGAGGGCGCGGTCGTGGGCCGCAGCGTCGCCGAGCTGCCCGGCGCCATCGCCACCGCGCGCGACGCCGCCGCGCGGCTGCTCGCCGCAGAGGGCTGACCGCCCCGCGGGATGCCTTCGCCCCGCATGTACGGCAAGGTGGTCGGTAGCAGGCCGTCCGCGGCAGGAAGGGCGCGCCGACCCCGATCGGAACGAGGCACCACACGCGATGGCGATCACTGGGCGGGCGGTACTCCTCGCTGCAATCGGCGTCCTCGTCGTCCTCGCCGGAGGGGCGCTGGGCTGGTGGGTCCTGTGGACCGTCCTCGTCGCGCTGTTCGGGGCGATCCTGCTCGACGTGCTGCTCGCACCGTCGCCGCGCGCGCTCGGCTTCGTCCGCGACGGCGAGACCTCCATCCGCCTCGGTGAGTCGGCGCAGGTCGGCCTGCTCCTCGCCAACCCGGGCGGGCGCAGGGTGCGCGCCCTCGTCCGCGACGCGTGGGCGCCCAGCGCCGGCGCGGCCCCGCGCACCCACACCGTGACCCTGCCCGGCGGGGAGCGGCGCCGCATCGACACCGCCCTCACGCCGACCCGGCGCGGCGACCAGCACGCCGCAGGGGTCACGGTGCGCTCCTTCGGCCCGCTCGGGCTCGGCGCCCGCCAGGCCACCCTCCCGGCCCCCTGGACGGTGCGGGCGCTGCCGCCGTTCCACAGCCGCCGCCACCTGCCAGGCAAGCTCTCGAAGCTGCGCGAACTCGACGGCCAGCACCGGGCGATGGTGCGCGGCCAGGGCAGCGAGTTCGACTCGCTGCGCGAGTACGTCCCCGGCGACGACGTCCGGTCCATCGACTGGCGGGCGACCGCCCGCCGCAGCGAGGTCGTGGTGCGCACGTGGCGCCCCGAGCGCGACCGCCGCATCCTCATCGTCCTCGACACCGGCCGCACCTCGGCGGGGCGGGTGGGCGACACCCCGCGCCTCGACCACGGCATGGACGCCGCGCTGCTGCTCGCCGCGCTCGCGGCGAAGGCGGGCGACCGGGTGGGGCTGCTCGGCTACGACCGGCGCGTGCGCGCCCAGGTGCGCGGGCACGGGCGCGGCAGCACCGTCCCGGCGATCGTGCAGGCCATGGCGACCCTCGAACCGGAGCTGGTGGAGTCCGACCCGCGCGGGCTGGTCTCCGCGGTCCTGTCGCAGCAGAGCCGCACCCGGCAGCTGGTGGTGCTGCTCACCGAGCTCGACGCAGCGTCCATGGAAGAGGGCCTGCTGCCGCTGCTGCCGACGCTGACGGCCCGGCACCTGGTCATGGTGGCCGCCGTGTCCGACACCAGGGTCACCGAGATGGCGGGCCTGCGCGGCGACGCGAAGGCGGTGTACGGGGCGGCCGCAGCGGAGAAGACCCGCACCGACCGCCGCCGCATTACGGCGGAGCTGCGGCGCTACGGGGTCGAGGTGGTCGACGCCGACCCGGAGCACATCGCCCCGGCCCTCGCCGACGCCTACATCGCCCTGAAGGCCCAGGGCCGGTTGTGACCCCCAGGCGCGGCCCGTTCGGCGACGGTTCCGCCGACGGGCGGCGGGACCCCGGGCGCACTCCCGACCCCACCGCGCAGCCCCCGCACGGCGGCACCGGTACGGGGAACCCGAGGGACCCGGGGAACCCGAGTAACACGGGGAACGCCGTCCGCGGCGCCGTGCACGGCACGCTGCTCCAGGCGCGCGACATCCACGGCGAGGTGCACCTCCATTCCGCGCCGCCGCCCGCCGCGCTGGACGACGTCCACCTGGACCCGCCCCGACCGACAACGGACACCCGCGGACGCACCGCCCTGCTGGACGACCTCGCCGACGCCATGGACGCCGGCGGTTCGCGCCCCCACGTGCTCGCCGGACCCGGCGGGATCGGAAAGTCCACGGTCGCCGCCGAACTCGCGCACCGGGCCGCCGCCCGGGGCCGGACGGTGTTCTGGGTCCGCACCGGGAACGTCCTCGCGTCGATGCTGGAGGTCGCGGTGGAGCTGGGCGCACCGCGGGCGGAGGCCGAACAGCTCTTTCCGACCCCCGGGCGCGCGGCCCGGTGGGTCTGGCGGCACTTGGCCGCCGCGCCCGTCCCGTGGCTGCTGGTCTTCGACAACATCGACCGGCCTGCGGAGCTGGCCCCGACAAGGACCCTCGCCGAAGGGCTCGACTGGCTGCGCGGCGACCCGGCGGGGTTCGTGCTGGTCACCACCAGGGTCGGCGACGCCGCCGTGTGGGCCCCGGCGGTGCTGCACGAGGTCGCGCCGCTGAACGCGGAGAGCGCGGCCGCCGTCCTCGCCGACCACGCGGGCGCCGCCGGGTCCGCGGGCGCCAGTGACCTGGCCGACCGGCTCGGCGGCTACCCGCTCGCATTGGCGCTGGCCGGCCGGATCCTGGCGACGCACCGGACGCTGTTCCAGGACTGCCACGCGCTGCTGGCGCATATCGACGGCGCCGTCTCCCGGTTGGACGCGCTGACGCTCCCGCTCGACGACGCGCACGGGGCCGGCCGCTCGCGCCGGCTGCTCTCCGGGGCCTGGGAGCTCTCCCTCGAACTCATCCCCCCGGAGCAGGCGCCGGAGGCGGCGCCCCTGCTGCGCCTGCTGTCCGTGCTGGGACCCGACGGTGCGGCCGTCCCGCTCGCCCGGCTGCCGGTGGGCCTGCTCCGCGGCGGGAGCGTGGACGCCGGTGACCGCACCCTGGACGAACCCGCCGTGGCCCGCGCGCTCAACGCCCTCGTCGTCCACGGCCTGGTAGAGCTGACCGGCCTGGGCGGCACAGGCGGCACCGGCCGGGGAGACGCAGGCGGCCCCGGCGGGGGAGGGCGCGGGCCGGGGCTGCGCGTCCACCCGCTCATCGGCGAGTCCGTGCGCGCCGGGCTGGGCGACCGGGCGGCCGCGACCGCCGATGACGCGGTGCGGCTGCTGGAGGCCCAGCCGGGCCGCGACCCCGCTCTGGAGCACGCGGCCTACCTGGCCGTCCGCGACCTCCGGAGCCACGCGCTGGGGCCGGTGCACGCCGACACCTTGACGGCCGAGGTGCGCCGGGCTCGGCTCACCCTGCAACGGGGCGACTCCGCCCGCGCGTACGCGGAGCTGTCCACTGTGGCCGCCGAAGCGGAGCGCGCACTCGGCGCCGAGCACCGGGTGACCCTGACAGCGCGGCACCACGCCGGGGACGCCCTTCTGGCGGGCGGCCGGCTGGACGAGGCGGTGGCACAGTTCCGTTCGGTCCTGGACGCCCGCACACGCATCTCAGGGCCCGACCACCCGGACACGCTGAGCGCCCGGCACCAGCTCGCTCTCATAGCGGTGAAACGCGGTGACTGGGACACGGCTGAGACCGAGTTGCGCCTGCTCCTCGCGGTCTGGGAGCGCCGCGCCGAGACCGAGGATCAGAGCGCCCTGTTCACACGGCAGAATCTCGCCTACGTCGACCTGCGGAAGGGCCGCAACACGGCGGCGGAGGCGGGTTTCCGGCGGGTACTGGCCGCCAGGGAGCGCCTACTCGGCGCCGACCACCCCGCCACCCTGGATGTGCACTACTACCTCGCGCTGACCGCGCTGGAGCGGGGGGACCTCCCCGCGGCGCGCAGCGGGTTCGCGTCGGTCGCGCACGCCATGGGCGAGGTGCTCGGCCCCGACCACCCCGACACCCGTCTCGCCCGCGCGCGCCTGGCCGAGGCTGAATGAAGAGACCGAACGGGCGGCGCCGCAACGGGCCGCGCGTACCGGGGTCCGGACTACCGGGGGCCGGTCCGGCGACCGGAATCGGCGGGGGCCGAAGTACGCAGGAACCCCAGCCACTCCCCCGCCCCGAAGGCGAGAGTGCGGGCTGCCGGTGCGGTCGAGTCGCGCACGAGAACGGCCCGCCCCGCGAAGGCGACCTCTACGCAATTGCCGGTCTCGGCGCTGCTGTGGCTGCTCGTGAACCATCGAGCCGCCATGTCCGCGCCCCTTCCACCGCATCCGCCCGCCGCCTTGGACTCCGCCATCGCCAGTAAGGCCCAGGGGCGGCCCTGAGACCCGGCGCCAGTGGCAGGTACCGACAGGCGGCGTTCAGACCTTGACGACTGCGACACGATCGCCGCAAAGCGCGGTCATGTCATCGACATCACTGGTCAGCAGGACGACGCCGCCCTGCTGAGCCATCGCCGTAGCCGCAACCATTGCATCGATGGCATGGCGGTGCCCGTGGAGACCGGCGGCGCGCAGCAGCGCCACAGCCTCGTTCGCGATCTCCTCCGTCACCGCTTCGACCGATACCAGGGAGCGCGCGTACGAGAGTTCCGCCGCCTTGACCTTGCTGTGCTGCGCTTCGATCAGGGTCGCGGCACAGCAGACAATCCGCCGCTCTTCGGTGTTCGCTCGTGCGAGAAAGGCCAAGAGCCGCCGGTCCCGGGAGATCAGTTTGCCGAGCGCTTCGCAGTCGAGGACAACGACCCCACTGGTCAGAGGTTTGCTGCGCGCCGCTTGGCTTCTTTCCGTTCGGCCTCGCGGAATGCCTCATAGGCTTCATCGAGGTACTCCTGCGGCAGCGGGCCCTGCTCGCGCTCGTGTGCGGCGATCAATTCGGCGAGCCGCTCACGCTGTGCCTGACGTTCGAGGACTTCGATCACGTACGCGTCGAAGTCTTCGGGGTCGACCCGCGTGCGGATGTCATCGGCCAGCGCTTGCGGAAGCGCGACCTTGCGCCGCGGCGCCCGCTTCTTCGCAGCCGAGCGCCGTCCCTTGTCTTCCTCGGTGACCGCCATGCACACAGATTACCCGGGGCGCGTCGTGTGCGCCGGGTTTTTCACCCGCTGACCGGGGCGGTTTGCGGGGCTTCCTTGAGGTCGCCGGTCTCGCCCTCGCGGGCCGCCTTGCGGCCCGGGATGAACACGTAGGCGAGGAACAGCGCCTCGGCGAGGACGCCGATGCCGATGCGCAGCCACGTGATGTGCACCCACCCCGTCACGAAGCCCTCGATGAGCCCGGAGATGAACAGCACCACCACCAGGCCCAGCACCACAGCGATGGCGGCGCGGGCCTCCTCGCCCAGCGCCTGGATCCGCGGGCGGTGCCCGGGGGCGATGATGGTCCAGCCCAGCTTGATGCCGACCCCGGCGGCGACGAACACCGCTGTCAGCTCCAGCAGCCCGTGCGGCAGGATCAGGCCGAGGAAGATGTCGCCCTTGCCGTTCGCGAACATCATCCCGGCCGCCTGACCGAGCGCCGCGGCGTTGGCCCAGAGCACGTAGACGGCCGGCACGCACAGGAACACGCCCAGGACCAGCGCCTGCGCGGCGACCCACGCGTTGTTCGTCCACACCTGCGCGGCGAACGACGCGCCGGGGTGCTCGACGTAGTAGTTGGCGAAGTCGTGTTCGACGTAGGAGCGGATCATCTCCGGCGGCCCCAGTGCCGCCAGCGCCCGGGGGTCGTTCACCAGCCAGACCGCCATGCCCACGACGACGGCGAGCGACGCCAGCGAAGCGGTGATCCACCACCAGCGGAGCCGGTAGAGCACCGCTGGGAAGGTCCGGGTGAAGAAGCGGGCGAAGTCGCCCCAGCCGGCGCTGTGCGAACCGGTGACGGCCGAGCGGGCCCGCGCCACCAGGCCCGACAGGTGGCCGGTGAGTGCGGGGTCCTGCCCGGAGGACCGGACCACCGACAGGTGGGTGGACACCCGCTGGTACAGCTCGACGAGTTCGTCGACCTCGGGGCCGTCGAGGCTGCGCCGCCGGCGGACGAGGGTCTGCAAGCGGTCCCAGTCGGGGCGGTGCGCGGCGGTGTACACGTCGAGATCCACGGGTCCGACCCTACTCACCCCGGCGGGGCGGCCGCGGCGGGCAGTGCCGGTGGCGCCCGCTGCGCGGTAATCCTGCCAGACTGGTATGCACTGGACAGGCGGCCCGCGCCCACAGCGCGGTGCCCGCTCACCGACCACCGACTTCGGGAGGCGCACCGGTGGCGAATCAGGACGGTGCCGACTACGGGCGTGCCCCGCTGGTCACCGGCGACGCCGTCGTGCTGGACCTGCGGCCCGCCGGGTTCGTGACCCGGCTGCTCGCCATGGGCATGGACGTCGCGTTCGTGCAGGTCCCGCTGATGGTCCTGGCCGTCCTCGGGGTCACGCGGATCGCCGAGGGCCTCGACCCCGCGGCGACGGCGGCCGTCCAGCTGGGGCTCACCATCCTGATCGCCGTCGGCTATCCGACTGCGGTCGAGTCGCTGACGCGGGGGCGCTCCCTCGGCAAGCTCGTCCTCGGCATGCGGGTGGTCGGGATCGACGGCTCGCCCGAGCGGTTCCGCCAGGCGCTGGCGCGCGCGTTGTGCGGCGCGGTCGAGTTCTGGGTCACCTTCGGCTCCGTCGCGCTCTACACGTCACTGGTCAACCCGCAGGGGCGGCGCGTCGGCGACTTCCTCGCCGGCACGTTCGTGGTGTCGGAGCGGGGCGGGAACCGCAACTCCGGGATCGTGCAGATGCCGCGGCACATGGCGGAGTGGGCGCGCACCGCGGAGCTGTCGGCGCTCAGCGCCGACACCGCCAACACCGCGCGCCAGTACGTGCTGCGCTTCCACGAACTGGGCGACCAGGCGCGCACGGAGATGGGCGCCCGCATCGCCGCGATGGTCGCCCAGCAGGTGGCGCCGCCCCCGCCGCCGCAGGCCAGCCCGGTCGAATTCCTGGCGGCGGTGCTCGCCGAGCGGCGCCGCCGCGAGGAGGAGCGCCTCGCCGCCCGCCGCCCCGGCGGTCCGGCCTGACCCGCCGGGGCGCGCCGCACGCCGGGACTACACCCGCCAGGAGCTGAGGTAGTCCTCCTGCCCGGGGGTCATGGCGTCGATGTCGACGTTGAGCGCGGCGAGTTCCAGCCGGGCGACCTCGGTGTCGATCTCGCCGGGGACGTCGTGCACGCCGGGTGCGAGGTCCTTGTGGTTGCGCGCGAGGTAGTCGACGGTGAGGGCCTGCACGGCGAAGGACATGTCCATGATGGCGGCCGGGTGGCCCTCGGCGGCGCCGAGGTTCACCAGGCGGCCCTCGGCGAGCAGGACGAGCCTGCGGCCGTCGGCGAGGACGTACTCGTCGGCCTGCGGGCGGACCTCGCGGCGCACCTCCACGGCGAGGTCCTCCAGCGCGGGGAGGTCGATCTCCACGTCGAAGTGCCCGGAGTTGGCGAGGACCGCGCCGTCCTTCATTGCCGCGAGGTGTTCGGCGCGGACGACGTCGCGGTTGCCGGTGACGGTCACGAACACGTCCCCGATCGCGGCTGCCCGCTCCATGGGCAGGACGGTGTAGCCCTGCATGACGGCGTCGAGCGCCTTGACCGGGTCGACCTCGGTGACGACGACGCGGGCGCCCATGCCGCGCGCCCGCTCGGCGAGGCCGCGCCCGCAGAAGCCGAACCCGGCGACGACCATGGTGCGGCCGGCGAGCATGGTGTTCGTGGCCCGCAGGATGCCGTCGATGGTGGACTGCCCGGTGCCGTACCGGTTGTCGAACATGCGCTTGGTGGCGGTGTCGTTGACGGCGATCATCGGGATGCGCAGGGCGCCTTCGGCGCTCATGCCCCGCAGCCGGATGACGCCGGTGGTGGTCTGCTCGCAGCCGCCGAGGACCTCCGAGAGCAACCCGGGGAGTTCGGCGTGCGCGGTGTTGACGAGGTCGCAGCCGTCGTCCAGGAGGAGGTGCGGGCGCCGCTCCAGCACGGTGACGAGGTTGCGCTCGTAGGTGGCGGGGTCCATGCCCGCGCGCGCGTACACCGACACCCCGTAGGCGTCGACGAGTGCGGCGGCGGTGTCGTCCTGGGTGGACATCGGGTTGGACGCCGCGAGCGCGATGTCGGCGCCGCCCGCGCTCAGGGCGCGCAGCAGGTTCGCGGTCTCGGCCGTGACGTGCATGCACGCCGCGATGCGCCAGCCCTCCAGCGGCCGGTCGGCCGCGAAGCGGCGGTGGACGCCGCGCAGGGCGGGCATGGCCCGTTCGGCCCATTCGACGCGGCGGACCCCGGCCCGTGCGAGGCCGAGGTCCGCGACGTCATTCGCTGGCTGTGCCATATCCGGTGCGGCTGGCGATCAGTAGCGGTAGGTGTCGGGCTTGTAGGGGCCGGCCACGTCCACACCGATGTAGGCGGCCTGCTCCTTGGTCAGCTCGGTGAGCCGGACGCCGAGGGCGTCGAGGTGCATGCGGGCGACCTTCTCGTCGAGGTGCTTGGGCAGCACGTAGACGCCGACGGGGTACTCGCCGGGCTTGGTGAACAGCTCGATCTGGGCGATCGTCTGGTTGGTGAAGCTGTTGGACATCACGAAGCTGGGGTGGCCGGTGGCGTTGCCGAGGTTCAGCAGGCGCCCTTCGGACAGCACGATGATGGAGTGCCCGTCGGCGAACCGCCATTCGTGCACCTGCGGCTTGATCTCGATCTTCTCGACACCGGGGGTCGCGGCGAGGCCGGCCATGTCGATCTCGTTGTCGAAGTGGCCGATGTTGCCGACGATGGCCTGGTGCTTCATCCGGGCCATGTGGTCGGCCATGATGATGTTGAAGTTGCCGGTGGTGGTGACGAAGATGTCGGCGGTCTCGACGACGTCTTCGAGGGTCGCCACCTGGTAGCCGTCCATGGCGGCCTGGAGCGCGCAGATGGGGTCGATCTCGGTGACGATGACCCGGGCGCCCTGGCCGCGCAGCGACTCGGCGCAGCCCTTGCCGACGTCGCCGTAGCCGAGGATGACGGCCACCTTGCCGCCGATGAGGACGTCGGTGGCGCGGTTGATGCCGTCGACCAGTGAGTGGCGGCAGCCGTACTTGTTGTCGAACTTCGACTTGGTGACGGAGTCGTTGACGTTGATCGCGGGGAACAGCAGCGCGCCGTCGCGGTGCATTTCGTAGAGCCGGTGCACGCCGGTGGTGGTCTCCTCGGTGACGCCCTTGATGTGAGGGGCGATCCTGGTCCACTTCTGGGGGTCTTCGGCGAAGTTGCGGTTGAGGAGTTCGAGGACGACCCGGAACTCGTCGGAGTCGGCGGTGGAGGGGTCGGGGACGGCGCCGGCCTTCTCGTACTCGGCACCCTTGTGCACGAGCATGGTGGCGTCGCCGCCGTCGTCCAGGATCATGTTGGGGGCGCCGCCGGGCCAGTTGAGGGCCTGCTCGGTGCACCACCAGTACTCTTCGAGGGTCTCGCCCTTCCAGGCGAAGACGGGCACGCCCTGGGGGTTGTCGGGGGTGCCGTTGGGGCCGACGACCACGGCGGCCGCCGCGTGGTCCTGGGTGGAGAAGATGTTGCAGCTCACCCAGCGCACCTCGGCGCCCAGTGCGACAAGGGTCTCGATCAGGACGGCGGTCTGCACGGTCATGTGCAGCGAGCCCATGATCTTGGCGCCGGTGAGCGGCTTGGAGTCGCCGAACTCGGCGCGGGTCGCCATGAGGCCGGGCATCTCGTGCTCGGCGAGGCGGATCTCCTTGCGGCCGAACTCGGCCAGCGACAGGTCGGCGACCTTGTAGTCGAATGCCATGCGTTTTCTCTCCTCGTGTGGATGCGACCTGAGTCTAGGGCGGTGGTGCTCCCCCGGCACCGGAAACCGGGTCAATTTGACGCAGGATTGTCAGTTTTGCCGGTTCGGCGGGGCGTGCGCGCCGGATCTCGCCTAGATTCGCCCTATGGAGCGCGACATCCCGATCTCGGCCGCCGCCGAACGGCTCGACACCACGCCCCGCATGCTGCGCTATCGCGAAGGGCTGGGGCTGCTGCCGGTGACGAAGGAGCAGCCCACCGGGCGCGGGCACCGGCACCGCCGGTTCACAGAGGGCGACCTGCGCACCATCGCGGCGGGGCTGGAACTGGAG
Organism: Murinocardiopsis flavida; assembly: GCF_003014485.1. Classification (GTDB taxonomy): domain Bacteria; phylum Actinomycetota; class Actinomycetes; order Streptosporangiales; family Streptosporangiaceae; genus Murinocardiopsis; species Murinocardiopsis flavida. The sequence goes on along the minus strand of NZ_PYGA01000009.1, from coordinate 129,681 downwards.
CGGGGCTTCGACATCACCCCTGCCGCGCTGTCGTTCGCGCTGCGGGTCCTTTCCGAGCCGGCTACGAGGGAGCGGGTGCGCGGCTACGGCGAACGGCTCGGCCGCCTCGCGCCGCCGCCCACCCGCGCGCTGGACTTCGAGAAGCAGAAGGCGCTGCGCCTGCTCCGGCGGGAGCGCTGACGCGGGCGGGCGCTCGGGCGCTCACGCGGTGATGAGCCCCAGCTGGTCGCCCTGCGCCGCGATCTCGTCGCTGCTGTAGCGGCGCTCGCCGTAGTAGGTGGGACGCGGCAGCAGGTCGGCGAGGTCGCCGACGATCTCCTCGGCGGCGAGCAGCTCGTCCTGGAGGTCGCGGTCGTCGAACGCGTCGGGACGCGGGCCCGTGCGCTCCTCCCAGCGCCGCAGCGCCTCGTCCAGCGGGCCGCCCGCCGACCGCGGCGCGCCCGGCGCCCGCATCAGCAGGGCGCGCGCGGCGGTGAGCAGCTCGCAGGCCAGCATGGGGCGGAACGCCGCGACGGCGTCCTCCAACTGGCGGGCGCCCAGGGACGCGAAGCTGGCGTCCTCCTCGGTCCCGTGCGACAGGACGGCGGTCTCCAGGCCGACCGGTGCCGCGGCGGCGCGCAGGGCGCCGTGCGCCGATGCGGCGACGTACTCGAGGATCATCGTCCCCGACGCCCCCGCCGGACCGGCGGCGAGGAACGCGGGCAGGCGGGTGTAGGCGGGGTCGTTCAGTGTGCGCAGCCGCCCGAGGAGCAGCGGCGTGGTCTGCGCCAAGGCCAGCCGCACCGTGTCGAGCTTCAGTGCGAGGCCGGCGAGGTGGAAGCCGCCGTGGTGCACTGCCGCGGCGTCGTCGTCGCGGGCGGCCGTGACGATCAGGGGGTTCTCCTGGGCGGTGGCGGTGAGGGTCTCGACGGAACCGGCGAGGTCGCGCCAGGCGTCGACCAGGACGCCGTGGACCTGCGGGTAGGCGCGGTACCCGAACGGGTCCTGCACGCGCGCCGCAGCGGGGGCCGCGGCGGTGAGCCCTCTCAGCCAGTCGCCGACGGTCGCGACCCCGTCGGACGGCGCGGTGCGCCGCGCCGCCTCGGAGAACGCCTCGGTGTTGCCGTCGACGGCGGCGAAGGACAGCCCGGCGGTCACCGCGCCGGCGCGGATGAGCCGTTCGAGGTCCCAGGCGGCCAGCGCGGCGCGGCCGAGGGTGAGGGCGTTGCTGCTGATGAACGCGAGCGCGTCGGCGCCGTCGAACGCCGTGAGGGGCTGCCACGGGCGGGTCGCGGGGCGTTCGCCGATGAGGGTGAGCGCGGTCGCCGCGAGCCCGGTGAGGTCGCCGGTGCCGACGGAGCCGTGTGAGCGCACGGTGGGCAGGGCGTCGTCGTTGAGCATCCGCACCAGGGCCTGCGCGGTCGCCGCGGCGACGCCGGAGCCGCCCTGGGCGAGCTGGTTCGCGCGGACGAGCAGCATGGCGCGCACGGCGGCGGCGGGCAGCGGCCGCCCGGCGGCAGCGGCGTGACTGCGCAGCACGCGCAGGCCGTGGCCGCCGTCGTCGGCGGCGATCGCGACGGTGCGGTTGGCGCCGACGCCGGTGCCGCGCCCGTACACCGGGCTGCGCGCGGCGACCGCGGCGGCCTGCCGCGCCGCGGTGTCGATGCGGGCCAGGGCCTCACCGGTGTACCTGACCAGCGAGCCGCCTCTGGCGACGGCGACGACTTGGTCGCAGGTCAGAGCGGAACCGTCGAGTTGCAGCAAGGCGCACCCCCTCTTCATCAAGGTGATGATCGCAGTATGCCATCCTGCCGTCAGGCGGCAAAGAGGTTCCATTGAACGAAAACGAGACGGGAACGAGGCGGGCCCGAGGCGGGCCCGCACGACGCCGCGCCGCGGGTCCCGGCGCACGCCTGATGTCCGTCCGGGAGAATCGGGCCATGGCTGAGCCCTCCACCCGCGCCGTCGAGCGCGCACTCGAACTCCTCGCGGTCGTCTCCGATCAGGGGGAGACGACGCTCACCGAGTGCGCCCGCCGCAGCGGACTCGCCACGAGCACGGCGCTGCGGCTGCTGCGCACACTGGAGGCCACGGGGTTCGTCCGGCGCGACGACGCCGGGGTGTTCCGGCCGGGGGCCCGCCTCATCCAGCTCGGCGCGCAGGCGCTCAGCCGCGAGTCGCTGGTGGGCTTCGCCGAACCGTCGATGGACTTCCTCGCGCAGGAGACCGGCGAGTCCACCTACCTCAGCGTGCCGGGCCTCGACGACACCGCCCTGTACATCGCCCAGGCCGAGGGCAGCCACTCCATCCGGCACGTGAGCTGGGTGGGGCACGCCGTCCCCATGGGCGACTCCGCCGCGGGGAGGGCGCTGCGCGGCGAGCTCCCCGACAGCGGGTACGCGAGCGCCGGTTCGCTCACCGAGCCCGACGTCACGGCCGTCGCCGCGCCCATCGTCGCGCCGCAGGGGATCGTCGGCGCGCTGAGCCTCGTGGGCCCGGCGTACCGGATGGACCAGGAGCAGGTGCGCGGATTCGGCGAGCTGCTGCTGACCGAGACCGCGAAGATCGGCGTCCAACTGGGCCGCCCGGCGGACGGGGAGCCGGTAGGCGGAGATGACAGCGGACCGGACGGCGGCCCGGACGGCGCGCCGGGAAGTGCGGCGGACGGCTAGCGGTATTTCGCCAGGTCCGCTGGGCGGCCCTGGCGCAGTGCCGCAGCCGGACCGCACCGTGGGTCGAGGGAACAGCGCCAGGGACGCTCCGCTATCTCCCGCCTGCCCCCATGGCGGCCTTCAGTTCGTCCTCGATGGCGGGGGCGAGCGTCCGGGCGAAGGTCGCTGTGAAATGGGCGTTGTCCCAGTAGACGAGCACGTTGCCGATGACGGACGGGCACCGCCCGTCCTCGCACAGCAGGTCGTTGACGTCGACGAACGACACGTTGTCCGGCACGTCGCCCGACTCCGTCAGGTCCGCCAGCGGCGAGGTCCGCTCCAGTGACGGCGACGCGTGCCCGACACACCCCTCCGGGCCCTTCTCCGCGACGCACTCGGCGACGTCGAACCCGAACCGGGGCGTGTCGCGCACCCCCACGACGTCGATCCCCAGCGCGTCGAGCTCCCGCCAGCGGTCGACGTAGCCGTCGACCACCACCTCACCGCCGAACCCCGCCTCCTTGTCGATGCTGCTGGTGGTGGCGGTGCTGAACACCACGTCCGGGCCGAGGTCGGCGAGTTCGCGGAGGACGCCCTCGTTCCACTCGGCGCACGCCGGGTAGTCCTCGCCCTTGTAGGTCTGCGCGAGGTCGGTGAACAGGCAGGCGCCCTTGACGATGTTGACCACCCGCCAGCCGTGGTCCTCGCCCAGCTCCGCCAGCGCGGGCAACCAGTGCGCCGCGTGCGAGCCGCCCACCAGCGCCACCGTGCGCTCCGCTGAGGGGTCGCCGTACTCGCAGGTCAGCACCTCGCTGCCCGCGACGTTCTGGTTGCAGCCGTCGGGGTAGCTCTCGGGAACGTCGTCGGCCGCTTCCGCCGGGGCCGGGTAGACGGGCAGGTCGCGCAGGCCGCTCCCGCCGTTGCGCGCCGCGAGCGCGCCCGGGTAGTTCGCGGGGTCGGCGACGAACGCCTCGCGCTCGCGCTGCTCCGCGTCGAGCGCCGCGGACCAGCCGCCGGAGGCGACGAGCATCGGGGCGAGGCAGGCCGCTCCCACAGCGGCCGACCACATCGGGGTGGTGCGGGCCCGGGTCAGGCGCGGCACGCCGTCCTCCACCACCGCCTTGGTCGCCGCGGCGAGCGCGACGGACACGGCGAGGACGGCGGCCCCGCCGACCGGGCTGGCCGCCGTCCGATCGGTGACCGCCAGGTAGCAGACGAGGACCGGCCAGTGCCACAGGTACAGCGCGTAGGAGATGCCGCCGACGTAGAGCAGCGGGCGCAGTGTCAGCAGCCGGTCGGCGCCGAAGCGGCTGCCGGTGCCGCCCGCGACGACGATCGCGCCCGCGGCGAGCGTCGGCCACAGCGCCGCGTAGCCGGGGAACACGGTGGAGACCTGGAGCAGCAGCCCGCACAGGACGAGCGCCGCCAGCCCGCCCCACCCCAGCGCGATGCGGGCCACCCGGGGCGGGTTCAGGTGCGGCAGTGCCAGGACGAGCAGCCCGCCGAGGGCGAACTCCCACAGGCGCGCCCCAGTGTCGAAGTAGGCCCACCGCTGGTCGGCGCCCGTGATGTACACGGAGTACGCCAGTGAGGCCGCGAAGACCAGCACCAGGGCCGCCGCGACGGCCTTGCGCACGGGGAGGCGGCGCCGCGCGGCCGCCCACGCCGCCGCGGCGACCAGCAGGGGCCACACGATGTAGAACTGCCCCTGGATCGACAGCGACCAGAAGTGCTGGACGGGGCTCGCCGCGACGTCCTGGGCGAGGTAGTCGACCGCGTTGAAGGCGAGCCGGTAATTCTCGTGGTAGAGCGCCGCCGCGACGGCCTCGCCGATGGTGTCGCGCCACCGGTCCTTGGGCAGGAACAGGGCCGTCGCGGCGAGCACACCGAGCAGGACCACCCCTGCCGCCGGGGAGAGCCGCCGGAGCAGGCGCGACCAGAAGGCGAGCAGGCCCACCCCTCCGTCGCGCTCCACGGCGCGCACCAGGGAACCCGTGATCAGGAACCCGGTGAGCAGCAGGAACACATCGACGCCGCCGGACACCCTGCCGAGCCAGACGTGGTACACGGCCACCAGGAGCACGGCGACGGCGCGCAGCCCCTGGATCTCCGGCCGGTACCCGCTCTTGGCACCGGGCGCGGTCGGTGGGCTCTGCACGGCTGCCGCCTTCACGGGTCTGCGGGAGGGCTTCGGTGCGGGGGCCGGGGTCCCGAACCGGGGCCCTCCGCGCCGGGCCATGCTTCCCTGCGCCCGTTGCGCGCCGGAATGGAGCGCACCAACCCCGGTTGAACTGCGGGCCACACCCTGGTGCCGGGGCGCCGCCGGACGCCGAGGCGGACGTTCGGCGCGAATACCGCCCATTGGGGGTTTCCCGGGCATCCACCGTGGTTAGTTTGATTCCGTGATCGCCCCCCGAGACCACGGTCTGTCCCCGTTGCAGTTCCCCGCCGACATCCGCGGCCGGCTGGTCGAGGTCGACCGGCTGAGGGAGGTCTGGGCGGCGCGGCGGCGGCGCAGAACCGATGACGAGCGGGCCGAGGACCAGCGCCGCGGCTTCCGCCGCCACATCGTCGAACTGCGGGCCGCAGCGGGCCTTGGCGCGGTCCCGGCGCCCGCCGCGCGGCGGGCGGTGTGGAGCCTGGCCGACCTCGGCCCCGGCGACTCCGCCCTGCGCGAGCGCCTGCGCGCCGAGGAGGACGCGCTCGCGGCCATGGCGGCGGACTGCCGCGCGGGACAGGTCCTCGACGCGGCGTACCTCACCCGCCTCGCCGCGTCCATTCCCGATTTCGGCGCGGCCGGTCCGCGCGGTGTCGGGGACCTCGCCGCCGACACCGCCGTGGAGACGCATCCGCTCATCCGGGCGGCGCACCTGCATGTGAAGTGCGCGGAGGTACTGGCGGCAGCAGGGCCCCCAGCCGACGTGTCCGACGGGTCCGGTGACTCCGGCGGGGCGGGCGGCGTCCCCGCGCGCCTGCGGCCGCTGCCGTGGGCACTGGGGTCGCTGGCGCTCATCCGGTCCGACTACGCGCCGCTGATCATGGACCACCGCCTGGCCCACCGGCACGCCGCGGCGCTGCACCTCGGCGACGCCCGCCTGCGGCTTGGCGCCGTCGTGCGGCTGTTCACCGACCTCCAGACCGCGGCGCTGCGCGCCGACGTGAGCGCGTCGGCGGCGGCGCACAAGCCCGTCCAGGGCGGCAGCACGGCCCTAGCGGGCGCCGTGCACCGCGCGATCGGGGACCGGCTCCGCCGCGCGGCCGACTCGACCGCGCTCGTGCTCCGCACGCTCGACGGCTCCGCCCGCGCGTCGGTGCGCGCCGGCACCGCCGACGACGGCGACACCCGTGAGCGGTCCGACGACGCGGCCGAGCGGGCCCTGTTCCACCGGGGCCCCGGCTGCTGGTGGGCGAGCCTCGAACTCGCGGTCAGCGACGCGGCGCTGCGGGTGCTGGTCGCGGTGCAGGACGTGGGCAGCGCCGTGACCGGGGTCCTCGCCGTGACCGCCGACGCGCGCCTGACCACGCGGGAGGGGGTCGGCGACGCGCTCGACCTCGCCAGCACCGAATGCGTCACCCTGGTCCCCACAGACAGTGCGGGCGAGCGGTGGCCCGCGATCGAGGTTTTCGTCGACGACGTGCTGGCCCGCGCGATCGAACGCCTGACCAAGGCCATGGCCTGACCGGCCGGCGGCGCCTCAGCCGCCGCTGAGCGACACCAGGACGAGCAGCAGCAGCAGGATGATGATCGCGATCAGCACGGCCGGCACGACCCAGCCCTGCGACAGCAGGGGGTCCTCCTGCTGGGCGGGCTTTGGCGGCTGCTGTGGGCCCATGGTGTGCTGCGGCCCGCCGAACCCCGGCCCGAACGTGGTGTTGGGCCCCGCCATCGGGGGGCGCTGCGCCCCGGGCCCGGGGCCCATGGGGTTGTGCATGCCCTGCGGGTTCTGCGGCGCCATGGGGCGCTGCTGCGGGAGGGGGGTGTTGAACCCGCCGTGCTGCTGCGGCCCGGTCATCGGGCGGTTCATGCCCGTGGGCGGCTGCTGCGGGAACGGGGTCTGCGGGCCGCTGTGCGGCGGGAACGCGCCGTAGGGCGCGTTCGGTCCGCTCTGCGGGCCGGACTCCGCCGCGCGCTGCTCGCCCTCGCGCTTGATCTCGTCGGTCGAGGCCGGGCTCTCGTGGCCGAGCAGGCGCATCAGCAGCTGCTGGGCGCTGGGCCGCCGATTGGGGTCCTTGTTCAGGCACTCCTCGATGATGGGGCGCAGCGGGCCCGTGATGGCCCCGATGTCGGGCGGCGCGCTGACCACCCGGTGCACGACCGCGGGGACACTGTCGGAGCCGAACGGGGCGTTGCCGGTGGAGGCGAACGCCATGACGCAGCCCCAGGCGAAGATGTCGGCGCGGTCGGTGATGCCGGAGCCCTCGATCTGCTCCGGCGACATGTACGACGGGGTGCCGACGATGGAGTTGGTCATGGTGGCGGTGCCGTCGTCGACGCGGGCGATCCCGAAGTCGATGACCCGCGGGCCGTCGGGGCCCAGCAGGACGTTGCCCGGCTTGAAGTCGCGGTGCACGATACCGGCCTGGTGGATGGCCACCAGCGCGGTCGCGGTCGACACGGCCAGCCGCTGGAGGGACGCGCCCTTGCGGGGGCCCTCGGCGGCGACGGCCTCCTGGAGCGACATGCCGGGGACGTACTCGCTGACGACGTAGGGCGGGTCGGCGTCGAGGTTCGCCTCGTGGATCGCCGAGGTGCAGAACGACGCGACCTTCTGGGCGGCGCGCACCTCCTTCTCGAACCGCTTGCGGAGGTCGTTATCGGCCGCCCAGGTGTCGTTCAGCACCTTGATGGCGTATTCGTCGCCCTCGCCGTCGCGACCGAGGAAGACGATGCCCTGACCGCCCTTGCCCAGACGTCCGACAACGCTGTAGGCGCCGAACGAGGCGGGATCGTTCGGCAACAGCGGTTGGGAACCGGGCATCGAGTTTTCCTCCAGGCAAAGGGGCCGTGTACGGCGTCAGGGCACGACCGGTCGGGAACTCAGCGGATCGACGCCGTACGCCACAGCAAGATACACAGTGACGTATTCGGTTAGAGCGATCAAACCGGCCAAACGTTCCAAGGGATGGCCCGGTTCGGTACGGAGTTCGCTGATGCCCACACCACGTGCGCGCAGCGACTCCTCGGCGGCCGTCATCGTACCCGCCATAGCGCCGGACCCGCCGGAATCGCCGGAAACGCTGGGCTCGTCCGAATCGCCGGGGTCGCCGGGCCCGCCGGGGTCGCGCAGCAGCACCGCGCGCATGCGGGCCGCGCCTTCGGGCTCCGGGTCGTCGAAGATCGAGCGGGGGGCGCCGTCGCCGCCGAACGGCCCCTCGGCGGTGGGCGCCTGCCAGGCGAGGTCGCCGGGCACCTCCCCGGCGAGCGCGGGGTAGCGCGCCTGCGCGCCGAGGGTCGCGGCGAACCTGCGCGCCGCAACGGCCGCGATCGGGGTGCCGCCCCAGATCAGCGGCAGCGCCCCGGCGAGGTCGAGGGTGACCGACTTGGCGGGGTCGATCCAGGGCTCCGCCGCCGGCCGGCACTGGTGGGCGACGTCTTCGAGGCGCGCGGCCGCCGCCTCGAACACCTCGGCGGGGACGGCGGTGATCCCTGCCGTCCGGCCCACGGCGGTGAGGACGGCCGCGAGCGGCCCCCACAGCGCGGGGCCGATGTCGGCGGCGACGGCCCCGGCGGCGTGCAGCGGGATGTAGGGCGCCCTGGCCTGCTCGGCGATCGGCGCGAGCGGTCCGCCGGGTGCGCCGATTCCCAGGAACCGGCACCCGCGCCGCACCGCCTCGGCCGCCGCGCGCGCCACCGGATCGGCGTTTTGGCCGGATGTGGCCGCGACGGCGATGACGAGATCGTGTCCGGCGACCCAGCCGGGCAGCCGGTGGTCGCGGACTGCGACGAGGGGGACGGGGCAGCCGTTGCCGAACACGGCGGCCGGCGCCTCGCCGACCGGCGCGTCCGCGGCGACCACGACGATGGAGCGGGGCCGGCCGTCGGCGGTGAGCGCGCCCAGGTCGGCTTCGAGCGCGGCGGAGCGGGCCGACCGCAGCCGGGCCGCACCCGACGCGGTCGCGCGCAGCGCCTCAAGGGCGGCGGGGTCGCCGCCCTCGGCGAGCCCGCCGAGGCGGTGCTCCTCGAACACCAATGGCATGGGCCGGCCTAGGACGGCTCGATGGTCCTGGCCTCATCGACCAGCAGCACCGGGATGCCGTCGCGGATGGGGTAGGCAAGCCCGCTCTCGTCGCACACCAGTTCGCCGGCCTCTTCGTCCAGGCGGAGCGGGGCGTTGCTCTTCGGGCAGGCCAGGATCTCCAGCAGCCAGTCGTCGATCGTGGTGCTCATGGTTCGTGCTTCCTCGCCGGTGGTCGGTCGTGATCAGTCGTTGTCGGTGGGTCGGCAGGGCGGTCGGTCGGGAGAGCCAGTAGGTCGGCAGTGCGGTGGGCCGGTCAGGCCCGGACGATTTCGAGGACTTCGTCGCGCAGCGCCGCCATCAGCGCGGGGTCGCGCGCCTCGCAGTTGAGGCGGAGCAGCGGCTCGGTGTTGGAGGCCCGCAGGTTGAACCAGCTCCCGTCGGGCAGCGACACCGTGAGCCCGTCGACGTGGTCGACTGAGGCGCCGTCGCGCCCGGCGAAGGCCGCCTCGACGGCGGCGGCCCGCGCGGCCTGGTCAGCGACCTCGGAGTTGATCTCGCCCGATGCGGCGTAGCGGTCGTACTCGGCGGTGATGGCCGACAGGGGCGCGTCCTGGGCGCCGAGCACGCGCAGCACGTGCATGGCGGCCAGCATGCCGGTGTCGGCCCGCCAGAAGTCGCGGAAGTAGTAGTGGGCGGAGTGCTCACCGCCGAACACCGCACCGGTACGCGCCATCTCCGCCTTGATGAAGGAGTGCCCGACACGGGTGCGCACCGGGGTGCCGCCGTGTTCGCGGACGACCTCGGGCACGGCGAGCGAGGTGATGAGGTTGTGGATGATGGTCGACCCGGGGTGCTTCGCGAGTTCCTGCACCGCCACCAGCGCCGTGATGGCGGAGGGCGACACGGGCTCGCCGCGCTCGTCGACGACGAAGCAGCGGTCGGCGTCGCCGTCGAACGCCAGGCCGATGTCGGCGCCCTCGGCGCGCACCTTCGCCTGGAGGTCGACGATGTTGGCCGGGTCGAGCGGGTTCGCCGGGTGGTTCGGGAACGTGCCGTCGAGCGCGAAGTAGAGCGGGACGATCTCCAGCGGCAGGGGCCCCAGCAGGTCCTTGCCGAGCACCGCGGGGACGGTGTGGCCGCCCATGCCGTTGCCGGCGTCGACAACGACCTTCAGCGGGCGTCCGCCGCTGAGGTCGACCAGGGAGCGCAGGTGCGCGGCGTAGTCGGCGAGGAGGTCGCGCTCGGTGACGGTGCCCGCGGGCCCGCTCGGCGCGGGCAGGCCCTGCTCGGCGAGGCGGCGGATGTCGTCGAGCCCGGTGTCGGAACTGATGGGCGCGGCCCCGGCGCGGCACAGCTTGATGCCGTTGTACTGGGCCGGGTTGTGGCTCGCCGTGAACATCGCGCCAGGGATGTCGAGCACGCCCGACGCGTAGTAGAGCAGGTCGGTGGAGCCCAGCCCTGCGGCGACGACGTCGACGCCCCTGCTGGTGACACCCTCGGCGAACGCCGCGGCGAGCTCCGGCGACGACGGCCGCATGTCGTGGGCGACCACGATGGTCGGCCCGCCGACCACCTCGGCGAAGGCGGCGCCGATGGCGCGCGCGATACCGGCGTCGAGGGTGTCGGGGATGAGGCCGCGAATGTCGTACGCCTTGAAGATCTGTGCGAGGTCGCCCAACTGTCGTCGCTCCGCGGGATTCGTTGTGGGATCGGTGCTGCGGGCCGCCGGAGCCCGCGGTCTTCCAACCTATAAGACCGGCGGGCGCCATGGCAGCAGCCTCGGCAAGCGCCCCCCTGGCGGGATGTCGCCGGTGTCGGGCAGACTGCGCGGTGCTCTCCCCCGCACCGCCCCGACCACACCCGAATCCGAGGGGATTTCCCGCCGTGTTCACCCGACTCGTCACCGACTCGCGCGGCAGGCAGAGCGGCCTGCTCGCCATCCTGCTCGGCCTCGCGGCCTCCATGCTGGCCCTCACCGTGCACCTGCTCGTCGGTTCGCTGTCGGGCGGCTCCACCGGCGAACCGTCCGATTTCGGCTGGTTCGCCTACACACCGGCCGACGTCATCGTCGAGGGCGGGGGCGCGGCGCAGACGGGGGTCGACGAGTACACGCCGGAGGACTCGGGGAACGACTCGGGGAACACCGCGGCGCCCATGGTCGCCGTCCAGGGGAGCGGCTACGGCAGCGGGGGCTCCGGCCTCGCGGTGTGGGCGTTCGGCACCGCGCTGGTGCTGGGCTGGCTGTACCTGCGCGCCCGCGCGAACCGCTCGTTCGACCTCCGGTTCATCGCGCTGGCGCTGCTGCTGTGGTCGGTGTGCTGGCCGAGCAGCCTGCTGCTCCCCTCCTGGGGCCAGTCGGGCCTGCTCCCGTCCTGGCTGGTCGTCCTGGTCGCGGTCCCGCTGGCAATGAGCGTGGTGCGGCGCGACGCGGCGGCGACCGCCGGCCCCGCACCGGGTCCCCCACCCGCACCGCCCTCCGGCGGAGCGCCGGACGGAAACGGCGGCACGGGCGGCACCGGCGGCGGCGAGGACAGTAGTGGCGACGGAGCGACCGACGAAGGCGGCGGGCCGCAGCAGGCCTGAGCGGCTGTCGGGGTGCCGGTCCGGCCTGAGCAGCTGTTGGGGCGCCGGTCTGGTCGGGACCGACCAGACCGGCGCCCCATCAGTCATCAAGCCGACGACCAGCCCTCACGAGTAGAGAGCCCACTGTGGTCATCCCCCCTGTCACCGACGTTCGCGGCCGCCCCAACGGGATGCTCGCCCTCCTGCTCACGCTCATCACCGCGATGTTCGTGTTCGCGGTCTACCTGACGTTCGGCGGTGTGCCGTGCGAGCAGTACACGCTCACCGAGATCACGTCGGAGTCGGCCGAGACCGAGCTGCCGTCGCCGGCTCCGGTCCCGGAAGAGCTCCTCGACTCCGGGGCGCCGGTGCCAGAGGAGCTCCTCGGCTCGGGGGCGCCGGTTCCGGAGGACCTCCGCTCCGAGGTGACGGTGCCGCCGGCTCCCGAGGCGACCCCGCCGGCCGAGGGGGACACCGACGACGCGCTGATCGCCCCGGCCCCCTGCGTCGGCTCGGCGTCCACGGGCCGGGGCCTGTGGGCGGCGGGCAGCGGGATCGTGCTGATCTGGATGTACCGGCGGATCCGCAACGGCCGCGCCATGGACGTCCCCGCTGTGCTCCTCGCCGCGATCCTGCTCACTGCGGTGTGGCTGCTCGCCTGGCCGAGCGCCGGGGCCGCCGAGGCTGCGGTGTGCGGCGGCCCGGTCGTCGACCCGTCGGGCGCGTGTCCGGAGACGCAGGGACGGCTGACGCGGGTGCTGTTCCTGATGCTGTTCGCCGTGCCGCTGGCGATGGGGGTCGTCCGCCGCGACGTCCTCGCCGCGATCGGAGCCCGGCCCGACGGCCCGGGCGGCCTCGCAGCGGCCGACGGCCCCGCGCCGACCGGCCCCCCGGGCCCGCAGGGCGGCGACCGCAGCGAGGCCGGGCAACACGGCGGAGAAACGGGCGGAGACAAGGGCGGAGGCGCGGGCGGGAGCAGGGACGCGGGACGAAACGGCGACGGCGCCCCGGACCAGGGCGACGACGGCGACGACGGCGGAGCAGCCGGGGCCGCGGACCAAGGCGGGGACGACGGCGGACGGCGCCCCTGATCGGACGCCCGCGCGCACCGGCGCACGGCCGGATCGCAGGCGGGCACACGTGCCGAATCGCGCAGGTGTCCGAATCCGGGGGCGTTCTGGCAGAATCCCGCATGTGTCCCTACCCCAGTCACCTCCCCCGTCCATGCCCCCGCACATCCCCCACGCGCATTCCTCCGCTCCCTCCACACAGGACCTCAGGCCGCGGCGCCTCTGGTACTGGGTGGGCGCCGTCGTCCTCGCGGTCGGCCTCACCGCCGGGGTCGCACTGATCGCGCTCGGCGCCAACTCCGCCAAGCCCACCCCCGACTTCGCCGCGCAGGTCGACGGCAGCGGCACGGCCACCTTCGAGGTCGGCGCGGGCGAGGACGGGCAATGGGCCCTGTTCACCACCGACGTCAACACCTGGGACTGCACCCACACCACCCCCTCGGGCAAGGTCGGCGTGCTCGAACGCGAAGGGTCCTACGAGACCGACGACGGCGTGTGGATCCTCAACGGCTACCTCGACACCACCGAGCCCGGGGAGCACACCTACAGCTGCGCCGGCGGCTCCCAGATCCGCCATGGGATCGCAGGCGGCGACGTGGTGAAGGGCGCCGAGACCCGGCGGGTCGCGATGGTCTCCATCGGGCTCGGCCTCGCCGCGGCCGGTATCGTCGCGGCGCTGGTGATCGTGGTCGTCACGGCCCTCCGCCGCCGTGGGAACGCCCGGCGGCCGGCCCGGTAGGCGCCCGGCGCCGCATGCCGCGAACCCCCGGAGGCCGCGCGTCCGGGGGTTCGCCTCGTTTCGGGGGCGCGGCCGCAGCGGACGCGCAAGGGGCCGCCGTTCAGCCGTCGGATCCGGGGCGGGCCTGCCGGTGGGCGGGGGGTTCGCCGCGCGGCTCGGACTTCACGACCCGCAGGTGGCCGCGCCGGTGGGTCTCACTGCCCTGCCCGACCGGTTCGCGCCGGACGGGCGGCCGCGCCGCCTCGCGGACGGCATTGGCGAGCGCTTCGAGGTCGTCACTGCCGGGGCCGCCGGAGTTGTCGGCCGGGAGCCGGACGACCTCCCACCCGCGGGGCGCCGTGAGGCGTTCGGCGTGCATGGCGCACAGGTCGTAGCAGTGCGGTTCGACATAGGCCGCGAGCGGGCCGAGGACCGCAGTGGAATCGGCGTAGACATAGGTGAGCGTGAAGACGGCGGGCTGCCTGCACGCGGTGCGAGAGCAGCGTCGGACAACGCTCACGACCCCTGACCTTATGCCTTTCCCGGCGCATCCGCTACTACCGGCATCGACACGGCGCCGCAGGCGCGTGCTCCCGTGCGCGGGCGATCCGGAGCCCCGCGAAGCGGTCGGCGGCCGGAGCGCATTGCGGGCGGCCCGAACCGGCGCCCCTGGGGCTGCGCGGGGGGCTCCGGATGGCATAGGCTCAATGCGTGCGACGAGTGCACCCTCATCGGCCCCAAGCCGACCGAACACGGCGCAGGGATCGCCGCGGACGTGGAATCCGCGGCCCATTGACGCCGTCTGAGCTCCCCATATCCCGGACCCGGGCGCAGGTCTTCGACGACCTCGTGCTCGATGCGGTCGAACGCCTCGAACGCGTGTGGGCCCGCGAACTCGCCTACGTCGAATTCATGGTCGAGGACGTCCCGGAGGTCCCTCCCGGTGTCACAGCCGAGGACGGCATTCCGTTCTCCCGGTTGGAGCGCGCCGGCACCGGGCAGGCCCGCATCATCGTCTACCGCCGCCCGGTGGAGATCCGCACCACCGACCCTGACGAGATGGCCCTTCTCGTCTACGACACCGTCGTTGAAGAGGTCGCCAACCTGCTGGGCCTCGAACCCGAGACCGTCGACCCCGAGGCGTGATCCCGCAGCGGGCGGGCGGCGGCGTCACCGGACCACGCTGGTGAGGCTGTCGGACACCGACGGCAGCGCGATCTCCGCCGGTGCGGGCGGCAGCGGCAGCACGCTGGTGGCGCCGTCGCCCTTCAGCACCCGGGCGGCGTAGGCCGGTCCGCTGCCCTTGACCGCCTCCACGACCAGTGCTGCGGCGTCCGCGCCGACCTTCACCGGTTCGGTGCGGCCCGCCTTGACCTTCGTCTCCTTGGGGTCACCGGTGGAGCCGTCGGCCGCGACCGGGGTGACCCGCACGGTCGCCGCCTTCTCCGGCGCGCCGATCAGCAGTTCCGAGTCCGTGTCCTTCGGGAGGGACGGCACGACGGCCGTGCTGTTCAGGCCGCCTTCGAGGGGGTCCACCGCCGCGGTGTAGGCGGTGTCGTCGCCGTCGGACCTGCTCATGGCCACCGCTGCGACGACGGGCCGGGTGGCGGTCACCACGATGGTCGCCGGCTTTTTGTCGAGCGGCCCTTCAAGGCTCAGCTCGGCCGATGCCGACGGCGGGACGTCAAGCGACTCCAGCGCGTCGTGGTCGGCCTCCCCGTCCGGTGTGAAGGCGCGCACCTTGACGTCGGCGGGGTCCTCGCCCGGTGCGGCGACGATGAGCCTGCGGTCGCCGCCGCCTTCGGGGACACCGGGGATGACGTGGGTGGTGGCGGGTGGGTTCGCGGGCGGCACCCAGTCGGCGCCGCGCTTGCTCTTCTCGGCGAACAGTGATGCCGCGACCCGGCCCGAGGCGGTGCGGACGTGGACGCCGACGGCGCCGGTGGACTCGACGAGCGGTCCGAGGTCGATCTCGGCATCGCTGTTGGGGGCGACCGCGATGCCGCGGGTCTCCTTGGAGACGGCGGGGCCGTCGGTCGCGTACACGTCGACGTTGACGGTCGCCGCGGAGTCGTCGGGGTTGCCGGCGTGCAGCCGCAGGTCCTTCAGGTCGTCGCCGCCGGGTGCGGCGAACCAGGTGCTCAGGCCCGGTTCGGGGCAGCGGACCTCGGTCACCGCCTTCTCGTCCTTGCCCAGTGTCGCCTGGGTCAGCTCGACGCCCGCGGCGAGGCCCCCGGTGGCGCGCACCACGGTGTGGGTGCCGGAGTCGCCGGGTTCCGCGGTCCAGGGTGTCCCCGGCTGCCCGCTGCGGCCGATGGGCTCGGGGGACGGCACGGCGCCGTCGTCGTCCTCCTCGGGTGCCGCGGGGTTCGCCGCGGCGGTCAGCTTCCCCTTGTCGGCGCCGTCGGCGGGGCCGTAGGCGGCGATGGTGCCGGAGTCGTCGTCGCCCTGCGGGGGCGGGCAGGCGCGCACGGCGGACTCCACCCTGGCGCGCTCCGCCGGTCCCGCGGCGTCGGTGCCGGATGCGGGGCTGGTGACGAGCGCCACCCCGAAGAGCGCGCTGAGGGCCACCATGACCAGGCCCAGGAGCGCGAACCGGTTCTCGACCACGAGCTTCATCGCGTCTTCCCCCTGCCTTTCGCCCTGCGTCCGCGGTGCCCGCGCCCGCGGCCCTTCGGCGCGGGCGGCGCGGCCGGTGCCGCGGGGGCCGCCGGTTCGGCGGGGGGCGGCGTGTCGGCCGGACCGCCGGCGGCCGGCCCGGAATCGGGTCCGGCGCCGGGCCCGGTATCGGGCCCTGGCCCTGGCCCTGGCCCGGGACCTGGCCCGGGACCTGGGTCGGCGTCAGGCGGCCGCCTGCGGCGGCGGTCGGGCAGGCGCGGGCGGGGCCGGGTCTGCTCCTCGATCCGCCGGACGTCCTCCTCGGTGCGGACCCCGGGCAGCGCGAGGACGACCACGACGAGCAGCAGCGCCCCTTGGACCAGCAGCCATATGTCGCGCATCGGGGCGCCGCCGGAGATCTCCACCGTGCCGCCGGTGGGCGGGAGCTCGAACGCCTGCATGCCGTTGCGGGTGGGGACGGGGGTGAGGTCGTAGCCGCCGAGCGCGGCCTCCCAGCCGGCGTCGGCGGGTTCGGCGAGGTGCAGGGTGCGCTTGCCCTGCCCCGGCGGCACGGTGGCGCGCGTCCCGTCCGGTCCGGCGTCGAGCACCCGGGTGCCGTTCTCGCCGGTGATGCGCAGCCGGCCGGTCTCCTGCTCCAGCCGCCACAGCGCGAGGGTGTCGGTGAGCATCAGCCGGCGGGCGCCGGGCACGCCGTCGATCGTGTCGACGATGGTCACCCCGGAGTCGCCGCGGCCCGCGGGGTCGGCGGTGGCCTCGGACGCGCCGTCGGGCCGGGGCACCAGCACGTACTGGATGCCGAACCCGGCGAGGTCGGCGGCCTCGTCGCCGCCCCGCCCGGCGGCGAGGTGGGCGACGGTCTCCGCGAGGGCCTCGCGGGGCTGGTCGGCCGCAGGGATCTGCGATTCGCCGAGCCGGGGTTCGCGGCCGCGCAGCACGCTGTAGTGCAGGTCGCCTTCTCCGGTCGGGGACAGCACGAGGGTGCGGGGCTGGCCGCCGTCGGCGGTGACGGCCTTGAGGAAGGACGGCAGCATGATCCCGCCGCCGCCGTTGAGCGGGCCCTGGACGCCGTTCCACATCCAGCTCCCCGCCGCGGCGAACGGGGTGATCAGCGCGAGTGCCGCGACGCCGAGCGCGAAGACGCGGCGTGCGCCGCGCAGCTTCAGCATCACGTCGAAGGAGCGGGCCGCCGTGGCCGCCGACAGCAGCAGCGCGGTCGCGGCGAACACCAGCGCCACGCCGGGCCAGGCCGGCGCCGCGGGGCCGCCGTAGGGGGGCGTGACCGTGATGCGGCTGATGATGATGGCGACGAGGATGCCGAACAGCGCGATGCTCCAGCCGACGGCGACCAGCATCCTGCGGCGGCGCAGCAGCAGCGCGCACAGCGCGGCGGCCATGAACCCGCCGGTGACCCACACCGGGGGCAGCCCGGGACCGCCGGGCGAGAGCAGCAGCAGCCCTTCGGCGGACGCAGCGGGCCGCGACAGCGCTTGGCTGTGCAGGCCGGCCTCCAGGAGCCACAGCGACGGCGACATCAGCAGTTCGGCCGACCACGGCAGGAGCAGCACCAGCGGGACGCCGAGCGCGATGGCGAGGCTGGTGTAGAGGCTGCGCCCGAGGTGGCCGAACGCGACGGCGACGAGCGCGCCGATCACCACCGACAGCACCCACACCAGCGGCACGAACGCCGTGCACACGGCGAGGAGCAGCGCGAGCCCCCATGCGGCGCGGCGCGACTGCCGCTCGGGCATCAGCAGCAGCCGGGTCCCCAGCAGGCCGAGGAGCGGGAGCAGGGCGTGGACCAGCGCGGTGCCGATCCTCCCCTGCGCGATGGCGCCGGTCGCGACGGGCAGCAGCGCGTAGGAGCCCGCCATCCACACCTGGGCGGGCGGGTACCCCACGACCTTGCGCGCCAGCAGGTAGGCGGTGAGCCCGGCGAGCGGCGCGCAGCCGAGCAGGATGACCGTGACCGCCAGCCAGGGTTGGCCGAGCAGCAGGGTCGACAGCACCGCGAGCAGCCCGATGTAGGGGGGCGCGAACGCGCTGGAGCCGATCCCGACGTCGTGCCACGACGCGGTGTACAGCGACCACAGGTCGCCCGCGCTGCCCCACACGGGCGGCAGCGCACCGCCGCCGAGGTGCTCGCCGAACACCAGGGAGCGCTCGGCGACCAGTGACACGAGCGTGAGGCCGACGACGAGCAGCACACCGGGGTGGGTGATGGCGCGGCGGAACACGCTGTGCTCGTCGCGCAGCGGGTCGTCCTCCTCCGCGCGGGGCCCGGCGGTGACGGCCTGGTGTCGGCCCGCGGTGTCCAGCGCGGGCGACCCGGCGAACAGGCCGGAGACGACATCGGTGAACTGGCGCAGCGCGACGCCGTGCGCCAGGAACGGCTGGATGGCGCTGTAGGTGCGGCGGCGGTTGCGGCGGCGCCGGTGCCGGGCCTTGATGAGCCGCAGCGGGGACGTGTAGACGGCGGTGATCGCCGCGGCCTCGTCGAGCGCGTTTGCCGGCTGCTTGGCGAGCAGGTACATCAGCACCCGCAGCAGCGACGCGAACGAGTTGCGCGCGAGCGCCCCCAGCATCGCGCCGAACGGCAGGTTCGCGAGCAGCACGTAGATCGCGTTGCGGCGGTCGACCCGGCGCGGGTGGTCGTGGGTCGCGCTGATGCGCCGCCTGCGCCGGGAGGCGGCCTCGGCGTGGTAGGCGACGGCGTCGGACACGACGAGGACGCGGTGGCCCGCGCCGCCGGCCCGCCAGCAGAAGTCGATGTCGTCGCGGAACAGCGGCAGGCCGGGGTCGAACCCGCCGAGCTGCTCCCAGAGGTCGCGGCGGACGAGCATGCCCGCGCTGGACACCGCGAGGACCTGGCGGGTGCCGTCGTGCTGGCCCTGGTCGAACTCGCGGGGCTCCAGGCCGGTCTCGCGGCGGCCGGCGCCGTCGATGGTCACGCCCGCCTCGATGAGCAGCCGGCGGTCGAAGTAGTCGCGGAGCTTGGGGCCGAGGACGGCGGCGCGCGGGTCGTCGTCCGCCGCGGCGAGCAGCCGCTGGAGCGCGTCGGGGGCCGGGACGCAGTCGTCGTGGACCAGCCACACCCATTCGGTGGCGTCGGCCGCAGCGGGGAACTCGGTGCGGGAGCGGGGGTGGTCGAGGGCGGCCCGGACGGCGTCGCCGTAGCCGGTGTCGCCGGGGAGCCGCAGGATGGCGTCGGGGGCGAGGTACTCGGCCAGGATCCGGTCGCTCTTGTCGCGGCTGCCGCAGTCGACGCCGACGACGCGCTGCACGGCACGGGTCTGCCCGCGCACGGCCTCAAGGCACTCGGGCAGCCAACGGGCGCCGTCGTGCGTGACCACGACGGCCGTCACGACGTGGGACGTTGGATCGAGGGGTAGCACGTGCGGCGGTTCGCTCTCGGCGGGACGGTGGCGGGGCGGGCGTCGCCGCGGGCGTGGGCCGCCCGCGACATGGGCACCCGCCCTGCGGATGGTGGGGCGACCCGACGCGATCCGCGGGACAGGGGCTGACGGCAGATCACCCTACGACAAGTCGGGATGATCCGAGTCGGTCATGCGCGGCCGGTGGTGCCGCGGCGGGTGCGGCGGGGGTGCCCCCGGACGCGAAAAAGCGGGTGGCGCAGGCCCTTTGGGGACCTGCGCCACCCGCTCGACCGCGGCGACCGATTACAGCATGTCGGCCAGGAAATCGAAGTCCTGACCGGCGGCCTTCTTCAGCCGACGGCGTTCCCGTTCGGAGAGTCCCCCCCAGATACCGAAGCGTTCATCATGCTCCAGCGCATATTCCAGGCACTCCGATCGCACCTCGCACGATTGGCAGACCTTCTTCGCCTCCCGGGTGGAACCGCCCTTCTCGGGAAAGAACGCCTCAGGATCGGTCTGCGCGCACAAAGCACGTTCCTGCCAGCCCAGATCTTCATCCGAGCCGTGCGCAAGCGGGATGACCTCGCTCATGCGCACCTCCTATTGCCCCCCTAGATGTCCCCTCCCAATCGACCCCCGGGAGGGGGTAAACACACCTTGAAATTACACGCGCGAGTCTGTGTTTGCGTCAAGCGCGTTGCGTGGTAATCCCCTGAATATCACGTAACAAACAACGACTCGCCGTTCGCTTGCGACGGACCTGGGATTACCGCGCTTTTATGCGGGGTGCTGTAGGGGTGCGCGGATCAGCGGCGGCCGTCGTCGCGGTACCAGCCCTGCGGGCCGTCGCCGTACTCCGATCCGGCGGGTTTCTGCTGGTCAACGCCGTAGTTCTCGCCGTAGGGGCTGGTGGTCTCCTGCGGGCTCGCGCCGTAGGAGCCGCCGGTGGAGAACTGGTTGCCGTACCCGGGGTTGAGGACGGAGGTCGACTCGTCGTCGGCGCCCTGCTCCGGGCGGAAGAAGTCGTCCAAGGGCGTGTCGCGCCGGGGTTCGGCCGCCGGCTGCTCGGGCGCCGCGGGCTGCTGCTGGTACCAGCCGTACTGGATGGCCTCCTGTGCCGCCTGCTCGCTCGCCGAGGTGCCGGGGTTCTGCACCACGGTGGCCTCGTCGTCGTAGTGGTGCTGCGGGCCGCCCGCCGGGGGCGCCGCCTGGCCGGGGTCGTACGACGGCTCGTAGGGCGCCCCGTACGAGGGCTGCCCGCCGGTGGACCCGGCGCCGTGGCCGTAGCCCGCCTGCCCCTGGTCGTAGCCCTGCTGGCCGCCGCTGCCACCGAAGATGTCGCCGCCGTGGGACGGCTGGCCGCCGGTGCCGTAGGCGGGCTGGCCGCCCGTCCCGTATCCCGGCTGGCCCGCGCCGTAGGCGGGCTGGCCCCCGGTGCCGTAGGACGGCTGCGCCGAGTACGACTCGTACTGCTGGCCGGCGTAGGGCTGCTGCTGCGCCGCGGGGTCGGGGTAGGGCTGCTGCTGGACGGGCTGGCCCGACCAGTCGTAGGCGGGCTGGCCGCCGGACGGCGCTGCGGGCGCGCCGGGGTCCTGGTAGCCCTGCTGGTACTGCTGGTCGTACGGCGCCGCCTGCTGCTGGGCGGCCCAGTCCTGCTCGGCCGCCGCCTGCTGCGGGTACGGCGACTGCTGGAACGCCGCCTGGCCCCCGCTCTGCTGCCACTGCGGCTGACCGGTGTCGGCCGGCTGCTGCCACGGCTGGGCCTCGTAGGGCTGCTGGTGCGCCATGCCGGTCATGTTCGGGTCGGGCTGCATGGTCGGGTCGGGCTGCGGCGTGTAGGGCTGCTGGTGCGCCATGCCGGTCATGTTCGGGTCGGGCTGCGGCGTGAAGGGCTGCTGCCCGCCGGTGAGCGGGGCGCCCGGCTGCGGCGCGAACGGCTGCTGCCCCCCGGTGAACGGGGCCCCTTGCTGCGGCGCGAAGGGCTGCTGCCCGGGCGGGCCGTAGCCGAACGGCTGCTGCGCCGGTGCCTGCGCGCGCGGCACCAGGGCGGGGTCGGTGAAGACCTTGTACAGCCCGAAGCCCACGATGCCCGCAACGGCGAGGTCGGCGCCGGTACTTATGAGGTTGCCGAACCCGGCGCCGAAGCCGAGGCCGGTGAAGAACCCGGTGATGAGGTTGATCACCGCGAAGAACGCGCCGATGCCGAGCAGGATGAGGGCCATCAGCACCGCGCCGAAGGTGCGCGGCGACTTCTCCTTGGCCGTGACCATCAGCAGGACCGCGGCGATGAGCATGATGATGGTGCTCACACTGAGGAAGGCCGCGCCGTCGGAGACCAGGCCGAAGAACGCGTCGGCACCGCTGCTGCCGCCGCCGATCCCGCCCACGGAGGGGGGCCCGGTCAAGGCGGAGATCACCATCGCGAGCATCTTCGCGGCGACCGAGCCGAGCAGCACCCAGGCTGCGGGCTCGCGCAGCCGCTGTATCGCTTCGTTGTTCAAGAGAGGTTCCCCTCCGCTGCTATGCCGTCGCGTTTCAAAGTGATCGCCCGAAGCCTTGCATATCGTCCGGTTGTGGAGTGCATCGCCGAAAGGGCCGTGGGGACGTCGTTCGCGGGCCCCGCGGGGATTCGCCGCTGTTCAGGCCGAGTCGGCATCGGTGTGGGACCGTGCGCGAAATTTCAGTGGCGGACGTGCGCCGGGTCCGGCACGGCGGCGGGACGACGGAGCGTCCCGGCCGGCACGGACCGGCTACCGAAACGGCCGGGGGCGTGACGCACACACGCTACTAGCCTGCCAGACTTGTCCCCATGCGGATAGTCGTACCTGCGGGTGGTATTGGTGGCGCGCGGTTCCTCAGGGGCCTCCGGTCGGCCATGGGAATCAGCGCGGGGCCCGCCCCCGCCGACCCTGATGCGGCCGAATCGGCGCAGATCACGGTCATCGGCAACACCGGCGACGACATCACGCTGTTCGGGCTGCGGGTCTGCCCCGACCTCGACACCGTCATGTACACCCTGGGCGGCGGCAGCGACGAATCGCGGGGCTGGGGCCGGGCCGACGAATCCTTCGTGGTCAAGGAGGAGCTCGCCGCATACGGCATGCGGCCCACCTGGTTCGGCCTGGGCGACCGCGACACCGCCACGCACATCGTGCGCGCCCAGATGCTGGCCGCCGGGTACCCGCTCTCCGCCGTCACCGACGCGCTGTGCGAGCGCTGGCAGCCCGGCGTGCGCCTGCTGCCCATGAGCGACGACCAGATCGAGACCCACGTGGTGGTCGCCGACGACGGCGACGGCGGCCGGCGGGCCATGCACTTCCAGGAGTGGTGGATCCGGCACGGCGCCGCGCTCCCCGCGGAGTCCATCGTGAGCGTCGGCGCCGACACCGCCGTACCGGCGCCGGGCGTCCTCGACGCCATCGCGGCGGCCGACATCGTCCTGCTGCCGCCGTCGAACCCGGTGGTCAGCGTCGGATCCGTCCTGGGCGTGCCGGGCATCCGCGCCGCCATCGCCGAGAAGACCGTGGTGGGGGTCTCCCCGATCATCGGCGGGGCGCCGGTGCGGGGCCGCGCCGACGCCTGCCTGAGCGCCATCGGGGTCGAGACCGACGCCCGCGCGGTCGCCGCCCACTACGGCCCGGAACTGCTCGACGGGTGGCTGATGGACGACGCCGACAGCGGCGGCCCCGACGTCCCGGGGATCACCACCCGGTGCCGGCCGCTGTACATGAGCGACCCCGAATCGACCGCCGCCATCGCGCGCGCGGCGCTGGACCTCGCACTCGAACTCCGCACGGCGAACACGGGAAAGGAGCGGCACGCGTGAACGGCTTCTTCAGCGTGCACGGCGTCGACGGCGTCAAGGAGGTGCGGCCGGGTGACGACCTCGCCGCGCTCATCGGCGACGCCGCCGAGCTGCGCGACGGCGACATCGTCGTCGTCACCTCCAAGGTCGTCAGCAAGGCCGAGGGCCGGTACACCGACCTCGACCGCGAGGCGGCGATCGACGCCGAGACCGTCCGCGTGGTCGCGCGCAACGGGGCGACCCGCATCGTGCAGACCCGGCACGGCCTGGTCATGGCGGCGGCCGGGGTCGACGCGTCCAACGTCGAGCCGGGCCGCGTGCTGCTGCTGCCCGAGGACCCCGACGGCTCCGCGCGTCGGCTGCGCGCGGGCCTGCGCGAGCGCCTGGGGGTCGCGGTCGCCGTCGTCGTCACCGACACGTTCGGGCGCCCGTGGCGCATGGGCCAGACCGACATCGCCATCGGGGCGGCCGGGATCCGGGCGCTCGACGACCTCCGGGGCACCGCCGACACCCACGGCCAGGTCCTCGAAGCGACGATGAGCGCGATCGCCGACGAGATCGCGGCGGCGGGCGAGCTCGTGAAGGGCAAGGCCGCCGGTGTCCCCGCCGCGGTCGTGCGCGGGCTCGGCCACCTCGTCACGGGCGACGACGGCGCCGGGGCGGCCGTCCTGGTGCGCGGCGCCGACGAGGACCTGTTCCGGTACGGGTCGCGCGACGTCCTGCACGCCCGCCGCACCATCAGGGAGTTCTCCGACGCCCCGGTCGACCCCGGCGCGGTGCGCCGCGCCGTCGCCGCCGCCATCACCGCGCCGGCACCGCACCACACGACCCCGTGGCGGTTCGTGCTGGTGGAGTCCGCCGATGTCCGGGTCCGGCTGTTCGACGCCATGCGCGACGCCTGGATCGCCGACCTGCGGCGCGACGGGTTCAGTGAGGAGTCCGTCACCAAGCGGATCCGCCGCGGCGACGTCCTGCGGCGCGCGCCGTACCTGGTGGTGCCGTGCCTGAAGGCCGATGGCGCGCACCCCTACCCGGACGAGCGGCGGGCCGGCGCCGAGCGGTCCATGTTCCTGGTCGCCATGGGCGCGGGGGTGCAGAACCTGCTGGTCGGGCTGGCGGTCGAAGGGCTCGGGTCGGCATGGGTGTCGTCCACGATGTTCTGCCCCGACGTGGTGCGCGATGTGCTGGAGCTGCCCGAGGACTTCCAGCCCATGGGCGCCGTCGCCGTGGGCCACGCCGCCGCCCCGCCGAAGGACCGGCCGCCGCGGCGGCCGGAGACGTTCATCGAGGTGCGCTGAGGCCCGGCTCGCTCCGCCGTGCGGGCCGCTGCTACGCCCGGACCTGCGGCGGTCCCCTGTTCGGATAGCCTCTGCCCGTCGCGGGCGCGCCGCGGCGCCGCCCGCCGAGTCCGCGACGGATTGGGACCCCCTTGCAGTTCGGAACACCGCCCGCCCTGCACGCCGACCCGAACGGCCCGCACCACGGGCCTCTCGCGCACGCGTACGCGTGCGGCGTGCACATCGCCGTCAACGGCGGCGGGCGGTGGAACTCCGTCGACAAGGTGTGCGCGTGCTGCACGGCGGAGCAGAAGCGCGAGGGCATGCGCGACGACTGGGGCATCACCGGCGCCGAGGAGTGGCGGGTGCAGCAGGAGGCGCTGCTCGACGACGACGGCAGCAACCCCCTCGCGAGCCTGCTGCTGGGGCTGCGCCGCCAGTTGGCCGAGCAGTACGGCGGGCCGGTCGACGCCACCACGTGGCGGTCGGTGATCTCGCACTGGTGCCGGCACAACCACCACGGCGAGGACGTGTACCGGGAGCTGCTGGGCCTGGCCGGCATGATCCTCGACTACGAGAAGCGGTTCGCCGCCGACGGCCTGCTGCCGCCGGGCGGGTTCATCGGCCACATCGGCGCCTGGGACTTCGGGCGGGCCGCGAACATGGCGCGCTGGGGCGTGCAGTGCGGCTGGGCCGACCTCGCCACCTCGCAGTGGTACGCCGTGCGCGCCGGCGCGCAGGCCGCGCGGTACCACCTGTCGTGGGCCGACTTCTCCGCCGGCTACATCCTGGGCCGCTGCCTGCACTTCGACAAGGGCGAGTTCGGGTGGCGCTACACCGACCCGCTGGCGGTGCACCACACGATGATGGCGCACCCGCAGAGCCCCTGGCTGCACATCCCGTTCGGGTTCCCGTAGCGTCCCTCCCCCGCTGGTCTTGCGTCAAGGTCGCCGGGTGGACGGCCCATTGCTCAGGTGCCGACCTCCAGGCGGGCGGTGCGCCGTGCGGCGAGGCGCGCCGTGAGGTACTCCTCCCAGCGCCGCACGATCGGCTGGAGCTGGTAGCGCTCCGCTGCCGCGGCGACGGCGGCCGCGCCCATGGCCGCGCGCTCCTCCGGGTTCTCCACGAGCCGCAGCAGGCCGTCGGCGAGGGCGTCGACGTCCTGGTGCGGGACGAGCAGGCCGTCGCGTCCGTGGGTGATGATCTCGCGCGGGCCGTGCGGGCAGTCGAAGCTCACCGCGGGGATGCCGACGGCGAAGCCTTCGATGATGGTCATGCCGAACCCCTCGGCGCGGGAGCTGACCGCGAGGATGGACGCCTTGGCGAGCTCGCCCGCGAGGTCCTTGGTGCGGCCCATGACCGCCACGTGGTTGGCGAGGCCGAGGCGGTGGACGACGTCGAGCAGGCTGTCCTTGGTGTGCCCGCCGCCGTAGATGCGCAGCCGCCATTCCGGGTGCTCCTCGGCGACGGCGGCGAACGCCCGCAGCAGCTTGGGGTACTGCTTGATCTTCGAGAGCCGCCCGGCGGCGACGATGATCGGGTTCTCCAGGGTGGAGCGGGGGTAGTTGCCCGGCGGCAGCGCGTTGGGCATGGTCGCGGTCCAGTCGTCGTCCACGGGCAGGAACTCGCGGTAGGCCGCCCTGTCGGTCTCGGTGAGGACGGCGAGCCCGTCGAGCTCGGGGTACAGGCGCTTCACCGCGGCGCGGACGTCCTTCTTGTGCCCGCCGAGGTGCACGTGCTCCTGGCCGATGGTGAGGATCCGCTTCGGCGCCCACTTGGCGAGCAGCAGGTTGATGCCCGGTCGGGTGCCGATGACGACGTCGGCGTCGCTGCTCCGCAGGCACCGGCGCAGGGCGTGTTCGGTGCGGCCGGAGAACGCGCCGTTGCGCTTGGCCTCGGACGTGGGGACCACGGTGCTGGGCCGGCATTCGCGCCACCGCGCCAGCAGGCTCTGCCGCGGCCGGGCGGCCCAGCCGCGGCTCGGCGCCAGCGTGGTCAGGGTCACCCCCTCCGGTACGGCGAAGAACGGCGCCTTGCGGTGCTGGATGAGGCTGACGATCTCCACGTCGTGGCGTTCGGCGAGCCCGCTGGCGAGGTTGAACACGGTGCGGATGGTGCCGCCCATGCCGTAGGCGTTGGCGAGGACGATGGAGATCTTCACACCGCCCCTTTCACCGGATGGTCGGACCGGAGCAGGATGGAGAGTTCGTCGTCGACCGTGTAGTAGGGGTGGCCGCGCAGCGGCGTGCCGGTGTCGCCGAGTGTGCGGCCCGGGTACACCACACGGTGCTTCTTCCCGCGGATGTCGTCGGCGTGCGCGCCGAGGCGCAGTTCCCCACTCGGTGTGCGCAGCCACAGGTCCCATTCGTTGTGCGCGCGGCCGAAGTCGTGGGCCGCGGCGAGCGGGCCCATGGGGATCACTGCGCTGAACTCGCCGTCGACGAGTTCGGCCGGCGCGTCGACCGTCCCGGCGCCGCCGCGGTGCCTGGCGTGCAGCGACGCCTCGACGGTGCCGGGCTCGCGGTCGGCGCACGCGATCACACCGGTGACGCCGACCGCCCCGGCACCGTCGATGCCTTCGCCGACGTCGACCCGTTCGACCTCGGCGTAGGGCGAGGCGGCGCGCACCCGCAGGCGCAGGGTGCCGCACGAGGCTCGGTAGGTGCGGAGGTCGCGGGTGCGGGCCCGGCCGATGTAGGCGGCGCGCCCGGCGATGGACAGGCAGGGGTCGCTGGTGCCGGCGGGGTGCGGAGTGCCGTCGTCGTCGAGCACGGCCACGGTGTAGTCGCCGTTGTCGAGTGCGACGCCGCCGAGCGGGACCAGGATCCGGCCGTCCTCGTACCGTGGTTCGGGCAGTTCCACCAATGTCCTGATTTCGGTTCCCGGCGCCAAGGCGAGCGCGCCCGGCCACCGAGGGTCGGCCGTGTGATCACACCGCCGCAGTCGCAATACGTCGTCAGGATCGATCCGGCTCGATTCGAACTGCACGTCCTGCACGGTTTGCGGTCCCCCTTCGATCGCTCCGCACACGTGGGGTGATCGGTGCACGTGGTGCGCCCAGAGCTGCCCTGAATGGTGGAAATCAACCGGATACGAGCGGGACCGTCACGGGATTTCACGGTGATGCGGTTGTGGCGTGCATAACACAATTACCGGGGTCGGTCGAAAGTGATCTATCCACTGCACTCTAATCGCCACTGTATTAAAGGAAGATTAAGAGGCGTACCCCGGGCCCCGCCCGGACACCGGGAATTCATCGGCGGGCAATAGACGGGGTCAGGGCGGCGCGGTCAGGGGCGGCGCGGTCAGCGCTTGGCCGCGCGCATCAGCACGATGCTGCCGCGGGTGTTGGGGCTGCGGGCGTCGCTGAGCGACACCAGCGGGATGAGCGGGGCTGCCGCGTTGAAGCCGATGCGGCCGCCGCGCGCCGAGATGGTCAGGTACGCGCGCTCGGCCGAGCGCCCCCGGAACTGGTAGCTGTGCTCCAGGACGTCGAGCCCGGCCCCGTCGAGCAGGCCGGTGAGGCTCTCGTGGGTGTAGGTGCTCTTGACGTGGTAGCGGCGGGCGTGCGCGGCGAACAGGTCGGGCCAGTAGTCGCGGCGCGAAAGGCTGTCGGCCGACATCACGAGCTCGCCGCCGGGTTTGAGCACCCGCGCCATCTCGGCCAGTGCCGCCGGGCCGTCGTCGAAGTGCTCGATGGCGCAGATCGACATCACCTTGTCGACCGTCGCGTCGCCGAACGGCAGCCGCAGGGCGTCGCCCTCGACGAGGGCCGGGGCGTGCCGCAGCCTGCTGCCGCGCAGCATCTTGGTGCGGGCGAGGTCGATGGACACGGCTTTCGCGCCACGCCGCCGCGCCTGCCCGGCCCAGTAGCCGTCGCCGCCGGCGATGTCGAGGACGACGGAGCCGTCGAGGTCGTCGCCGAGCCAGCGCAGCAGGGTCCCCGCCTCGCGGTACCGGCACACGTGCACCTGGTGGCCTGCGAAGGCCACTACGTCAGACATTCCCACGCCTGCACCCTAGCGACCCGTCGGCAGCGGCGGGCCCGGACCCGCCGCAACCGCCCGGTGTGCGGCGCTGTACCCGCTAGCCTGGCCGGGTGCTGCGCCGACTCCGTTCCAACCCGTGGCTGCGCGCCGCGATCGTGCTGGTGGTGCTGGCCTGCACCGCGTATGCGCTGTACGCCCGCTGGAACGAAGCCGGGGCGGCGCTGGCCGTGCTGTCCCCGTGGATCGTCGCGGCGTCGGTGGCGGCGGCGCTCTGCGGCCTCGGCGCGCAGATGCTGGCCTGGCGGGCGCTGCTCGCCGACCTCGGGTCGCCGCTGCCGTTCGCCGTTGCGGCGAAGGTCATGTTCGTCGGGCAGTTGGGCAAGTACCTGCCGGGGTCCGTGTGGGCGTTCGTGGCGCAGGTCGAACTCGCCAAGGACCGGGAGGTGGCGCGGCAGCGCGGCATCGCGGCGACCGTCCTCGCTGTGGCGGTCACGCTCACCGTGAACCTGGCGGTCGCCGCCGCGACCCTGCCCCTGGTCTCGGAGGAGGCGGCCCGCCGGTGGTGGTGGGTCCTGGCGTGCGCCCCCGCTCTGCTGGCGCTCCTGCACCCGCGGGCGGTCACCTGGGTGCTGCACAGCGCGGTCCGGGCCGCGCGGCGCACCCGCGACGTCCCCGACGCCGAGCTCGAACGGGTCAGCGGGCGCGGTATGGCGGCGGCGGTCGGCTGGTCGCTGCTGTCGTGGGTCCCGCTTTCCGGCTCCATCTGGCTGCTCGTCGCCGGGGCGGGCGGCGACGGTCCCGCCGCACTCCCCGTTGCGGCGGGCGCCTACGCGCTCGCATGGACCCTGGGGGTGCTGTTCGTCATCGCCCCCGCCGGGCTGGGCGTGCGCGAGGTGGTCCTGGTGGTGGGGTTGGCGCCCGTCCTGCCGCCCGGGTCGGCGCTCGTGGTCGCCGTCCTGTCCCGGTTGGTGATGACGGTCGCCGATGTGCTGTGGGCCGGGATCGCCACACTGCTGGCGCGCGGCGGGCGGACTCCCGTCGGCCCGCCCGGGGCGTGAGGCTGTCGTTCGGGCGTTCGGGCGTTCGGGCGTTCGGGCGTTCGGGCGTTCGGGCGTTCGGGCGTCCCAGCCGACCCGGGCGTCCCAGCCGTTCAGGCGAGGAGCGTGTCCAGGTAGGACCGCCAGTACGGTTCGGGGTCGACCGGCCGGACCCCGCGGCGCAGGCGCTGCGCCGTGTCGCCGGCGGCGAACTCCGTGATGGCGCGGGCGAGGTCGATGGTGTCGCCGGGGGCGCAGAGCAGGCCGTCGACGCCCTCGCGCACGTGGTCGGGCAGGCCGCCGGTGCGGGTGGCGATCACGGGGCGGCCGTGCTCGTGCGCCAGCCACACGTTCTGCGTGGCGGTCGCCGAGCGGTACGGCAGGACCACCGCGTCGGCAGCGGCGAACAGCGCGGCCATGTCCTCGACGGGAACGTAGCCCGACCGCAGCTCCACCCGGTCGGCCACGCCGAGGTCCGCCGCGAGCGCCGCCAGTTCGGCCGGCCCGCCCCAGAACTCCCCCGCGACCGTGAGGTGGACGTCGGGCGGCCCGGCCGCGAGGGCGCGCAGCAGCACGTCGACCCCCTTGTAGGGCCGGACCAGGCCGAAGAACAGCAGGCGACGGACTCCGTCAGCAGCGTCCGTATCGGAGGGCCGCGGGCGGTCCGGCGGACCGTGGGACGGCGGGTGTGTCGGCAGGTGCGGCGGCAGCGCAGCAGTGCGGACATCGCCGCGCCCGCCGACCAGCCCGCGCGCGAGCCGCGCCTGCTCCGGCGTGTGGGTGAGGACGGCGTCGCAGCGGCGCAGCAGCGCCCGCATCAGCGACACGTCCACCGCGCGGCGCTCGTGCGGCAGCACGTTGTGGCACAGCGCCACGACCCGGGTCCTGCCGCGGATCCCGGCGAGGACGCCGAGGTAGGCGGGCACCTGCACCGGTGAGAACACGGTGAGGACCACCAGGTCGGCGTCCGCTGCGAGCCGCCGCCCCGCGCGCAGCCAGCCGTCGGGCCGGTACCAGGCGAGGTGCCGCCGGGTGCCGGGGAACGGCTCGCCCTCGCCGCTGTCGAGGGTCTGCGTGCCGGGGTACAGCAGCGCCGGGTACTGGGCCAGCCACGACTCGATGACGGTCGGGTGGCCGACGGCGGTGAGGCGGTGCGCCAGCTCCGTCGTGTGCCGCGCCCCGCCGCCCTTGTACGGGTGGGCCGGGCCGACCAAGGCCACGCGCACGGGACCCCCTTCAGCTCCCATCGCGGGAGCGGACGATGAGGTCGGCGAGCAGGCCCATGGAGCCGATCATCAAGCCGCTCAGGAACACCATGATCGTGTTGTTCCGGATGTAGCCGAACTGGGTCACCATGTCGTAGCCGAACTTGACGGTGCCGATGGCGAGCAGCGCCAGCGCGATCGGCATCAGCACCTTGAGCGGGTTGAAGTACATGACCATCCGCAGCACCTGGAGGATGTAGCGGTAGGCGTCCTTGGCGAAGTGGAACTTCGAGGTGCCGGCGCGCTTCGCGTAGTCGATGGGGACGTAGTGGACCCGGTGCTGGTTGGACAGGAACGCCAGCGTGATGGTCGTGACGCAGGAGAACCCGGGCGGGAGCAGCCGCAGGTACGGCAGCGAGACCTCGCGGCGGAACGCGCGCAGGCCGGAGTTGAGGTCGGGGATCTTGGTGTTGGTGAGCACCTCGGCGGTCTTGCGGATGAACCACTTCGTGGGCACCCGCAGCAGCCGGTGCGAACCGGCCTCCTGGCGGCGCGCGCCGACGACCTGGTCGATGTCGGGGTCCTTGGCGAGGATCGCGACGAGGTCGGGGATGCGCTCGTTGGGGTAGCTCATGTCGGCGTCGGTCCACACGACGATCTCGCCGCGCGCCCGCTGGCTGCCGATGCGGCGCACCGTCCCCGAGCCGCCGTTGTGGCCGAACGCGACGACCTCCAGGTGGGGGTGGCGCGCTTCGGCGTCGCGCAGCCGCAGCAGCGTGTCGTCGCTGGACGCGTCGTCCACGGCCAGTAGTTCGTAGCCGTACTCGGAGGCGTCCATCGCGGCGCAGATGCGGTCGACTTCGGCGACCACGTGGTCCTGCTCGTTGTAGCAGGGCAGCACGATGGTCACGTAGGGCCGCGCCGGATCGGTAGCGGGGCGCTCCGGGGCGGGCTTGTCTGGGGTCACGTCACTCACGATTCAGCAAGGGTAGCGAGGCGCGCGGGTGTCACGTGCGCGGCACGGCGACGATCCAGACGTCGCCGTTGAACCGCCACGCCCCGCGCGGGGGTTCCATGAGCGTGCTGGGGTCCTGCTCGGTGTGCACGTTGAACGGGTGGACGGGTACGGCCCCGGCACTGTAAGGGGTGAGCTGCTCCCGCTGCGACCCGGCGAGCACGGCCTGTCTGCCGCGCCGCTCGATCTCGCCCACGACCCGCTCCACGGACTCGTCGTCGGGCTGGTCGATGCTCGCCGTCGGCACGCCGCACATGTTGCGCACCAGCGGCATGAACTTGAACGCGTTGGCGCCGTCGACGAAGACCACGCTGCCGTCGGCGGGGATCCGCGCGCACAGCTCCTTCGTCGCGGCGACGGAGCCGACGTCCATCCGGTACATCGCGCCGGTGGCGGTGTAGGCCGTGGGGAGGAGGAGCACCGCGGCGCCGCCGACCGCGCACGCGTCGGCCCAGAAGCGGCCCCCCGGCGCCCCGTGCTCCCGCAACCTGTGCGACGCCCAAGCCAGGAACCACACGGCGAACAGGATGAACGCGGGGATGACCAGCACGATGAGCCGCCTGCTCGCCCACGGTTGGTCGGGGGTGATCGCGGGGCGGGCGAGTGTGGCGGCCACCGTCCAGGTCAGGACCAGCAGCGGCAGCACCCATTGCGGCGCGTTGCCCCGCAGGGCCCGGCGCAGCAGCAGCGCTACGCCGAGGGTGGCGAGGACGAGGGCCGCCGCGCCCACGTACCAGCCGACCCAGTAGAGGCTGATCTCGTCGTAGGTGCGGTCGGGGTCCTGCGGCAGGCCCTCGATCTCCTGGACCTGTCCGATGTAGAAGCCGGTGGCCTCGTCGCCGTGGCCGCGCGCCGTGTGGATCAGCGGGCGCAGCGCGAACCCGGCCATGACCACGACGGCGAGGATCCCGGTCGCGGTTCCCAGCCACGGCACCCGCTGCACCTTGGGCGGTCCCCACCGCCACAGCAGTGCGGTGGCGACGGCGAGGGCGAGGATCCCCACGGCGCTGATCTTCAACAGCGGCACCAGCGAGTCGGCGAGGTGCTCCAGGTAGGGCTGCGACAGCACGAACCCGGCGGTGAGCCCGTACGCGGCGCCGACGGCCACGCCCAGCGTCATGGGGAGCGCCTGCCCGCGCCGGGCGAGCAGCAGCAGCGCGAGGAACGCCACGACGGGCAGCACGTCGCGCAGCGCGTCGATGCGCACGAGGATGCCCAGGCCGAACGCGAGTCCCGCGGCGAGTGCGAGGAGGTGCCGGGTATCCCAGCGCCCGGTGGCAGGGACCGCGCGCGCGAGTGCGTCGAAGGCCAGCACCAGGGCGCCGAGGAACAGCACCTGGGCGGCCGGTTCGCTGTAGGTGGACCGGCTCACCCACTGCTCCGGCAGGCACACGGCGAGCAGCAGCGCGGCGAGCGGCGCCCAGCGGGCACCCACCAGCCGGGCGGCCAGCCCGGCGAAGCTCAGGACGCCCAGCGCACCGAGGAGAGGGGCGGTGAGGAGCATCCCCGTGATGTCGCCGACCCAGTAGCCGACCGACATGACCAGCGGCATCCCTGCCAGGAACTGCGGCCAGATGACGTCGCCGACCTGGTAGAAGGCCGCGCTGCCGTAGGTCAGCGCCGGGTCGTCGCCCGCGATCAGCGCGCGGTCCTGCGGGATGGGCAGCGAGCCGTACTGGGCGATCCACGCGGCGAACTGGGCGTAGGACGCGGGGTCGCGGCGGATCACGATCTGCTCGGAGTGGAAGGCGATCTGCACGGCGGCGAAGGCAACGGTGATGAGCAGGACCGCCGCGACGGGCCACCACGGGACGCCGTCGTCCTCGTCGAGGTCCGGCACCCAGCGCGGCACCAGGGCCACCGCTGCGAGGACGACCGGCGCACCGATGACGAGCCCGGTGACGGGGGTGAACTGGCCGGCGAGCAGCAGGGGGAACGCTACGAGCAGCCATGCCCCCACGACGACGACGGGCACAACCGTGATCCGGGCGAGCACCCGGGCGGGGGTCAGACGCATGGGGGCCACCATGCCAGTTCACACAGGCGGTCGGCACGTTGGCACAGCGTCACCCACCGAGAGCCCGACCCCGACCCCGCCGCTCCGTTCGGTCCGCGGCACAGCGGCAAGGCCGCCGGACGGACGTGCCGAAGCACTGCCGGGAGGCGGGCGTGCGCCGCATGGCGATCGTGCCGGTCCGCCCGCCGCCCGCGTCCTCGTCGGTGGCGAGCCGGACTCCGAGGGTGCCGGGGCCGTCCGCGTCGATCACCGTCCGGGACGGGCCGCGGGGGCGGAGATCAGCCGTCGGACCGCTTGAGCCGGAGCTGCTGTACCGGGTCGCCCTCTGGCCTCTTGGTGTCGTAGAGGTCGATCGTCACCGCCGCGCCGTCGAAGTACACCTCGCTGCTCTTGGCCGACAGCATGCCGCCCAGGCACAGCTCGCTGAGGGAGACCGCCGCGTGGTAGCCGCGGTCGATCGGACCGGTGAGCTTCACCGGAGCGTCGCAGTACTGCGCGTACTCCGATTCGGGGTAGGCCAACCGGCCGATGCGCTCACCGGCCGTGGTGCTCAGCTCGACCAGTTCGCCGTTGTCATCGACCCCTTCCCACGACCCCGCCTGCTCCTCGGTGAATCTCGGGATGTCGGGGGGTGTCGAGACCTCGCCGTCCGCACCGGCGGAGCCGCCGTCAGCGGATGAGGGCCCGTCGGCGGCGGGGGCTCCGTCTTCTGCGCCGAGGTACCGGCCGAGGAGGACGGCGCCGACCACGAGGGCGAGCACGAGGACCGCGGCCCCTGCCCCCAGTACCCATCGGCCCGGGGTCGCGCGGCGGGCCGGGGGCGCCACCACCGTGGTGGCGCCCGCCCACGGCAGCGTCGGCCCGCCGGGTTCTCCCGGGCCCGTGACCGTCGCCCGGGCGTCGCGCAGGACGGCGGTCACCCCCTCGTGTCCGGCGGGGCGCTCTTTGCGGCCCAGCAGCGCCATCAGCACGTCCACCGAGGACGGGCGCGCCGCCGGGTCCTTGGCGAGTGCGGCGGCCACCAGTCCCCGCAAGGGCTCGGGCACCCCGCTCACGTCGGGCTCGGCGCTGAGCACCTGGTGCAGGATCATCGGCACCGTCGCCCCTTGGAACGGCGACCCGCCGGTGGCGGCGAAGACGAGCACCGCGCCCCACGCGAACACGTCCGTCGCCGGAGACACCGGGTCACCGGAGATCTGCTCCGGCGCCATGAACGCCGGAGTGCCGATCGTGGAGTTCGTCAGGGTGCCCGCACCCCGGGTGTCCTGGGCGATCCCGAAGTCGATCACCCGCGCCCCGCCCTGGCCCAGCAGCACGTTCGCCGGTTTCAGGTCGCGGTGCACGATCCCCGCCTCGTGGATCGCCACCAGCGCGGTCGCCGTCGCGACGGCCAGCCGGCTCAGATCCCCGCCGGCCAGCACGCCGTGCGCCTCGACCTGCTGCTTCAGCGACAGCCCCGCCACGAACTCGCTCACAATGAACGGCGGCTCCGCCTCGAAGTCCGCCGCCAGCACCGCCGCCGTGCAGAACGACGCCACCTGCCGCGCCGCGTCGGCCTCGCGCACGAACCGCCGCCGGGTCTCGGGGTCGTCCATGCCCGCGCCGTTGAGGGTCTTGATCGCGGCTTCGGTGCCGTCGGGTGCCCGGCCCAGGTAGACGGTGCCCTGGCCGCCCTCGCCCAAGCGACCGGACAGGCGGTACCCGCCCAGCGAGACGGGGTCGGTGTCATGCAGCGGCGCGAGGGCGCTCATCGTTGCTGTCCTTTGCGATGGGGGTCGAAAGGGCATGAGGGGAGGCACGGGCGCCGTTGGCGCGGGCGCGGAACACGGGTCCCGTCGGTGACCGTAGTGTGACGGTCGGCGACCGGCCGTGTCGTCTCCTCGACGCACCGGCAAGTAGCATATGCCGGTCCGCTCCCCCCATCCGACGGCCACAGCGGTTTCCGGGTTCCACCGACCGAAAGGGCGCATCCGTGCCGGCTACCCCCGCCGACCTCTGGCGTTCGGCCGCGGCGGCCGACCCCGTGCGGCCGTTCATCACGGCGTACGACCACGAGAGTGGGGGCAGGGTCGAACTGTCCTACGCCACGTTCGGCAACTGGGTGGCGAAGACCTCGAACATGCTGGTCGACGGGTTCGCGACCCAGCCGGGCGACCGGGTGGCCCTCGCGCTTCCCGTGCACTGGCAGACCCTGGTGTGGCTGGTGGCGTGCTGGTCGACCGGCACGGTCCCCGTGCTGGTCGAGGGCGACGCGGTCCCCGAGGCCGACGTCGCGGTCGCCGACGCCGCCCGTATCGGCGCCGCCCTTGACACCGGGGCGAACGAGGTCGTCGGCGCTTCGCTGCACCCGCTCGGCGCGCCGATGGCCGACCTCCCGTCCGCCGCCGTCGACTACGCCGTGGAGGTCCGCGGCCACGGCGACCTCTTCCGCCCGACGGCACCGGCCGACCCCTCTGCCGTCGCGCTCGAAGAACCCGGGGCCGGCACGCGCTCGGGTGCCGAACTGGTGGCGCTCGCAACGGAGAAGGCCGCCGAATGGCGGCTGACCGCGACCGATCGTGTGGCCATCATCACAACCGGATCCGATTCGGTCGCCCCACTCGGCCCCGGACTCGCCCATTTCGTCGCCGCGCTGCACGGTTCGGCTGCGCTGATGCTCAGTCCCGATATCGATTCGGCTACTCTGCAATCACGACTCGGCATGGAGCGTGTCACGGCGATCGCCGGCGCTCTGCCCGAACCCCTCATTGCGGCGGGCCCCATCCGTTCGTTGACCTGAACACCTGACCCCCTATTTGGTGCGCGATGCCCAGAAACCGCTCGAATGCCAGAAAACCCCTCCGATCCCGGCTGAGCCGGGGCGCCTGGGGCGCGGTCCTCACAACGGCGCTCGTGATCAGCGGCAGCCTGACCGCGTACGCCGGCTACCTGGACGTCTACGGCAACCTCAGCCAGGAGAGCGTCGACACCGACGCCTTCGGCGACCGGCCCAGCAAGGTCGAGGGCGCGGTGAACATCATGCTCATCGGCTCCGACGTCCGCAGCGGCGACAACGGCAACTACGGCAAGTCCGAGGGCGAGCGCCCCGACTCCCTCGTCATCGCGCACATCTCCCCCAACCAGGACGGCGCGACGCTGATCAACCTGCCGCGCGACTCCGTGGTGGACCTCCCGGCCTGCGAACCCGCCGACGACAAGCCCGGCATGCAGGCCCAGCGCGGGATGATCAACTCCGCGATGAGCCTCGGCGGGGTGCCCTGCCAGTGGAAGGCCGTCGAACAGCTCACCGGCATCCACATCGACCATTTCGTCAGCATCGACTTCACCGGGTTCAAGGACATCGTCGACTCCATCGACGGGGTCGACATGTGCATCCCCGAGCCCATCGACGACGACAAGGCGCACCTGAAGCTCGGAGCGGGCCGCCAGACCCTCAGCGGCGAGGAGGCGCTCGGCTACGTGCGGTCCCGCTACGGCCAGGGCGACGGCAGCGACATCAGCCGCATCGACCGGCAGCAGGAGTTCATGGGCGCCATGCTCAAGAAGGTCATGAGCGGCGACACCATGCAGAGCCCCACCAACCTGTACGGCTTCCTGAAGTCCACGGCCGACACCATCACCACCGATGACGAACTCACCCTGACCAAGATGACCGACCTGTCGATCGCCATGCGCGAGGTCGACATGGGCCAGATCAAGTTCGTCACCGTGCCCAACGGGCCCGACCCCGCCGACCCCAACCGCATCGCCTGGACCGAGCCCGACGCCGGACAGCTCTTCAAGGCCGTCGCCGAGGACACCAAGATCGACGCGGGCGAGAAGAAGGGCGGCGAGGGCAAGAAGGGGGGCGGCGGTGGAGGCGGCGGCAAGTCCGAGAAGCCCACCGTCCCGGCCGAGCAGGTGACGGTCGAGGTCGTCAACGGCACCGAGGTGTCAGGGCTCGCCAACGAGGTCTCGGAGAAGCTCGGCGGCGAGGGGTTCTCCGTCGCCGGCACCGGCAACCCCAACGGCGAGGTGCCCTCCACCACCACCGTGTACTACGGCCCGGGCCAGAAGGAGCACGCCAAGACCGTCGCCGCCTCGGCGAAGGACGCCAAGGTCGAGGAGAACCCGGCGCTGGGCACGACCGTGCAGCTGGTCATCGCCGGCGACTGGGACGGCATGGACGGCGGGCAGGGCGGCGGCGTCCCCGACTCCGCGAAGGGCAAGACCGCCGCCGACGCCAAGGACGCCTGCGGCTGACCGCCCGGCCGGTGCCGTCCCGGGTGCTGCTCCGCCCGCGATGGCACCGGCCCCCAGGGCGGTGCCGCTCCGCCCGGGCTGGCACCGGCCCACCGGGTGGACTAATGTGCATCGAGCCGGAAACCGGCGATCTCGTGGTCATTCACGGCGAAACGCCGCTGCTTCGCCGTGCGCTCCCCGCTGCCGCGCGCTCCCCTCTCGATCCGCCCAACCGCATAGGCAGGCCATGGCTTCCCGTCGTTCCCGGTCCGCGCGTTCCACAGCCTCCCAGCGCACCCCGCGCGCACGCCGCGAAGGGCGCCTGGGGCTCGGGGCCTGGGCCGCCATCGCCACGACCGCCGCGGTGATCGCCGGCAGCCTCGGCGGGTACGGCTTCTACTGGGACCTCACCGGCAACATCACCACCGAAGACGTCGAGTTCGGCGAATTCGGCGACCGCCCCGGCAAGATCGAGGGCGCGATGAACCTGATGCTCGTCGGGTCCGACGTCCGCACCGGCGAGAACGCCAAGTACGGCGCCGCCGAAGGCGAACGGCCCGACACCCTCGTCATCGCGCACATCTCGCCCGGCCGCCAGGGCGCCATCATGGTCAACCTGCCGCGCGACACCATGCTGGAGCTCCCCGCGTGCCGCAAGGTCGGCGACAAGCCCGGCTATGCCCCGCACTCGGGCATGATCGGCGACACCATGAGCCTGGGCGGCGTGGAGTGCCTGTGGAAGACCGTCGAGAAGCTCACCGGCATCCACATCGACCACTTCGTCAGCGTCGACTTCGGCGGGTTCAAGGGCATGGTCGACTCCCTCGGCGGGGTCGACATGTGCATCCCCAAGCCGTTGCAGGACAAGAAGGCGAAGCTCAACCTGAAAGCCGGCGAGCAGCGCCTGAACGGCGAGCAGTCGCTGGCCTTCGTCCGGTCCCGCTACTCCCAGGGCGACGGCACCGACCTCGGCCGCATCGAGCGGCAGCAGGAGTTCATGGGCGCCATGCTCAAGAAGGTCATGAGCAGCGACATCCTCACCAGCCCGAGCAACCTGCGGGGCTTCCTCGGCGCGGTCACCGACTCCATCACGGTCGACGAGGAGCTGACCGTCGACACGATGATGGACATCGCCATCGCGATGCGCGAGGTCGACCTGGAGAACATCGAGTTCGTGACGGTGCCCAACGGCGCCCACCCGGCCGACCCCAACCGGGTGGCGTGGTCGGAACCCGCGGCGGGTGAGCTGTTCAAGGCCATCGCGAAGGACGCCGACTCCCTGCCCGGCAAGGGCAAGGGCGACAAGGGCGACAAGAAGGGCGGGGGCGGCGGCGCGAAGAAGGACGACGCGCCCGCTGTGCCGCCGGGCGACGTCTCCGTGGAGGTCATCAACGGCACCGGTACCCCCGGCCTGGGCACCCAGGTCGCCGAGCTGCTCGGCGGCAAGGACTTCCAGGTCGCCGGGAGCGGCAACCCGCAGGGGGAGGTCCCGGCCGAGACCACCGTCTACTACGGCGAGGGCAAGAAGGGGCACGCGAAGGCCCTGGCGGACACCCTGGAGAACGCGAAGGTCGCGGCCGACCCGGCGCTCGACTCCACGGTGCGCCTGGTCATGGCCGCCGACTGGAAGGGCCTGTCGGGCGACAGCGGCGGCGACAGCGGCGGCGGGGGCGCCACCCCGGACGGCACCACGGCCGCCGACGCCAAGAACGCCTGCTGAGTCCCCCCGCGCCGCCGCACGGCGCGGGGGGACCCTGCCCTCAGGCGTTGGCGACCTGGCCGGGACGCGCGGCCTGCTCGGGCTTCTCACCGCGGACCACCAGGGCGGTCCACATCTCGCACACGCGCCGCAGCGCGTACGCGTCGACGATCTCGGCGCGGGCCGCGCTGCGCGCGGCGTCGAACCGCCCCTCGGCGACGATGCCGTGGATCGCGTCGGCCATCGCCTCGACGTCGTCGTGGACCCAGCGCCGCGAGTAGATCGTGTCGGCGCCGGGCCAGGCGAGGACCGCGGGCACCCCGCCCGACGCGGAGCATTCCGCCGGCGCCAGGTGGAAGCTCTCGTCGTCGCTGGTCGACAGCATGAACCCGACCCTGCGCAGCCACGTGGCGACGTCGGGGCCGAACGGGTCGAACACGACGCCTTCGGCGAGCAGTTCGCTGCGCTGGATGCGGCGGTAGGTGCGCTCGTAGTACGCGCGCTCCTCCGGCCGGTTCCAGATCCACCAGTAGTCCCACGGCTGCTTGCTCTTCACGGCGAGCGTGTAGCGGGGGTCGCGGCGGCGCAGCTCCGCCAGGACGTCGAGGCCGCGGTCGATGCGCTTGCGCGACGGGGCGATGCCGATCATGCCGAGTGTGAACTCGGCGCCGGGCAGTTTGGGGCGGGCCAGCTGGGCGTCGTCGACCCAGTTGGGGAGCACCACGACCTTGTCGGCCGGCCACCCGGCCTTCTCCCTGGTGAGGTCGGCGTAGTAGGGGCTGACGCAGACCACGGCGTCGACCTTGTCGATGTCGAGCTTGCGCGGCCACTCCGCGTACAGCTCGAACCGGTGCAACCGGACGACCAGCCGCTGGCCGGCGCGCTTGTGCTTGGCGTAGAACAGCGCGTTGGGCCCGCACCATTCGCAGATGACCACGTCGGCCCATGCGGCGAGTTCGCGGCTGCGGTACTGGTCGTGGGTGCGCAGCCCCTCCCACTCGTCCAGGCGGACCTCCAGGCCGGGGAGCGACATGAGGTGGTCGGCGAGGCGGGTGAAGAACTTCAGGTCGTGACCTGCGATGACGACCTTCAGGGGACGCCGGGGGTCGGCCCCCGCCGGCGCGGCCGGCAGGGCGAGGTCCAGGCAGTCGCGGAGGCGCCCGGCGGCCCGCTCCAGTGTGTACGCCGCGGCGGCGTCCTGGCAGCGCTTCGCCGCGAGGGCGTAGACGCCGGGGTCGGCGGCGAGTTCGCAGGCGTCGGCCACGGATGCGACGTCGGCGCCGGCGAACAGCGGGTAGTCGGCGCCCAGCAGGTTCTCGTGCATGGGGGTGCGGTTGAGGACGACGGGCAGGCCGAGCGCGCCCAGCTCCAGCACCTTCGTCGACAGCTCCAGGCTGGCGTCGAGTTCGGGGTCGCGCCAGGACAGTCCGATGTCGCAGGTCGCCGACTTGCGCAGGGCCTCGGCGCGCGGCTGCCCGCCGTGGTGGACGACCCCGGGGGCCTCCTCCAGCGCCCGGCCCATGCGCTTGGCCCAGTCGGCGGAGTCGCGGTGGATCTTGTCGCCGATCATGTGGAGTTCGGCGGCGACCCCGCGCCGTTCCAGTTCGGCGGGGAGTTCGGTCATCTCCAGGGTGTTCCACCGCGGCGCGAACTTGCCGGTGTAGACGAGGCGCAGCGACCCGTGCGGTTCGCCGCCGGCCTGGACACCCTCGGGCAGCACCACCGTGGGCGGGAACAGCACGCTCTTCCCGCACGCGGCGGGGACCGACGACTCGAGGAAGCCGCGGAGCTCCTCGGTCTGGCAGAGCAGGAACCGCGACGCCACCGCGATGTCGGTCAGTTCGGACACGGCGGTCGCGGTCAGGTCGGTGACGTTCTGCGGGACGTCGGTCAGGTAGGTCCACAGCCGCCCGGCCAGGGCTTCGCTGTGCGCGGCGACGGTCGCCAGCGCCTTGCCGCGCACCACGATCAGGTCGAAGCGCCATTCGGCGTCCAACCGGGTGATCAGCTCGACGGCCTGCTCGGGGTCGAGGTTGCGCTGCCGGTCGCCGCGGACCAGGCCCTCTTCGTGCGGGCGGCGCACGGTGACACCGGGGACGCCGGTGAGCGGCGCCACCAGGCGGTCGGTGCGGACGGGCGCCTTGAGCAGCAGTGTGGTCTCGCAGCCGGCCGCGGCCAGCGCCTGGGTCATCGACTGCGCCCAGATCGCCGACCCGTCGATGATGTTCAGATCCACATCGCCGTAGACGAGTGCGCGCTTGGTCACGAATTCCCCTTAGAGGCCGAGTGCGGCGCAACCGTGTGGGGTTGCGCGGCGAGTGCGAGCAGCCGGGCGCCGTGCCGGTTCCAGATCTCAGGGTGCAGGGCGCGCCGCACGAGTGTGCTGCGGGCCAGTTCGGGGCGGATCACACCGGCGAACACGTAGTCCTGGCCGGCGGAGTCCCAGTCCACGTCCGTGTCGCCGGGCCGGGCGTCGAACGAGGAGAAGGGCGGGCCGACGGCGTCGGCGCCGGAGCACTCCGCGGCGCATAGCAGGTCGGCGAGGAACCCGGGGCCGCGCGGTTCGCGCCACAGCGCGGCCCATGGCGCCTCGGCGGCGTTCGCGAGCGCCGCCCAGTCGTCCGGGGCCGGGGCCGCGCGCAGGGCCGCGCCCGGGACGAGCCGGACCGGCAGGCCGTGCGAGCGCAGGCGTTCGACGCCGGCGAAGCGGGCCGCCTCCTCGGGGACGACCAGTTCGGCGGGCGGGTGCTCCTGGCGGAGCACGTCGTCGGCCAGCGCCAGTGAGGCGGTGTCCTCCGTGGGGACGGCGAGCAGCGCCACCCGGCGTCCCGCGAGCGGGTCGGCGTCCGACACCGGGCCGGGTGCGAGGGCGACGCGGCCGAGGAGTTCGGCGAGGCGCACCGGCACGGCCCTGGTCAGGAAGATGGTGCGCAGCGCGGTGCGCAGTTCCTCGGGGGTGAGCTGCCCGTCGTCGCGGACGGCGTCGAGCCCGGCGCGCAGCGGTTCGGCTCTCCCCCCGCGGGCCGGGGGGACCGTGCGCAGCACACCGGAGGGGTACCCGGTGTCGGCCGCGGGCGCGAGGAGCAGCGTCCGCGCCCCGCACACCAGGGCCTGCTCGGCGCGCGCGGTGTCGTCGCCGACCACGGCGGCGGAGCCGCGCAGCAGGTCGGGCAGTGCGTCCCACCCGGGCTTCTCGCTGCGGGGGGCGTCGGCGCCCAGCGCGGTGAGCAGGGCGGTGACGGCGGGGCTCGCCGGGGCGTCCGACGGGGCGTGCACGGGCTCGGCCGCGCGCTCGGGCTCGGCCGCGACCGGGTTGAACCGGTGCAGCGGGATGCCGAGGTCGCCGTCGTCGACCAGGTCGTAGCCCAGGCCCGCGAGGGCCGGGGGCGCCGGGGCGTCGGCGACGAGGACCGAGGGGATGCCGCGCCCCGCGGCGGCGTCCACGATCCAGCGGAGGGCGCGGGTGCGGTCGGCGGCAGCGGGGTCGCCCACGTGCGCCCATGCGGTGCCCGGCGCGGCGGCCGACGCGGTGACGAGGAGCAGGTCGGCGTCCACCGACTCGAAGACGACCTGCGCGTCGTGCGGCCGCAGCGGGACGACGCGCACGTACGGCTCGACGGCGGCGCGCGCCTCGGGCGACAGGACGCCCGCGACGACCAGCCGCCCGTCGCGGGGCCCCGCCGACCCGGCGAGCAGCCGCGCCTCCTGGCGCTCGGCGTCGTAGGAGCGCACCGGTTCGGCGCTGCGGCGGCGCTTGGCGGTGTGGGCGGTGCGGTTGCTGCCCCGCCACAGCCGGATCAGGTCGCGGGGCAGCCGCACGAGGCCGCGGCCCGGACGCTTCGCCGCCGCGGTCAGCGCCCGGCCCACCTGGAGCGACGTCGATCCCTCCAGGGCGGCCAGGCGCGCCTGGGCCTCCTGGAGCTGGGCTTCGCGCTCGGTCAGCGCCTTGCGAAGCTGCTCGGTCTGGCTCTGCTCACGCCTTTTCACGAAAGGTCCCTACGGTCGCGTCTTCCACCGGCCGCCTGCCGTTGTCCGGCCGCCTGCCGTTGTCCGTTCCGGTCCGCACACGCCGAAGGCGGCGCGTGCTCATCATGCCCTGTGCCGCGGGCGGCGGGGCGTCGGCGGCCCAAGCGCGCGCCCGGCGCGCCGCGGCGGCCCCCGCCGCCGGTCACTGGGCCGGCTCCCCGGCGAGGATCGCGGCGATGCGGCCGCCGGCGTGGCCGTCCCACAGCGGGGGCGTGGAGTCGTGCCGGTCGCCGAAGGGCTCCCCCGCCAGGACCTTGCCGATCAGGCCGGGCAGTTCGCTGTCGGTCACCAGCCGGTTGGTGCCGTGGGTGATGGTGATCGGGCGCTCGGTGTTGGGCCGCAGGGTCAGGCACGGTACGGAGAGGATGGTGCTCTCCTCCTGGACCCCGCCGGAGTCGGTGATCACGGCGAGGGAGCCCCGGACGAGGGTGACGAAGTCGACGTAGCCGAGCGGGTCGAGCAGCCGGACCCGGGGGTGGTCGCCGAGCCCGGCGGCGTCGAACGCGGCGCGGCCGCGCGGGTGCACCGGCATGACGACGTCCACCGCGTCGGCGACCTCGTGCAGGCGGGCGACCAGGGCGGCCACCGTCGCAGGGTCGTCGACGTTGGCGGGGCGGTGCAGGGTCGCCGCGACGTAGTCGTCGGGCAGTTCCAGGCGCTCGGTGAGCGCGGCGACGTCGAACCGGCCCAGGTTCGCCAGGAGCGTGTCGATCATGGGGTTGCCGACGAAGTGGACCCGGCCGACGTCCACCCCCTCCGCCGCGAGGTGCCCGACCGCCTCGGGGCTGGTCGTGAAGCACAGGTCCGACAGCTGGTCGGTGACCCTGCGGTTCACCTCCTCCGGCATGGTCATGTCGAAGGAGCGCAGCCCGGCCTCGATGTGCGCGACGGGGATGTGCAGCTTCGCCGCGACCAGCGCCGCGGCGAGGGTGGAGTTCACGTCGCCGTAGACGGCGACAGTGCGCGGCCTGCGCTCGGTGAACTCCCGCTCCAGGCCGACCAGCAGCGCGGCGGTCTGCTCGGCGTGCGAGCCCGAGCCGACACCCAGGTCGACGTCGGGGCGCGGCAGGCCGAGTTCGCGGAAGAAGACGGCCGA
Source organism: Murinocardiopsis flavida (assembly GCF_003014485.1). Lineage (GTDB taxonomy): Bacteria > Actinomycetota > Actinomycetes > Streptosporangiales > Streptosporangiaceae > Murinocardiopsis > Murinocardiopsis flavida. The sequence goes on along the minus strand of NZ_PYGA01000009.1, from coordinate 85,142 downwards.
CATGCGGTCGTCGTAGTGCTGGCCGGTGTGCACGACGGACTGCCGGATGCCAAGGTCCGCCAGCGCCGCCGTCACCGGCGCCGCCTTGATGAAATTGGGCCGCGCGCCAACGATGTGGACGATCTCGGCGGGGGCAGACGACATCTCGTTCCCTTCGGGTCCTGCTCGAAAATTGCCGCGGCGCCACGCCCGGAGCACCGTGCGGTTCGCCGTGAAATGGGCGGTCGGCGCTGCTAAAACGACTACTGTCCCCGTGCGCGACGCCGGGATGTCACCGCTAGGACACCCGGAGGTGGTTGCATTCACGGCCGTGCGCAACTTCGCGAAAGCGGCGGTGTTCACCGCCACCCTCACCGTCAGGCACCTGCGGGCCGAGCCCGCCCGGGTGCCCCTGCTTGGCCTGCGACTGCTGCCCTCCCCCGCGCGCCGTGCGGTGCGCGGCGCCGCGCAGCGGATCGGGGGACTGCCCCGCTGCTACGCGCTGTGGGATGCGGGTCGCCGTGCCGAGATGCGGGAGGAGGTGCGACGCCTGTCGCGCGGCGCCTCCATCGCGTCCCTGGCCCGACTCGCCGCGTTCACGCTGGCCGTCGAGCAGCCCGTGCTCGCCGGTGAACTCCTGGAGCGGATTCCCCAGGGGCGCCGCCGCGCCGGGCTGTCGCACCGGTTGGGAGTCACGACGGGACAGGTCGTCCCGGCGCGGGCGCCCCGCCGGTGGAACGCCATCACCGTAGCCCCCGACCGGCGAACACGGAGCCAAGCGGTGGTGAACGGTCAGCGATCTGTGCCGGTCCGGGTGCTGCACGTGGTCACCAACGCGCTCCCGCACACCAACGCCGGGTACACCCAGCGCACCCACCGGATCGCCTTGGGGCAGCAGGCCGCGGGCGTGGAACCGCACGTGCTCACCCGGATCGGCTACCCGCTGACCAAGGGGGTGCGCGACGCCCGCGCCCTCGTGGTGGTCGACGGGGTCCGCTACCACCGGCTGCTGCCGTGGCGGGCGCCCAAGGACGACGCCGCCGGGTTCGCCGCGTCGCTGCGGATGGCGGCTGAGGTGGTGCGGCGGGTGCGGCCCGACGTCCTGCACGCCGCCAGCGACCACCGCAACGGGGCGCTTGCGCTGGCGCTGGGCCGCATGTTCGCCATCCCGGTGGTGTACGAGGTGCGCGGCTTCCTGGAGGAGTCGTGGTTGTCGCGCGACCCGTCGAGAAGCCCGTCGGACGCGTTCTACCAGGCCGAACGCGCAGCGGAGACGGAGTGCATGCTCGCGGCGGACGCGGTGGTCACGCTCGGGGAGGCGATGCGCGCCGAGATCGTGGGACGGGGTGTCGCGCCGTCGGCGGTGAACGTGATCGGCAACGCCGTGGACGACGCGTTCCTGGCCCCGCTGCCGGACCGGGAGGCGCCGCGGGCGGCGCTGGGGATCGGCGCCGGGGACTTCGTGGTGGGCAGCACGACGAGCTGCTACTCCTACGAGGGCCTCGACACCCTGGTGGACGCGGTGGCGCTGCTGCGCGGCCGCGGGGTGCCCGCGCATCTGCTCCTCGTGGGCGACGGCCCGGAGCTCGGCGCCCTCCGCGAGCGGGCCGCGGCCCTGGGCGGCGCGGCGCACCTGCCCGGCCGGGTGCCTGCGGCGGAGGTGCGCGGGTACCACGCCGCGCTCGACGTCTTCGCCGTGCCGCGCCGCGACGAGCGGGTGTGCCGCCTGGTGACCCCGCTGAAACCGGTCGAGGCCATGGCGGGCGGGCTGCCCGTGGTCGCCAGCGACCTGCCGGCGCTCGCCGAACTCGTGGAACCAGGGGTGACCGGGGAGTTAATTCCGCCGGACGACTCGGAAGCACTGGCGAATTGCCTTGAAAGTCTGTTCTACAGTCGGACGACCAGCGCCGATTACGGACGGGCAGCGAAGGCGGGCGTCGGGGCCGATCGCACATGGGCGGCCGCCGCGCGCCGATATCTGGAGATCTACAAACAGATAACTGGCGAATTGTCCGATTCAGGCCACATCGGCTGACGCGACACCGGCGCCGCGCCGTAAGGCGTCTACTGGTCAGCGTACCGACCGAAATCAGGCTGTGCCCGCCTCACGCAGCACGGTCGGCCATTCCATCTGCACTGCTTATGAGGAGGATTCCTGTGGACGTCGCGACCTCCGCATCAGACCTGGTCGTCATCGGCCTGGGATATGTCGGTCTCCCCTTGGCGCAAGAGGCCGCCAAGTCGGGTCTCCGCGTCACCGGGCTGGATGTCAACCGCTCGGTCATCGACGGGCTGGCAGCCGGGCGCTCCCACATCGACGACCTGTCGACCGAGGACATCGCCCGGATGCGCGAGTCCGGGTTCCGCGCGGTCGACGACCCCGCCGTCCTCGGCACCGCACGCACCATCGTCATCTGCGTCCCCACGCCCCTGTCGAACGAGGGCGGCCCCGACCTCGGAGCGGTCACCGCGGCCGGCCGGTCCATCGCCGCCCACCTGCGGCCCGGCACGCTGGTCGTCCTGGAGTCCACCACCTACCCGGGCACGACCGAGGAGGTGCTGCGGCCCCTGCTGGAGGAGTCGGGGCTGCGCGCCGGGGTGGACTTCCACCTGGCGTTCTCCCCCGAGCGGATCGACCCGGGCAACCCGCAGTTCGGCGTCGCCAACACGCCGAAGGTCGTCGGCGGCCTGACCGACCAGTGCGGCGAGATCGCCGCGTCCTTCTACGGAAAGTTCGTCCAGTCGGTCGTCCAGGCGCGCGGCACCCGCGAGGCCGAAATGGCGAAACTCCTGGAGAACACCTACCGGCACGTGAACATCGCCCTGGTGAACGAAATGGCGATCTTCTGCCAGGAACTCGGCGTCGACCTGTGGGACGCCATTTCCTGCGCCGCGACCAAGCCGTTCGGCTTCCAGGCGTTCTACCCGGGCCCCGGTGTCGGCGGGCACTGCATTCCGATCGACCCGAACTACCTGTCGTACAAGGTCAAAACCCTGGGGTACCCGTTCCGATTCGTGGAGCTGGCCCAGGAGATCAACGCCCGCATGCCGTCGTATGTGCTCCAGCGCTCGCTGGAGATGCTGAACGACGCCGGGTTGGCGCTGTCCCGGTCCAACGTGCTGCTGCTCGGCGTCACCTACAAGGCCGACATCGCCGACCAGCGGGAGTCGCCGGCCCGCCCGGTGGCGAAGAAGCTCGCCGAGAAGGGCGCCACCCTCACCTACCACGACCCGCGCGTCGACGAGTGGACGGTGAACGGCCGGAGTATCCCGCGCGCCGAGGACCTCACCACGGCCCTTCAGGAGGCCGACCTCGTCATCCTGCTGACCGACCACCGCGAGTACGCCCCCGAGGTCCTCGCCGAGCACGCCGACCTGCTGCTCGACACCCGCGGCGTCCTGCGCCGCCCCACCCCGCCCGCCGACACCGGCCGCCGAACCCCCCGCGTCGACCGCAAGGGCCTCCAGGTCCTCTGACCCGAACCTCGGGGAGCCGCGGCGAAACTGGCCGCCGCGGCTCCCGTCACACCCATAGCCCCGGCAAGCAGATCAACGAAGCGCAGCCCAAGGGGGTCTTTAACCCCTGCCCCGGGGAGCTTTGACCTCGTCCCCAGGGGGTCTTGAACCCCCGCCCCGGGAGTTTGTGCCCCCGCCCGAGGGGGTGTTTCCGGGAGTCGCGGTGGAGGGGCGCGCCGGTGTCTGGACTGAGGAGCGGGGTGCGACCGAGGTACGAGGGAGCGCCACGCGACGAGGGAAGACATCGGCCTGAAGCGCCCCGGAACCGCGACGACCCAGCAAGCAGGGTTCATTCTGATCACTACTTGCCGTAACCCTGGTTTTCACCCCCTGTTTCCCCGTGTCCCTAGCGTGGCCGCAACGGCCGATGCGCGGCCGGGTCTCGAAGGGCAGGTGAAGCGTCCCGATGCATGCACTGGTCGCCACGGTGGTGCACCACCCCGAGGACGCTCGGATCCTGCATCGGCAGATTCGGGCCCTGCTCGACGCCGGGCACACCGTCACCTACATCGCCCCGTTCCGGGAGCGGAATGTCACCCCGTGGCCGGAGATCACGGCGGTCGACGTTCCGCGCGCTTCGGGGAAACGGCGGTTCAAGGCGTTGCGGGCGGCGCGCGCCGCGATCGCCGCGCACGCCCCGTCGGCCGACGTCCTGCTATTCCACGACCCTGAGCTGATGCTGGCGCTCCCGCCTGAGGGCGAGCGCCCGGTGACGGTCTGGGATGTGCACGAGGACGCGGCCGCCGCGCTGCTCACGAAGCCGTGGATGCCGCGCCCGCTGCGCCGCCCGCTGGGTCCCGTGGTGCGCGGGTTCGAGACCTGGGCGGAGCGCCGGATGCGGCTGATGCTCGCCGAGGACGGGTACCGTTCCCGCTTCGCGAAGGCCCACCCTGTGGTGCCGAACACGACCGACGTCCCGGAGCAGCCGGAGCGCCCTCCGGGTGCCGACCGGGTGGTGTACCTCGGCCAACTGTCCGCTGCCCGGGGCGCGGCCGAGCTCGTGGAGATGGGGCGGCGGCTGCGCCCGCACGGGGTCACCGTCGAGGTCATCGGGGCGGCGGACCCGCAGACGCGGCCGCTGCTGCGCGACGCCCAGCGCGAGGGTGCGGTCCGCTGGTACGGGTTCGTGCCCAACGACCAGGCCCTGCGCATGGTGAGCGGCGCGATGGCGGGGATCAGCCTGCTGCACGACACCCCGAACTACCGCCATTCGATGCCCACGAAGGTCGTGGAGTACATGGCGCACGGGCTGCCCGTGGTGACCTCGCCGAACCCGGCGGCGCAGGCGCTGGTGAACGGCCGTCCCGAAGGGGATTGCGGGGTGGTGGTGCCGTTCGGCGACCCGGAGGCGGCCGCCGAGGCGGTGCTGCGGTTGCGGTCGGACGTGGAGACCCGGTTGCGCTTCGCGCGCACGGGGCACGCGATCGCGCGCGCCCACTACCACTGGCCGGTGCAGGCGCAGGCGTTCGTGGGGCACTTGGCGCAGTGGGCCGGGGTCCCGCGCCGGGTGGGGGCCGCCGAGCAGGCTCCAGAGCAGGCCAGAGTGGCCCACCCGAGCATCGAGCCCATGACGGCCCGCACCCTCACCCCGACCTAGATCGTGTTATATGGGTCGCGGTTCAGCCAGAACAGAGCGCTGACCAGCACGGCTCCCGGACCGACCGCCTGCCGTGATTTCTCACCAGGCGTAGCGCCGGGGGTTGGTGCCGAGAGCGTCCTTAGCAACAGCTGACCTGGGCCGGGCTGCCGTTGAGCCTGCGCAGCAGTGTCGGCCGAGCGGATCCCGGGCTTTCACTGCCCGGGAGGGGCGATGCGGGCGTGTCGCCGGGGATGTCTGCTGCGGAATCCGCGGAGTACCCGCCCGGCGGTCGAAGTGCGGGATGTGTGTCGGCCGTCGCGGGCCCCCGCTGCGCGATAATCGCGAAGCGGCGCAGTAGGGGCGTGCGCAGGCGTCCTGGCAGCCTGGCTCCGGTCTTCTGGGGTTGAGGGCGCTCTCGCCCCCCGGACGCCTTGGGCCAGACCGGGGTGCGAGGCCGACTCCTTGACGGGTCAGATGATCGGGGGGCGGCCGGCTTTGGTCATGCGCCAGGCGGTGGACCACTTCATGGGGCGGCGGCGGCCCGGGGACTCCCGCCAGCCCTCCTTGAACCCGGTGAACCAGGTCTTCAGGCTCTCGCGGTCGCGCTCGCGCAGGAGGGTGATGGCGACCCAGGAGCCCAGGTAGCCCAGTGCCAGCGGCCAGGGCAGGTTGCGCCGGGCCAGCCACACCCGGTTGCGGGCGTTGAGCCGGTAGAAGTCCGGGTGCCGGGTGGGCAGGGTCGCCGGGTGGTACATGACCGCTTCGGCGTCGTAGAGGATGTCGTACCCGGCGTCGAGGATGCGCCACGCGAGGTCGCTCTCCTCATGGGCGTAGAAGAACTCCTCGGCCTGGCCGCCGGCCTTCTCGAACGCCGCCGTCCGGATTGCGCACGCACCGCCGAGGAAGGTCGTGACCTTGCTGGAGCGCAGCGGGTCGGACGAACCGAGGCGGGGCAGGTGCCGCCGCTGGTCGGGGCCGCCGTCGGGGTCGGCGATGCGGAAGGACACCGCGCCGAGGCGGGGGTCGGCGGCGAACCGGTCCTGCACGTGCTTGGCGAGGTCGGGCGAGCGGTACCAGCCGTCGTCGTCGAGGAACAGGATGATGTCGCCGGTGACCAGCTCGGCGCCCTTGTTGCGGCCGGCGGGGATGCCGATGTTCTCGGGCAGGGAGCGCGTGATGACGTTCTCGGGGAAGTCGGGCAGCTCGGCGCCGTTGCTGACCACGATCAGCTCGATGTCGACGCCTTGTTCGAGGACGCTCTTGGCCGCGCGGCGGAGCTCATCGGGACGCGTACCCATTGTCAAGATCACGCACGAGACCTTCAACCGCCGCTCACCCTCCCGACCGGAGCCGTCGGCGCTCCGGTCATCCACTTGGGAGCGTAGTGCGTCGGCAGGGTCCTGCGGACGCGGCGCGGCGTCGGCGGGAGTGCGCGCACCGGCTGGGGCAGAGGCGGTCGCTTCCGGGGATGCAGGGCTGGTCATGGGCACCGTTCAGGGATCGTCCGGGCACCGGCCCGGACACTCGGACGCGTGTCAGGCAAGGGACCCTAGCGGCCCCGTGCTAATAGGCGGATAAGGGTTCCCCGCCCGCGGCGGCCGGTCCGCACCGGGCCCGGGGTGTCCGGGCGCCGGCGCGGACCGACGGCAGGGGGCTCAGTCGAGTCGGCGCGAAGCGAGCACGCTGACCAGGTGCAGGACGGTTTGCAGCGCTGCCGCCGCGACGCAGGCGACGGTCAGGACCTGGGTGGCGAGCAGGTCGCCGCGGACCGTGTCGATGACGGCGATGACGACGACCACGAGGGAGAGTTCCACCGCCTGGATGAGCCGGTGGAACATCAGCATCGAGGCGAACTTGCGCGCGGTGCTCAGGGCGCTGGACCGCGGGTGCATCGCCGCCTCCGACACCTTGTCGGGCAGCCCGGCCTTGGCGCGTGCCACCACGACGTTGTCGGTCTCGACCTTGATGAGCGCCGCGCCGATGGCGGCGGCCATCCCGGCGATGACCCAGATACCCGGCTCGAACCCGCCCTGCGCACGCACGCCCAGGCCGATGAGCAGGGCGATCTCGGCGAGGTAGTGGCCGATCCGGTCGAGGAAGATCCCGGCGACGCTGGTGCGCCCGGTGTAGCGCGCGACCTCGCCGTCGACGCAGTCGAGCAGCAGGTAGATCTGGACGAGGACGGCGGCGAGGACGGCGGTCCACAGCCCGCCGAAGGCGAGCACCACCCCGGCGAGCACGCCGAACCCCATCATCATGAAGGTGATGGGGTTGGGCGCGATGCCCGCGCGGACGAACCACACGGTGACGTACGGGGATAGGTCCCGCATGTAGTACCGGCCGGCCCAGTGCTCCTCGTTGCGCCGCTCCTTGATGCCCGCGGGCTGGCCGCCCGCGCGGACCTCAGCGACCGAAGGCTTTGACATACTCACCCACGCTCTTGCGGATGTCGGAGTCGGACAGGTCGAGGTGTTCGAGGATGGTGTAGCGGCCCGGCCGGGTCGCGGGGGCGCGCGCCACGGCCTGGGCGAACTGCTCCTCGTTGAGTCCGATGTCGCCCGGCACGACGGGCAGGCCGTTGCGCAGCAGGCATTCGCGGATGCTCTGCATCCGGGTCTCGCCGACACCCTGGTAGGTGGAGCGGAGGAAGTACGCGTACAGCGCGCCGATCCCCGCGAGTTCGCCGTGGTTGCTGGTACCGGGGTACAGCTCGGTGATGGCGTGGATGATCTCGTGGCAGGCGCCGCTCGCCGGCCGGCTGGACCCCGCGACCGACATCGCCATGCCCGAGAGGACCAGCGCCTCGGCGAGCGAGGTGAGGAACTCCTGGGAGTCGACCGGGTCGGTGCGGTGCAGGATCGCCTCGGCGGCGACCCGGGCGAAGGTGACGGCGATGCCGTCGACGGGTTCGCCCTGCTCGGTGCCTGCCAGCTCCCAGTCGGCGATGGCCGACAGGTTGCTCACGGCGTCGCCGATGCCCGAGCGCACCAGGCGCTGCGGGGCGGCCCGCACGTAGTCGATGTCGACGACGACCGCGATGGGCATCGTCACGCCGATGGACGGCTTGCCGCCCTCGTGCTCCAGCGAGCTGACGGGGGACGCGATGCCGTCGTGCGACAGGTTCGTCGCGACGGCCACCATCGGGATGCCCGCCATCGTGGCGGCGAACTTGGTGACGTCGATGGTCTTGCCGCCGCCGATGCCGGCGACGGCCTCGTAGGCGCCCGAGCGCAGCTTCTTGCCGAGCTCGTTGGCGATGTCGACGCTGCCGCCGTCGACCTGGAACACCTCGCAGTTGGGGAGGTCGAGCTCCGAGGCGATCTGCGCGCCCTGGCCGGGGCCGACCGCGACGGCGATGCGGCCCTCGTTGGCGATGCGGCGGTCGGCGAGGACCGACCCGAGGGAGCCGATGGCGCCTTCCCGAACGTCGATCGCCAGGGGGGCTGTGACCATGCGGGCTAGTAGTGGCATGCGATCTCCCGCGCGATGGCGAGGTCGTCGTGGTTGTCGACCTCCACCCAGTCGACCTTGCCGATGGGCGCGACGGCGAGCTTCTCGCCGCGGTCGACCAACTCCTGGTAGCCGTCCTCGTAGTAGAGCTGCGGGTCGCGCTCGAAGGTGGCCTTCAGGGCGTCGGCGAGGCGCCCGGCGAGGGAGCCCTCGATGAGGGTGGCGCCGATGTACTCGCCCGCGGCGTCGGCGGGGTCCATGAGCTTGGTGACGCGCTGGACGTGCCCGGCGGGGTCCAGTGTCACCTTCATCTCCTCGTCGGCGAGCGTTTTGACGTTGTCCACCGCCAGGAGGAGTTCCGGGCCGCGCGCGGCGAGTAGCGTCTCTTCCACGCTCACCGGGTGCACGGTGTCGCCGTTGACGAGCAGGACGCCCGCGGCGAAGTGCTCGCGGGCCGTCCACAGGGAGTAGGCGTTGTTCCACTCCTCGGCCTTGTCGTTGTACACGAGGGTGATCCGGACGCCGTGGCGGCGCTCCAGGGCCTCCTTGCGCTCCTCGACGGCCTCCGCGCGGTAGCCCACGACGACGACGACGTCGGTGAGCCCGGCGGCTGCGAGGTTGTGCAGGGAGATGTCCATGATGGTGGTGTCACCATCGACCGGCACCAGTGCCTTGGGCAGGGTGTCGGTGTATGGGCGCAGTCGGCGTCCCGCTCCCGCGGCCAGAACCATACCGAGCATGTCGGCGCCTTCCTCCTTAGGTCACGGAGGCGTTGGCGCCTCCGTCTTCGATTCGCGGCACGTCCGTGCCCGTGCCCACAGGGGTCGCGAGCCAACCGGTCGCGCTCTCCCAGACGAGCAGGACCCCCAGGTAGCCGGCGAGCAGGCCGTAGCCGAACGGCAGCCACCCGAGTACGCCGCTTGCGGCGATGAGCAGCATCCTGCCGTCCCAGCCGAACATGGCCCGCATGGCCCACACCGGTTTCGGCGCACCGCACCGGACCCGGTGCGCGACGTCGCCGTGGTGCAGGACGACCGCTGCCAAGAGTACGAACACCAGGGGACCGGGCACGCCCGATCCGAGACCGAGCGCGAGTAGGTAAAGGTACTCCGTCGCGCGCAGGACCGGCGGGACCATCCAATCAAACCGACCGTCGTGCGGATGCCCCGAGGCCACTCCGGACAGCAGCAGCGCCGCCGCCGGTGCGAACAGGGTAATGCCTGGGAGCTGGGCGAGGCCGGCGACCATCAGCACCGCGAGCACCAGGGTGCCCGTCATGGTCGGCAGCAGCGGGGGCACCGCTCCGGCGACGAGCCGGCCGAGGCTGTCGCTCAAGTGGCCATCGTCACGGAGAAAACGCAGGTCGAGGCGTTGGTTTTCGCTGGGGGGCGGGGAGTCGGCCATGGGCTACCTCGCGGGGTCGCCGGCCGGGGCCTCGGCGAGGTCGGCTGCTGTTGCGCAGAGCGAGGCGACGACGAGTGCGATGAACGTCACCCGGGAGTCCCAAATCGTTACCGTAATGGCGATCAGCGCGAAGCGTTCGGGCGCCGGAAACGACATGGCCCACCGGAGTGGGCGGGCCCAGGCGCGGTGCCCGGCGACCCGGGTGGCGCCCTTGCGGCCGGGGGTCGGGGCGGCGGTCCGCTCGGTTTCCGGCGCCGCCGCGCCACCGGCCCCGGTGCCCGGGTCCGCGCCGCGGAGCAGTTCGTCGGTGAGGGACGCGGGTTCCGCGGACCGGCGCGCCGGCACCCTGGCGCCGACCGGGCGGTCGGCGGGTCTGTCGGCGGGCCGCGGCGGCCATTGCGTGTAGAGGCCGGGCACGGGCACCGCGGCGCCGGGCCGGGCCACCCGGGCGGTGCTGATGGCGTCGCGCAGGGCGTGCGCGATGAGCGCCGCGGCGGCCCACCCCCAGATGTCGGGGACGCCCGCGATGGCGCCGCCGATGGCGAGCCCCATGTAGACGGTGTACTCGCGGAGCCGCGACAGCATGACGACGAGCCAGTCGGTGAGGATGTCGGTGCGGGCGCCGCGCAGTTCGGCGCCCACTGCGTCGGCGCCGAGGACCATGACCAGGAACGCCGACCCGATCAGGCCGCCGCGGACCCCCTCTTCGGTGAACCACACGGCGGCGATGGCGGCGAGGAACAGGGCGATCTGCGCGAAGCGGGCGGTCGTGAGGGCCTTGCGCGCGGCCCACCGCGCCACGGGCCGGGCCACCGGGCGCAGCCCGGGAACCGTGTACGTTCCGACATCAGCCACGGCCGTACCCTCCTCGGATGCCCCCCTGGGTTCAACCGTCACCCAGGAAGGCGCCGTTGGCAAGCACCGCCGCGTGTGCGGGGAGGTCACGCCGCCTTTCCGCCGCCGCCTTTCTTCCGTTTCGTCCGCGCTTCGGCCTCGGCGCGGGTGTCGGCGTTGTACGCGTCGAGCGCCGCGTCGATGCCGGCGTCGAGGGCGAGTCCGCCGTCCTTGATGTAGAGGCCGCGGCCGCAGAAGCGCTTGAGGTCGCCTTCGTTGTGCGAGACGAGCACCATGGTGCGGTCGTTCTCCAGCATCCGCTCGATCGCTTCGTAGCACTGCTTGCGGAACGCCTTGTCGCCGACGGCGAGGACCTCGTCGACGAGCATGATGGGGTGTTCCAGTTGGGCGATGAGCGAGAACCCCAGCCGCACCTTCATGCCGCTGGAGTAGTGCCGGACCGGTTTGTCGATGTCCTTGCGGACGCCTTCGCCGGCGAAGTCGACGATCGCGTCGAAGTTCCGCTCGATCATCGCGCCCGACATGCCGTGCAGCGAGCCGACCAGGTGGACGTTCTCGCGCCCGGTGAGTTGGTCGTTGAACCCGGCGCGCAGTTCCAGCAGTGGGGCGACCCTGCCGTCGACGGTGACCGTGCCCTCGTCGGGCATCAGCACCCCGGCGATGAGTTTGAGCAGGGTGGACTTTCCGGTGCCGTTGCGGCCGACGATGCCGACGCATTCGCCTTTGCGGATGGCGAAGGAGACGCCGCGGAGCGGCCAGTATCCGGCGCCGTGGTCGGGCTCGCGCCGGGTGCCGTGGATGAAGAACTCGCGCAGGCTGCGCCGCCGCTTGCGGCCGGCCTTGAACTCGACGCCGAGCCCGTCGGCCCGGATGACCACGGGGGCTTCCTTGGGGGCTTCGCCGACCGGATCGGCCATCACAACTCCTTCAGGACGGCGCTTTCGAGCCGCCGGAACACCGTGTAGCCGACGGCGAAGACCACGGCGGCGCCCCCGATGGTGGAGACGAGGGGCCAGAGCCCCGGCGCTTCGGACGGGTACCACACGGCATGGTGCATCTGGAAGATCCCGACCAGCGGATTGAGTTCGTAGGCGGTCGTGAACCAGCCCGGCAGCCCCGCCTGGGTGACCATGTGCAGCGGGTAGATGATCGGCGACGAGTAGAACAGCACCCGGTTCAGGATACGGATGATCCGCTCGACGTCGCGAACGAGCACGTTCACGGCCGAGAGCAGCAGGGTGATCCCGAGGGTGAACACGAACTGCACCACGATCACCAGCGGCAGCCACAGCAGGCTCCACCCGGTGCGCCCGCCCAGCGCGAACACGAACACGAGCAGGACCGGCCAGGTGAGCAGGTACTCCACGAACTTGGTCGTGACGACGGCCACCGGGAAGATCTCCCGCGGCACCTTCATCGTGGTGATGAGCTTGGCGTGGGTGATGAGCGCCTTGCAGGCGTCGGTGAGGGCCGCGCTGAGCCACAGCCACGGGAGCAGCCCCGACAGCAGGAACAGGGCGTAGCCGCCGGGGGCGTCGGGCCCGCCGGGGGCCGTGCGGGCGCCGCCCCCGGAGAACAGGATCCCGAACACGAAGAAGTAGATCCCCGCCAGGGCGAGGGGTTCGAGCATGGACCAGGCGTAGCCCAGGACGGACTGCTGGTACTTGACCTTCAGGTCGCGGCGCACCAGCAGGCTCACGAACCTGCGGTCCCGCCACACCGCCGTTGCTCTCGACGCCACCGCCGCCTCCCCGGGGGATCGGGCCGGACTCTCCTGCCGGATCTCCGATTGTCGCCGACCGGAGCCCCCGCCGGGGCCCTTGGCGCCCGCTGCGGCGGGCCGGGCTCGGCTACCCTCGGCTTTCGACCCCGAGGAGAGAGGCGCCGATGCCCGCAGGACCCTCCCCCGACGGCCCCCGCCGTCCCCGTGTCACCGCCGCCGTGCTCGCGGGCGGCGTCGGCGCCCGCATGGGCGCGGGGCGCCCCAAGCAGCTCATGCCGTTGGCGGGGCGGCCGGTGATCGAGCACTCCATCGCCGCGTTCTGCGCCGCGCCGGAGGTCGACGACGTCATCGTGCTGATGGTCGGGGACCACGTGCCGGAGGTCGAGAAGATCGTGTCCGACGGCGGGTACGCGAAGGTCACCCGGGTCCTGCCGGGCGGGGCCGACCGCACGGCCACCTCGTGGGCCGCGATCAGCGCCGTGGCGGGCGGCGACGACGACCTGCTGCTGCTGCACGACGCCGTGCGGCCACTGGTGGCGCCGGCGACCATCGGCGCGTGCGTCGCCGCGCTCGGCACGGCGGGGGCCGTGGGCGTGGCGGTCCCCTCCAACGACACCGTTGTCCGGGTGGCGCCCGGCGCGGCGGGCGGCGACTCCGTCGCCGAGGTCGTCGACCGCTCGTCGCTGCGCCGGATGCAGACCCCGCAGGGCTTCCGGCTCGGCGTCGTGCGGCGGGCCTACGAGCTGGCGCTCGCCGACCCCGGCCTGGCCGCGACGGACGACTGCGGCGTGGTGCTGCGCTACCTCCCCGGCGAGGAGGTGCGCGTCATCGCGGGCACCGAGGCGAACATCAAGGTCACCCACCCGGGCGACATCGAGGTCGCCGAGGCGCTGCTGCGGCGGGGTTCCGCGTGACGGGGCGCGGCGGCGCGGCGCTCTTCACGCCGACCGAGGTCATCGGGCACCGCGGGAACGGGCGCGGGCCCGGCGAGAACACCGCGGAGTCGTTCGCGGCGGCGGTCGAGAACGGTGCGGCGTGGGTGGAGGTCGACGTCCGCCGCAGCGCCGACGACGTCCTGGTCGTCCACCACGACGCAGCGCTCGACGACGGCCGGGTCATCGTGGACCTCCCGGCGGCCGAGTGCGCGAAGGCGGGGCTGCTCACGCTCGACGCCGCGCTCGACGCGATCCCCGCGGGCACCGGCGTCGACTTCGACGTCAAGACGGTCATGGAGGACGCCGCGGCGCCGGCGGCCCGGCGCACCACGACGCTGCTGCTGCCCTACCTGCGCGCCGAGCGCCGCCGCCCGGTGTTCGTGTGCTCCTTCGACCCCGCTGCGCTGCTCGCCGTCCACGCCGAGGCCCCGGGGGTCCCCACCGCGTGGATGCCGTTCGTGCGCAACCCGCTCGACCAGGCGGTGGCGGGTGCGGCGGGCATGGGCTGCGCGGCGGTCGCCATCGACGCCCGGTCGTTCGGGCTGGCCGGCGACGCACCGGTGCGCGGCCGCCGCGAGACCGAGTACGCGGTCGGCGTCGCCCACAGCGCGGGGCTGGAGGTGGTCTGCTGGTGCCCGGACGCCGAGAACGCCGCCCGCTTCGCCGCGGCGGGGGTCGACGCGGTGGTGGTCGACGACGTCCCCGGCGTGGTGGCGGCCCTCAAGCAGGGCTGAGGCGGGGCGTGCGCCGCGCGGCACACCCCGCTGCGCCGGTCCGATGCACGGGCCGGGTCACGCCTGCCCGGCGCGCTCCCGCGCGGTGCGGGAGTCGGCGCCGAGGCCGGGCGGGCTGGTGAGGAACCCGGCCCCCCACGCCATGTGCATGGTCGCCAGCGCCACCGGGATCGCCGGCCGGGCCGCAGCGGGCAGGCCGGCGCCGAGGGGGACGCTCGCCGCGATGATCGCCGCGGCGTAGGCGCCCGGCACCAGCCACAGCGGCCAGAACGCGAACCCGCCGACCAGCCCGGCCGCCGTGGCGACCAGCGCGACCGGCGGCGCGAGGTAGCGGAGGTTGATGGTGCCCTTGTGCTGGCGGGCCACCACCCTGCGCCACCGCCCGTAGTGGAAGTACTGCTTGGCGAGCGCCTTGACGCTGGGACGCGGCCGGTAGGTGACCCGCATGCGCGGCTGGAACCACACCACCCCGCCGCTGCTGCGGATGCGGTGGTTCATCTCCCAGTCCTGGGCGCGCAGGAACGCCTCGTCGTAGCCGTCGACCCGGTCGAGCGCGGAGCGCTGGAACACCCCGAGGTAGACGGTGTCGGCGGGGCCGCCCTCGCCCCCCGTGTGGAACCGGGCGTTGCCGACGCCCACCTTCGAGGTCATGGCCGCGGCCACCGCCTGCTCCCACGGGGTCTCGCCTTCGGCGGCCATGATGCCGCCGACGTTGTCGGCGCCGGTCTCGCGCAGGGTCTCCACGGCGACGCGGAGGTAGTCGGCCGGCATGAGCGCGTGGCCGTCGATGCGGGCGACGATCGTGTGCGAGGACGCGGCGATCGCCGCGTTCAGCCCCGCGGGGGTGCGCCCGGTGGGGTTGTCGACCACCTTGACGCGGGGGTCCTCGGCGGCGAGGGCGTCGGCGACCTCGCGGGTGGCGTCGGTGGACGGCCCGACCGCGAGGACGATTTCCAGTTCGCCGGGGTAGTCCTGGCCGAGGACGTGGCGCACTGCCGCGGCGAGGTGCCGCTCCTCGTTCAGGATGGGCGTTATTACCGATACGGCCGGCCAGGTCACGGGCGTGTCCAATGGTGGTGGGAGAGCGGTTGGCGAGTGGACCGGCGGGAGTCCGCCAGAGCAAAAATACTCCATCGGGAGCCCCCGCCACCCGCGGTCGGGGAGACGCGCCGCACCGCGACGATCCCCGCCGCCGCGCGGGTCCGGCCCCGCCGGAGGCCCCGGCGGCCGGTCCAACACG
The DNA here is from genome assembly GCF_003014485.1 of Murinocardiopsis flavida. Classification (GTDB taxonomy): domain Bacteria; phylum Actinomycetota; class Actinomycetes; order Streptosporangiales; family Streptosporangiaceae; genus Murinocardiopsis; species Murinocardiopsis flavida. The sequence continues at coordinate 69,727 of NZ_PYGA01000009.1, read as the reverse complement.
CCGGGGTGACATTCACCGTCCAGTGGGGAGATACCTGCCAATGTAGGGAGGCGCGGGGCGGCACCGAACGGTGGCGGCGGCCCATTGAGGACCCTGGGTGACCGCACCCGGCGGACAACGGGAGGGCGTTGATGAGCGACGGCTCGGATGAGCGGGACCCCGGATTCCGGCGGTTGCGCTCCGGCCCGGTCCCGCCCCACCAGCGGGGCGCGCGGACCCGCGCGCACAACAACCGCCCCGCGGGCATCCCCTCGGCCGGCGCGACCGGGCGCCGGTTCGCGCTGCTCCTCGCCGCGGCGATGTCGATCCTGGTGCTCCTCGCGTCCGGAACGGCGTGGGCGCTCACCGGGTGGGCGTCGGGGCAGCTCAACCGCGACGACGTGTTCGGCGGGCTCGCCGACGGCGACCGGCCGGCCGCCGGCCCCAAGGGCGCGCTGAACATCCTGGTGATCGGCTCCGACAGCCGCGGCGCCATGAACTCGGCGAAGCAGGACGACCTCGGTGTCGGCCGCACGTCGGGGCAGCGGTCGGACACGATGATGCTGGTCCACGTGAACAACGACCGCGACCGCATCACGGTCGTCGGCATCCCCCGCGACTCCTGGGTCCCCGTGCCCGGCCACGGCGCCAACAAGATCAACGCGGCGTACGCGTACGGCGGGCCGGAGCTCGCCATCTCCACCGTCGAAGGCGCCACCGGTGTCCGCGTCGACCACTACGTCGAGGTGAACTTCACCGGGTTCGTGGACGTCGTGGACGCCGTCGACGGCATCGAGGTGTGCCTGGACGAGCCCATCAGCGACGAGAAGGCGCACCTGGAGATGCCCGCGGGCACCCACCGGGTCGACGGCAAGACCGCGCTGGCGTTCGCCCGGACCCGCAAGACCGCCGACGGCGACCTCGACCGCATCGACCGCCAGCAGCAGGTGATGGCCGCGCTGCTGAACAAGGCGATGAGTTCCGAGACGCTGAGCGACCCCGCCAAGTTCACGGCGTTCCTCGACACGTCGCTCGGTGCGGTGACCGTCGACGAGGGGCTCGACACCGCCACCATCAACCAGCTGGGCAACCAGCTCCGCACCATCGGCCTGGACGACATGGCGTTCACCCAGGTGCCCATCGGCGACATGGACTACCGGACGCCCAGCGGCGAGGTCGCGCTGCGGTGGAACGACCGGGCCGCCGACGCGATGTTCGACAAGATCGCCGCCGATGAGCCGCTCACCCCGCCGGAGAAGGACGACGCACCGGCGAAGGACGGCGAGAAGGACGACGCGAAGGACGACGCGCCGGTCGCGCCGGGCGACATCACCGTGGAGGTGTTCAACGGGGTGGGCACGCCCGGGCTCGGCTCGCAGGCGGCGCGCGACCTCGACGGAGCGGGCTTCGACGTGTCCGGCGACGCGCAGAACTGGTCGACGAAGAACGTCCCGGAGACCCTGGTGCGCTACGCGCCCGACCAGAAGAAGGCGGCGAAGGCCGTCGCCAAGGCCGTGCCGGGCGCGGTGGTCGAGGAGGACGACACGCTGTCCTCGCGCGTGCAGGTCGTCCTGGGCTTCAACTACACCAGGGTCGAGGCGCCGGAGCAGCCGGCGCAGCCGGCCGAGCCGGAGCCCACCGCCGAGGTGCCCGGCCGCGACTCCGCCCACACCTCCACGGCACGCGACAACGTGTGCGCGAAGTGACCCCGGCACTCCTCCGGCGTCCCACACGAAGGCCGTGCGTGGCACACCCCTGCCGCCCTTGCGTGAAGGGGGTACGCGGCACACCCCAGGCGCCCTTTCGTGAAGGGGGTGGGTTGCCGTCGCGAGTGCGAAGCATCCGGCGGCACGAAACACCACGGCGCGTTTAGGTAGCTGAGGGGCGCCGGTCGATCGGGACCGGCGCCTCTCGCATGTCAGAGCCTGTGCCGCTGACCTGGGAGAACACCGGAATGTCGGGGGTCTGCTCGGCGGTGGTGTGGTACGTGAGGGCGCGCGTAGGCGTTGGTAGGTGCGGGTTGCGGGCCATACGCGGGCCAAACGGGGCCGGTGACCTGGGCTGATGCCGTGTGGCCCGCGACGGGCAGGCTCCGGGCCGGTGCGGCTCGATGCCGTGCCGGTCCGGTCCCGCGCTGGGGAGGGTGGACGGATCCGGGCTCGGGAGCGGCGCGCGGTGGGAGATCGGGGGCCGCTACGCTCGTCCAGCGGTCGGGGCCCTTGGGCTCCACCGCGTCTGTCCCGACTCGGCCCCCGATCGTCGGGTCCCACCGCGCGGTGCGCACGTGTACGGATCCGGTCGCCCGGCCGGTCACCGCGAACCGTCGTCCTCGGGGTTCCTCGTGCCTGTCAGCGGCGGGCGCTTCGCGAGAGCTTCGCTGATGGCCCGGTTGGCGCGCTGCTCGTCCAGGCGCGCGTGCAGCGGGTTGGCGCCGCGTTCGGTGTCCCAGATGCCGATGCGCCCGTCCGGCAGAATCTTCGTGCGGACGCGCCGGTTGATGATCCGTCCGGCCCTGCGTCCGGCCTTGCGGGCGCGGTCGCGCTCGGCGTCGTCGGCGCACGCCAGCACGGCGGCGCCCGTGTGCCGCACCTCGGCTGCGATCTGCTCGGCGATCTCGGCGATACGGCGCGCCTCGACGCGGGCGTGCGCCTTCGCAGTGGCGGCGGTTCCGATCGGACGGACGTTGTCGGCCATGGCCGCGATGCTACCGGCGGGGTGTGCCGCCCTCGGCGGGAACGCGCGATCGGGGCCGACCCCGGTGGGGGCCGACCCCGGGCGGGGCTCACCCGGCGGCGGAGAAGGCGACCTCGGCGGTGGGCTCCCCGCCCTGGGTGATGGGGGCGACCTCCCCCTCGGGGGCGGGGGCGGCCTGCTCCGGCTCGGGGGCCAAGTGGGCGTCGATGCGGGCGTAGACCTCGGCGTGCAGCTGGCGCGGCAGGGCCTGGAAGCGGAGCAATCCCCGGCGGACCTCGGCGGGGTCGGCGGAGGTGATGAGGTGAGCGGTCTCGTCGGCGGCGCGGAGGTAGGCGGGCGTGTGCTGCATGGGGGAAGCTCCTCGCTGTAGGTTCCGGCTGGCGGGGCCGTCACATCCCGGCGGGGCCATGGCGCGTCAAGGTGGAGCGCCCTGCCGGACGAACGACCTTGACGCGCCATGGTTTTGCCGGGATAGGCACCGTGAGCCAGCCGGGGCCGTGTGAGGGGCTGGCCTGCGCGCGGGCGCGGACCGGGCCGGTGACGTGGGCGCGCGCCACCGGCGGCCCTGAGGGTGCGTGCGGTGCGCGGGCAGCCGGCGGCCGTGGGGGGTGCGTCGTGCGAGCGCAGCGAGCGCGGCCCCCGCGGGGGCCGGTCGCCCGCACCACAGGGGGTGAGAGCCCAGCCCAAGGGGGTGGTCTTCAGCCGCGCGCGGGGTGCCACGGGCACCGAAGGGGGTGGCTCTAAGCCGCACGCTGCGCGCTAGGGGAACCGGTGGGGGTGGCTCTCAGGTGGGCCGTGCGCCTGGGGTCGGTGGCGGGGCGGTGCGCAGGATCGGGCGGGGTGTCCGGTGCGGGGGTGCCTGGCCTGGTGGCCGTGCGCACGCGGGTGGGTCCGGGCTGGGTGCGTGCTTCGCGCGGGCGGGCGGCCGACCTGCACCACGGGGGCGGGTTCGTTCGCGGCGCACGGGAGGGCGGGGAGGGCCGCGCGGGCGCCGCGCGAGCACGCGACGGAGTCGCGCGCGCAGGGTGGATGTCCGCTAGCGGCCCGGTTCCGCCCGGTCCGCGCACGACGCAGACGAAGGCCCGACCGCGCGAAGCGCGGTCGGGCCTTCCTTGATCCTGTAGGGAAAGTTCTCACCGCGCCATCGGCCATGCTCCGCCGTGGTGCCGATCGGGGCTCGGCGGGTCTAGCGCGCGTCGGTGCGCACCTGGCCCAGGAACGCCGTCCACTCCTCCGCCTGGAACGTCAACTGTCCGGCGCCCCTGTTCTGGGTGTCGCGGACGTCGGCCATGGTCGGGGTCTCCCGCACCTCCACGCAGTTTCCGCCCGTCGAGTCGCTGTAACTGCTCTTGTGCCATTCAGCCTTGCTCATACTGAGTCCGCACTTCCTCTATCAGCGCAGTGCTAGCGCTTCCCGGCATGGAGTCTGCAAGTAGCGCAGCCATCATGATCTCTAATGTCCGAACCTTACCGGGGTCATCGATCACCTCACCGCCGAGTGCGTGCTCTACGTAGCCAACCTTAGGACGATCCCCGAATCCCATCACGCGGAAGGGTGAGTACACCGGGTGGTTGTCGGTGGCGGGCAGCACGCTGACTCTGGCGCTGGCGTCGAGTAGGGCGGTCATCTGCTCAACCATCACGTCAGCAACGCCCTTGACTGACCGGAGTACCGATTCGGAGATTACGAACCTGAGTAGCACATCGGAACGAAGCCGCCCATGCCGCTCCAACCGTGAGCGCACTACGGCGGCGACGTCCCTTGCTTCGGAGAGCGCACCACCGCTCACGACAGCGTGAGCGTACGACTCGGTTTGTAGCAATCCCGGTACAACCATCGGTTGGTATTCGGATATCTCGGTGGCCTGTTGTTCTAGGACCGCAATCTTGCGAAACCACGCGGGTACCTCCGCTCTGCCGACTCGTGAAGACCAGAGGCGGATGAGCGACCCGCCCGCGTTGAGTGCCCCGTCCAACGCCTCAACCTGTGCGAGTTTCGGTTTTCGGGTGCCACGCTCAATGGCAGAGATCATGCCCCGACTCCAATCGGTGGCGTTGGAGAGCTGCTGTTGGCTCAGTCCCGACCGTTCGCGTAGGGCACTCACTTCCGCCCCAAACTGCGTCCAGGTGTCGCTACTCATGCGTCTCAGCTCAGCACGCGTTGAAACACATCGCTACCGTTTGCTGAAGAAAACTCAGGAAGCGTCGATTCCCTTCCACCTGATCAAGCTCCGGCAGCACGCTGAACAGCATGACCGCAACTATCGCGGCGGCATCGGCCGCTGAAACACACGAAACTGACACGATCTATATCGAACGCAGGGCTCCGGGCTGGCGCTGTGTGTGGCTTCCGCGTCATGGCGAATTCCTCGCGTTCTTGGACGTGGACATGGCCGACGGCGGGACGAAACCGTCCGCGCGAGGTCCGACGGCAGACCGCGTGCTCTCCGAGATCCGATCCCACTCGGATCTGTGCAGCGTCGTCCGTGAGTACCTGGCGTTGCGGGGGGCGGCGTGATGGGTGAGCCGCCGGTGTCTCCGCGCCATCCGTTCCCCGCGTTCGCGAAAGAGTTCGGTCCGCGCGGGTGGAACGTGTTCTGCACCACCGATGCCGATGGCGCGCTCGTGGTGCACGGGGTGTACTGCGCGTCCCTGCCGATGCTGTGCCCGGAGGGGCGCGGGCTCATCGTGCACGTGCGCACCAAGCCGGAAGCGTTCGGGGACCTGATGCGCAAGCACGCCTCGGCGCTGGAGAGCCACACCACGGCGTGCGGGGTGTGCGCGGATGTGCGCGGCGGTGCGATCCGCCGGGCGCTGGCCTCCCTGGGGTAGCCCCGCGTGGTGTCCGTGCGCTTGCGGGGGCCGCACGACCTGATCCGGGCGCCCCGGCCCTCTTTGCATCGGTGACCGCTGCTGACCGTGGTCGGCCCTTGTCCGTCTCCCGCCCCCTTGGCTGCCCGCGCCCTCCCGCGGCGCCGGGGCGGGAGACACCGCCCGCACCGATGCCGACCTGAACACACAGGCCGCAGCCCTGGTGCGTGAACTCCACCGCCGGGGCGGCTGCTGCACTTCACCCCGCCCTTTGGTCCGTGATCTCCATGAACAGTGAGTACAGCGTGTCCGATGCGCCCACCAGTCTTGAGGATGCGCCGCTGCGGCACGGCTATACCGCCCGCGCCCTCGCCCGCCTGGCCAACTACGCCGCCACCCAGTACCGCTACCCCACCCCCCTCCCCTGGGAGGAGCGCCGCGACGCCGCCTGGTCGGCGATTGCCGAGCACCTCTACACCGCGACGGAACCCCCGGCGTATTGGGATTTGATCCGGGCCGGGTGGAACGCCATCGCCGTCCACACCCGCAAGCACCGTTCCACCCACGGCCAGACCCAGCACGGGTCGGCGCCGCAGTTCCACCGGTACTGGATGCTCGCCGCCGCCCCCGCCGGAAGTCCCGAAGAACGCGTGGTGGAACGCCTGGCCCTGGACCAGATCTGGGCCGCGCTGTCGCCCCGCAACCAGGACCTCATCCGCGCCCTGTATGACCACGGGGACTACGCTGCGGCGGCCGAATCCCTGGGCCTGCCGGTGTCCAGCTTCTATTCGCTGATCTCGCGGGCACGCCGGGCGTTCACCGCGCTGTGGCTGGAGGGGGAGACCCCCACGAGGGCGTGGGGCAACGATGTGCGCACCGGGCGCGACCGGCCCAAGTACGTCACCACCACCGCTCGCCAACGCACCCGCAAACGCACCCACCGCACCCAGGGTTCCGGCAGCGGGACGCCCGGCACCCCGAGTCCGGGACGGGCGCCCCGCAACCGCCGCGACATCGGCACCACCGACACCGAGCTCGTCGCCCGCTACGACAGCGGGGAGAGCTACCGCGAGATCGCCGCGACCCTGCCCATCGGTGCGACCGCTGTGCGCACCCGCATCCTCAACGCCCGCACCTAAGGGACCGGGTGGGCGACCGTGCGTGGGCGCGTCACCGACCCGAGGAGCTGACCTTCGGGTCTGACGGCCCCTGGAACGCCCGTGTTCCGGGGGTTTCGTCGTTGCCCGTCCTCACCGGACGCTCTGCCCGGAACCTGCGGGGAGGCATGGCCGAAACCGCGTTGCGGCGCTGTGTCCAGCGGTCGCCCGCGAAGGGAGCGTTGGACGGCGGGAAATCCGGTCGCAGATTGACCGCGCGGGACTGCCCGTGTTGCGCACCATGGTTACGTACACGTTTTCGACGGTGCGGGAGGTGCGGGCGTGGTCGGTGACCGGTCGGGGCTGGTGGCGGGAGCGGGCCGGAAGAGCGGCGAGGACCTGATCCATGCGCGTCTTGCGGGGGCCGATTACCCGGCGTGGCGGCGCCAAGTCGAGCGGGTGCGGTACTGCTCGCGTCCGGTGCGGATCGCAGGTCGCGCCTCGGCGGTGGACACGGCAACGGGGGAGGTTGCGGCGTCGTTCTCCTCGTCGTCTCAGCCGGACGGGACGCTGCTGATCGCGTGCGGGGACCGTCGTTCCTCCGTCTGTGCGTCGTGTGCGGAGACCTACCGCCGGGACATGTGGCACGTGGTCGTCTCCGGTCTCCAAGGGAAGACGTCGGCGACTTCCTCGGGCACCCGTGCGGGGGTGCGGGGTGCGACCGTGGAAGCGGTGGTGCCGTCCTCGGTCGAGTCGCACCCCAGGTTGTTCGTGACGCTGACGGGGCCGTCGTTCGGTGCGGTGCATTCGGCGCGGGGCGGAGCGGCCTGCCGTTCGCGCTCCGGGAACACGCGGGCCTGTGCCCATGGGCGGCCGGCGGGCTGCGGGATGGTCCATGAGGCGGGTGACCAGGTCATCGGCACTCCGCTGTGCGAGGAGTGCTACGACTACGCCGGGACCGTGTTGTGGAACAACGCGTGCGGTGAGCTGTGGCGGCGCACGCGGATCGGGATCGATCGGGCGTTGGCTCCGCTGGCCTCGGCTGCGACCGGGGAGCGTGTCACCGGGACCGGGGTGCGGGACCTTCTGCGCGTGAGTTACGTCAAGGTCGCCGAGTTCCAGAAGCGCGGTGTGGTCCACCTTCACCTCGTGGTGCGCCTCGACGGCGTCGACCCGGAAGGCGCGGACCCGGACGGCGGGATCGTTGCTCCGCCGTCGTGGGCCACGGCCGGTCTGCTGGATCGGGCGGTGCGTCGCGCGGTGAACGGGGCGGCGGTGCCGCTGCCTTCGCCGGACGGCAGGCTCCGTGTCGCCCAGTGGGGGGCGCAACTCGACGTTGCCGACGTGAGCGCGGGCGGTCCGGCGGGTGACACGCGCCGGGTCGCGGCCTACATCGCGAAGTACGCCACCAAGACCGCAAGTTCCTCGGTAAGCGACTCGGGGGCGCTGGGTTCGCGCTTGCGCCGTCTGCATCGGGCCTGGTTGCGGCGCAAGATCGGCCGCCACTTGGCGCGGATGGTCGAAACCGCGTGGGACCTCGGCCGACGCCCGGATCTCGCGCACCTGAAACTGCGGTCCTGGGCGCACACGCTGGGCTTCCGGGGCCACTTCGCCACGAAATCCCGGCGCTACAGCGTCACCATGGGGGCGCTGCGGGCCGCGCGCCGCACCTGGCGGGCCGATGAACGCGCGGCCTCCGGTGAGGCGGACGTGTGGGCTCTCGCGCGGGCCTCGGGCGCCGACGTGGTCGGCGACTGGTCCTATGCGGGGCGGGGCTACACCCACCCCACGGACGCCCAGCTCGCCGAGAATATGGCGCGCGACCACCAAACCGCCCTTGAGGAGTACCGCGACCTCATGCGGCGAGAAGCCGAATTAGCCGAATGGTGCGATGTCACCGGACCCTAGCGCGGCAGCACCAAGAAAAAAGCGCGCGAAGCGCGACCAACCAATATCCCCCTGCACGCGTTTCCCATTACCGCCCGACGGCCGGAATGGAACAGGAATACTGCGCGCGTAGCGCGTCGAATAGAACACGCGGCAGCGGTGACAGGGGCGGCGGTCGGGGGCAGGGATGGCCGCGCTTAGCGCCGGAAGTCAAGGTTATGCGGAGAACACGCGTTCGGTTGGGGCGGCCGGACGTGGTCACGGTTTCGGTACTGATCGCGGCGGCCCGTGGGCGGCCCGTGGAAACAGGTGCGGCAGTGGTGCAGAACCAGGTCATGACGGTAGCTGAGATGGCGCGAGAACTGCGCTTCGACCGGACCACGGTGTATCGGTGGGTGCGGCTGGGCAATGGTCCGAGAACGTTTCTCTCCCCGGGTGGGCGCATTCGTGTCTACCGGTCCGATTTCATAGAATGGGCGAGTACCGACGGACACCAAGAAAGGCGCAACTGATGGCGGAACGCGGACAGGATATCCAATTCTGGGAGATCCGTAAGCGCAAGGGGCGGAGAAAGCCCTACGAAGTGCGGTGGATCATCGAGAAGGCGGAGAAGTCGAAATCGTTCCTTACGAAGGAACTCGCGCGCGAGCACTTCAACGCGCTGCGCGACGCCGCCAAGGAGGGAGAGCGGTTCTCTCCCGTCTCGGGTGAACCGCTGTGCTGGCAGCGCCGCACCGACACCACCTACGCCCTGGCGCTGTCCTGGGCGGCCAAGGAGTGGCGCGCCACCGATTCCGGGCTGAGCCGCAAGCGCAACGCGGGCCAGTTGGCCCGGCTCGTGACCGAATTCCTCGATGACGCCAAGATCCGGCGGGACCGGGCTCCGGCGCCGCTGGCACGGGTGCGCTCGGCACTCATCCGTCACGCCTTCACCTTCGACGTGGTGGCCGACGCCTCGGCCAGCGGGGGGCACGCGGTGCGGGCACGCCCGGCCCCTGAGGCCGATCGGGCGCTACTGGACTGGGTGGAACGGGTCTCACGCCCGGCGGCGGACCTGGCCGAACTGGCGACGCTGACCGCGCTGCTGGACCGCTCCACGGTGCGGCTGCGCGACGGCAAGGCGGGCAGCAAGGCGACTCGGCGGCTGCGGCGCTGCGCTCTGCAAGGCATGCTGGACCACGCGGTGACTCTGAAGTTCTTCACGGTCAACGCGCTTGCCGGGGTGCGGCTCAAACGCCGCCGGTCCTCCGATGCCGTCGCTCCGCGCACCGTGCCGGACTATGAGCAGGTGCGGCGCCTGCTCGGCGCCGTGGCACGCGTCCGGGGCGAACTCGAAGCGTTCTTCGCCCTGGCCTACCTCTCCGGGGCGCGCATGGGCGAACTCCGCGCCCTGCGCCCCGATGACGTCCTGTGGCCGGACGACCTCACCGACGTCACCCCCGGCTGGGGCATGCTGGTCCTCGCGGGCTCGTCCCCGGAAGCGGGCCGCTGCTGGACCGATGACGGGCAGCGCTATGAAGACCGCGAACTGAAGTCCCGCGCGGTGGGCGACATCCGGATGGTGCCCATCCCCCCGGATGCGGTGGCCGCGCTGCGGCGCCACCTGTCGGTGCACGGGTGCGGGGCGGACGGGCGCCTGTTCTGGACCGGGGCGGACCGGGAACCGGTGTCGGGGTGGATCTACCGGTCCGTGTGGCAGCGGGCGCGCCGGGCGGTGCTGACCCCGGCAGAGCTGGGACACGGGCTGGCGCGCCGGGTCTACGATCTGCGCCACGGTAACGCCTCGCTGCTGCTGGGACTGGGCATCGCACCCACTGAGGTCGCCCGGCGCCTGGGCCACACTGTGGAAGTCCTGATGACGACCTATGCGCACTGGTTCCGCAGCATGGAAGACGAGTCGAACAAGCTCCTCGGCGCGTTCCTCGCCGAACGCGGGCCACTCACGGGCCAAACCGACGGCACCGGGCCGGATTCGGAGCAAAACCCCAGCTCACCGGGGGTTCCTCCGGAAGACCACGAATGACCACGGCCCGCCTCGATCGCCAGACCCGGGCACAGACCCGCCGCCCGCGGTAGAGCAGGACTTGCGGGAAAACTCCAGCGTGGTGCTTCGCACCGCCGGGTGCTTCGCAGCAGCGACGGCAGCCCACCCCCTTCTCCCCAGGTTGCGTGAACCGCACTCCCCTACTGCGCCCGCTTCGCGGAGTATCGCGCAGCGGGGGCCCGCGACGGCAGCCGACGCTCTTCGCTAACGGCCACCAGGGGTCCACACGTGGGATGCTGACCTGCGAAACGTTAAAAACCCGGGTAACGCGGTAGGTACACGCGTATGCCGATGTTCTGGAGGCAGCCGTGTTCCGCCACTTGATCGGGCTGCTGGTCGGCCTGCTCGCCGCCCCGCTGCTCTGGGCGGGCACCACCTGGCCCGTGGAGCGGCTCCGACCGCTGCTGGAGTCCCCCGACCTCGGCAACGGGGCGCTCCTCACCGCGGGGGCCGCGGTGGTCGGCGCCGGGCTGCTCGGCGGCGCCCTCGCCGCCACCCGCATCTCGCCGCTGGCGTCGTTCATCAGCGGGACGGCGCTGCTGACCTGCTGCGTGTGGCCGCTGGCCCACCTCGCGTCCCTCGAACCGCTGCTGCCGGCCCTCCTCCGGCCGGGCGCCGTGTTCGGCGTGCTCGGGCCGGGGCTGCCGCTCACACTGGCGCTGGGCACGCTGCTGCTGTTCGCGGGGTTCCCGCCGTCGCGGTGGCGGCGGCCCGCCGTCGACAACGGTGTGCTGGCGTCCCCGTACGTCCCCGCGCCCTACGAGCCGGCCTACGAGGAGCCCCGCTCCGTCACCCCGGCGCGCGGCTGGAACCCCGACCCGGGCGAACCCGCGGGCCACGACACCGTCCCCGACGACGAGGCGCGCGCCGCCGGTACCACCACGCCGTTCGAGCGGCGCGCAGGGGGCTACCAGCCGAAGGGCTGACCCCGCGCGCCGCCGCACCGGCCCACCGCAGGTCGACGGCGCGACAGCGGGGTGCCACACTGCTGGCGCACAACGGCACCGGTCACGCACCGGCCGGCCCGGCGGGCAATCCGTTCTTTTGGGCCGATTCGAGGTTGCGTTGGGCCCCGAATCGGCAATGTGTTAACCAGGGAGTGGTGCTCGGACACCCGCCAGGGCGGCGCACGCGGCCGGGCCGAGGAGCACCCCAGGGGGCCGACATCGGCGTCGGCCCGGACCTGCCCGCAGCACTCCGACCCGTCCCGGCGCACCAAGGCCGTTGCCGCCGACGGAACGGATACGCGACCGCCGCCCGGTCCCCGACCGGGCGGCGGCGACGATCAGGCAGCGCCCGCGACCGGCACCCCATCCGGACCGGTGCCGACCGGCCGGTAGCATTCCGGGGCCGGTTTAAGGAAGGACGAACCATTGGTCGCACAACAGCGTCTCAGGATCTCGGTGATCGGTACCGGATACCTGGGCGCCACGCACGCCGCCTGCATGGCCGAACTCGGCTTCGACGTGCTCGGGATCGACGTCGACCAAGCCAAGATCGACGCCCTTTCCGCCGGCCGGGTGCCGTTCTACGAGCCAGGGCTCGAAGAGGTCCTGACCCGCAACCTCGCAACGGGCCGGCTGCGGTTCACCACGGACTACACCGAGGTCGCCGAGTTCGCCGACGTCCACTTCATCTGCGTCGGCACCCCGCAGCGCGACGACTCCGGTGCCGCCGACCTCACCTACGTGCACGCCGCGATCGACAGCCTCGCCCCGCTCCTCACCCGCCCGTCCGTGGTCATCGGCAAGTCCACCGTCCCCGTGGGCACCGCCGCCAAGGCCGCCGCGCGGCTGAGCGCGCTCGCCCCGGCCGGGGCAGACGTCGAACTGGGGTGGAGCCCCGAGTTCCTGCGCGAGGGGTTCGGGGTGCAGGACACCCTCAACCCCAACCGGATCGTCATCGGCACCGACTCCCCGCGGGTCGAGGCCGTCATGCGGGCGGCGTCGGCGCGGCAGCTCGAAGACGGCATCCCGTTCCTGGTCACCGACCTCCAGACCGCCGAACTGGTGAAGGTGTCGGCGAACGCGTTCCTCGCCACCAAGATCTCCTTCATCAACGCCATGGCCGAGGTGTCGGAGGCCGCGGGCGCCGATGTCATCAAGCTCGCCGAGGCGCTGTCCTTCGACGACCGGATCGGCGGCAAGTTCCTCGGCCCCGGTCTGGGCTTCGGCGGCGGCTGCCTGCCCAAGGACATCCGCGCGTTCATGGCGCGCGCCGACGAACTGGGGGTCGAACCGGCCCTGTCGTTCCTGCGCGAGGTCGACGCCATCAACCAGCGGCGGCGCGCCCGCACGACCGACATCGCCAGGAGCCTCATCGGCGGCAGCTTCGACGGGCGGACCGTCGGGGTACTCGGGGCCGCGTTCAAACCCAACTCCGACGACATCCGCGACTCCCCCGCGCTCGACGTCGCCGCGACCATCAGCTCGCTGGGCGCGCGGGTCACCGTGTACGACCCGGAGGCCCTCGCCAACGCCCGCAGGGCGCACCCCGGCCTGAACTTCGCGAACTCCATGCTGGAGGCCGTACGGGACGCCGAGGTCGTCCTGCTGCTCACCGAGTGGAGCGAGTTCCGCGACGCCGACCCCGACGAACTGGCGAAGGTCGTGCAGGAGCCGCGGATCGTCGACGGCCGCAACGCCCTCGACCCCGAGCGCTGGAGGGCGCGCGGCTGGGTCTACCGCGCGCTGGGCCGACCGTGAGCGGCGGCGAGCGCGGCCCCGACGACGACACCGTCCGGCGGGTCCTCGCCGACAACGACGTGTGGGCCGTGGTCGGCCTGGGCGACAATCCCGCGCGGGCGGCGTACGGGGTCGCGCTGTTCCTCCGGTCGAAGGGCAAGCGCGTCGTCCCCGTGCACCCCTCCGCCGCGACCGTGCACGGCGAGCCGGGCTATGCCTCGCTGGCCGACATCCCGTTCGACGTCGACGTGGTCGACGTGTTCCGCCGCTCGGCCCGACGCCGGGGGCGTCGCCGACGAGGCGCTGGCCCGCCCCGAGGTGCGGGCCGTGTGGTTCCAACTGGACGTCGTCGACCACGCGGCGACCGAACGCGTGCGCGCCGCCGGCCGGACGATGGTCATGGACCGCTGCCCGGCGATCGAGTGGCCGCGGCTGCTGGGCTGACCCCTCCCGCGGCGCGGCGCCGGACCCGGGCCCCCGGCGCGTGAGGCGCGGGCGGCGGGGGTAGAAAGGCAGACATGCGACGTCCGCGATTCCTTTCTCGCTCCCAGCGCGGCGCACCCTCCGCCGCGGGCTCCGCACCCCCCTTCGACCAGCAGCGGCGTGCCGAGCGGCGCGCCATTGCCGTCGAGCACGGCTGGGGTTTCGCCCCAGAGCACCAGCGCGCCATCCAGGGCTGGCCGCGTACAGCGCTGCCGCCGGGGCCGCTGGGGCGCGTCCACAACGAGGTGACGGGGCGCCACCAGCGGCGGCCGTTCCGGATGTTCGACTACGTCCACCGCAGCGGCACTGACGGCCAGTGGCAGATCCTGCCCGTGTGGACGGTGGCGCTGCCGGCGCACATGCCCTACCTGGAGATCACCGAGAACGACGGCGGCTCCGACATCTACGCCGAGAGCCCCGAGCCGCACTTCGCGCTCGAGCTCCTCTCGGAGGCGGTGAGCGCGGCGATCAGCAGGCACGGGTTCCGGCGCATCATCATCGACGAGAACGAACTCATCTGCACCGGCGCCGACGGCGGCCCCGAGGGTATCGAGGCGAAGCTCACCGCGCTGAACGACGTCGTCGACCAGGTGCCCGTCGCGGCCTGGGCCCGCTGGGCCCGATAGGGCGCGGCGCCGCTACCGGCCGAACCCCACACCGCCCGAATCCGCCGAGGTCTGGCGGCGCAGCCGCTCGCCCTTGGCCTGGGCGTGCTTGGTGAGCTCCTCCTGGAACTCCGTCATGCGCTCGCTCAGTTCCGGGTCGTGCGCCGCGAGCATGCGCACCGCGAGCAGTCCGGCGTTGCGGGCCGCGCCGATGGCGACGGTCGCCACGGGCACCCCCGACGGCATCTGCACGATCGACAGCAGGGAGTCCATGCCGTCGAGGTACTTCAGCGGGACCGGCACGCCGATCACCGGGAGCGGGGTCACGGAGGCGAGCATGCCCGGCAGGTGGGCCGCTCCCCCGGCGCCCGCGATGACGGCCTTCAGGCCGCGCGCCGCAGCGCCCTCGCCGTAGGCGATCATCTCGTGCGGCATCCGGTGCGCCGAGACGACCTCGGCCTCGTAGGGGACCCCGAACTCGTCCAGTGCCGCGGCGGCGTCCTTCAGCACCGGCCAGTCGGAGTCGCTGCCCATGACGACGCCGACCACGGGGGCCGCGTCCTTGGCGCTGGTCATCAGAGGTCTCCCTTGAGGTAGGCCGCCGCGTCGCGTGCGCGGGCGAGCAGGTCGCGGTGGTCGTCGCCTGACACGGTGACGTGCCCGATCTTGCGGCCGGGGCGGACCTCCTTGCCGTAGAAGTGCACCTTCAGCTCGGGGTCCTTGGCCATGACATGAATGTACCGAGAGAACACGTCGGGGTCGGTACCGCCGAGCACGTTCGCCATGACGGTGGCCGGTGCGGTGGTGCGCGGCGAGCCGAGGGGCAGGTCCAGCACGGCGCGCAGGTGCTGCTCGAACTGGCCGGTGACGGCGCCGTCCATGCTCCAGTGCCCGCTGTTGTGCGGGCGCATGGCCAGCTCGTTGACGAGCACCCCGCCCGGGGTCTCGAACAGTTCCACCGCGAGCATGCCGACCACGTCCAGCTCGTGGGCGATGTCGATGGCGAGGCGCTGCGCCGCGACCGCGGTGTCGTCGTCGAGGCCCGGAGCGGGCGCGAGGACCTCGTGGCAGATGCCGTCGCGCTGCACGGTCTCCACGACCGGGTAGGCGGCGACCTGCCCGTAGGGCGAGCGGGCGACCTGGACCGCCAACTCGCGGGTGAATCCGACCCGCTCCTCGACCAGCAGGGGGACGTCGGCCGCCGCCGCGCCGCGGATGACCTCGGCGGCGGAGTCGGGGCCGTCGGCGACCCACACGCCCTTGCCGTCGTAGCCGCCGCGCGCGGCCTTCAGCACGACCGGCCACCCCGTTTCGGCGGCGAACGCGGCGAGCTCCGCCGCGGCGTCCGGCCCGGCGGGGAGTTCGCGCCAGCGCGGGCACGGCGCGCCGAGCTCTTCGGCGCGGCGCCGCATCAGCAGCTTGTCCTGGGCGTAGCGCAGCGCGTCGGGGCCGGGGCGCACGGCCGCGCCGGAGTCGACCAGCGCGCGGAGCACCGGCTGGGGCACGTGCTCGTGGTCGAATGTCAGGACGTCGCAGGTCTTGGCGAAGTCGGTGAGGTCGCCGACGCTCCGCTCGTCGCCGAGCCGCACCCCCGCGCTGACGAGCGCGGCGCTCTCGGTCCCCGACTTCGCGAAGACCCGGAGGTCCACGCCGAGTGGGATCGCGGCCTGCTGCGCCATGCGGGCCAACTGGCCCCCTCCGATGATGCCGACGGAGGGCGCCGGTTGATTACGCTCGCTCACAGTTCCTCAACTCATTCACAGCGGATGCCGGGGTGTCGCGGGGCCCTGCCGCGCGCAGCGGTTGCGGACGACGGGGCACCCCAGGGATTCTAGTGACCTCCCCATGCGAAGGATCGGTACGGCTCGTGCGACTCATCCGAGCGCTCTACCAGCGCTTCCGGCACCTCATCCACGAGCTCGCGAAGTTCGGGACCGTCGGGGCCGCGGCCTACGCCGTGCAGCTCGCGACCACCAACCTGTTCTGGTGGGGCCTGGGCATGCCGCCCCTCGCCGGGCAGGCACTGGGCACCCTATGCGCCACCGTCGTGGCGTTCCTCGGCAACCGGTACTGGACGTTCGGCCACCGGGCCCGCACCGGGCTCGGCCGCGAATACGTGCTGTTCTTCCTGCTGAACGGGGTCGGGCTGGGGATCCAGCTCGTGTGCGTGTGGGTGGCCGAATCGGTGCTCGGGCTGACCAGCCCGCTCGCCCTGAACCTCGCGGGCAACGTCATCGGCGTGGGGCTCGGCTCGCTGTTCCGCTTCTGGTCCTACCGCAAGTGGGTGTTTCCCGAGCAGGGGCCGCCGGCCCGCCCCGACGGCGACACGGCCGACACCGGGCAACCGCACGGGGCCTGAATGCGGTACCGGTGCCACCGCGTCGGCCTTTTCCCCGCCGCGACTATGAAAGCGTCAATTGCGGACGAAAAGAATGCCGCCGATTCCGCTTGGTGCGCTTTGTCGGTTATGGTGCACGCGCATTTTCGGCCAACCCTTGGTCAAGCGGCGCGCATAATAGGGAAAACCTCGCGACTCCACATACGATCTTGCCCATGACCTGCGTTTTGCTGGCCGAAGACGACACCTCGATCTCCGAGCCGCTCGCCCGCGCATTGCGTCGCGAGGGCTACTCGGTCGACGTGACCGTCGACGGCGTGGAGACCCTGGACCGTGCCCGTGCCGGGGATATAGACCTCATGGTCTTGGACCTCGGCCTGCCCGAAATGGACGGCCTGGAGGTCGCCCGCCGACTGCGCGCCGAAGGCCACGGCACGCCGATACTGATCCTCACGGCCCGCGCCGACGAGGTCGACACTGTTGTCGGTCTGGACGCGGGCGCCGACGACTACGTCACCAAACCGTTCCGCCTCGCCGAACTCCTGGCCCGGGTCCGGGCGCTGCTGCGCCGCGGCGGCGCCGAGGTGCCCGTGGTGCACGGTGTCCGCATCGACAACGACTCGCGCCGCGCCTGGCTGGGCGAGCACGAACTGCAACTCACCACCAAGGAGTTCGACCTGCTCCGGGTGCTGGTCCGCGACGCCGGCAAGGTCGTCACCCGCGAGCAGATCATGCGCGAGGTGTGGGACACCAACTGGTGGGGGTCGACCAAGACGCTCGACATGCACATCTCCTGGCTGCGGCGCAAGCTCGGCGACGACGCCAACCAGCCCTCCTACATCACCACGGTGCGTGGCGTGGGCTTCCGGTTCGAACGGGATTAGGCCGCGCCTGCGGGTCGTCGCGGCCACATCCACGACATACTCCCTGGCCCCCGCCCCTCGGCGTGCCACCCTAGGGAGGGACTCCGGGTGCCGCGTGAACGAGGGGATCCATGCGCAGGCGGATGCTGTTCTCCACCCTGGTGGTGGCGATCATCGCGGTGATGCTGCTCGGCCTGCCGCTCGGCGCGCTCGCCTACCAGACGGTCTACAACGACAACGTGAGCCAGTTGCGGCGCGAGGCCGAGGTCATCGGGGCCGAGGTCGACTCCCAGCTCAGCAGCGACGGGAAGGTCGACGTCGACCACTTCTCCCTCGTCTACCCGCAACGGCGGATCGCGATCACCCTGCCGGACCAGCCGGAGACCATCAGCGCCGGCGGCTGGTCCTACGACCCCGACGACCCCGACGGCACGGCGACCCTCCGGGCGACGGCGGCGACGCCGTCGGGCGTCAAGGTCACGCTCTGGCGCGACACACGGGGTGTGCGCGACAACATCATCAACGCGTGGAGCGGCATCGCGTCGCTGTCGCTCCTCGCCATCGGGGTCGCGGTGGGCCTGGCCATGCTCCAGGCGCGCCGCCTGACACTGCCGCTGGTCGACCTCGCCGTGACGGCCGAACGCCTGGGGTCGGGCGTCGCCACCCCGTGGGGGCACCGCTACGGCATCCCCGAGGCCGACCGGGTGGCCGAGGTCCTCGACCGCAGCGCCGAACGCATCGCGGGACTCATCGCCACCGAGCGGCACTTCGCGACCGACGCGTCCCACCAGCTGCGGACGCCTCTCACCGCCCTGTCGATGCGCTTGGAGGAGATCGTCGCCGAGGCCGACGACCCGCAGGTGGTCCGCGAAGAGGGCGCCGCGGCGATCGCGCAGGCCGAGCGGCTGGTCGAGATCGTGGAGAACCTGCTGGGCCGGGCGCGGAAGAGCCAGAACCCCGAGGTCGAGGCGATCGACATCGACGTCGTGCTGGCGCAGTTCGTCGCCGACTGGCGCCCCATGTTCACCAAGGAGGGCCGCGACCTCGTCCTGACCGGTCAGGCGGGGCTCAGCGCGATGACCGTCCCCGCCGACCTGTCGCAGATCCTCGCGACGCTCGTGGAGAACGCCCACAAGCACGGGGCCGGCATCGTGTCGGTGCGCAGGGTCGAGACCGGGCAGTCGGTGCGCATCGAGGTGCGCGACGAGGGCCCGGGCATCCCCGAGGCGCTCTCGGGGCGGATATTCGACAGAGAGGTCACCGGCGGCAACGGCACCGGACTGGGGCTGGCGCTGGCCCGCCACATCGCGGAGTCCGAGGGCGCCCGGGTGGAACTGGTCTCGGGCGCGCCCACCACCTTCGCGCTGTTCCTGCCCCTGGGCGCGGGCGGGCTCGCCCGCGCCACCGGGCCGGTCTGAACGCGCCGCCCCGGGCCGGCCGCGGACGGGCCACGGATCCGGCCCGGGGCGGGCGCCTCAGTGGCCCCGCTCGATCCACTCGGCCAGGTGCGGCCGCTCCGCGCCGATGGTCGTGGCCGGCCCGTGGCCGGTGTACACCACCGTGTCGTCGGACAGCGGCAGCAGGTGCTCGCGGATCGAGTCGATGATGGTCGGGAAGTCCGAGTAGGAGCGCCCGGTGGCGCCGGGGCCGCCCTGGAAAAGGGTGTCGCCGCTGAACACGACGCCGAGCTTGGGGGCGTACAGGCACACGGCGCCCGGCGCGTGGCCCGGGGTGTGCAGGACCTTCAGCTCCACCTCGCCGACCTGGAGCACCTCGCCGTGGACGAGGGGGCCGTCGGGCTCCCTGTCGGGGTAGGTCTGGTGCCACAGCACGGCGTCGTCGGGATGCAGCATGATCGGCACCGGCGCGTCGCTGAGGTCGGCCAGGGCCGCAGCGGCGTTCACGTGGTCGTTGTGGGCGTGGGTGCACACGATCGCCATGAGCTCGCGGTCGCCCAGCGCCCTTGCGATCGCCTCGTGGTCGTGCGCGGGGTCGATGACGATGGCGCGGCGGTCGTCGCCGACGATCCACACGTTGTTGTCGACCTCCCACTCGCCGCCGTCGAGCGCGAACACGCCCGAGGTGACGAGCGACTCGACCCCCGCGACGGGCGGGTCGGTCGCGGTGCGGTTCGCGGCGTCGACAACGACCGAGCGCAGGACGTCGCCGCGGTGCATCCGGGCGAACGCCTCCTCGACGCCGTCGAGCGGGATCCGCTCCGTCACGAACCCGGCGAGGTCCAGCCGGCCCTGCAAGTACAGGTCGATGAGCATGGGGAAGTCGCGCGACGGCAGGCAGTCGCCGTACCACGACGACTTCAGCGACCCGCCGCGGCCGAAGACGTCCAGTAGCGGGAGGTCGATGCGCATCTCGGGAGTGGGGACCCCGACGAGTACGACGGTGCCGGCGAGGTCGCGCGCGTAGAACGCCTGCTCGTAGGTCTCGGGGCGGCCCACGGCCTCGATGACGACATCGGCGCCGTTGCCGCCCGTGAGCTCGCGGATCGCGGCCACGGGGTCGGTGCCGCTGGAGTCGACGGTGTGGGTGGCGCCGAACCGGCGGGCGGTCTGCAACTTGCGGTCGTCGATGTCGACCGCGATGATGCGCCCCGCGCCCGCGAGCGCGGCCCCGGCGATCGCGGCGTCGCCCACACCGCCGCAGCCGATGACGGCGACGGAGTCGCCGCGGGAGACCCCGCCCGTGTTGATGGCGGCGCCCAGGCCGGCCATGATCCCGCAGCCGAGCAGCCCGGCCACCGCGGGGTCGGCCCGGGGATCGACCTTGGTGCACTGGCCCGACGCCACGAGGGTCTTCTCGGCGAACGCGCCGATCCCGAGCGCCGGTGTCAGCTCGGTCCCGTCGAGGAGGGTCATCTTCTGTGCCGCGTTGTGGGTGTCGAAGCAGTACCAGGGCCGCCCCCGCGCGCACGCCCGGCAGGTGCCGCACACCGCGCGCCAGTTCAGCACCACGAAGTCGCCCGGGGCCACATCGGTGACGCCCTCGCCGACGGACTCCACGACCCCGGCCGCCTCGTGCCCCAGCAGGAACGGGTACTCGTCGCTGATACCGCCCTCGCGGTAGTGGAGGTCGGTGTGGCACACCCCGCACGCCTGCACCGCCACCACCGCCTCACCCGGACCGGGGTCGGGCACGACGATCGTGGTGACCTCGACCGGGGCGTTCCGCTCCCGCGCGATGACGGCGCTGACTTCCTGCGGCATAGACGGCTCCTTCGCCTTGGACCTGATCCGTACTCGGCGCTGCCACGCCGTGCGCACCGTCCCGGATTCCTGCCCTCACCGGCTGTGCCGCATGCGCGTTGGTGGCAGCGCGTTCAATGCCCGCCGCGCGCCGAGGGGCGAGGGTTCGGGGGGTCAGGGGTGGCGGGCCGCCTCGAAGCTGCGGCGGAGCGCGTAGGGCTGGAGCTGGCCGAGGCCGTGGGCGTGCCGGGGGCGCACGCCGACGACCTGGAGGGCGTCGTCGCCCGCGAGCTGCTCGGCGAGGGCGTCGTCGATGAGCACGGTCCCGGGGCGGGCGAAGGAGGTGAGCCGGGCCGCGCGGTTGACGGTGGTGCCGAAGACGTCGCCGAGCAGCGCGAGGACCGGGCCGCAGGCCAGGCCCACCCGGACGTCGGGCACCTCGACGTGGGTCTTCACCCCGTCGGCGAGCTGGAGGGCGATCTCCGCCGCCTGCCGGGCCGAGCTGGTGACGTACAGGATCTCGTCGCCCAGGGTCTTGACGACCCGGCCGCCGCCCGACGCGACGATGTCGGCCGACGTCGCCTCGAAGCCCTCGACCACCTCGGCGAGCCCCACCTCGTCGAGCTCGCGGCTCAGCGTGGTGAACGAGACGAGGTCGGCGAACCCCACCACCAGTGGAAAGTAGGTGGGTGCGGCGTCGTCGCTGCTCTCCATGACGGCGAGGGTCCGCACCGCCGACGCGGCGAGCTGGCGCCGCCAGATGTGCGTGAGGAGCTGCTCCATGTCGGGCAGCAGCTCCGTGGCGAGGCCCACCAGCGGGCCCAGGCGCTCCTCTTCGGGGGTCTTGCCCGGTGTGTGGCTGAGCGTGGTGAGGATGCTGGTCTGCCATTCGGCGAGGCGGGCCATTGTCTGCCCCATGGCGCGGGCGAGCCGGACAGCGGCCTCTTCGTCGAGGAGGCCGCGGTCGAGCAGCCGGGCGGTGATGCGCAGCGCCTCGACGTCGCCATCGGTGAACGCCACCGCGTCGTCGCCGCGCGCGGCGAACCCGAGGGCCCGCCAGACCCGGGTGGAGACCTCCGGTGCGGCGCCGGCGCGCCGGATCGCCTCATCGCGGGTGTAGCGCGCCTCCCCACCCATCAGGGCGGATTCGATCTCCTTGGGGTCGGGACGCGGCGGCATACACTCTCTCGTGTTCGGGTTCGTGGCGCGGCCCGGGCGGTCCGGTACCGGTGCGAGCGGCAGTACGGGGATTCGTGACTCTCGGTCTAGTATCCCGCCCGCGGCGCGTCAAGCGGACCCGCGACCAGTGTCGTTCCGCGCCGCGCCCGCGCCGTCCCCGCCGCCGGCCCCGCCGCGGGCCCCACCGGCGTCACTCGCGGGGCCGGACGTGGACGACGTCGCCGGCGCTGACCGCGTCGACCCCGTCGGCGTCGCGGACGAGGAGGCGGCCCGCGGCGTCGACCCCCATCGCCTCGCCTTCGGCGGTCCGGTCGCCGGGCAGGTGGACCCGCACCGCGCGGCCCAGGGTCCCGCAGCGGGCGCGGTAGTCCGCCGCGAGCCCGCTCTGCTCCGCGTCGCCCCCGCACGCCTGCCACGCCTCGTAGTACTCGGCGAACGCCCGCAGCACGGCGCGGAGCAGCGGGTCGCGGTCGACGCAGGGCGCCTCCTCGACCGCCAGCGAGGTGGCGGTGTCGACCGGCAGTTCGGCGCGGCGCTGGGAGACGTTGAGCCCCATCCCGATGACGAAGCCCGGACCGGCCGGGCCGGCGGACTCGGCCTCGGAGAGGATCCCGGCGAGTTTGCGCTCGCGCCCGTCGGCGCCGGTGGCGAGGACGTCGTTGGGCCATTTGAGGGTGGTCGTGAGCTCGGCGACGCGCCCGATCCCCCGCGTGGCGGCGGCCCCCATGAGCAGCGGGAGCCACCCGCAGCGCTCAAGGGGCACGTCGGGCCGCACGAGGACGGAGAAGGTCAGCGCGGCGCGGTTCGGCGTGTGGAAGGAGCGGTCGAGCCGCCCCCGTCCGGCGGTCTGGTGCTCGGTGACGAGGACATGGCCGCCCGGCGTCCCGCCGCGCGCGCGGCGCACCAGCTCGGTGTTCGTGGAGGCGAGCTCGTCGACCACCTCGATGCCGCGCCACAGCCCGCCCGGCCGCACGAGGGCCCGGGTGAGCGCGGCCTCACGCAGAGGGGGCCGGTCGAGGTCGCTGAAGGGCGAGGGTGCGGAGGCCATGCCCCTATTGAACCGCGCGCGCCCCGGTGCCCGTGCCCGGGCCCCGGGGCGCGCGGTCCTGCGCCGGGGGCGTCAGCCGGTGTTCTGGAGCCCTGCGGCGACGCCGTTGACCGAGAGCAGCAGCAGCCGCTCCAGGTGCTCGTGGTCGCGCTCCGACATCCCCTCGGGTGCCGACCGCAGCGCGCCGAGCGCGCGCAGCTGGAGGTGCGACAGCGCGTCCACATACGGGTTGCGGAGGTCGACGGCGCGCGACAGGACCGTGCGGTTCTCCAGCAGCCGCTCGTGGCCGGTCACCTTCAGCACGAGGTCGCGTGTGCGGTCGTACTCGGCGAGGACCAGCTCCGTGAGGTCGGGCCGGTCGCCGAGGGCGAGGTAGCGCTCCGCGATGCTGCGGTCGGTCTTCGCCAGGCTCATCTCCGCGTTGTCCAGCAGCGACGAGAACAGCGGCCACTCGGCGTAGGCGGCGCGCAGCCGGTCGGTGTCGTCGACCGCGGCGAGCCCGCTGCCGAGGCCGAACCATCCGGGCAGGTTGACCCGGGTCTGGGTCCACGCGAACACCCACGGGATGGCGCGCAGGTCGTCCAGTCCGCGCGCAGCGGACCGCCGCGACGGGCGCGAGCCGAGCCGCAGGTCGCCCAGTTCCTCCAACGGGCTGATGCGGGAGAACCACTCGGCGAAGCCGTCGGCGTCGATGAGGCCGCGGTAGGCGTCGTGCGCCGCGGCCGCGATGCCGTCGGCGAGCGCCCGGAAGCGGTCGGCGGCCGCGCGCGCCCGGTCCTGCACCTCGTCGGTCGACGCCATGAGCACGGCGTTGCCGACCTGCTCGATGTGGCGGCGCGCGATCTCGGCCTGGCCGTAGCGCGCGAAGATCACCTCGCCCTGCTCGGTGACCTTGAACCGGCCGGCGACCGAGCCGGGCGCCTGCGCCAGCAGCGCCCGGTTCGCCGGCCCGCCCCCGCGGCCCAGCGAGCCGCCGCGGCCGTGGAACAGGGTGAGCCGGACGTCGTTGCGCACGGCCCAGTCGGCGAGTTCGCCCTGGGCGTCGTAGAGCCGCAGGGTGGCGCTCACCGGGCCGACGTCCTTGGCGGAGTCGCTGTAGCCGAGCATGATCTCCAGGCGCCGACCGGACTGCTCCAGCCGCCGCTGGACGTCGGGCAGCTCCAGCATCCCGTCGAGGACCCGCGGCGACGCCTCCAGGTCGGCGCCGGTCTCGAACAGCGGGATGGCGTCGAGCACGGGGGCCTTGCCTGTGGGCAGCGCGTAGGCCGCCAGCTCGTACACCGCGGCGACGTCGGCCGCCGAGCGGGTGAAGCTCACGATGTAGCGGCGGCACGCCTCGACGCCGAACCGCTCCTGGATCCACGCCACCACCCGCAGCGTCGCCAGGACCTCCTTGGTCTGCTCGGAGGGTTCGGCGTCGGAGCGCAGTTCGGCCAGCGCCTTCGCGTGCACCTCGCTGTGCTGGCGCACCTCCAGTTCCGCGAGGTGGAAGCCGAACGTCTCGGCCTGCCAGATGAGGTGCTGGAGCTCGCCGAACGCCTGGCGGACGGCCCCCGCGGTCTGAAGGGAGTCCTGGACGACGCGCAGGTCGGCCAGCAGCGCCTCGGGGCCGGGGTAGGCGAGGTCGGCGTCGCGTTCGCGGGTGGCGCGCAGCCGCTCGGTCGCGAACAGCAGGAGCTGGCGGTGCGGCTCGTCCGGTGAGCGCTTGCTGATCGACGCGGCCAGGCGCGGGTACCCGGCCTGCGCGGTCGCCAGGGTGTCGCGCAGGTCCTCCGTCGCGGGTGTGAGGTCGGCGTGGGCCGTGAGGGTGCGCGCGATGCGCCCGCAGGCGTTCTCCAGCGCGCGGAGCACGTGCTCGGACTGGATGGAGATGGCTTCGCGGGTGATCTCGTGGGTGACGAAGGGGTTGCCGTCGCGGTCGCCGCCGATCCAGCTCCCGTAGCGGACGAACGGCTTGGCCAGCGGCGGGCGGCGGCCGGCGCCCTCGGGGTCGAGCGCGGTGTCGAGCGCCCGGTAGATCTCCGGGACGACCCGGAAGACGGTCTCGTCGAACGCCGCCATGGCGGTGCGGACCTCGTCGAGCGGGTCGAGGCGGGTGGACCGCAGCTGGGAGGTGCGCCACAGCAGGTCGACCTCCTCCATGAGCCTGCGGTGCGCCTCGGTCTCGACCGAGCTGCCCGGGTAGGCCCCGCGCAGCCGGTCGAGCTGCACGCTGACGCGCTGGATGGCGGTCGAGACCGCGCGCCGCCGCGCCTCGGTGGGGTGCGCGGTGAGGACGGGGTGGAACTCCATCCCGTCGATGAACGCGCGGAGCCGCTCCTCGCCGCCGTCGGCCCGCACGTCGCGGACCGCCGCGGCCAGGGACCCGGCGGGCGGGTCGACGGCGTCGTCGCGCTCCCGGATGGCGCGCATGCGGTGGTGCTCTTCGGCGAGGTTCGCGAGGTGGAAGTAGACGGTGAACGCCCGCGCGACCTCGTTCGCCCGGTCCAGCGGCCAGGAGTCGACCAGGGCGGTGATGTCGGCGGCGGAGGCCGTGCCCTCTCTGGCGCCGATGACGCCGCGCCGCAGTCGCTCGACGTCGGCGAGGAGGTCCTCGCCGCCGGTCTCGGCCAGGACGGTGCCGAGCATCCCTCCGAGTAGCCGCACGTCGCCCCGGAGCTGGTCGGGCATCTCCTGGCGGGCACTGTCGCGTTCCGCGCTTACCGATGTCATGGCGCACAGCCTAGTCAGATTGGTATGAACCACTGCGGACAAGGGCGTGACTTGTCGATGCGGACCGCGGAACGGTCCGCGGGACACGCCCCGGGGACGGGGGCAGGGACGGCGGCGGGCGCCCGGTTCAGGTCACCGGGCGGCTCACCGTCGCCAGGATCTCGGGGAGGCGGGGCACCCCCGCGCGGGCGGCGAGGGAGATGCCGGTCCAGGCCACCGCCAGCCCGTACACGACGGCGCCGAGGGCGTAGGGTGCGGCCGTCCACGCGTCGAGGTCGGCCGCCAGCAGGTAGAACGGGATCGCCAGCGCGTTGACCGTGATCATCGCGGCGAGCATCGTCAAGGTGACGACCATGCCCCGGCCCGGCCCCGGCCCGGCGAACGGGTTGTGCCCGCGGTCCGGCAGTGCGTAGGGGAAGTACACGCTGATCAGCGGCGATACCCCCAGCGCCAGGTAGAACGCGCCGAGCGTCGAGCCGATCGACGCGGCCCACACCTCGGGTTCGGCCGCACCCCCCGCCACGCCGACCGTGTTCAGGGCCGCGAAGAGCAGCAGCAACGGGGTGCCGATGAGGGCCGCGACGAGGGACGCCCCCAGCAGCTCCGAACGGAGCTCGCGCGGTGACGCGGTCGACGCCAGCACGCTCCACAGCGCCGAGCCCTGGAGGCCGAACTGGTTGCCGACGAGGGTGAGCGCCGTCAGCGCCCCGTTGGTCACCAGGATCGAGGTGCCGACCCCCAGCTCGCCGGAGCTGATCGGCGCGAGCATGGTCAACACCACCCCGAACAGCAGCATCATGGTGGCGATCCCGGCCTTGCGGCGCGGTTCCCTGCGCTGGTAGCGCAGCTCCCTGCCCACGACGGCGGCCGTGCGCGGGGCCAGGCCGAACAGCCCCGGCGCGCCGAGGCGGCCGCGGACCTTCATGTCGCCCGCCTCGCTCACGCGGAGGTCGGCCAGTGCGCGGCCGAGCATCCGGGCCCACAGCCACCACACGGCCGCGACCGCCGCCGCGGCGACGGCCAGCCGCAGCGCGGCAATGCCGAAGTCGCCGTCCCTGGCGTCGAGCAGCGCCAGCGCGGCGAACCCCGGCGGGGTCCACCCCGCCGCGCCGGCCAGCGCGGCGGTGATCGCGTCGACGTCGGACGCCGCTGAGGTGATGATCGCCCACTCCAGCAGCAGCACCAGCGCGGTCGCCCCGACGAGGCCGCCGATCATCACGTCTGTGCCCCGCCTGCCGCGCAGCACCGGCGCCAGCGCGAGCGGCAGGATCCGCCCGAGCAGCAGGCTCATCAGCATGGTGATGACGATGGCGAGCGCGCCGACCAGCACCGCGGCGGGTGTCGCCGCGAACCCGGCGAGCGCCCCGGTCAGCGCGATCGTGAACGCGATCGGCGGCACGCCGATCGCCGACGCGGCGAGCAGGGCCCCCGCCATGGGTCCCGGCGGCACCGGGAGCAGCGCGAAGCGCGCCGGGTCGAGGGTCTCGTCGGAGCGGAACGCGAGGATCGGCACGATCCCCCAGCCCAGAGCGACCAGCGCGAACGTGATGACCATGAGGTGGGCGCCGAACTCGAACGCCAGGCCCATGCGCATGGTGACGAAGAAGCCGGACGCCGCGACGACGAACCCCACGAACAGGGAGATCACGAAACCGACCGTGCCCGCAGGGTTGCCCCGCAGCCCGGCGGCGATCAGGCTCAGCTTCAGCCGGCAGACGATCCCAACCATTCCAGGCCCCCTTCCTGTGCCCGCGCCCGCGCGCCCACGATGGACAGGAACGCCTCGTGCAGGGGGCGCCCGTCGGTCACCTCCGCGATCTCGCCCGCGGCGACCACCCGTCCCCGGTCGAGCACCGCCACCCGGTCGCACAGGCGCTCCACCAGCTCCATGACGTGGCTGGAGAAGATGACGGTCGACCCGGACGCGGTGTAGCGCTCCATGACGGCGCGGATGGTGCCGGCCGAGACCGGGTCGACGCCCTCGAACGGCTCGTCCAGGAACAGCACACCGGGGTTGTGCAGCAGCGCGGCGGCCAGGCCGATCTTCTTGCGCATCCCGGTGGAGTAGTCGAGGACCATGCGGTCGGCGGCCTCGCGCAGGTCGAGCACCCACAGCAGCTCCTCGGCGCGCTGCGCGACGGCGTCGGCGCCGAGGCCGCGCAGGCCGCCGGTGTAGAGCAGCAGCTCGCGCCCTGAAAGGCGGTCGAACAGGCGCACACCCTCGGGCAGCACGCCGATGCGCGCCTTGGTGCGCACCGGGTCGGCCCACACGTCGGCGCCGAGGATCGACACCTCGCCGGCGCTGGGCCGCAGCAGCCCGGTGAGCATGGACAGGGTCGTGGTCTTGCCCGCCCCGTTGGGGCCCACGAGGCCGAAGAAGCTCCCTGTGGGGACGTCGAGGTCGATCCCCGCGACCGCCGTGGTCCGCTTGAACTGCTTGACGAGCCCGCGTGCCCGCACCGCGCTGCCATTCATGGGAGAACGTTAACCACCGAAACCGGGTGCGCGTGCGACGAACTCGCCCCAAGGGGCCCGAAACCGCCGGCGCCCGCCGCCGCGCGGCCGCGTACGCAGGGCCGGGGCCTTCCGCGTGCGGCCCGCGGTTCCCCCGACACAGGCGCGGCCGAACGGGACCGCGGCGCTGCCGCCGGACCCGGCGGCGCTACCCTGGGGCGTTATGGCCACCGAAGCCCCCGAACCGCTGCCCGCGGCGGAGATCGACATCCACACGACAGCGGGCAAGCTCGCCGACCTTCAGCGCCGCCGCTACGAAGCCGTGCACGCCGGCTCGCAGCGGGCAACAGAGAAGCAGCACGCCAAGGGCAAGATGACCGCGCGCGAACGCATCGACGCCCTGCTCGACCCCGGTTCCTTCGTCGAGTTCGACGCACTGGCGCGGCACCGGTCGACCAGCTTCGGCCTGGAGCGCGACCGCCCCTACAGCGACGGCGTGGTCACCGGCCACGGCACCGTCGACGGCCGCCCCGTCGCCGTGTTCAGCCAGGACGTCACCGTGTTCGGCGGGTCGCTGGGCGAGGTCTACGGCGAGAAGATCGTCAAGGTCCTCGACCACGCCCTGAAGGTCGGCTGCCCCGTCGTCGGCATCAACGAGGGCGGCGGCGCGCGTATCCAGGAGGGCGTGGTCGCGCTCGGCCTCTACGCCGAGATCTTCAAGCGCAACACCCACGCATCCGGGGTCATCCCGCAGATCTCGCTGATCATGGGCGCGGCGGCCGGCGGCCACGTGTACTCCCCCGCGCTCACCGACTTCGTCGTCATGGTCGACCAGACCTCGCAGATGTTCATCACCGGCCCCGACGTCATCAAGACCGTCACCGGCGAGGACGTGTCGATGGAGGACCTCGGCGGAGCGCGCGCGCACAACACCAAGTCCGGTGTCGCCCACTACATGGGCGCCGACGAGCACGACGCGCTCGACTACGTCAAGTCGCTGCTGTCGTTCCTGCCCGACAACAACCTGACCGACCCGCCCGTGCTCGACGCCCCCGACGCCACCGAAGCCTCGGACGACGACCTCGGCCTCGACACCTTCATCCCCGACTCGGCCAACCAGCCCTACGACATGCACCAGGTCGTGGAGCGCGTCCTCGACGACGGCGACTTCCTCGAAGTGCACGCGCAGTTCGCGCCGAACATCGTGGTGGGCTACGGGCGGGTCGAGGGGCGGCCGGTCGGCGTGGTCGCCAACCAGCCCATGAGCTTCGCCGGGTGCCTCGACATCGACGCGGCCGAGAAGGCCGCCCGGTTCGTGCGGACCTGCGACGCGTTCAACGTCCCCGTCCTCACCTTCGTGGACGTGCCCGGTTTCCTGCCGGGCACCGACCAGGAGTGGAACGGGATCATCCGGCGCGGCGCCAAGCTCATCTACGCCTACGCCGAGGCCACGGTGCCGCTCATCACGGTCATCACCCGCAAGGCGTTCGGCGGCGCCTACGACGTCATGGGCTCCAAGCACCTCGGCGCCGACGTCAACCTCGCCTGGCCCACCGCGCAGATCGCCGTCATGGGCGCCCAGGGCGCGGTGAACATCCTGCACCGTCGCGCCCTCGCGGCGGCCGACGACGTCGAGGCCGAGCGCACCCGGCTCGTCGGCGAGTACGAGGACCAGCTGCTGAACCCGTACGCCGCGGCCGAGCGCGGCTACGTCGACGGCGTCATCCTGCCGTCGGAGACCCGCGAGTCCGTTGCGCGGGCCCTGCGCTCGCTCAGCGGCAAGCGCACGCAGCTCCCGCCGAAGAAGCACGGGAACATCCCCCTGTGAGCGCCGACGGTCCGGCGCGGCACGGCCGCGCGGAGAGCGAGGAACGGTGAGCGGAACCGAAGGCCCCGGCGGATCGGACGTTGGGGGCGGCGCGCCGTTCCTGCGCGTGGTGCGGGGCGAGCCGACGGCCGACGAGGTCGCGGCCCTGGTCGCCGTGCTCGCCGCGCGCGCCAGGGCGGCCCGCGCCGGGCGCGGCGGCGGGGCGCACGCCCCGCGGTCGGCGTGGCGCGACCGCGCGCGCCTGGTCCGCGCACCGCTGCGGCCCGGCCCGGGGGCCTGGCGCATGAGCACCCGCTGACCCGGCCGGCGGCCAGGGGCCGCCGAACCGTATCGTTTCGACCCAGCCGGCGCCGTTCCGGCGCGGCAGGAGGAGTTGTACGACCGTGCGTAAAGTTCTGATCGCCAACCGGGGCGAGATCGCGGTCCGGGTGGCGCGCGCCTGCCGCGACGCCGGCCTCGCGAGCGTGGCCGTCTACGCCGAGCCCGACCGCGACGCCCTGCACGTCAAGATCGCCGACGAGGCCCATTCCCTCGGCGGCGCCACCCCCGCCGACAGCTACCTGCACATCGAGCGCATCCTCGCGGTGGCGGCCCGCACCGGGGCCGACGCCGTCCACCCCGGCTACGGCTTCCTCGCCGAGAACGCCGACTTCGCGCAGGCCGTTCTCGACGCCGGGCTGACGTGGATCGGCCCGCCGCCGACCGCGATCACCGCGCTCGGCGACAAGGTGCAGGCGCGCCACATCGCGCAGAAGGTCGGCGCGCCCCTGGTCGCCGGCACCGCCGACCCGGTGTCGGGGGCTGATGAGGCCGCGGCGTTCGCGGCGGAGCACGGCCTGCCCATCGCGGTCAAGGCCGCGTTCGGCGGCGGCGGCAGGGGCATGAAGGTCGCCAGGACCCTGGACGAGGTCCCCGACGCCTACGACTCCGCTGTGCGCGAGGCGGTCGCGGCGTTCGGCCGCGGCGAGTGCTTCGTCGAGCGCTACCTCGACCGCCCCCGGCACGTCGAGACCCAGTGCCTGGCCGATGAGCACGGCAACGTCGTGGTGGTGTCGACCCGCGACTGCTCGCTCCAGCGCCGCCACCAGAAACTGGTCGAGGAGGCCCCCGCGCCGTTCCTGTCGGCGGAGCAGGAGCGGCTGCTGCGCGACTCCTCCAAGGCGATCCTGCGCGAGGCGGGCTACGTCGGCGCCGGCACCTGCGAGTTCCTGGTCGGCACCGACGGCACCGTCTCCTTCCTCGAGGTCAACACCCGCCTCCAGGTGGAGCACCCCGTGACCGAGGAGGTCGCAGGCGTCGACCTGGTACGCGAGATGTTCCGGATCGCCGAGGGCGGGCGGCTCGACTACACCGACCCCGAGCTGCGCGGGCACTCCTTCGAGTTCCGCATCAACGCCGAGGACGCCGGGCGCGGCTTCCTCCCCGCACCCGGCACCATCACCTCGCTCACCCTGCCGGGTGGGCCGGGCGTCCGGGTCGACACCGGGTGCGAGGTCGG
This sequence comes from Murinocardiopsis flavida, assembly GCF_003014485.1. Lineage (GTDB taxonomy): Bacteria > Actinomycetota > Actinomycetes > Streptosporangiales > Streptosporangiaceae > Murinocardiopsis > Murinocardiopsis flavida. Next base: position 38,323 of record NZ_PYGA01000009.1, on the reverse strand, counting down.
GTTCACCGTCCCGCAGGCGTTCGACTCGATGGTCGCCAAGCTCGTCGTCACGGGCCGCACCCGCACCGAGGCCCTGGAGCGGTCGCGCCGTGCCCTCGCCGAGTTCGAGGTCGGCGGCATGCCCACCGTCATCCCCTTCCACCGGCTCGTGACCGCCGACCCCGCGTTCGCGCCGGCCGACCCCGAGCGCCCCTTCGACGTGCACACCCGGTGGATCGAGACCGAGTTCGCGAACACCGTGGAGCCCTACGGCGGCGACACCGGGCAGGCCGGTGACACCGGGAACGGGGAGCGCGAGCACATCACCGTCGAGGTCGGCGGCCGCCGGATCGAGGTCGTGCTGCCGGCCGGCCTCGGCGGGGCGCCCGCGGCGCGCAGGCCCGCGCGGCGCGGCGGCCGCGCCAAGGCCGCGGTCAGCGGCGACGCCCTCGTCAGCCCCATGCAGGGCACGGTGGTCACGGTGGTGGCGGGCGACGGCGACCACGTCGACGAGGGCGACCCGGTCGTGGTCATCGAGGCGATGAAGATGGAGCAGCCCCTCACCGCGCACAAGGCGGGCACGGTCACGGGCCTGTCCGCCACCGCCGGCGACACCATCGCCAACGGCGCCGTCCTCTGCGAGATCAAGGACGACAAAGAGGACGACACGACCGGTTGACCCCGGGCTGCGTTCGAAGAAGCCGTGAACGAGAGGGCGGGCTGCCGCTCCGCGCGAAGCGCGAGCGGCACGAAACTCCACGGCCCGCCTCGATCGCCAGACCCCGGGCACCTGGAAGGCTGCCGCCGCGGGCCCCCGCTGCGCGGTACTCCGCGAAGCGGACACAGCAGGGGCGTGCGGTTCACGCGATGTGGCGAGAAGGGGGTGGGCTGCCGTCGCGGGTGCTTCGCAGCCGCGACGGCAGCCGACCCCCATCACTCAAGGGCGGTACAGCATGGCCCGCTCGGGCTCCTCGCTGGGGCCGGCGGCGATGACGGCGTCGAGCATGCGCCGCGACTCCTGGAGGTCGTCGATCATGCCCGTCATCCGTTCGCGGGCGCGTTCGAGGTCGCCCAGCATCTCGGCGCAGGTCGGCACGAGGCGCTCGCAGTCCTCGACGAAGCAGTCCAGCACCCCGCTGATCTCCGCCGTGCCGAGCCCGGCGCCGAGCAGGCTCCTGATCCGGCCGACCGTCGCGACGTCGGCCTCGCGGAACTCGCGGTACCCGCTCGGCTGCCGCTCGGGCCGGAGCAGCCCCTGCTCCTCGTAGTACCGCAGCAGCCGCACGCTGACGCCGGTCCGCCTGGACAGTTCTCCGATGCGCACGCCGCTCGCCTCCCGGGAATTGACTCTCACACCGATGTCAGAGTTTAGCGTGGTCGGCGCGCGGCCCCCGTGACGACGCTCCGCGTTGCCGGGCCGCACCCATCCCATCATCCGCAGTGTGGAGGAGTGTGCCGTGAACACCAGTGCACCGGCCGGCACCGGGCGCGCCGGCCGACGCGAATGGATCGCCTTGGGCGTCCTTACCCTGCCCACCATGGTCCTGTCCATGGACCTGACCGTGCTGCATCTGGCCGCGCCGAGCATCAGCGCCGACCTCGCGCCCACCGGCGGCCAGCTGCTGTGGATCCTCGACGTCTACGGGTTCTTCGTCGCCGGCTTCCTGATGACCATGGGCACCCTCGGCGACCGGATCGGGCGGCGCCAGCTGCTGCTGATCGGCGCCGCGGCGTTCGCGGCGGCATCCGTTGCCGCCGCGTTCGCGCCGACGGCGGAGCTGCTGATCGCCGCGCGCGCGGTCCTCGGCGTGGCGGGGGCGACGCTGATGCCGTCCACGCTGGCGCTCCTCGCCACCATGTTCACCGACTCGGCCCAGCGCACGTTCGCGATCGCGGTGTGGATGACGTTCTTCACGGTGGGCGAGGCGATCGGCCCACTGGTCGGCGGCGCCCTCCTCCAGTTCACCTGGTGGGGCGCCGTCTTCCTGATCGGCGTCCCGGTGATGCTCCTGCTGCTCGCCGCCGGGCCGTTCCTGCTGCCGGAGCACCGGGACCGCCTCTCCGGCCGGTTCGACCTGCCGAGCGCCGTGATGTCGCTGGCGGCGGTGCTGTCCATCGTGTACGGGATCAAGCGGGCGGCGGAGTCTGGGCTCGGCGCGGCCCCCCTGGCCTGGGTCCTGGCGGGGGCCGCCATCGGCGCCGTGTTCCTGCGGCGCCAGCGGCGGCTGGACGAGCCGATGGTGGACCTGGGCCTCTTCCGGCTCCGCGCCTTCACGGCGGGGCTCGGGACGCAGACCACCGCCGTGTTCGCGATGGCGGGCACGCAGCTACTGCTGACCCAGTACCTCCAAGGGGTCCTCGGGCTGTCGCCGCTGGCGGCCGGGCTGTGGACGGTCCCATCGGTCGTCTTCGGCATCGGCGCCACCCTGCTGGCGCCCCGGATCGTCCGCCGTGTCCGCCCCGCGATCGTCATCGGCTGCGGGCTGGCGGTCGCGGCCGCCGGCGCGGCGACGGTCGCGCTGACGGCGCCGCAGGCCGACCTGTTCTGGACGGTGGCGGGCTTCACGGTCCTGTACACCGGTGTGACCCCCACGCTCGCGCTCACCACGGACTCGATCGTCGGTGCCGCGCCGCCGCGGCGCGCCGGGCTCGCGTCGGGCGTCGCCCAGAGCGGCGCGGAACTCGGCCTGGCAGGGGGCATGGCGATCCTCGGCAGCATCGCCATGGCGGTCTACCAGGGTCGGCTCGCCGAGGCGGCGCCGGCGGGCGTCACCGCGGACCGGCTCGAGCAGGCCCAGGGGACGATCGGCGCGGCGGCGGACGTCGCGGCGCGCCTGCCCGACCAGGCGGGGGCCGCCCTGCTGGCGGCGGCCCGGCACGCCTTCGCCGACGGCATGCAGGCCGCGGCGTGGCTGAGCGCGGCACTGCTCGCCGGGGCCGCGGTACTCGCGGCGACGATGCTGCGGGCCGCCCCGCCGCCGGACGGGTCCGCCCCCGTTGACGGGGCAGGCGACCCCGAGCGGGCCGCGGCCGGTTGAGCCCCGGCGGCGTGTGGGGAACCCCCACGCGTTGCCACGGCGGGCGCTGCGCGGCCGCCGTGGCAACGCGCTCGCGCACCGTGAACGGGACCCCCGCTGAGCCCCCGGGCTTACGACACGGGACCGCGCTGCTGCTCGTCGAGTACGGCGCCGCCATCGTGCTCGTCGCCGCCATCCTCACCGGCCTGCTCGCCTCCGGGCTCGGCACGCAGATCCGCGACGGGACCACGGCCGCCGTCTGCGCAGTGGCCCGATTGACGCGGGGGCGGTCGGGAATAAAAGCCGCGTGTCAGTTATTGTCTCTCTTTGTGACGAATGTTTGGGGCCTGACTCGGCGGTGGCACGTGGACCTGTGCCGTTTCGCCAGCCACGCCTGTCGTCGTTGACCCCGCAGTCCGACGACCCCGCGCGCCCGTCACGGGCATCGCACGCACCCGCGCACCCGCACGGTGCACCGCCCCATCTCCCGGAACGCGCCGCAGCAGGCGGCCGTTTCCCGCCCTGACCACAGGAGTCACCTCGTGCTGTCCGCACTCAGGCGTATCCCCTTCGCCGCGCAGGTCATCGCGGCGCTGTTCGTCGGTATCGCCCTCGGTGTCGTCGCCCGCCAACTCGGTGGCGACGCCGACAACCCGAACTGGCTCGCCACCGCGCTCGACACCATCGGTTCGACGTTCGTCACGCTGCTGACGACGATCGTGCCGCCGCTGATCCTGCTCGCCGTCATCACCTCGATCGCGAGCCTGCGCCAGGTCACCAACGCGGCCCGCCTCGCCGGCCAGACCCTGCTGTGGTTCGCGATCACCGCCCTGATCGCCGTCGCCATCGGCATCGGCCTCGGCTCGTTCATCCAGCCCGGCATCAACAGCGGCGTCGACCCGGGCACGGCCGAGCGGCCGGACGAGACCGGGTCGTGGATGGCGTTCCTGGAGAGCATCGTCCCCTCGAACTTCCTCGGCCTCACGGCGAGCACCGGCGAGGAGGAGGGTGCGCTGGCCACGTCGCTGGACTTCAACGCGCTCCAGCTCATCGTCATCGCGATCGCCATCGGCGTCGCGGCGGTCAAGGTCGGCAAGCAGGCCGAGCCGTTCCTCGCCTTCACTCGATCCGCGCTCGACATCGTGCTCAAGGTCCTGTGGTGGGTCATCCGCCTCGCGCCGCTGGGCACCGTCGGGCTGCTCGGCAACGCGGTCTACAGCTACGGCTGGACGACCATCGGCGCCCTCGGCAAGTTCACCCTCGCCATCTACATCGGCCTGGCGCTGGTGCTGTTCGTCGTGTACCCGCTGCTCGCCCTGATGCACGGCCTGTCGATCTCCAAGTTCTTCAGTGGCGTGTGGCCGGCGGTCCAGCTGGGCTTCGTGTCGCGCTCATCGATGGGCACCATGCCGGTCACCCAGCGGGTCGCCGAGACCAACTTCGGCGTGCCGCGGCACTTCGCCAGCTTCGCCGTGCCGTTCGGCGCCACCACGAAGATGGACGGCTGCGCCGCCATCTACCCGGCGATCTCGGCGATCTTCGTGGCCCAGTTCTTCGACGTGAACCTCGGGATCACCGACTACCTGCTGATCGTGTTCGTCAGCGTCATCGGCTCGGCCGCGACCGCCGGCACCACCGGCGCCACGGTGATGCTCACGCTCACCCTGTCGACGCTCGGGCTGCCCCTCGCGGGTGTCGGCCTGCTCCTCGCGGTCGACCCCATCCTCGACATGGGCCGCACCGCCGTGAACGTCGCCGGCCAGGCGCTCGTCCCGGCGATCGTGTCCAAGCGCGAGAAGATCATCGACATGGCCCGCTACAACGCGCCGCGCGGACTCGACGGCTTCGTCGCCGACGAGCCGCCGTCCGACGCCGACGCCGCCGTGTACGGCACCGGCGAGGCGGGCGAATCGGCCGACGGCGACGACGATTCCCGCGACGCGAAGGCCGGCGCCTCCTCGGCGAGCGGCTCGGCGTAGCCGGGCACCCTCCGGACGGAGGATTCGGAAACGGTTCTGAGGGCGGACGGCCGGAGCGGCGGTCCGCCCTTAGGCTGTCGGACACCACCCGGGAACCCTCGGCCAGGGCCGTTCGTCCTACACGGGTGAGGGAGGCGAGAGGAACCGATATGTTGCGCCGCTTGGTAATTCCGGCCCTGCTCACCGCAGGGATTTTCACCGCAATGGGAGCCGCACCGGCCGTCGCTCAGGCGCCCCCGGCGAACGGCGTCGCCGACGACCTGAAGAGCGAGAGCATCTTCGTCGACCCGGCGTCCGACGTCCTCGACGCGTCCGAGACCGACGTGGTCAAGGGCCAGATCGAGCAGGCCGAGACCCCGATCTACGTGGTGATCGTGCCCGATGACGCCTTCGGCTCCCGCGCCGAGGCCGGCACCTACATGGGCGAGATCCAGCAGGACGTCGGCGAAGGCACCTACGCCCTCGTCCAGGGCGACTCCCTCGCCATCGACTCCACCGTGCTGAGCGACAGCGCCACCGACGCCGTCGACGCGGCGGCGAAGGAGCAGACCAACCCCACCGACGGCCTCGTCGCGTTCGTGCAGACCGCCGACAGTGAGGCGTCCGCTGCCGAGACCTCCGGCATGTTCGGCATGGTGCTCCTCGGCGTGCTGGCGCTCGCCGTCGTCGGGGGCGGCTTCTTCCTGTACAACTCCAAGAAGAAGCGCGAGGCGCAGCGGGCCAAGGAGCTCGCCGAGATCAAGCAGATGGCCACCGAGGACGTCGTCCGGCTGGGCGAGGACATCGCACGCCTGGAGATCGACCTCACCGCCGTCGACGACCCCACCCGGGTCGACTACACCCACGCCATGGACTCCTACGACCGCGCGAAGGTCGAGCTCGACACCATCCAGCGGGCCGAGGACGTCAAGAAGATCACGACCTCGCTCGAAGACGGCCGCTATTACATGACCGCCACCCGGGCGCGCATCGACGGCCAAGAGGTGCCCGAACGGCGCGGCCCCTGCTTCTTCAACCCGCAGCACGGCCCCTCTGAGCAGGACGTCGAGTGGGCGCCTCCCGGCGGCACCCCCCGCTCGGTCACGGCGTGCCGCACCTGCGCGCAGGCCGTCCTCTCCGGCCACGACCCCGACGTCCGCATGGTCGAGGTCGACGGCCAGCGGCGGCCGTACTACGACGCCGGCCCGGCGTACTCGCCCTACGCCGGCGGCTACTTCGGCGGCGACATGATGATGGGCATGTTCACCGGCATGATGATGGGCTCGATGATGGGGTCCATGATGGGCGGCGGCATGCTCGGCGGCGGCGACATGGGCGGTGGCGACGCCGGGGGCGGCGACTTCGGCGGCGGCGACTTCGGTGGCGGCGGCGGGTTCGGCGACTTCGGCGGCGGCGATTTCGGCGGCGGCGACTTCGGCGGCTTCGGCGACTTCTGACCGCACTCCCAGCGCAGCAGAGGACCCCCGGCCTTCGGGCCGGGGGTCCTTTTTGCGTTGCGCTGCTCGGGCGGCTTCCGTTGCGCTACTCGGGCGACGCCTGCATGAGGGAGCGTGCCGCCTCGGTCACACTGCCCGACAGCGACGGGTACACCGCGAAGGTGTGCGCGATCTCGTCGACCGTGAGGCGCTGCTGGACCGCCAGCGAGACGGCGAGCATGAGTTCGCTGGCGCGCGGGCCGACGATGACCCCGCCGAGGACGATCCCGGTGTGCTGCCGGCAGATGAGCTTTACGAAGCCCTCCTTGGTGCCGTGCATCTTGGCGCGCGGGTTCGTGTTCAGCGGCAGCTTCACCACGCGGGCGTCGACCTTGCCGCTGCGCACGTCGGCTTCGCTGCACCCGACCGCCGCCAGTTCGGGGTTGGTGAACACCGTGGAGGACACGGTGGACAGCTTCAGCGGCGACACCGCCTCGCCGAGGGCGTGCCACATGGCGATGCGCCCCTGCATGGCCGCGACCGACGCGAGCATGTTCACGCCGGTGCAGTCGCCCGCGGCGTACACGCCGCCGGCCGAGGTCCGCGACACCCGGTCGACCTGGATGAACCCGGCGTTGTCGAGGTTCACCCCGATCTCGGAGAGGCCGAGGCCGGCGGTGTTGGGGATCATGCCGACCGTCATCAGGCAGTGGCTGCCCTCGACGGTGCGCCCGTCGGCGAGTTCGACCCGCACGCCGTCGCCGACGCGGGTCACGGACTCCGCACGGGAGTTGCTCAGCACGGTCATGCCGCGGCGGCGGAACACGTCCTCCAGCACCCCGGCGGCGTCCTGGTCCTGGGTCGGCAGCACCTTGTCGCGCGAGGAAACCAGGGTGACCTGGGAGCCCAGCGCCTGGTAGGCGTTGGCGAACTCGGCGCCCGTGACACCGGAGCCCACCACGATGAGGCGTTCGGGCAGCGCGGGGAGGTCGTAGAGCTGGCGCCAGGTGAGGATCCGCTCGCCGTCGGGCACGGCCGAGGGCAGTTCGCGGGGGTGCGCACCGGTGGCGACGAGGACGACGTCGGCGCGCAGCCGCCGGTCGCCCACTGCGACGATGTGCGGGTCGACCAGCCGCGCCTCGCCCTCGATGATCTCCACGCCCTCGCTGACCAGGCGCGCGGCGGTGTCCTCCGACTGCTTGTCGGCGAGCCTGTTGACCCGTTGGTTGACCATGTGCAGGTCGATGTCGACGATGTCCTTGTCGACCTCGGGTTCGTCGCCCACCCGGATGCCGAGCTTGGCGGCGTCGGTGACATAGGTCATGCGCGTCGAGGTCGCGATGAGGGTCTTGGACGGCACGCAGTCGGTCAGCACGCAGGCCCCGCCGATGCCCTCGCGCTCCACCACGGTCACGTCGGCCCCGAGCTGGGCGGCGACGAGCGCGGGTTCGTAGCCCCCTGGACCGCCACCGATGATCACGACCTTGGTCACGTCTACATCCACTCCTTCGGCGGTTCCGCGTCGCCGGCGCCGGTACGGGCACCGCTCTGCCGGGACGGCCCGCCGGCGTCGTCCACAGCCCTCTTCCACCTCCCATTGTGGTCCATCCGGCCAGTGCGCATCCGCATGGCGGGGGCGGGGCCGCGCGCGGAGCGGCGCGGCGGGCGGTGTCCCACCGGCGGGTCCGATGCCCGGAATGCGCGGCGGAACGCGACCCCGATACCTGAACGCCGTTTTCGGACACGCAGCGTTGCGGTCGAGGGCATTCCGGTTACATCGGGGTAGCCTCCGGAACTGTGAGCGAATCCACGCACGATCGCCCGATCGAGGCGACCGCCGAAGCAAGCGAGCGCGCATCCGCGGCGGCCGACGAGTTGCGGTCGCGGACCGGCGCAGACACCTACGACGCCGTTGTGGTCCTCGGCTCCGGCTGGTCCGCCGGTGCCGACGCACTCGGCACACCCGACGCAGAGACCGACGTCGCGGAGCTCCCCGGCTTCGCCCCGCCCACCGCCTCCGGGCATTCGACGAAGGTGACGTCGTTGTGGGCGGGGTCCCACCGGGTCGCCGTGTTCCACGGGCGGACCCACCTCTACGAGGGGCGCACTGCGGCAGAGGTGGTCCACGCGGTGCGCACGGGGATCGCCGCCGGCGCCAAGCGGGTGGTCCTGACCAGCGGTGCGGGCTCGCTGCGCGCTGACTTCGCGGTCGGGCAGCCCGTGATCGTCCGCGACCACATCAACCTGACGGGGACCTCGCCGCTGGTCGGCCCGGATTTCGTCGATCTCACGGCCGCCTACAGCCCGCGGCTGCGCGAGGTCGCGCGCGAGGCCGGCCCCGCGCTCGCCGAAGGCGTGTACGCCTCGGTCCCCGGGCCCCAGCACCTGACACCCGCCGAACTGCGGATGGTGCGCATGAGCGGCGCCGACCTGGTGGGGACGTCGGTGGCGCTGGAGACGATCGCGGCGGCCCGCCTGGAGGCGGAGGTGCTCGCGCTCGCGCTGGTCACCAACGACGCCGTCGACCCCGGCCGGGGGCCGGTGAACGGCGACGCGATGCTCGGGGTGGTGCACGACAAGGCCTCGGAGCTGGGCGGCCTGCTGCACCGCATCCTGCTGCGGATCTGACGGCCCTCGGGTCCGGGGGGAGCGCCGCTCCCGTCCGCGTCGGGAGTCCGTGCGCTCCGCCCCGGCCCGTGGCGGCGGTCGGCCGCCGCCGTCGGCCCGCGGCGCGTGCGTGGCGAGCAGCATCCCGAGGCCAGGGATGGTTCGCGCCGCGGGGTCCGGCGGCGGCCGGCGCCCTCGTGCGGCTCCGCCCCGGTCCCCGCAGACCGGACTTCGGCGTGTGCCGCGTGTGAAGGTGCTGCGCGCCGGGAGACCGCGAGTGGCGATCAGGGCTCCGGGCGCGCCCGCTATTCAGTTGACCCTTCGCGCCTTCGGTGCGGGAGCCGGCGATCCGCGCAGCCGCCGTTCCCACTTTTCCTTAGGCGTGCCTAACCTAATCAAACAGGCGGTGGGCGGTCAAGCCCCGGGCGCGGATCAAGCGGATCAAGGGGATCCACCCATGCGCCCGCATCAACCGAGCAGGATCGCCGCCACCAGCAGCAGCAGCGGGACACCGACCGCGACGACGGCGTCGGGTGACCACAGCACCGCGGGCTCCCCCGCGACGGCACCCTCCGCCGTCGCGACGCCGCCCTCCCCCGCGGGCGGCGCCGACCGGGCCTTGCGGCGCTCGGCCTCCTCGCGCAGCTGCCGGGCCGCCAGCTCCACCGGCCGCAGGTCCCGGACGTCGGTGTCGGCGCCGAGGTCGATGGGCCCGTCGGCGCGGCGCAGGTTCTCGCGGACCTTGGCGCGCTTGGTCTCCCGCAGCGGCCACGACCGGAACACCTGGTCGCCCGCATGCACGCGCAGCACATCGGTGACGTCGGCCCAGGTGAACGCCGACCACGGGACGAACGCCTCGCGCATCGGGTTGATGATGCGCACCCCCGCCTCGGTCGGCACGACCCGCGGGCGCAGCCAGAGGACGTAGTCGCCGCCGAGCGTGACCAGCAGCACGGCCGCGGCGATGACGGACGCGTGGTCGCGGCCGTTGAGCAACACGTCGATGAGCAGCAGCGCCGCCACCACGACCCACACCCAGCCCAGGACCCGGGAGAACGGCGCGAAGAGCGGCTTCATCACTCCGCCCACTTGAGTTGCGCGAACCCCGGCTTGATCTGCCCGTTGATGAGCGCCAACCGCTCGTCGAACGGCAGGAACGCCGACTTCATGGCGTTGACCGTGAACCACTGGATGTCGTCCCAGCCGTAGTCGAACGCCTCGGCGAGCTTGGCGAACTCCAACGACAGCGACGTGTGGCTCTGGAGCCTGTTGTCGGTGTTCACCGTCACCCGGAAGTTCAACCGCCGCAGCAGGCCGATGGGGTGCGCCGCGATCGACTCGACCGCGCCGGTCTGCACATTGGAACTCGGGCACATCTCCAGCGGCAGCCGGGTGTCGCGCACATAGTTCGCGAGCCGCCCCAACCGCGCCTTGCCGCCGTCGGCAGGGGTCTCGATGTCGTCGACGATGCGCACCCCGTGGCCCAACCGGTCGGCGCCGCACCACTGCATGGCCTCCCAGATGGACGGCAGCCCGAACGCCTCGCCGGCGTGGATGGTGAAATGCGCGTTCTCCCGCCGCATGTACTCGAACGCGTCGAGGTGCCGGGTCGGCGGGTACCCCGCCTCGGCCCCCGCGATGTCGAAACCCACCACCCCGTCGTCCCGGTAGCGCACCGCGAGCTCCGCGATCTCCCTGGAACGGGCGGCGTGCCGCATGGCCGTGAGCAGAGTGCCCACCCGGATCGCGAAACCCGCCGCTGCCGCCCGGCGCTGCCCGACACGGAACCCCTCCTGCACGGCCTCGATCACCTCGACCAGGCTGAGACCCGCCTCGAGGTGCTGCTCCGGGGCATAGCGGACCTCCGCGTACACGACACCGTCAGCGGCGAGATCCTCGGCGCATTCGGCGGCGACCCGCACCAGCGCGTCGCGGGTCTGCATCACCGCGACCGTGTGCGCGAAAGTCTCCAGATAGCGTTCGAGCGAACCGGAATCGGAGGCGTCGCGGAACCACGCACCGAGCCGCTCGGGCTCATCGGCGGGCAACCGGTCATACCCGGTCTCCGCGGCAAGGTCGACAATGGTCTGCGGCCGCAGTCCGCCGTCGAGATGATCGTGCAACAGCACCTTGGGCGCGACCCGGATCCGGTCGAGATTAAGCGAGTGGTCCATGAGAATCAGCATGCCACTTCGTGCTTGCTGGGTCGTCGCGCTCTGCTTGCTGGGTCGTCGCGGTTCCGGGGCGCTTCAGGCCGATGCCTTCCCTCGTCGCGTGGCGCTCCCTCGTACCTCGGTCGCACCCCGCTCCTCAGTCCAGACACCGGCGCGCCCCCAATCGCGACTCCTGTGCTTGCTTGGTCGTCGCGGTTCCGGGGCGCTTCAGGCCGATGCCTTCCCTCGTCGCGTGGCGCTCCCTCGTACCTCGGTCGCACCCCGCTCCTCAGTCCAGACACCGGCGCGCCCCTCCACCGCGACTCCCGGAAACACCCCCTCGGGCGGGGGCACAAACTCCCGGGGCGGGGGTTCAAGACCCCCTGGGGACGAGGTCAAAGCTCCCCGGGGCAGGGGTTCAAAACCCTGGGGGCGAGGTCAAAGCTCCCCGGGGCGGGGCTGGGTTTGCTTGATCGTGGTTCCGAGGTCCCCACGGGGGCTGGATGGGGAAACCCGGAATCAGGCGAGGGCCGGGTCCTGGCGGGGGTCCCCGCTGCCGGCGCGGCGGACGTCCCACAGGGCGGTGAGCGCCGTGGCCGCCATCAGCTGCACGCCGATGCCGATGGCGCGCTCGTCAATGTCGAAGGTGCCCCGGTGCAGGTCCAGCGGCGGGGTGCCGGACTCCGGGTTGTAGGTGCCCAGCCGCGCCAGCGCACCGGGCACCCGCTCCAGGTACCAGGCGAAGTCCTCGCCGCCGAGGCTCTGCGGCGTGGACGCGATCGCGTCCGGGCCCAGGACACCGGAGCACGCGTCGCGCAGGACCTGCACGCTGGTCACCTCGTTGACGGTCGGCGGGACCCCACGCACGTAGCTCAGTTCGGCGCGGGCCCCGTAGGCGCCGACGACGGTGTCGAGCAGCTCCCTGATCAGCTCGGGGGCCGCGTGCCACGCGGCGTCGTCCAGGCAGCGGACCGTCCCCTCGGCCACGCCGTCGTCCGGGATGGCGTTGGGCGCCGTGCCCGCGCTGATCCGGCCCCATGCCAGGCTCAGGCCCGCGCGGGGGTCGACCCGGCGCGACAGCGCAGCGGGCAGCTCCGTGACGACCTTGCCGAGTGCGTAGACCAGGTCGGCGGTCAGATGCGGGCGTGCCGTGTGGCCGCCGGGGCCCGACAGCCGCACCATGAGGCGGTCGCAGGCCGCGGTGATGGGCCCGCTGCGCAGCCCCACCTGCCCGATCGGCAGCCGGGGATCGCAGTGCAGCGCGAAGATGCGGTCGACCCCGTCGAGCCGCCCTGCGTCGATGACCTCCCTGGCGCCGCCGGGCAGCTCCTCGGCCGGCTGGAAGATCAGCCGGACCCGCCCCGGCAGCACACCGGCCTTGTCCTGCTGGGCGAGGAAGAGTCCGGTGGCGAGCAGGATGGCGGTGTGCGCGTCGTGGCCGCAGGCGTGCGCGATGCCGGGGACGGTGGAGCGGTAGTCGACGTCCTTCTCGTCGGCGAGGGGCAGCGCGTCGATGTCGGCGCGCAGCGCCACCACGGGACCGTCCCCGGAGCCGATGTCGCAGGTGAGTCCGGTCCCTTGGGGAAGAAGCGCGGGATCCAACCCGAAACCGCGCAACCGGTCCGCCACCCGCTGGGTGGTGCGGTGCTCGGCGAACGCCAGTTCGGGGTGCCGGTGGAGGTCACGCCGGAATTCGACGAACTCCCGCTCCCTGCGCGCCAGAAAAACGGTCAACTGCTCCCGCAGGTCACGACCTTGCATGCAAAGTCCCCCCTCATGTCTGTTCTCGGGTGATGGTGCCCGCGCCGCCCGTCGGAGCGCCGTTCGCGCGGCCCCTGTCGCGGGACGGCTGAACGGCGGCCCCCAGCGCGTCCGAACCGAACCCGCCCGCCCGGAACTCGGCCCCCAGCAGGTCGATGACGTCGTTCAGGGTGCCGCCCTGGTCGATGACGGCCCGCTGCCGCTCGTAGGACGCGCCCTTCTCCAGCACCTCGGTCACCACGTCGAGGTCCTCGGCGCAGCCGAGGCGGTCGGCGATCGGCGCGAGTTCGCGGACCAGTTCGTACAGGTCGTCGCGCAGCGGCATGGTGGTGCCGCGCTCGTCGGTGATGACGCGGGCGTCGAGGCCGTAGCGGGTGGCACGCCATTTGTTGTCGTTGACGACCCACGTCGGCGGGCTCGGCAAGGAATATCCGCGCTCGATACGCGATTCGAACATATGGACAAGGCACTGCGACATCGCCGCCGCCATTCCCACTTCCCGCAATGTGGGAATTCCGTCGAACATCCGGATCTCGACGGTGCCGAAGTCGGCGTGCGGCCGGACGTCCCACCACACCTCTTTGATGGTGGAGATCGTTCCGGCGCGCAGCAGGGTCTCCATGTATTCCTCGAACGCGCGCCAATGCGGGAGGTTCGGCGGGGGCCCCGATGTGGGCAGGGCGCCGAATACGATCGACCGGCTCGACGCGAGCCCGGTGTCGTGCCCGTTCCAGAAAGGACTCGACGCCGTCAGCCCGAGGAAATGCGGCAGGTAGTTCGCCAGGGCGTTGACCACCGGGATCACGTTGTCCTGGGACCGGACGCCGACGTGGACGTGCACGCCGAAGGTGAGGATGCGGCGGGCCAGCCACTGCATCTGGTCGATGAGCTCGCCGTAGCGCTGCACCGGCGACAGGGTCTGGTCGCGCCAGTCGTCGAGGGGGTGCGTGCCGGCGCACATGAGCATCGCCTGGCGGGGTTCGAGCACCTCTGTGAGGCGCCTGGTGTTCCCGGCGAGGTCGGCGCGAGCCTCCTCGACGGTCTCGCAGATTCCCGTGACGACCTCGACCTGGCACTGCATGAGCTCGTGCCGCAGCGGCGGGTTGCCGGAGCCGCTGAGCTCCGGCAGCTCGTTCAGCACCTGCTGGGCCTCCTGCCGCAGGTGGCGGGTACCGGTGTCGACGAGTTGGAGCTCCCACTCCACACCGAGGGTGGCTCGCTCCGAGGTGTTGAATTCGATGGCCACGATCAACCTCCGCGCTGTTCGCCGGACGGTCGCTCGACCGTCCACAGCCGCACCCTAGGCGAGGCGGCGCCCGAATACCGGATGGCAGACATTTCGGGAGCGACCCTCCTTTCCAGGGCGGTGCGGGCCACGTGCTGCACTGTCGGATGCATGTCCCGATGCATATTCAGATGCACGAGGCGTGCCCATGTGGCCCTACAGAGGTACAGCTACCCGCTGAGGATTACAGACATCACGCCGATCGCGCCGGAAAACGGTGAAGCATGATCCGAAAGGACCATGCGCGCTTCTGGTTCATAGCCCAGAGGTCACGATGGCGAATGCCCGTGCAATACGCCGACTCATTCCCCGCCCGCACACCCCGGTTATCGGAGTGCCGCCACGGTACCCAATACACCGCCGCGCGGAGCCACTGTGACCATCACGTAATGACTCCCGCGCCGATTCGCGATTTCCGGGACCGCAGCCAAAGGGCGAGCGCGACAGCGCCGGCGCCCGCTGCCGCGGCCGGCGCCCAGCGGCGCAGCGCGGCCGCCCGCGCGCCGCGGCGGGCCCGCGCCCGCGACGCCGCCACCATCGCGCCGGTGGGCCGCGCGGGCAGCGTCGCGGCGCCGCGCGCGCCGTACTCGTCGCGCACGCCCAGCCGCGCGGGTTCGTCGCGGGTGGTGGTGACGGGGACGTTCAGCGGCACCGACCCTTCGTAGGGCGGCGGCACCGGCAGCCATGTGGCCGTCCACGCCGCGCTGAACAGCACGAACCGCATGACGATGTTGATCCAGACGAGCAGCCCGACGACGACGGCGAAGGACGCGTACACCGGGTTGCTGAGCGTGCTGCCGATGAGCAGCGCCCCCACCGACTTCAGGACCTCGAACCCGACCGCGCCGAGCAGCGCGCCGCGCCACATCAGCCGCCACGGCCGACGCGACCCCGACAGGCGGCTGAACAGCACCAGGAAGATGGCCATGTCGACGCCGATGGCGATGGCGAGGCCCAGCAGCCGGGTCGCGCCGACCGCCACCAGCGAGCCGTCCAGCCCCACCCACGCCAGCAGCCACCCGGTGGCGGCCTGCGCGACGCTGGTGAGCGCCACCGAGCCGAGCAGGCCCAGCCCGAGCACCGCGACGATGACGACGTCGAGGAGCTTGGCGACGAGGAAGTTGGGGCCGTCGGTGACGCTCTTCATCCAGATGACGTGCAGCGCCTCGCGCAGGGCCCCGATCGCGCCGAGCCCGGTGTAGAGCAGGCCCAGCAGGCCGATGATCCCCGCGCCGGTCCGCGCGTTGGCGACCTCGTCCAGCGGGAGCTGGGCGCCGATCCCCGGCAGGACCGAGTCGATCGCCTCCTCCATGGACGCGCGGGCGTCGAGGTCGAACGCCGCGATGTAGCCGAGGACGGAGAACGCGAGCGCGAGCAGCGGGAAGAAGGACAGGAACGCGAAGTAGGTGACGGAGGCGGCCAGCTGGTCGCCGCGCCGGTCGGCGTAGCGCTCGTAGGAGCGCACCACGTGGTCGAACCACGGGCGGCGGCGGCGCATTGACCAGTACGTCTCCATGGCCACGCGGCCGTAGTGCCGGATCCGGTCCTTGACCCGTCCTGCGGCTGCCATGTCGGGTCCTCGCTCTCCCCGGGGGTGCGGGTGCCGTGCGCGCCGCGGGGGGCGGCCGACCGAGCGTAACCCCCCGCTGCCGCGGCGGAGCGGAGGCCACGCCCGGTGTTTCCCGATCGTGCGCGGGCGGCGGCGCGGCCCCGGACCCGGCGCAAAGTGACGAACATCCCCCGCTTGATCGAAAAAGATCGAATGCGACTACTCGAAAGCTCTATTGCTTATGGTTTAGATTGAAAAGGTGCGTAAACACCAGGTGTGGCGATCAGTCGGCCGGCTCGCCGATGGCCGTGAGATCTTCTACTACGACGAGTCCCCGGACCAGCGGCGCGGCGCGGCGGCCGACCACCGCCCGCTCGACCCGTTCTCGCCGTCCGCCCGGCTCCGCCACGACCCCCTGCTCGACGAATGGGTGACCATCGCCGCGCACCGGCAGGACCGGACCTTCCTGCCGCCGCCCGACGAATGCCCCCTCGACCCCTCGCGCGACGGGCGCCGCACCGAGATCCCCGCAGCGGACTACGACGTCGTGGTGTTCGAGAACCGCTTCCCATCCCTGGCGACCCCCCGCGGCGGTGCCCCGGCGGCCGACCCCGGCGACCCCGGCCTCGTCTCTCGGCCCGGCGTGGGCCGCTGCGAGGTGGTCTGCTTCACCGCCGACCACGACGCCTCGTTCGGCACGCTCACACCGCACCGCGCGCGCACCGTCATCGAGGCGTGGGCCGACCGCACCACCGCCCTCAACCGCATGCCCGAGGTCCAGTCGGTGTACCCGTTCGAGAACCGCGGCGAGGAGATCGGCGTCACCCTCGGCCACCCCCACGGCCAGATCTACGGCTACCCGTTCGTCCCCCCGCGGATCGCGCGGATCCGCCAGAGCGCCGAACGCCACCGCGCCCGCACCGGCGCCAACCTGTTCGACGACGTCGTCGCCGCCGAGCGCAAGGCGGGCGTCCGCATCGTCACCGAGACCGAGCACTGGACCGCGTTCGTCCCCTCCGCCGCGCGCTGGCCCTACGAGGTCCAGCTGTCCCCACTGCGCCGGGTCCCCGACCTGCCCGCGCTCGACGACGCCCAGCGCGCCGACCTCGCCGACGTCTACCTCGCCCTGCTGCGCGCCTTCGACCGGCTGTTCGACACCCCGGCGCCCTACATCTCCGCGTGGAACCAGTCGCCCGTGGACGAGGCCGGCCGCCCTGACCCCGACTTCGGCCTGCACCTCCAACTGTTCACCCTGCGCCGCGCCGAGCACAAGCTCAAGCACCTCGCCGGCTCGGAGTCGGGCATGGCCGCCTGGATCAACGACATCGCACCCGAGGACGCCGCGCAGCGGCTCCGCGAAGCCGCGGGGGCGCCGTGAACCGGCCGCGGCCCCTGGCAGACTCGACCGCACGGCCGACCGAGCGGAAGGACACCTGAGACAGTGCGGATACTGGTCACCGGCGGCGCCGGGTACATCGGCGGCGCCACCACCGCGCGGCTCCGCGACGCGGGGCACGACGTCGTCGTCCTGGACGACCTGTCGACCGGGCACCGCGACGCCGTACCCGACGGCTGCGCGTTCGTCGAGGGCGGCATCCGCGACCGCGCCCACGAGGTCCTCTCCACCGGCGTCGACGCCGTTCTGCACTTCGCCGCGAAGTCCGTCGTCCCGGAATCGGTCGCGCACCCCGAGCGGTACTGGGACGGCAACGTCGGCGCGTCCCTGGCGCTCCTGGAGGCCATGCGCGCCACCGGCGTGCGCACGCTGGTGTTCTCCTCCACCGCGGCGGTCTACGGCGAGCCCGAGACCGTCCCCATCACCGAGGACGCCCCGGTCCGGCCGGGCAACCCCTACGGCGCGACCAAGGCCGCCATCGACGCCGCCCTCGCCGAGCACGCCCGGATGCACGGCCTGGCGGCGGTGAGCCTGCGCTACTTCAACGTCGCCGGCGCCTACGGCCCCCACGGCGAGCGGCACACCACCGAGACCCACCTCATCCCGATCGTGCTCGGCGTCGCCCTGGGCGAACGCCCCTCGGTCGCGGTCTACGGCGACGACTACGCGACCCCCGACGGCACCTGCGTGCGCGACTACATCCACGTCACCGACCTCGCCGACGCCCACCTGCGCGCGCTCGAGGCGTGCACACCGGGCCGGCACCGCGTCTACAACCTCGGCAACGGCGCGGGATTCTCGGTCCGCGACGTCATCGGCGTCTGCCGCGAGGTCACCGGGCACCCCATCCCCGCCGTCGCCGCGCCGCGGCGGCCCGGCGACCCCGGCACCCTGGTCGCCTCCAGCGAACGCGCCCGCACCGAACTGGGCTGGACCCCGCAATACACCGGGCTGCGCCGCATCGTCGCCGACGCCTGGTCCTTCCACAGCGGAGTCGCGGCGGCAGAGGGAGGCCGGGCGTGAACGCGCTGCGCAGGCTCTTCGGCAGGCGCCGCGCAACAGCAGCCGGCGCACCGGAACTGGAGTGGAACGTGAGTGAAGGCGTCATCACCGGACAACTCGTGTCGTCGTTCGGCGACGACCACGGCGTCGCCCCCGACGGCGTGTGGCGCGCCCCCGGCAGAGTGAACCTGATGGGCGAGCACACCGACTACAACGACGGCCTCGTGCTGCCCATGGCGCTGCCGTGGGGGGTGACGGCGGCGTTCACCCCGACCGACGACGGCGTGGTCGAGGTGTCCAGCGCCCAGCGGCCCGAGGACGGCACCGTGCGGTTCCGCCCCGCGTCGCTCGACGCCGACCGCCCTTCGGTACCGGGCTGGGCCGCCTACGTCGCCGGCGTGTTCTGGGCGCTGCGCGAGGCCGGCCACCTCGCCGACGGGACGGCGGGCGCGCGCATCCGCGTCGACTCCGACCTCCCCGTCGGCGCGGCGCTGTCGTCCTCCGCCGCACTGGAATGCGCGGTGCTCCTCGCCGCGGCCGAGACGTTCGAGCTCGGCGCGCTCGCCGCCGACCGGCCGGCCATGGCGCGCATCGCGCGGCGCGCCGAGAACGCCTACGTCGGCGCGCCCACCGGGATCATGGACCAGAGCGCGTCCCTGCGCTGCAAGGAGGGCCATGCGCTGTACCTCGACTGCCGCAGCGAGGGCGGCCGCAACGTCGCGCTCGGATTGGACGACGCGGGGCTGCGGCTGCTGATCATCGACACCCGCGTCCAGCACCGGCTCGCCGCGGGCGGCGGCTACGCCCAGCGCCGCGCCGAGTGCGAGAAGGCCGCCGAACTGCTCGGTGTCGACGCGCTGCGCGACGTCGAGGACCTCGCAGCGGCGCTGGAGACGCTGGGCGGCGACCCCGTCCTGCGCCGCAGGGTCAAGCACATCGTCACCGAGATCCACCGCGTCAACGCCGCCGTCGGCCTGCTGCGCGCCGGACAGCCGGGCGAACTGGGTGCGCTGTTCACCGCCTCGCACCTGTCCATGAAGGACGACTTCGAGATCTCCTGCCCCGAACTCGACCTCGCCGTGGAGACCGCCTGCCGGGCCGGCGCCCGCGGCGCCCGGATGACCGGCGGCGGGTTCGGCGGCAGCGCCGTCGCCCTGATCGCCGAGGACCGCGTCGACCGGGTCCGCGACGCCGTCGCCGACGCGTTCGCCGCCAAGGGCCTGACCGCACCGGAGTTCCGCGACGCCGTTCCGTCGCAGGGCGCCGAGCGCCTGCGCTGACCTGCGACGGCGGCGCAGGTTGCCGCAGACGGGCCCGGTTCGGCCGGTGGCGCCGGAGCACCACCGCGCGCACGGAGGCCCGCCAACCGGACCGGAAGGCCGAACCGAAATGGCATGAGTCACGTCGAATCAGTCATAGGGTACCGGGGCATGCTTCCGCGACGGATGGGCGACAACGATGGGTGACAGGTCAGCAGACCGCGGCCAAGGGCGCGGGAGGGACTCCGGCGACCAGGACCGCACAGCGGTGTTCCGCCGCGACCCCGGCGGCGGGCTCCCCGAGCCCGACAAGCTCGACAGCCTCTACCGGCCGCGCGAAGGCGAATCGCGCTCCGGGGGCCGCTCCGAGTCGGCGACCCGCCGCATGCCGGCGGCCGACGAAGCCGGCGAGTCGCGCAGCGGCGGCGGGCGCCGCGACTCCGGCGGCCGCTCGCCCGGCCGCGAGTACGGCGGCGGCAAGGGCTCCTCGCAGCGGCGGCTGCGCGAACGCCGCAAGCGGCGCCGCCGCATCTTCGCGGTGGTCCTGGTGGTCCTGCTGCTCGTGCCCGTCGTGTTCTACTTCTGGGCCGACTCCCGGCTGAACCGGGTCGCCGCGCTGCCCGACTACGAGGGGCGGCCCGACGACCAGCCGGGCTCCACCTACCTGATCGTCGGCTCCGACAGCCGCGAGGGCCTCACCGACGGCGACATGGACAACCTGCGCACCGGCAAGGCCGAAGGCAAGCGCACCGACACCATCATGGTGCTCTACGTCCCCGACGACGGCGGCCGACCCTCCATCATCAGCGTGCCCCGCGACTCCTACGTGAACATCCCCGAGATCGGCGAGAACAAGATCAACGCGGCGTTCTCCAGCGAACTCGGCGGCGGCCCCTCGACCCTCGTGCAGGCCTTCGAGCAGAAGAGCGGCGTCCGCATCGACCACTACATCGAGGTCGGGTTCTCCGGGTTCGTCGGCATCGTCGACGCCGTCGGCGGCGTCGAGCTCTGCCCCAAGGAGGACATGAAGGACCCCAAGGCCGGGCTCGACATCAAGGCCGGCTGCCAGGACATGGACGGCCCCACGGCGCTGGGCTACGTGCGCACCCGCGAGGGCGGCCGCTCCGACCTCGACCGCATCAAGCGGCAGCGGGAGTTCTTCGGCGCGCTGGTCGAGCAGTCCACCGCGGCCGGGACCCTCGCCAACCCGTTCCGCTCGGTGCCGCTGGTCATCAACGGCACCGACACGTTCACCGTCGACGAGGGCGACCACCTGACCGACCTCGCCGGCATGGCGCTGGCCATGCGCGAGAACCCGCAGACCACCGGCATCCCCATCGGCTCGCTGCCCAACGTCGGCGGCAGCATCGGCGACGTCGTGGTGTGGGACGAGACCCGCTCGGGCCAGATGTTCGACGCGATGAAGCAGGGCAAGGCCATCCCCAAGTCGGCCATGCAGGATTGACGGCGGCGCCCGCGCGGACTCCGCGCCGCGACGGACGCCGGGTGCCCGATGCTCGCGCACGGGGGTGAGCGGACGAGCCGTTCCGCACAGCGGTGCGGCCCGTCGCCTCACCCCGTCGAGCGGTCGAGCGTCCGGCCGATGCGCAGCAGGTAGGCCCTGCGGTCGCGCGGGTCGTGGTCGGTGCGCTCGCGGTCCGGGACCGGGCCCCGGACCTCCCGGTAGCTCTCGAAGGCGGATTCGAGCATCCCCTCACCACGGGTGAGACCGGGCACGCGCTGCCCGAGCTCATGCACCGACGCCGCCGGAACCTCCCCCGTCAGCGTGCACGTCGTGCCGCGAAGGGACGGCTCGTGCGGGACGGCGCCCAGCCGCGCCAGCGCCGGGAGCACCGTGCCGAAGGTGTCGGCCGGGATCTCCAGGTGGAAGCCGTGCAGCGGCTCGTACACCCGGGTCCCGGCCCGCATCAGCGCGCTCATCAGGACCAGCGGTGTCAGCGAGCGGAAATCACCCGCCGTACTCGACATGCTCTTGTCAAAGGTCCCGTGCGCGTGGCTCTGCCGCGCCCAGTAGCCGGAGTGCGTCATGGTCACCGTGCAGTCGGTGACCTGCCACCCGTGGACCCCCTGGCCCAGGGTCGCGTACACGGTCTCCTCGACCGCCTTGATGAACGCGGACGGCATCGATCCGAGCTCGACGCCCAACCGGAACTCCACCCCGCTGCCCACGGGCACCGGCTCCACGCGCAAGCCCACGGTGGCAAGGAAAGGATTCGGGTCCTTGTCGATGATCTCGACGGCCTCCCCGGTGCCCACCGGCCGCTCCAGGCAGATCGTCGTCGTCTCCCGGAACGTGACGTCGAGCCCGAAGTCGGCCGCCAGCGTCGCCTGGATGACCTCCTTCTGTACCTCGCCGTAGAGCGAGACCGATATCTCGCGGCGAACGTCGTCCTGCCGCAGGTCGATCAGCGGGTCCTGCTCCGCGAGCTGACTGAGTGCGAGATGCAGCGCGGCCTTGTCGGATGCGCGGCACGGGACGACCACGGTCTCCAGGGTCGGCGGCGCGAAGTGCCCGTCCGCCGCCACGGCACCGGCGGACTCCCCGATCCTGTCCCCGATCCGGACCGCGCCCAGGCCCCCCAACCTGCCGATCTGCCCGGCGGCCACCGCGTTGCTCCGCGATGCGCTGGCGTCGGCGAAGACCTCGATTCCGGTGATCCTGGCCTCGTCGCTCGCACCGCCCTCAGCGGTGCCGCCGCTACCGAGCGGCACGTGGTCCCGGAGCCGCACCGTCCCCGACCGCATACGGACGTAGGCCAGCTTCTCCCCCGCCGCGCCGCGCTCGACCTTGAACACGGTGCCCGACACCGGACCGTCGGCGTCGCCTGCGGCCGGGGGCAGCAGTCCCCTGATCCCGCCGATCAGGGCGTCGGTCCCCGCGCCGGTGACCGCCGAGCCGAAGTACACCGGGCTCACCAGCGCCCGGCCGGTCTGCGCCGCCAGCTCCGCGCGGAGCCGGGCGTGGCCGACCGCCGCCTCGTTCTCGACGTAGTGGGCGAGGAGCGCGTCGTCCCGTTCGGCGAGCAGGTCCACGAGCCGGGAGGTGAACGCGGGGTCCGCCGCGCCGAACGGTTCGGCGGACGCTTCACGGGTTCCGGCACGCGCGACGGACGTCATGGCGACGACGGCCGGAGTCAGCTTCTCGGCCATGCTCCGCAACAGCGCCTCGTACTGCGCGCCGCGCCGGTCGATCTTGTTGACGAAGATCAGCGTCGGGATGCGCAGCCGCCGCAGCGTCCGCATCAGCACGCGGGTCTGCGCCTGCACGCCCTCGACGGCGGAAACGACGAGCACGGCGCCGTCGAGCACGCTGAGCACCCGCTCGACCTCGGCGATGAAGTCCGGGTGGCCGGGGGTGTCGATCAGGTTCACGGTGGTGTCGCCGACGGCGAACGAGACGACCGCCGACTTGATGGTGATGCCTCGCTGGCGCTCCAGCGCCAGCGAGTCGGTCTGGGTGCTGCCGTCATCGACCCGACCGATGCGGTCGATGACACCGGCGGAGTACAGCAGCCGCTCGGTCAGGCTCGTCTTACCGGCGTCGATGTGCGCCAGGATTCCCAAGTTCAGCGTAGGCACGAAGCGTCATGTCCTTCGGAAGGGTGGAGATTTCCGCGTGGTTGGACATGAGCGCTCGGCGCATTGACGTTCTCCTCTGGTCGGCCTGGTGTCGCGGCCAAGTGCAGCAGACCGCGTCCGGCCGCTGCAACTGGTTTCTCGGCCCCGACAGGGTCCGGACGCACCACGGCCAGCTCAGCCAGTACGAGATCTCCGGACCGGGCGTCCCGTGTGGCGGGCCTTCGTCCGCTGCCTCCCCCGCGTCGCCGCCGTGGCGGTGTGCCTGGGCGTCACCGAGCTGCTGGGGCTGCCGGCCGCCGGGCGCGACATCACCTGGCTCCAGGTCGGCTACTACGCCCCTACCCTGCTGGTCGCCGTCGCCGTCACCGCTGTGGTCAGCGGGGCCGTGCTGGCGGCCCGCATCGGCGCGGCCGCCGCGGGGGTGCGGTCGCGGTCGCACGGGCGGACACCCGGGCCGGCGGACACCGGGACTCAGTCGGCGTTCTTCAGCGCCGCCGACCGCTCAAGGGCGGCGGCGGCCTCCTCCGTCCGACCCAACGGCTCCAGTGCGTGACCCCGGCGGTACCAGAGGTAGGGCTCGTCGGGCCAGGTCTCCAGCGCCTCATCGGCCCACGCGAGCGATTCCTCGTCGCGGCCCAGCCGCCACAGGACGAAGGAGAACTGCATCCACGCGTCAGCGTCCATGGGGTGCCGCTCGCGCCACTCCTGTGCGCAGAGCAACGCGTCGTCAAGGCGCCCCAGTCCGATCAGTGCGGCGCACGTCTCGTTCAGGATGCCGTTGTGGCCGGGGAACGCCGCGACGGCCTCCTCGCACCACGCCAGCGCGTCCTCCATACGGCCCATCCGGCGCAGGGTGTTGGCCGTGCGGCGCCAGGAGCGGGGCTCGTCCGGTTCGAGGGCGAACGCCTGCTCGCAGTCGGCCAGCTCCTCCTCGATCCGGCCGAGCTCTCCCAGGACGGCCGCCCGGTGCAGCCGGAACTCGGCCACCTCCGGCGCCAGGCCGACGGCCCGGTCACAGCAGGCCAGGACGTCCTCGGAGGGACGGCCGAGCCGGGCCAGCACGGTGCCCCTGTACCGCCAGAGGTGCGCGCGTCCCAGGCTGTTCCGGCCCTGGTCACCATCATCGCGGCCCGTCAGCGCCTCCCGCTGGCGCAGCGCCGTCTCCATGCACTCCAGTGCCTGCTCGTGCTGCCCGAGTTCGCCGTGGACGTGCATCCTGAGCCCCCAGAGCACGGGGTCGTCGGGTTCGATCTCAGCGGCATGGCGCAGCACCTCCAGCGCCTCGGTGTAGTGCATCAAGTCGCGCAGCAGTTTCGCTTTGGCGACAAGCGTTCCGAAGTCGCGCGGCGAGATCTCCAGGGCGCGGTCGAGGTCGGCCAGCGCCTCGGTCGACCGACCCGCGCGGTGGCGCAGCTCCGCCCGATCACACAGGACGCCGTGGCGGCGCGGGTTCAGCTCCAGGGAACGGGTGAACGCCTCCTCCGCCTCCTCGTCCCGCCCCAGGCCCCCCAGCACCTCCGCCTTGTTGCTCCATGCGAACTCCTCCCCGGGTTTCAGGGCGAGTGTGCGGTCGAAGCTCTCCATGGCGTCGTCGCCGCGCCCCAATGTCCGCAGCACCGTTCCCCGGGCCAGCCAGGCGGTGGCCTCGTCCGGGTTCAGCTCCACCGCGCGGTCGTGCGCGGCCAGGGCGTCGTCGTAACGCCGCAGCGACTCCAACACCATGCCGCGCACCTGCCACAGCCGCCCCAAGGCAACGTCCCCGTCCCGGTTCCGCTCGGCGAGCTCCTGCCCCTCCCGCACGGCCGCCAGCGCCTCGTCGTTCCGTCCGAGGTGGCGCAGGGACAACGCCTGGGACAGCCGGTCCTCGGCGCGGGCCCGCTGCGCCCGCGCCGGGGCGGGAGAGGGGGCGCCGGTCAGCTCGCGGTGCGCCGTGTCCAGCAGTTCGCGCACTGCTGCGAAGTCCGGGGGGCGGTCCGCGCGGTCCGGCGCGGTGCAGCCCCGGATGAGGCGGTAGAGCGCGGTGCGGCGCTCCCTACGGGGTGTGGCCCGGTCGATGTGGGCGCGGGCTCGGCCGTCGCCGGGCGGGATCCGGCCGGTGATCATCTGGAAGAGCACGACACCGAACGCGTACACGTCCGCCCGGGTGTCGAGCACGGCACCCGGGACGAACTGCTCGGGCGCCATGTAGGGCGGTGTCCCCGCGACACTGGTGAGGAGCGCCGCCGTGCCCGGCGACGGCGCGGACCGCCCCCGGCCGGGTGCCGCGCCGGTCTCATGCACGCCGTCGAAGACGCGGGCGAGCCCGAAGTCGGTCACGCGGAGGGTGCCGTCCGCGTCCAGGAGGCAGTTCGCCGGTTTCACGTCGCGGTGCACGATGCCGAGTTGTTCGTGCGCGTGCCGCAGCCCGTCGCACAACTGCCGGGCGTGGCGCAGGGCCCCGCGGAGCATCAGCGGCCCGCTCCGGGCCAGCAGGTGCATCAGGTCGCCGCCTTCGGCGTAGGCCGTGATCACGCACGGCATCCCCTCGATCCACTCCACCCCCTCCGCCTGCGCGACGTTGGGATGCGGGTCCAGCCGCACCCAGGTCAGCGCCTCGCGGGCGAACCGGTCCTGGTCCTCGTCGCTCCACACCAGCCGGGCGTCCAGGGTCTTGAACGCCATCCGGGCCCCACTCGACTCCACCCGGACGACGTACACGACGCCGAACCCGCCCTTGCGCACCTCCAGCACCGTGCACGGTCCGTTGCGCTCGCTCTCCACGAGCTGCCCGCGACGGAAGTTGCCGCGCTCCCGCCGGTCCGTGCGCACCGGACGCAGCGCGCGCAGCCCCTCGTCCACGGCGTCGGCGGTCGCGTGGCCCTCGGGGGCGGTGGCCAGCGCGCGGGCGTAGGCCAGTCGCGCGCGTTCGGCCTGTCCAAGCCCTCGCAGGGCCGCGCCCAGGTGCAGGTAGGCGTCGGCTTGGTGCGGGCTCAGCTCCACCGCCTGCTCCAGCAGCCGCACGGCCTCCGTGAGACGCGCGTCGTTCAGCGCGGCCCGGCCCAGCACGACGCGATGCGCGTAACCGTCGTCGGCGTGCACCGGCCCCTCCCCGATGAAAGCGGACCGCGCCGACGGCAGGGAGGGGCGCCGTCGCGGCCCCTGCCCCTCGACGCGTGATCCCGAGCGGCGTGACGCCCGCATTATCGCGCATCGTGGCGGCGCCCCCGCGCGGCGGACGCCCATGGCCGCACCGGGAGCGGACCGGGGACGGCGACGCGGCGGTACGGAGGCGCGCGCGTACCGCCGTACGCCGACACGCAGAACGACGGGGCCGTGCCGCGCGCCCTCCGCTGCGGCCGCCCGGCGGCGACACCGGACCCAGCCGCGCGGCACGGTCCGACGCGGGAGCGTCGGGCCTCAGGAGTCGAGGACGGCGAGCGTCCAGCCGGTGAAGGCGATCAGCAGCAGCGACGCCGTCACCGACACCGCGAAGAACGCGACACGCAGCCACGCCCAGCGGGCCCGTACCGTCGGTAGCGCCGGGGCGAGGGACAGCCCGACGGTCAGGGCCGCCGCCACCGCGCCGACGGCGCCCGCCCACAGCGCGTGCGGGAAGATCGCCCAGCCGAACCCGGTCAGCCCGCTCAGGACGAGCGCGAACGCGCCCAGCGGCATCGAGACGACCCGCAGCCGGTCCAGGTGGCGCTGCCCGACGAGGGTCCGGCGCCGTAGCATCAGCGCCAGTGCGAACAGCGGAGGGAGCACGACCAGCGGCAGGGTCGACGCCGCCGCCGTCCCTGTGTCCACGACGAACGGGTCCTCGGACGCCAAGGGGATGTCCTGCTCGCCCAGCGCGGCGAGTGCGGCCTGCCCCGCCGACACCTGCCCGCTGTTGGACAGCGCGACGACGACCTGGTCGTCGTCGAAGGCGAGCAGGCTGGAGGAGCCGCCCGTCTTCCCGTCGTGCAGGGTGCGGACGGCGCCGCCCGGCGATTTCGCGGTGAACCACGCCAACCCGATGCGCACCTTGCCCCCGGCCTCGGCGCGCGGCTCGACCGCCGCCATCCCCGGCGCCTCGCCGTCGCGCACGGCCGCACCGAAGCGCAGCAGGTCGTCCGCTGTCGTGAAGGTGCCGACCCCGGCAGGGGCCCAGTCCGGGGCGCGCCAGGTCTGCACCCGCTGGCCCATCTCCCGGTGCGGCAGCGCGGTGTCCTCGGGCACCTCGGCCCGGTCGGCGCCGAGGACGAAGGTGTCGTCCATTTTCACCGGGTCGAAGATCCGCTCGCGGACCAGGTCGGGGAAGTCGGTGCCGCTGACGCGCGCCAAGGCCCGGCCGAGCACCATGAACCCGAGGTTGGAGTAGGCGAACTCGTCCCGCGCGCCCAGGCGCGTCACCGCGAGCCCCTCCTCCGCCGAGGGCATCGCGCGGTAGGGGTCCATGCCCATCGTCATCGACCCCGTCCCCGCCGCCTCGTAGCCGGTCGGCACGGCGGGCATCCCGGAGCGGTGGGTGGCCAGCTCTTCGAGGGTGACGCCGGCCATGCGGGGGTCTGCGAATTCGACCTCGTCGAACACCTCCCCGAGAGTGGTGTCCAGCTCCAGCTCGCCCTTGTCGACCATGTCGGCCAGCGTCATGGCGGTGAACACCTTGAAGACCGACCCGGTCTCGAAGTGGGTGACGGGGCCCGGCGCCGCCGTGCCGCCCGGCCCGCCGACCTCGCCGGCGGCCACGTACTCGCGTCCGGTGCCGGTGTCGCGGCCCACCTCCAGCGCCTGCACCTGGTGTTCGACGCCGTCCAGTGACGCGCGCACCGGTTCGGCCACGGCCTCCGGCCCGGTGAACTCCAGCGGCCCGCGGGAGCCGACGGGCATGAGCGCGTAGGCGAGGGCCGCGGTGAGCAGCCCCACGAGGAGCGCCAGGAGCCAGGCGCGCCCGGAGGCGCGCGGGGCGCGGGGCGGTGCGGTCGGGGGCGTCGGTGCGGTCGGTGCGGTGGCCATGCGACAAGCCTGCCGGTCCGGGCCGCGGCCGCTGTAGAGGGCGCTGTCATCGCAGACCCGTGAAGTTCACCCCGGCCCGCCATGACGGATGTCATGGGCGCTGGGAGCCCCGCGCAGAACGAAGGGCCCGCATGCTCGCTGAGCGGGCATGCGGGCCCTTCGTGACGTTCCGTGCGGCGCGACCTACCCCCCAGCGGGCGCGCCTCCGGTACGTCGGCAATTGGTCCGCGGAGCAGCGACGAGTCGTTCCCGACCCCGCTGACCTCCACTGACGACACTACGGACCGCCGGGTAAAGAACACCGCCCCGACAGTCCCAAGGCCGGGCAATATTCACCGGGCCCCGGCGCCGCGACCGGGCGGTGCCGGCCGCGGGCTCGGGCCGGGCGCTCAGGCCAGGCGCTTGGAGAGGTTCTCGTCCAGCGCGGCGAGGAACTCCTCGGTCGTGAGGTAGCCCTGGTCGCCGCCGACGAGCATGGCGAGGTCCTTCGTCATCTGGCCGCCTTCGACGGTCTTGACGACGACGTCCTCAAGGGTGTCGGCGAACTCGACGACCGCGGGGGTGTTGTCGAGCTTGCCGCGGTGCTCCAGCCCGCGGGTCCAGGCGTAGATGGACGCGATGGGGTTGGTGGAGGTGGGCTTGCCCTGCTGGTGCTGGCGGAAGTGCCGGGTGACGGTGCCGTGCGCCGCCTCGGCCTCGACCGTGCGGCCGTCGGCGGTGCGCAGCACCGACGTCATGAGGCCGAGCGAGCCGAAGCCCTGCGCGACGGTGTCGGACTGGACGTCGCCGTCGTAGTTCTTGCACGCCCAGACGTAGCCGCCCTCCCACTTCAGCGCGGCGGCGACCATGTCGTCGATGAGGCGGTGCTCGTAGGTGAGGCCCGCGGCGTCGAACCGGTCCTTGAACTCGGTCTCGAAGATCTCCGCGAACACGTCCTTGAACATGCCGTCGTAGGACTTGAGGATGGTGTTCTTGGTGGACATGTACACCGGGTAGTTGCGGTCCAGCCCGTAGTTCAGGCTGGCGCGCGCGAAGTCCTCGATGGACTTGCGGTAGTTGTACATCCCCATGGCGACCCCGCCGCCCTCGGGGAAGTTCGCCACCTCGAACTCGACCGGCTCACCGCCGTCCTCGGGGGTGTAGGTCATGGTGACCGTCCCGGGGCCGGGGACCTTGAAGTCGGTGGCCTTGTACTGGTCGCCGTGGGCGTGGCGGCCGATGATGATCGGCTTGCTCCAGCCCGGTACCAGCCGGGGGACGTTGGAACAGATGATGGGCTCGCGGAACACCACACCGCCGAGGATGTTGCGGATGGTGCCGTTGGGCGAGCGCCACATCTTCTTCAGGCCGAACTCCTCGACCCGCGCCTCGTCGGGGGTGATGGTGGCGCACTTGACGCCGACGCCGTACTGCTTGATGGCGTTGGCGGAGTCGACCGTGACCTGGTCGTCGGTGCGGTCGCGCTCCTCGATGCCGAGGTCGTAGTACTTCAGGTCGACGTCGAGGTAGGGCAGGATCAACCGGTCCTTGATGAAGGACCAGATGATGCGGGTCATCTCATCGCCGTCGAGTTCGACGACGGGATTCTCAACCTTGATCTTGGCCATGGCTGTGTGGCTGTCCCTTCTCCAGGTATCTCGATGTCAAGCTTAATTCAAGCGAGCAAAATCAGAGCTGGGGGGCGACCCAAGCCAGCACGATCAACAGGACCGCCAGCGTGACCAGCGTGGCGACGTCGGTCCAGCGCTCCCGGACGGCGAGGAGCCCCACGCGCTCCGGTGGCAGGAACAGCCGGAACCCGGCGGCGAGCAGCAGCGCGATGGCGATCAGCGCCGGTCCGCGCTTGAAGTAGGCGGCGGCCACCACGACGGTCCCCGCGCCCAGGGTCGCCAGGACCAGGAAGTAGGGCACCTGCACCAGCCAGGCCGGCGGCGTGCCGGCGGGGTCGCGCTCGGCGCCGGCCGGCTCCTCGCCGGTGTCCGGCTCGGGCGCGGCCGGTTCCTCGGCTTCCTCGGCGCCGACCGGTGCCACGACCGGTTCCGCTGCCTCCGCTGCGACGGCCGGTTCCGCTTCCGCCGCTCCGGGGGACTCCGCCCGCGGGTCGGCGTCGTCCGCTTCAGAGGGAAGCCGTTCCGCGCGCCCGTTGGCGCCTCCGTGGTCCCGCACCAATTTCTGGCTCACCGTAACCTCACGCTAGCGCACACCGATTGGGGGCAGGCCACTGACCCGGGCGGCCGCAGGCACACTGCGGACCGTCCTGGCGCGGACCGGCCATCAGCGATTATGCCGAGACCGAAACGGCGGTGCGGGGCGCTCCGGAGGTTCGGGTGGAGTCACCCGCACGGACACCCGCACCACTGGCCACAGCCACCGCCGAGTCTAACGAGGAGCACCGGCCCCGGCCGCCCGCGACCCACGGTCCTCCCCCTCGCAGTGGCCCGACCGTATACCGCACCTATGCGTGAAACCACCCGTCATGCCCGCCTTACCTGTCAGTAAGAGCGTAGAAGCGCCGCGGTCCGGGTAACCCGTCATGAGATGAGTGCCACGGTGAGCGAGGAAGACCCCCTGATGAACGCCACTCGACGAGCAGCCCCCACCCGCGAAGCGGTGTCAGCGGCAGCGCGCCAACCCCCGCCCCGTCGCATGCACTCGAATCGGTCGCGCCCCACGTTGGGAGGAACAACCGTGGACGGGCCCTACATACGGGTCGAGGAGAACGGTGACACAACACCGCTGAACCCCGACGTCACCACCGTTGGCCGCGGGCAGGGAGCCGACATCAGGCTGGCCGACCCCAGCGTGTCGCAACTGCACGCCGAACTGGTGCGGCGCGGCCCCTACCTCTACGTCGTCGACCTCGGCCTCTCACGCAACGGCACGCGGGTCAACGGGCGCCCGATCGCCCGCCGCGTCCTCGGCGAAGGCGACGTCGTCAGCTTCGGCGCCGCGCGATGCAAGGTCGGCGGGCTGCCCCGCGAGGAGCTGAACCCCGAGGTCGAGCTCCGCAAGGGTGCCGCACCCGAACTCACCCGACGCGAGCTCGACGTCCTCACCTCGCTGTGCCGCCCGGCACTGTCCGACGAAGCGTTCGTCGCCCCCGCGACCGCGCGCGAGATCGCCGAGGACCTGGTGGTCACCGAGGCCGCCGTCAAGCAGCACCTGCTGCGCCTCTACCAGAAGTTCCGCATTCCCGAGGGCGTCAACCGGCGCACCCGCCTCGCGAACGAGGTCGTCGCACTGGGCCTGGTACGCCCACTGCCGAACCTCGAACGCCAGGCGAGCTGATCCCGGACGGGGCCTGCCTTCCCCTCGGCGGGCCTCAACGGACGACCTTTTCGCCCAGTCAGCCCCGCCCCGTCAGCCGAGCCGTCGCTCGGCCGCCTCGACCACGTTGACGAGCAGCTGGGCCCGGGTCATGGGCCCCACTCCCCCGGGGTTGGGCGAGAAGAACCCGGCGACCTCGCGCACCTCCAGCGCGACATCACCCTTGAGCCCCTCGTCGGTCCGGGTCACGCCGACGTCCAGGACCGCGGCGCCCGGCCGCACCATGTCGGCGGTGATCAGCCCCGGCACCCCCGCACCGGCGACCACGATGTCGGCCCGGCGGGTGTGCGCGGCGAGATCGCGCGTACCGGTGTGGCACAGGGTCACGGTCGCGTTCTCGCTGCGGCGGGTGAGCAGCAGGCCCAGCGGGCGCCCCACGGTCACACCGCGGCCCACGACGACCACCTCGGCGCCCTTGATCGGCACCCCGTAGCGCTCCAGCAGCGTCACGATGCCGCGCGGGGTGCACGGCAGGGGGCCGTCCTCCATCAGCACGAGCTTGCCGAGGTTGACCGGCTGGAGGCCGTCGGCGTCCTTGTCGGGGTCGATGAGCCCCAGCACCCGGTTCTCATCGAGGCCCTTGGGCAGCGGGAGCTGCACGATGTAGCCGGTGCACGCGGGGTCGGCGTTGAGCCCGGCGACGGCGTCCTCGACCTCGGCCTGGGTCGCCGTGGCGGGGAGGTCGCGCCGGATGCTCTCGATTCCCACCTCGGCGCAGTCGCGGTGCTTGCCCGCCACGTAGGTGCTGCTCCCGGGGTCGTCGCCCACCAGCACCGTGCCCAGGCCCGGCACGACGCCGCGGGCGCGCAGTGCCGACACTCGGTTCTTCAGTTCCGCCCGGATCGCGGCGGCGGTCGCCTTGCCATCAAGAATCTGTGCGCTCACCGCGCCATTGTTCCATCCGCACCCCAGCCCCCACCAGGCATCGGGGATCCCGGCGCTGATCGGGGCGGCCGGCGGCGCCGGCCGCCCCGATCAGCGCCGGGCATGGCGTCCCTCAGTGGAAGAAGTGCCGGGTCCCGGTGAAGTACAGGGACACCCCCGCGCGCTCCGCGGCGGCGATGACCTCCTCGTCGCGCACCGACCCGCCGGGCTGCACCACCGCGCGCACCCCCGCCTCAAGGAGCACGTCGAGGCCGTCGGCGAACGGGAAGAACGCGTCGCTCGCCGCCACCGAGCCCGCCACCCGGTCGCCCGAGCGCTTGACGGCCAGCCGCGCGGAGTCGACCCGGTTCACCTGCCCCATGCCGACACCAACGGTCGCGCGGTCGGCGGCGAGCAGGATCGCGTTGGACTTCACCGCGCGCACCGCCCGCCACGCGAACGCCAGGTCGGCGCGGGTCTCCGGGTCGGCGGGCGGGCCCGCGCGCAGCTCCCACGCGTCGGGGGCGTCGCCGGGCGCGTCGATGGCGTCGGCGTCCTGGAACAGCACGCCGCCGCTGATCGTGCGCTCCTCCACCGCCCGCCGCACCGGGTCCACCCGCAGCAGCCGCAGGTTCTTCTTGCGGGTGAGGATGTCGACGGCGCCCGGCTCGAACCCCGGCGCCACCACGACCTCGGTGAACACCTCGGCGACCTGCTCGGCCATTGCCACCGACACCGGCCGGTTCACCGCGATGACCCCGCCGTACGCCGAAACGGGGTCGCTCGCGTGGGCCTTGCGGTGCGCTTCGGCGACGTCGCCGCCCACGGCGATCCCGCACGGGTTCGCGTGCTTGATGATGGCGACGCACGGCTCGTCGAAGTCGAAGGCCGCGCGCAGCGCCGCGTCGCCGTCGACGTAGTTGTTGTACGACATCTCCTTGCCGTGCACCTGCTCGGCGCCCGCCAGGCCCGCAGGCGCGGCGCCGGCCGGCCGGTACAGGGCGGCCCGCTGGTGCGGGTTCTCCCCGTAGCGCAGGGTGGCGGCCCGCTCGTACGCGGCGGCCTTGAACAGGGGCCAGCCCGACTCCTCGGCGGTGTCGTCGGGCGCGTGCGCGGACGCGAACCAGGACGCGACGGCCGCGTCGTAGGCGGCGGTGTGCGCGAACGCGCCGGCGGCCAGCCGCTTGCGCTGCGCGAGGGTGAACCCGCCGTGGCGCGCCGCGGTGAGCACGGCACCGTAGCCGGCGGGGTCGACCACCACCGCGACGCTGCCGTGGTTCTTCGCCGCGGCGCGGACCATGGCGGGGCCGCCGATGTCGATCTTCTCTATGCACTCGGCCGGGGTCGCCCCCGAGGCGACCGTGTCGGCGAACGGGTACAGGTTCACCACCAGCAGGTCGAACGGCGCGATGTCCAGATCCGCCAGGGTGGCGGTGTGCGCCGCGTCGGAGCGGTCGGCGAGCAGCCCGGCGTGGATACCGGGGTGCAGGGTCTTGACCCTGCCGTCCAGGCACTCGGGGAACCCGGTGACCGACTCGACCGGGGTGACGGGCGCCCCCGCCGCGGTGATGGCCGTCGCGGTCGAGCCGGTGGAGACGATCTCCACCCCGGCGTCCGCCAGGCCCGTGGCGAGCTCCGCCAGGCCGGTCTTGTCGTAGACGCTGATCAACGCGCGGCGAATTGGCTGCTCGCTCACCGGTTCTCCTCTGTAGTGACTGACGCAGCGGGGTCCGGACCGGGCGCACCCGGGCCGAGCTGCACGTGGCGCCCCTCCAGGGACCAGCCGTCGCGCGCCAGGCGCCCCACGACGTCCACGAGCATCCGGCGCTCCACTGTCTTGATGCGTTCGTGCAGGGTCTCGGTGGTGTCGCCGGGCTCGACCCGGACGGTCACCTGGTCGATGACGGGGCCGGTGTCGACACCCTCGTCCACGAAGTGCGCCGTGGCGCCGCTGACCCGCACCCCGTACGCCAGCGCGTCGCGGACGGCGTGCGCCCCCGGGAACGCGGGCAGCAGCGCGGGGTGGATGTTGACGACCGTGTGGCGGCCGAGCACCGCCGAACCCAGGATGCGCATGAACCCGGCGGAGACCACGAGGTCGGGCCGGTGCTCATCGAGGCGTTCGGCGAGTGCGGCGTTCCACCGGTCGCGGTCGGGGAACTCGGAGAACGGGGTGACGAACGTGGGGATCCCTGCCGCGGCGGCGGTTCCGAGACCCGCCGCGCTCTCACGGTCCGCTCCGACCGCGACGACGCGCGCGCCGTAACGGGGGTCGGCGGCCGCGTCGGCCAACGCGGCCATGTTGCTCCCAGCGCCCGAGATGAGGACGACTATTCGCGCCGGCAGTATGGTTCCCTCCTCGACAGCAGTACGGGACCGCCCGCACCCGGGGGCGCGGGGGGACCGCGCGGCATCCGGGAGGGCGCACCCGCCGACGGCGGGCGATGCACGGGAACGCATGCGGCCCCGTTCGCCTGGACAGCCTATCCCGCCAGGTAGCGTCTACCCCAAGAGGATCCGGTGTCGCGGCGGGCGGCCCCGCCGCGCCGGCGTCCCGGTCCTCCGCCCCGCCGAGCCACGAAGGAGTACGCACGTGTCGAATGAGCCGTCGTCCACACCGAACGCGGAAGGGCAGCGGCCCGCCGTGGAACGAGGCGGAC
Source organism: Murinocardiopsis flavida (assembly GCF_003014485.1). Taxonomy (GTDB): domain Bacteria; phylum Actinomycetota; class Actinomycetes; order Streptosporangiales; family Streptosporangiaceae; genus Murinocardiopsis; species Murinocardiopsis flavida. The sequence goes on along the minus strand of NZ_PYGA01000009.1, from coordinate 3,493 downwards.
TCTGGGGGCTCTTCTTCTCCACAGCGGGCCTGCTGCTGCCGCCCTACGGCATGCTGCTCTCGATCTTCGGAATCGCCCAGGGGCGCCGCGCCCGCAAGGCCGCGAAGGCCAACAACGCCCAGGCGCCCGGCGCGCTGCTGAGCATGATCCTCGGCGGGATCGGCGTGCTGTTCTCGCTGCTGGTGATCCTCGGGCAGTGGATGTTCTGGGACGAGTACTCCGAGTACCAGCAGTGCACGGCGCGCGCCCACACCGAGATCTCGCAGACCGAATGCGACACCGCCTTCGAGAAGCAGGTCGTCGAGCGTTACCCCATGCTCGAAGGCCAACTCCCCGCGAACCTCACCCCCTGACCCGAGCCCTGAGGCGGTGACCTCCTTCCCGATGTCCGGTTCCGCCATATTTCCCCGCTGATCTTAATGAAGGTGTTCCCTCACCGCTGTGATTGAGGGAACCCGTTCGTCAAGCTCAGCGGGGGATGCGCAGTACTGCTAGCGGGGTTCCTCGGTGTCTTGGGGGCCGTCGGCCTCGTAGGTGATCCCGAACAGTTCGACGTCGTCGTCGCGGTTGTGCGACTCCTCGGCCGCCTGCTCGGCGCGGCGGCGCCGGGGCCACCAGCGGCGGCGCGGGCGCGCGGCGGCGGTGCCGCCGGGCGCCCCTCCGCCTTCGGTCCCGGCGTCCTCGGCCGCGGTGTCTTCGACCGCGGCCGACTCGGCTGCCGCGTCGGCCTCTGCCGCCGCCTTCGCCTCGGCCTTCGCTTCAGCCTTGGCCGCTGCCGCCTTGGCCCTCGATGACGTCGCCCCGGTGCGCTCCGCGACCGGGCGCCGATCCGGCAGCGACACCACGTCGGCGAGCGGGCGCTCGCCGGTGCCCGCGCCGCGCTTCCCGCGCTTGCGCGGCGCGGGGGAGGCGGGTTCGCCGTCCTCGACGCCCGCCTCGGCGCGTTCGGCAGCGGCGGCCTCGGCTTCGGCGGCGCGCGCGGCCTTCGCCTCCGCGGCGGCCGCGCGCCGGGCCGTGCGGAAGTGCCACCAGTTCGCCAGCCATGCGACGACGGCCGCCGACAGGCCGACTTCGAGCGCGGTGACCAGGCCGACCTGCCAGGCCGACGGGCCGACGTCGGCGAGGCGCTGGGCCCCGACGGGCCCGCCGGCCAGTTGGGCGAGCGCGGCGCACACGAGCCCGGTCGCGGCACCGCAGGCGAACCCCCACATCGGGGCGGCCTCGTTGACCTGTGTCGGCGCGCGCCGCAGGGTGAGCGCTCCCCCGATGGCGCCGGCCAGGAACGGGGCGGCGAGGGCCGCCAGCGACAGGACCGGGGCCGGGCCGTTGTCGGGCAGCGCCGCGAGCATCGGCAGCTGCGGCAGCGGGCCCAGTGCGACCCCGGTGGGCGCGACCATGGTGTCCGCTCCGACCGCGAACCCGGGGCCGACCGCGTAGGACGCGCCGAAGATCACGGCGTTGGGCAGGTACAGCGCCTGGAGGACGATCAGCAGTGTGCCGCCGATGATCCCCGGCGAGAGGGCGCGGGTCAGCGCGATGGCGTCGCCCATGTTCAGGATGAGCGCCGTGAGGAACAGCAGTGTGCCGGTGAGGAGCAGGGTCGCGGTCGCGCCGATGGTGCCGAGGAGGAGCGCGCGCACGCGCGGCGACAGGACGTGCAGCAGCCGCCGGCGCGCGATGTCGCGGTCCTTGAGGACCTGGCGGAGCACGCCGAGGCCGCCCGCGATGAACGCGAGCAGGAACCCCGCCAGCAGCGCCTGGAACATGCCGGGGCGGACGGTGTCGTTCTGCCCGAGGAGCGCCAGTGTCCCGGAGATGGCGGCGTAGGGCCCGGCGAGCGCCAGCGCCGCGTGGACCAGATGGTGGCGCTCTGTGGGCTCGCAGCTGCGCGCCAGCCAGCGCCCCGACCGGTACAGCAGCATCCCCGGCAGGACGACGAGCCCGAGCGGCAGCATCCCGACGTGCCCGCCGGGGATCTCGAAGCCGACCTGGTGCCCCACGAGCCAGCCCTGCACGGCGACCTGGAACACGTCGCCGATGTCCTCGCCGAACGTGGCGTGCGGCGCGGCGACCCAGCCGATGAGTGCGATGGTCATGAGGACGGCGAGGCCGATCGCCGCGGCCCATGCCGCGGCGATCCCGCCCGCGGTGTAGAGCGGGCGGGGGGCGTCGCCGGGTGGGCGCGGGTCGCGGCCCAAGGGGAGGGGTCGGCGCCCCCGCGGTTTCGCACCGGCCGGCTTCTTGGCGGCGGGGCCTCGGGATGAGGTGGGACGTGTAGGGGCGCTCACCCGCCCCATGCTCCCAGTCCGACCCCTTGGGACCGCCGATTGACACGGGCGTGTCGCCGGGCGCTTGGGAGGCGGATGTGGTAGCGGCGGTGCGGCGCGGGTGCCGGGCGCGGGTGCGGACATGGCGCGGGGCCGCCACCCGTGCGGGTGGCGGCCCCGATGCCGTGCGTTCGCCGCGGACGCGTGGGAGGCGTCAGAAGAGTTCGCGTGCGAGTTGGGCGGTCTCGCTCGGAGTCTTGCCGACCTTGACGCCGGCGGCTTCAAGGGCTTCCTTCTTGGCCTGGGCGGTCCCCTCCGAGCCCGACACGATCGCGCCGGCGTGGCCCATGGTCTTGCCCTCCGGCGCGGTGAAGCCCGCGACGTAGCCCACCACCGGCTTGGTCACGTTGGCCTTGATGAACTCCGCGGCCCGCTCCTCGGCGTCGCCGCCGATCTCGCCGATCATCACGATCGCGTCGGTCTCCGCATCGGCCTCGAACGCCGCCAGGGCATCGATGTGGGTCGTGCCGATCACCGGGTCCCCGCCGATGCCCACCGCCGTGGAGAAACCGATGTCGCGCAGCTCGTACATCATCTGATAGGTCAGCGTGCCCGACTTCGAGACCAGCCCGATCCGCCCCGGCTTGGTGATGTCGGCCGGGATGATGCCCGCGTTGGACTCCCCCGGGGTGATCAGACCCGGGCAGTTGGGGCCGATGATGCGCGTCTTGTTGCCCTTCTGGCCGGCGTAAGCCCAGAAGTAGGCCGTGTCGTGCACCGGGATGCCCTCGGTGATCACCACCGCCAGGCCGATCCCCGCATCGATCGCCTCCACGACCGCGTCGCGGCTGAACTTCGGCGGAACGAAGATCACCGTGACATCGGCGCCCGTGGCGGACATGCCCTCGGCCACCGACCCGAACACCGGCACCTCGGTGCCGTCGAAGTCCACACTCGTGCCGGCCTTGCGCGGGTTGACCCCGCCCACCACGGCGGTGCCCGAGGCCAGCATGCGGCGGGTGTGCTTGGTGCCCTCAGAGCCGGTCATGCCCTGGACGAGCACCTTGCTGTCCTTGTTCAGAAAAATCGACATGATTGAGTCCCGTCCCCTACTTGGCCGCGAGTTCGGCGGCCTGCGCGGCGGCGCCGTCCATCGTGTCCACCCGGCGCACCGCCGGATGCGCCCGCTCGGCCAGGATCGCCCGGCCCTGCTCGGCGTTGTTGCC
>NZ_PYGA01000008.1 GCF_003014485.1 Murinocardiopsis flavida | reverse complement strand
GGCAGGCCGACGATTCCCCAGAAGGACAACCGAAGCGTCAGTCAGGCGGAGAGTCAGACCTCCGGGCGATGCCACGGCTAATCCTCACTGTCAGGCGAAGCGGTGGATCCAGCCGTCGGAGTCGGCGCGGGTCCCCTCTTGGCGGCCGACCAGCTCCTCGCGGAGCCGCATGGTCACCGGGCCCGGTGTGCCGTCGCCGATCGTGAACTCGCCCTGCTCGCTCTTGACGTGCCCGACCGGGGTGATCACGGCGGCGGTCCCGCAGGCGAAGACCTCGGTCAGCTCGCCACTGGCGGCGCCTTCGCGCCACTGGTCGGTGGAGAGCCGCCCCTCCGACGCGGGGACGCCCAGTTCGGGTGCGAGCTTGAGCAGAGAGTCGCGGGTGACCCCCGGCAGCAGGGTGCCGGTCAGCTCCGGGGTCATGATGCGCGCCTCGGGGCCGGAGCCGAAGACGAAGAACAGGTTCATCCCGCCCATCTCCTCGACCCACCGGTGCTCGACGGCGTCGAGCCAGACGACCTGGTCGCAGCCCTTCTCGACGGCCTGGCTCTGCGCGGCGAAGCTCGCGGCGTAGTTCCCCGCGAACTTGGCGGCGCCGGTGCCACCGGGGGCGGCGCGCGTGTAGTCCTCGCTCAGCCACACCGTGACAGGCGCGACGCCGCCCTTGAAGTAGGACCCCGCCGGAGAGGCGATGACCAGGAACAGGTAGGTGCGGGACGGGTTGTTGACGCCCAGTCCCACATCGGTGGCGATCATGAACGGGCGCAGGTACAGGCTGTTGCCCGGCGTGGTGGGGACCCAGTCGGCGTCGTGTTCGAGCAGGGTCGCGATGGAGCCGATGAACAGCTCCTCGGGCAGGTCCGGCATCGCGATGCGCCGCGCGCTGGTGTTCAGCCGCGTGGCGTTGACGTCGGGCCGGAAGCAGGCGATCGAGCCGTCGGGGTGGCGGTAGGCCTTGAGCCCTTCGAAGATCTCCTGCGCGTAGTGCAGTGCCGCGGTGGCGGGGTCGAGCTGGAGCGGGGCGTAGGGTTCGAGCCGCGCGTCGTGCCAGCCCGTGCCCTCCGTGTAGCGGATGGTGACCATGTGGTCGGTGAAGACCGTGCCGAACCCGGGATTCTCCAGTATTTCCGCTCGCTGCTGCGGGGTCTTCCGCGCCTGCGAGAGCTGGATGTCGAACGCCAACCCGCTTGTGGTGGTGCTGCTGTTCATGGGATTAGATCCTCTCGGGTACCTCCGGACCGGCTTCGTCGCCAGTCCGGTTCCTAGTCTGACGGAATCGGCACGCCCGTTGCCAGAGGACCATACCCGTGCGGGTCCGGCCCCGGACATGGAGAACGGGCGCGCCCTTGGAAAATCGGGCGCGCCCGCCGACCACGCGAAGGTCCTTGCGGAGAGCCTCGGCCGCGCCCCAATGCGATGCAGGGCCGAGACGGGTGGTGCTCAGCCCTGCCCGGTTACTCGCTCCGCGATCTCGGCGCCGATCCGGGCGGTGGAGCGCTCGCGCGGGGACTTGGCCCGCTCCTCCAGGTCGGCGGCGACCGCGCGCTCGACCTGCGCCGCGGCCTCGGGCAGGCCGAGGTGGTCGAGCAGCAGCGCGACGGAGAGGATGGTGGCCGTGGGGTCGGCCGTGCCCTGGCCCGCGATGTCGGGCGCCGAGCCGTGCACCGGCTCGAACATGCTGGGGAAGTCCCGCTCGGGGTTGATGTTGCCACTGGCCGCCAGGCCGATGCCGCCGGCGACCGCCGCGCCGAGGTCGGTGATGATGTCGCCGAACAGGTTGTCGGTCACGACGACGTCGAACCGCCGCGGCTGCGACACGAAGAACATGGTGGCGGCGTCGACGTGCAGGTAGTCGACCTCGACACCGGGGTACTCGGCGCCGACCTCGCGCACCACCCGCTGCCACAGCTCACCGGCGAAGGTCAGGACGTTGTCCTTGTGCACCAGGGTGAGCTTGCGGCGGGGGCGTTCGGCCGCCTTGGCGAACGCGAAGCGGACCACCCGCTCCACGCCGAACCGGGTGTTGACGCTGTCCTGCGTGGCGATCTCGCCGGGGGTGCCCTTGCGCAGCACGCCGCCCATCCCGGCGTAGGGGCCCTCGGTGCCCTCGCGGACGACGAGCATGTCGATGTCCTCGGGCGCGACCGCGGCGAGGGGGGTCGTGACACCGGGGTAGAGCCGCACCGGGCGCAGGTTGATGTAGTGCGAGAAGGCGAAGCGCAGCCGCAGCAGCAGGCCGCGCTCCAGGACGCCGCTGGGGACCGTGGGGTCGCCGATGGCGCCGAGCAGGATGGCGTCGTGCCCGCGGAGTTCGGCCTCGACGGAGTCGGGCAGGGTCTCGCCGGTAGCGTGCCAGCGCTTCGCGCCGAGCTCGTACTCGGTGGTGTCGATGTGCAGGCCGTGCGCCGGTGCGACGGCGGACAGGACGTTCAGCCCTTCGGCGACGACCTCGGGGCCGATACCGTCACCGGCGATGACGGCCAACTTCACGGTGCGAGCAGCCATGGCAAGCCCAGTCTCTTCTCGTGTCGACAGCAGTGCGCTCGTCCCCGCCGCGCGGGCTCACCGCTCGGAGCAGGGCCGTTACCCGCACGTCTCACATGGCAATACAGCTCACATGGCAATACAGGTGGTGCGGGGAGTGAGACAAGCGTACCGACTGTCAGCGGCCCGGCGAGCCACCGTTGTCGCGGCGGTCCAGTGCGGTCTGGAGTGCGCGGGTGGCTTCGTCCTGCTCGTCGGATGGCGTGGTGTCGTACATGGCGATCCTCCTGGTGCGTGCTGCCGCACGGGGCGGCCGAGCGCGAAAAAGGGGCGGAGCGGGCCGGCGAAGGCGCACGCCCCTCGGATCGCGGGGCGGCGGGTTCGCGGTGGATCGCGCGGGTTCCGGCGGGGGTCGCCCGGCCGGTCGGCTCCGCCGCTGCCGGTGTGGTCGACCGGTGAGCGGCGGCGGGCGCGCGGGCGCCGGTGCGGACCGGATACCCGAACTCCTAGGGCGACAGACTATCGGAAGTCCTACTAACTCTCCAGCATGAGGACACGTCATCTCGAATGGTGGACACCGTTGCGGGAATCCCCTGGCCGATACGGCAACGGGCCCCGGCGACCGCGGTCGCCGGGGCCCGTCGGGCGCTGGTGGTGGTCAGTCCTCCAGGTCGACCTGGCGGGTGGTGTCGGCGGAGATCTCGGCGGAGATGGCGTCGAGGGTCTCCCCGGGGATGGCGGAGTCGACCGTCAGCGTGATGAGCGCCGTACCGCCCTCGACGTCGCGGCTGACCTGCATACCGGCGATGTTGACCCGGGCCTCGCCCAGCAGCGCGCCGACCGTGCCGACGATGCCGGGGCGGTCCTCGTACTGGAGGAACGCCATGTGCTCGCTGAGCGCGATCTCCATGCTGTAGCCGTTGACCTCGGTGAGCTTCTCGCTCTGCCGGGGGCCCGAAAGGGTGCCCGACACCGAGACGCGCTGGCCGTCGGCGAGGATGCCGCGGACGGTCAGCTCGTTGCGCCAGTCGGGGCTGTCGTCGCTGGTCAGCAGGTTGACCTCGACACCGCGCTCCTTCGCGACGAGCGGGGCGTTGACGTAGGTGACGGCCTCCTCGACCACCCCGCCGAACACGCCCTTCAGCGCGGCCAGCTCGACGATCTTGACGTCGTGCGCCGCGATCTCGCCGCGCACCTCGACGTCGACGCGCGCGACGGCCCCGCCCGCGAGTGCCGTGAAGATGCGGCCCAGCTTCTCGATCAGCGGCAGCCCCGGCTTGACCTCCTCGGAGACGCCGCCGCCCTGGATGTTGACCGCGTCGGGCACGAACTCCCCCGACAGGGCGAGCCGCACCGAGCGGGCCACCTGGGTGCCGGCCTTCTCCTGCGCCTCGTGGGTGCTGGCCCCGAGGTGCGGGGCGACGACCACACTCTCGAACTCGAACAGCGGGCTCTCGGTGCACGGCTCCTTCGCGAAGACGTCGACACCGGCCCCGGCGACCCTGCCCTCCTTGATGGCCCGTGCGAGCGCCGCCTCGTCGACGATGCCGCCGCGCGCGGCGTTGACGATGCGCACGGTCGGCTTCACCTTGGCCAGCGCCTCGTCGCCGATGAGGCCGAGGGTGTCCTTGTTCTTCGGCAGGTGCACCGTGATGAAGTCGCTGCGCTCCAGCAGCTCGTCCAGGCCGACGACCTCGACGCCGATCTGCGCGGCCCGCGCGGGCTGCACGAACGGGTCGTAGGCGATGAGCTTCATCCCGAACGCGGACAGCCGCTGCGCGACGAGCACGCCGATGCGCCCCAGGCCGACGACGCCGACCGTCTTGTCGTACAGCTCGACACCGGTGTACTTGGACCGCTTCCACTCGCCGCCGATCAGCGCCTGGTGCGCGGGGGCGGTGTTGCGCGCCGACGCCAGCAGCAGGTTGATGGCCTGCTCGGCCGCGCTGACGATGTTGGACGTCGGTGCGTTGACGACCAGCACCCCGGCCTTCGTCGCCGCGTCGACGTCGACGTTGTCGAGGCCGACCCCGGCCCTGGCCACCACCTGGAGCCGTGGCGCCGCTGCGAGCGCCTCGGCGTCGACCTTGGTCGCGCTGCGCACGATCAGGGCGTCGACGTCGGACAGCGCGGGCAGCAGCGCGGAGCGGTCGGCGCCGTCGACGTGGCGGACGTCGAAGTCGTCCTCCAGCAGCGCGATTCCGGCGGGCGAGAGTTCTTCCGCGACGAGAACGGAGGGCTTGGGCACAGCGTGATCCTTTGGTGGTTGCGGCGTGACCGCGCGCGATTACGGGTCCTCTTGCTCATGGCGTGCTCCGCCCCGGCGGACTCCGCGCCATTGCGAGGGCGGGCGGACGCGGCCGGACCAAAGTCTAGTCCGGCGGTGGGTAAAGCACAGGGAAAGGGGGCGCATTCGCCGCCTCCGGCCCGGCCCTCGGCGCCGCACAACCGCGGTGAGCTGCGATGACCCATATTCCGTTGCGCGCCCTCACTCGGCCCGGCAGGGTGACCCGGATGGACCCCTCCCCTGCGCCCCCTCGCTACACTCTGCTCGACTTCAACGCCCCCTTGTCGGAAACGCGCGCCCGCACGATCACCTCGGGACTGCTGCCGACGCAGGACGCCCACGTACTGGACCTGGGCTGCGGCTGGGCCGAGCTGCTCCTCCGGGTGCTGGAGTCCGCGCCGGACGTCACCGGCACCGGCATCGACGCCGACGCCACCGCCATCCGGCGCGGCCGGGCGAACGCGGAACGGCGCGGCCTCGCCGACCGCGTCCGCCTCGACACCGGCGACGCGGCGGCGACCGGCGAGGAGACGGCCGACGCGGTGATCTCCATCGGCGCCGCACACGCCTGGGGCGGCAGTCGCGACGCCCTCGCCGCCCTGCGCGGGCACGTGCGCCCCGGCGGGCGGCTGCTGCTCGGGGACGCCTTCTGGGAGCGGGAGCCGACACCGGCGGCCCTGGCGGCGCTGGACGCCGCACCGGACGACTTCAACACCCTCGGCGGACTGGCGGACCTCGCGATGTCCGCCGGGTTCCGGATCCTGTCCGTGTCGACGGCGAACCAGGACGAATGGGATGACTTCGAGTCGCGCTTCTGCGCGGGGAGCGAACAATGGCTGTTCGCGCATCCCGACGCCCCCGAGGCCGCCGATGTGCGCGCCGCGGTCGACGCCCACCGCAACGGCTGGTTGCACGGCTACCGCGGCATCCTCGGCTTCGCGTATCTCACGCTCGCACTGCCGCCCGCACCGGCACAGCGGCTGCCCTGAAGGACCGCGCCCGCCGCGCGGACGCAGCGGGCCGGCGCCGGGATCCGCGCCGCACCGCACTGGGGACGCACGAGGGGGCCGGGCGCACGCGCCCGGCCCCCTCCGCATCGCGGTGCTCAGGCCTTGAGCCAGCTCATCAGCGGGCGCAGCTCGGCGCCCACCTTCTCGATCTGCTCGTTCTGCTCGGCCTCGCGGCGCTTGAGGAAGTTGGGCCGCCCGGCGTCGAACTCGGCGACCAGCTCACGCGCGTAGCTGCCGTCGCGGACCTCGGCCAGGATGCGGCGCATCTCCTCGCGGGTCGCGTCGTTGACGACGCGCGGGCCGCGGGTGTACCCGCCGAACTCGGCGTTGTCGGACACCGACCAGTTCATCTTGGAGATGCCGCCCTCGTACATGAGGTCGACGATCAGCTTCACCTCGTGCAGGCACTCGAAGTAGGCGATCTCGGGCTGGTACCCGGCCTCGACGAGGGTGGAGTACCCGGCCTTGATCAGCTCGGCCAGGCCGCCGCACAGCACGGCCTGCTCGCCGAACAGGTCGGTCTCGGTCTCCTCGGTGAACGTGGTCTTCAGCGCGCCGGCCCGGGTGCCGCCGATGCCCTTGGCGTAGGACAGGGCGAGGTCCCACGCCGTGCCGGTGGCGTCCTTCTCGACCGCCACGAGCACGGGCACGCCGCGCCCCTCCTCGAACTGGCGGCGCACAAGGTGACCGGGACCCTTGGGGGCGACCATCGCGACGTCGACACCGGCCGGGGGCTCGATGAGGTCGTAGCGGATGCTGAAGCCGTGCCCGAAGAACAGCGCGTCGCCGTCGTTCAGGTTGGGCGCGATCTCCTTCGCGTAGAGGTCGCGGTGCACGTGGTCGGGGGCGAGGATGACGATGACGTCGGCCTCGCGGGCGGCCTCGGCCGGGCTGACGACCCGCAGGCCGTCCTCTTCGACCTTCTGGCGGGTCTTCGACCCCTCGGCGAGGCCCACGCGCACGTCGGCGCCGGAGTCCCGCAGTGACAGCGCGTGCGCGTGCCCCTGGCTGCCGTATCCGATCACGGCGACCTTGCGGCCCTGGATCACTCCCAGGTCGGCGTCGTCGTCGTAGTACATCTCTGCTGCCACTTCGGCTTACTCCTTGTTGATTGCGGCGGGGTCAGGCACTGCGCTCGACGGAGCGTAGCGAGCGGTCGCTCATGGACCGGGGCCCGCGCCCGAGTGCGACCAGACCGGACTTCACCAGCTCCTTGATTCCGAACGGCTCGAGATTGCGGATCAGCGCCTCAAGCTTCTCGGGTTTGCCGGTGGCCTCGATGACGACCACGTCCGGCCCGACGTCGACGACGTTGGCGCGGAACAGCTCGGCCGTCTCCAGCACGTGGGAGCGGCTGCCGGGGTCGGCTTTGACCTTGACCAGCAGCAGCTCCCGGCGCACAGAGGCGTCGGTGTCCATTTCGACGATCTTGATGACGTTCACCAGCTTGTTGAGCTGCTTGGTCACCTGCTCCAGCGGGTGGAGGTCGCAGTTGACCACGATCGTCATCCGGGACAGCCCCGGGACTTCGGTGGGGCCGACGGTGAGTGAGTTGATGTTGAACCCGCGGCGCGAGAACAGCGCCGAGGCGCGGGCGAGGACTCCAGGGGTGTCCTCCACCAGCACAGAGAGCGTGTGCATCGTCATGGGGGTGATCCGTCCCTAGTCCTCGTCGTCCCAGTCCGGCGCCATGTCGCGCGCGTACTGGATGCTGTCGTTGCTGATGCCGGGGCCGACCATGGGCCACACCATGGCGTCCTGGTGCACGGCGAAGTCGATGACCACGGGTGCGTCGTCGATGGCCATGGCCTTCTCGATGGTGGCGTCGACGTCCTCGGCCCGCTCGCAGCGGATCCCGACACAACCGTACGCCTCGGCGAGGCGGACGAAGTCGGGAATCCGCGCCTTCTGCTTGGCCGGCTCCTCCAGGGTCTGCAAGTTGGTCTGGGAGTAGCGGCCCTCGTAGTACAGGGTCTGCCACTGCCGGACCATGCCCAGGTTGCCGTTGTTGATGACGGCGACCTTGATGGGCAGGCCCTCGACGGCGCAGGTCGCCAGTTCCTGGTTGGTCATCTGGAAGCAGCCGTCGCCGTCGATCGCCCAGACGGCGCGGTCGGGGTCGCCGGCCTTCGCCCCGAGCGCCGCGGGCACCGCGAACCCCATGGTCCCGGCCCCGCCGGAGTTCATGAACGCGCCGGGCCGCTCGTAGTCGATGAACTGGGCCGCCCACATCTGGTGCTGCCCGACACCGGCGGCGTAGGCGGCTTCGGGGCCGACGATCTCCCCCAGTCGCTTGATGACGTACTGGGGCGACAGGGTGCCGTCGCCGGGATCCTCGTAGCCGAGCGGGTAGGTGGTGCGCAGCCGGTCGAGCTGGGACCACCAGCCGCCGATGTCGGCCTGGCGCCCCTCGGCCTGATCGTTGCGCACCGCGACCACAAGGTCGGCGATGACCTCGCGGCAGTCGCCGACGATCGGGACGTCGGCGTGCCGGTTCTTGGAGATCTCCGCGGGGTCGATGTCGGCGTGCACGATCTTGGCGCCCGGCGCGAAGGAGTCGAGCTTGCCGGTGACGCGGTCGTCGAAGCGCGCGCCCAGCGCGATGATCAGGTCGGCGCGTTGCAGCGCGCCCACGGCGGCGACGTTGCCGTGCATGCCGGGCATGCCCAGGTTCTGCGCGTGGCTGTCGGGGAACACTCCGCGTGCCATGAGGGTCGTGACGACCGGCAGCCCGGTGATCTCGGCGAGGACGCGCAGCTCCTGGTAGGCGCCCGCCTTGAGCACGCCGCCGCCGACGTAGAGCACGGGGCGCTTCGCCTCGGCGATCATCCGCGCGGCCTCGCGGACCTGCTTGCCGTGCGGCTTGGTGACCGGGCGGTACCCGGGAAGGTCCAGCCGCTGCGGCCAGGCGAACCGGGTGGCGGCCTGGAGCGCGCTCTTGGCGATGTCGACCAGCACGGGCCCCGGGCGGCCGGTGGAGGCGATGTGGAACGCCTCGGCGATGGTCCGCGGGATGTCGGCCGCCTCGCGCACGAGGAAGTTGTGCTTGGTGATCGGCATCGTGATGCCGCAGATGTCGGCTTCCTGGAAGGCGTCGGTGCCGATGGAGGGCGCCGCGACCTGGCCGGTGATGGCGACCATCGGCACGGAGTCCATGTGCGCGTCGGCGAGGGGGGTGACCAGGTTGGTGGCGCCGGGACCGCTGGTCGCCATGCACACCCCCGGCCGGCCGGTGGCGTAGGCGTAGCCCTCCGCCGCGTGCCCGGCGCCCTGCTCGTGGCGCATCAGGATGTGGCGCACCTTCCCTGAGTCGTAAAGGGGGTCGTAGGCGGGCAGGATCGCCCCGCCCGGGATCCCGAACACCACGTCCACGCCGGCGTGCTCCAGCGACCTGATGAGCGATTGGGCTCCGGTCATCTGCTCGGTCATCACAAGATCCTTCGCAAGAGGCACTGGGGGCGGATGGGGACTGCGGCAACAAAAAACCCCCCATCGCCTCGGGGCGATTGGAGGGAGCGCGCAGCGTCGACTCGGTCAGCGGGCTGCGCGCTGGCCAAGTACGAGAATCAGGGAGTTGCTCTGCACACTGACAACCATGGCCGAGTGCGCTGCCGAACGTCAACTGAAACCGCATAATGTCTCAAAATGCGAGATGTGATGATCATCATTCGGTTCCGTCGCAGGTATGCAAAGCGCAGATAGCAATACGGAACGGGAGATTCGGGATGATACGCCGCACCGGGACCGGGCGCCGGTGCGGCGCGTGAACCGCTCTAAAGCGCGATGTTGGCCTCGCCGCCGACCAGTGATTCCACGCCCTCGGCCGCCATGGGCCGGGCCATCAGGAAGCCCTGGCCGTAGCCGCAGCCCATGGCCCGCAGCCGCTCCAACTGGTCGGGCTGCTCGATGCCCTCGGCGACGACCTGCATACCGAGGTCCTGGCCCAGCCGGATGATGGTGTGCGTGAGCAGCGTGACGGTGCTGTCGGCGCCGACGTCGCGCGTGAACGACGGGTCGATCTTGATCTCGTCCACCCGGAGCCGCCGCAGGTGCGCCAGCGAGGCGTAGCCCATGCCGAAGTCGTCGATGGCGAGCCGGACGCCGAGCTCCCGCAGTTCGGAGAGCCGCTCGACCGCCTCGCCGGGGTTCTCCAGCAGGACCTCCTCGTCGACCTCCAGGGTGAGCGCGTCGGCGGAGAGACCGCTGTCGTCCAGGACGTCCTGGACCGTCTGCACGAACCGCGGCGACAGGATCTGCTTGACCGAGAGGTTCACCGCCAGCCCGATGTCCCAGTCGGACACCCGCCAGATGGCGACGCGCTGGCACGCCTCGCGCAGGATCCACTCGCCCAGCGGCACGATCAGCCCCGACTCCTCGGCCGGGCCGATGAACTCGTCGGGCGGGATCAGCCTGCCGTCCTGACGCCGCCTGACCAGCGCCTCGACCGCGGTGACCTGGGAGGTCTCCAGGTTCACCACGGGCTGGTACTCCAGCGTGAAGTCGCCGTCGGCCAGCGCCTGGCGCAGCTCGCTCTGGAGTTCGAGCCGGCGCACCACGGTGGCGTGCATGTGCGCGGCGTACACCTCGAGCCGGCCGGCCGTGCTCTCCTTCGCGCGCGCCATGGCCATGTCGGCGTTGCGGAGGAGCTCGCCGGAGTCGGTCCCCGGCTCGGCGAAGGCGACCCCGACGCTCGCCGAGATCAGCACCTCGCGGTCGGCCACCTGGAAAGGCTCGCCGCTGATGACGCGGCCGAGCCGCTCCGCGAGGTCGACCACCTGCTGGGCGTGCTTGCCGTCCTCGATGAGCACGGCGAACTCGTCGCCGCCCCACCGGGCGAGGGTGTCGCCGGAGTCGGTGGTGCCGCGCAGCCGCCGCCCCGCCTGGGCGAGCAGGTAGTCGCCGAAGGCGTGCCCGGCGGAGTCGTTCACCGCGGTGAAGCCGTCGAGATCGAGGAAGATCACCGCGATCTCGCCGTCGTCGGCGGGGTCGCGCCGGGTCAGCACCTCGCGGGTGCGCTCCTCCAGGTAGGCGCGGTTGGGCAGGCCGGTGATGCCGTCGTGGAAGGTCAGGTGGTTGACCTGCTCCTCGAGCGCCACCTGGGCGCTGATGTCGCGGGTGGTCACCAGCAGGCGGTCGGGGTCGCCGGGCCGCTCGTACAGCGACGCGGTGGACTCGGTGTGCCGCCACGTGCCGTCGGCCGCCCGCACCCGGATGCGCAGGTGCATGCCCTCCTTGGCGCCCCGGGTGAACGCCGACATGGCGGCGCCGACCCGGGTGAGGTCCTCGGGGTGCACGATGGCGGTGACCGGCTCGGCGAGGACGTCGTCCAACCGGTAGCCGAAGGTCTCGGCCGCGCCGGGGCTGACGTAGAAGATGGTGCCGTCGTAGTCGAGGATCAGGATGAAGTCGCCGCTGTTCTTCGCCAGCTCGTGGAAGTGCCGCTCGCGGGTCTGCACCATGCGCCACAGCGTGGCGTTCTCCTCCAGCAGCCCCGCGACCCGCACCAGCAGCACGATGACGGCCGACCCCGCCACCAGCGGCAGCACCGTGGCGACGCCCGGCATCCGCAGCGCGCCGATGGTCAGCACCAGGGTCGCGAGCGTCAGCGCGACGACCGCCGCGATCTCGGGGGCGAACCGGTAGAGGCCGCGCCCGGTGATGCGGCGCGGGGCGGCGCCCGCCCGCTCGCGGATCAGCCACGGCAGGCTCGCCAGCAGCGCGAAGCCGAGCAGCCGGACCGGGAACTCGATGCCGCCGGCGACCATGGAGCCGGTGAGCCGGGTGATGGTGTTGATCAGGTCGGCGCCGCAGATGATGACGAACGCGCCGATGGCGAGGAGCACCGCGCGCCGCGTGCTGTGCGGCGAGGTGAAGACCAGCGGCGTGAGCAGGCACAGCACCACGATGTCGGCAACGGGGTAGATCAGCGCGAGCCCGAGGAAGCCCTGGCTGTCGCCGATCTCGTTGTACAGCGGCGCGAACAGCAGCACCCACACCACGGTGAACACCGCGGCGGCGCACACATAGCTGTCGGTGAAGTGCCGGACGGCCGGCCGCACGCCGCTGGGCAGCGGCGCGAACCGGGTGAAGCCCATGACGAACAACGGCAGCGCGATCAGGGAGAACAGGTCGCCGAAGGTCAGCGACAGGGTCGCGCTGGTGCTCAGCAGCCCGGTGACGCCGTAGGTGATGGCGCCCGCGCACCACGCCAGCGCGGAGAACCCGAAGAAGCGCAGTGCGGCGGTGCCGTCGGCGCCGTCGGCGTTGGCATCGGTGTCGGCGCCGGTGGCCGCGCGGCGCCGCGCCCAGTACAGCAGCGAGGCGGCGGCGAGCGCCGCGGCGACGGCGGTGGGCCAGGTGCCGCCCCACCCGGCCAGGGTCGTACCGCCGAACGGCACGACGGTTCCGAGCGCGTAGACCAGCGTGATCACCAGAACAGCCCCGAGCCAGACCCGGGAATCGGTCCGCATCACACCGCCTCTGTCCGAGTGCCCCACCGGCCGGCGCCGGCCGGCCGGCCGCGCCGAGAGGAACCGGGGTCGGCGGATCCCGCCGGGGCACCGGTCTCCGGGTGTCTCGACATTGGCGCCCTTCCCATCGGTGGCACTCGGGTCCGCGGTCCTCGGGGACAGCGGGGGTCGGGGATCAGCGGCTCGGCGGCCCAGGGCGCTGTTGGTGTGCCGATGCGGATCGCACCGGCGAGCGCCGCCGGGCGCGCGGCCCGGACCGTGTGCGGCCGGGACCCGTGTCCCCCGCGACCGGCGGACACGGCGATGACGGCTCCCCTGTGTACGTGGCGGGGCAGATCGAGCCTGCCCTGCCCGGAGGACGTCCGGCCGACCGGGCGGCACCTCCTCGTGCAGCCGACGGGATACCCCGCGCCCCGACGGGCCGCCGCGGCGCGGTCGCCCGCACGCGGCACCCCGGGTCGTCTCCTGTCCCGCATCACCAGGCTATTCACCCAAGGTCACGGTCCGATAGAGAGGAAGCGGAGAGACGGCGACAACGCGACCACACAGGGTGATCACCGGTCGCCGCTCCCGTGTCGGGACCACAGAGGGGTGCGCCGCACGGGCCCGCCGCACCGGGGCGGCCGCCCCGGCACCAGGGAGAACCGCCCGCCCGTGCCTGCGGGCCTCAGCCCTCGACCCCGAGGCGCTCCAGGATGAGCAGCCGGGCACGCCCTGCGTCGGCCTGGCCGCGCGTGGCCTTCATCACGGCGCCGACGAGGGCCCCGGCAGCGGCGGTCTTGCCGCCGCGGATCTTCTCGGCGACGTCGGGGTTGCCGGCGATGGCGGCGTCGACCGCAGCGCCGAGCGCGGAGTCGTCGCTGACCACCTTGAGGCCGCGCGCCTCGACCACGGCGTCGGGCTCGCCCTCGCCCGCGAGGACGCCGTCGACGACCTGCCGCGCCAGCTTGTTGGTGAGCACGCCCTCGGCGACCAGCGCGATGACGCGGGCGACCTGGGCGGGGGTGATGGCGAGCGCCGCGAGCTCCACCTCGGTCTCGGTGGCGCGCCGGGACAACTCGTTCAGCCACCACTTGCGGGCGTCGTCCGACGGCGCGCCCGCGGCGACCGTCGCGGTGACGAGGCCGATGGCGTCGGCGTTGACGAGGTCGCGCAGTTCGTCGTCCGAAAGGCCCCACTCGGCCTGGATCCGGCGCCGGACGGCGGAGGGGCGCTCCGGCAGTGCGGCGCGCAGCTCCTCGACCCATTCGGCGCTCGGCGCGACCGGGACGAGGTCGGGGTCGGGGAAGTAGCGGTAGTCCTGCGCCTCTTCCTTGCTGCGGCCCGACACGGTGCTGCCGCTGTTCTCCTGGAAGTGCCGGGTCTCCTGGACGACCCGCTGCCCGGCGTCGAGCCGCCCGGCCTGCCGGGAGATCTCGTAGCGCACCGCGCGCTCGACCGACCGGAGCGAGTTGACGTTCTTGGTCTCGGAGCGGGTGCCCCACTCCGCCGCGCCCTCGGGCATGAGGGAGACGTTGACGTCGCAGCGCAGCGAGCCCTCCTCCATGCGGACGTCGGAGACGCCGAGGGAGCGGACGAGGTCGCGCAGCTCGGAGACGTAGGCGCGGGCCACCAGCGGGGCGAGGTCGCCGGTGTGCTCGATGGGCCTGGTGACGATCTCCAGCAGCGGGATGCCGGCGCGGTTGTAGTCGACGATGGAGTACTGCGCACCGTGGATGCGCCCGGTGGCGCCGCCGACGTGGGAGGTCTTGCCGGTGTCCTCCTCCATGTGCACGCGCTCGATCTCGACCCGGAACCCACGGGGGCCGTCGGGGGTGTCGACCGTGACGTCGAGGTGGCCGTCGACGCAGATCGGCTCGTCGTACTGCGAGATCTGGTAGTTCTTCGGCATGTCCGGGTAGAAGTAGTTCTTCCGGGCGAACCTGCCCCAGGGCGCGATCGAGCAGTCGAGCGCCAGACCGAGCCTGATGGCGCTCTCGACGGCGGTCGCGTTCACCACGGGCAGCGAGCCGGGCAGGGCCAGGCACACGGGGCACACCTGGGTGTTGGGCGCGGCGCCGAACGCGGTGGAGCAGGAGCAGAACATCTTCGACCCGGTGCCCAGTTCGACGTGGGTCTCCAAACCGAGCACCGGCTGGTACCGGCTCATCGCGTCGTCGTATGCCACCAGTTCGGCGGCACCGCTGTTCGTCACCGCGTTGGCCATCGCCGCACAACCCGTTTCCGTAGTCGAGTGGCCCCGCCGCGCACGCGCACCGCGCGCGGGCGAGGGATACCGTCACTGCTTCATTGTCGTGTTCGTCCGGCGGGCGCAGCCGCGCCGGGCAGCCCGCCCAAGGCGCCTATGCGTGGCCGTGGCCGGATCCGGCCACGGTCGGCGCCGTTGGCGCGGCCCGGCCGGGCGTGTCCGCTTACCGCCCGGTCGCTGAACAGGGATGCGGCTATGAGCCTACCGATCCCCGGGGCGCGGCGGCGACGTGTGCCCGCGGCGGCGCCGCCCAAGGGCGCGCGGCGGTATCGGTCGAGGCCGCACCGCCCCCGCGCGGCGCGGCGCACCGGCACCCGACGGCTCCCGCAGGGCGGGGGTGGCCTGCGAGGACCGAGCGGGCCGCGCCGTGCGGCGCGGAAACCGCGCACCCCCCGCACCGCCCGTAACAAAGAACACAGGGGAACCCCGCCGGTGCGAAATTCGCGCAGCGCATAACGGTCACCCGAGATCGATTCATACACAATTCCCCGAAGCGGGTTGGAAGCCCGGAAATGGGTCGCTAGTATCTGGCGGTGCGGTAGTCGCCTTGATCGGCGACGGCCCCCGAACGTCCACGACGCCAGTGCTCCCCGCACTCCCACGAGTGCCTCGAACATCCCGCGGCCGGCCGCGTGCCCGCTCCATTCGAATACCGGCTCGGGCGAACTGGCGAAACACCGCACCAGCCTGCGAAGTGTGCAGTGCCTAATTTCGCTCGGCTGCAAATCCCTACCGGCTCACTCCCTCACCTGGACAAAAACTTGATGAACTCACGCCCCCATAGCGCACGGCGCGGCCGCCGTGCCGCGACGGTCCTCGCCACCACGGCGGCTGCGGCCCTCCTCGCCTTCGGCACCGCGGCACCCGCTGGCGCCGACACCGGCGCCCAGGGCAAGTACGTCGGCAACGAGGCATCCGGCCACAAGGTCCGCGCCGACGGCGGCGGCGAGATCGGCACCTCGCTGTTCAAGTTGCAGCTCAAGGACGGCTCGACCCTGCTGACCTACTGCATCGACTACGAGACCCGCATCCGCAGCGGTGCCGACTACGTCGAGGACCAGTGGGCGAACTACCCGGGCAAGGGCGAGTTCAGCGCACCCGGCAAGGTCCACTGGGTGCTCCAGAACTCCTACCCGACCGTCGACGTCGCGGCGCTCGCCGCGAAGAGCAAGGTCCGCGGCCTCGACCAGAAGTCGGCGCTCGCCGGCACCCAGGCCGCCATCTGGCACTTCAGCAACGGCAAGAAGTTCAGCGAGCGGGGCAACAACCCCAAGGTCATCGCGCTGTACGACTACCTCGTGAAGAACGCCCAGGACCTCGCCTCGGAGGAGCCGCACGCCTCCCTCGCCATCGACCCCACGCAGGCCGAGGGCAAGGCCGGCGAGACCATCGGCAAGTTCACCGTCACCACCAGCGGCAAGGACCTCGACTTCGCCCTTGAGGCGCCCGAGGGCGTGGAGCTGGTCGACGTCAAGACCGGCAAGCCGGCCACCAAGGTGAACAACGGCGACCAGCTCGGCGTCAAGGTCCCCGAGGGCACCGCTCCGGGCAAGGCGTCCCTCTCCGCCGACGTCGAGTCCACCGTCGGCGCCGGCCGCCTGTTCAAGGGCGTCAAGGGCCAGCGCGAGACCCAGACCCTCATCACGGCGCAGACCAAGTCCACCAAGGTCACCGCCGGTGCCGAGGTCACCTGGACCGCCGGCGAGAAGCCGAGCCCCAGCCCGTCGCCGAGCACGCCCGACGAGAAGCCGACCCCCAGCCCCTCGCCGAGCACCCCCGACGAGAAGCCGAGCCCCTCGGAGTCGCCCTCGACCCCGCCGGCCGCTGAGAAGCCCGACGACAAGCCGGGCCTGCCCGTGACCGGTACCGCCCTCGGCGGTCTCATCGCCGCGGCCGCTGTGGCCCTCGGCGGTGGCGGTACGGCGATGTACCTCGCCCGCAAGCGCCGCAACGGCGCCGGCGCGGCCGAGTAGCAGTACCACCGCACCTGGGGCCGCTCCCGCGGGAACCGGCCCCAGGTGTCCGCCGCCGCGCTGAGGCGCGGCGGCGGTCGGCCCCGGAGGGCCGGAGCACCTTGGAAACGAATGCGGGCCCCGCGCCATCCGGCGCGGGGCCCGCATTCGTTTGCGCTGTGCGCTACACCGCGTAGGCGCTCGTGCCGAGCAGCGGGCCGCCCCAGCGCTCGGCCAGCGCGGCCTCGACGGCGGCGCCCGCACGGTAGGTGCGGTCGTCGGCGAGCGCGGGGGCCATGATCTGCAAGCCCACCGGCAGGCCGTCCTCGGGCGCGAGCCCGCACGGCACCGAGAGCGCGGCGTTGCCGGCCAGGTTCGTGGGGATCGTGCAGAGGTCGGCGAGGTACATCGCCATGGGGTCGTCGGCGCGCTCGCCGATGGGGAACGCCGTGGTCGGCGTCGTGGGCGACACCAGCACGTCGACGTGCTCGAACGCGGCGTCGAAGTCGCGCTTGATGAGCGTGCGCACCTGCTGGGCCGAGCCGTAGTACGCGTCGTAGTAGCCGCTCGACAGCGCGTAGGTGCCCAGGATGATGCGGCGCTTGACCTCGGGGCCGAAGCCCTTGGCGCGGGTCAGCGACATGACCTCCTCGGCGCTGCGGGTGCCGTCGTCGCCCACCCGCAGGCCGTAGCGCATGGCGTCGAACCGCGCCAGGTTCGAGGACGCCTCGCTCGGCGCGATCAGGTAGTACGCCGCCAGCGCGCTGGTGAAGCTCGGGCAGGAGACCTCGACCACCTTCGCGCCCAGCGACTCCAGCAGCTCGACGGACTCCTGGAAGCGCTGGGTCACCCCCGGCTGGTAGCCCTCGCCGCCGAACTCCTTGACGACGCCGACGCGCAGGCCCTGCACGTCGGCGCGGCGGGCCGCCTCGACCACCCCGGGCACCGGGGCGTCGACGGAGGTGGAGTCGCGGGGGTCGTGCCCGGAGAAAGCCTCGTGCAGCAGCGCCGCGTCGAGCACGGTGCGGGCGAACGGCCCGGGGGTGTCGAGCGAGGACGCGAACGCGATGACGCCGTAGCGGGACGAGCCGCCGTAGGTGGGCTTCGCACCCACCAGGCCGGTGACCGCGGCGGGCTGGCGGATGGAACCGCCGGTGTCGGTGCCGGTGGCGAGGGGCGCCTCGAACGCCGCGACGGCGGCGGAGGACCCGCCGGAGGACCCGCCGGGCACCCGCGCGGTGTCCCACGGGTTGCGGGTCGCGCCGTAGGCGGAGTTCTCCGTGGACGAGCCCATGGCGAACTCGTCCATGTTGGTCTTGCCGAGGATGACCAGCCCGGCGTCGCGCAGCCGCGCGGTGACGGTGGCGTCGTAGGGCGGCTGCCAGCCTTCGAGGATCTTGGACGCCGCGGTGGTGGGCATGTCCTTGGTGCAGAACACGTCCTTGTGCGCGATGGGCACACCGGCCAGGGGGCCGAGGTCCTCGCCGTCGGCGCGGCGGCGGTCGGCCGTGCGCGCCTGCTCCAGCGCGCTGTCGCGGCCGACGTGCAGGAACGCGTTGATGTCGGGCTCGACGGCGTCGATGCGGTCGAGGTAGGCCCGCGTGGCGTCGACCGAGGAGGTCTCGCCCGCCGCGATGGCGGCGCCGAGCTCGGCGGCCGACAGCCGGATCAGGTCGTCGGACGCCATCAGTCCTCCTCCCCCAGGATCTGCGGGACCCGGAACCGCTGGTCCTGCACCGCGGGGGCGCCCGCCAGGGCGGCATCGGGGCCGAGGCCCGGCCGCGCCTCGTCGGGACGGTAGACGTTGGTCAGCGGCAGGGCGTGCGAGGTGGGCGGGATGTCGCCCTGGGCGACCTCCTGCACCTGGGCCACAGCGGAGATGATGTCGTCCAACTGTGCGGCGAGCTGGTCGAGCTCGTCCTCACGCAGCGCCAGCCGCGACAACCGGGCGAGGTGGGCCACCTCGTCGCGGGTGATGGCGGACATGAATGGGCACCGTTTTCTTCGTCTGGTCGGGACTACCGGATCCGGTCGAGCGGCGGATGCGGTCCCTGCAATCCTATGGCCGGTTCGGGAACGCCGTGGCGCGGCGACCGCGGAGACCCCGCAGCACGGCGCGGACCGCCGGGGCCGGGCCGGGCTCCTCGGTGGGGCGGGTGGTCAGCCGGTGCGTTCGCCGGTGGCGAGGTCGTCGGCGCGGCCGTGCTCGCGGAGCCAGGAGGTGGCGTCGGCGGAGTCGAGCGGCGGCGCGAAGAAGCGGCCCTGCGCCGCGTGGCAGCCGAGGGTGCGCAGGATGCCGGCGACCCGGGCGTTCTCGACGCCTTCGGCGACGGCGTACATGCCGAGGGTCTTCACGAGGTCGAGTGCCGACCCGACGATGGCCCTGCCGTCGGGGGCGTCGACCACCCGGTGGACGAAGGTCTGGTCGATCTTGATCTCCTTGACCGGCAGGCCGTGCAGCCGGGCGAGGGTGAAATAGCCGGTGCCGAAGTCGTCGAGGGACAGCGACACGCCGAGGTCGGAGAGGGCGAGGATGGTCGGGGTGATGGCGTCGGCCTCGGCCGCCATGACGCGTTCGCTGATCTCCAGACGCAGCGCGCGCGGTTCGACGGCGTGGCGGCGCAGGCCCGCCGCGACGATCTCGGGCAGCGTGGGGTCGAGGAGCTCGCGCGCCGAGAGGTTGACCGAGACGGGCACGGTGAACCCCGACGACCACCAGTCGGAGATCTGCGGCAGGGTCTGCTCGATGATCTCGTGGGTGAAGCTGCGCATCAAATACGACTGCTCGACGAGCGGCACGAACTCCTCGGGCGGGAGCACGCCCCGCTGCGGGTGCCGCCAGCGCACCAGCGCCTCCAACCCGACCACGCGCTGCTCCGCGAGCTCGACCTTGGGCTGGTAGAACATCTCCAGCTCGTCTTCGACAAGGGCGCGGCGCAGCTCGCTGAACAGGCTGAGCCGGGCCGTGGAGTTGCGGTCCTTGTGCGGCTCGTAGGACTCCACACCGGTGCGGTGCTCCTTGGCGACGTACATCGCGACGTCGGCCCGCTGCATCAGCAGCTCGAAGTCCGGTGCGTGGTTGGGGTACAGCGCGATGCCGACGCTGGCCTCCAGGTCGAAGTCCATGCCGTCGAGGCGCATGGGCTCGGCGAGGGAGACCCGCAGCCGGGCCGCGACCTCGCGCGCCGACGCGGCGTCGCGGACCTGCGGGAGCAGCACGGCGAACTCGTCGCCGCCGAGCCGCGCCACGAGGTCGCCGGGGCGCACGCTGTGCGTGAGGCGGTGCGCGACGGCTTGCAGCAGGCGGTCGCCGGTGGGGTGGCCGAGGGTGTCGTTGACCTCTTTGAAGCGGTCGAGGTCGAGCAGCAGCAGGCCCACCCGGTGCTTGTGCTCCTGGGCTTCGCTGAGCGCCTCCTGTGTGCGCAGGAACAGCAGCTTGCGGTTGGCGAGCCCGGTGAGTTCGTCGTGGTTCACCTGATGCTCGCGTTTCACCGACAGCGACGCCCCGGTGTAGAGCGCCGCGAGGGGGAACGCGAACAGCGGGACGAGCCACACCGAGTGGGTCATGGTGACGACCACCAGCGGCGCCAGGCTGAGCAGCACCAGGTTGACGAACAGCCGCTGCCCGATGTCCTTTCCGAGCATCCGGTGCAGCGGCGCGCGCTCGTGCATGGCGACGGCGCACTCGACCAGGACGAGGTTGGTGGCGAAGTACGCGGCCCCCGCCAGCGCGACGACGAGGAGCTCGACGGCGCCGGGCAGCCAGGCCGCGTTCTCGGCGAACGGCATGAGCAGCCGCAGCACGGCGTCGGCGACCCCGAAGCTGAGGGTGTACTGGGCGATGTTGAAGGCGCTGCGATGCACGGAGTGGCCGCGCACGACGCCCGAGACGGCGCTCGCGATCGCCTGGACCAGCGCCGCCACCGGGAGGCCGTAGAGCAGGACGAGCGCGAACGAGAACGGCAGCGAGGTGGGGTGGCCGTTGTCGTTGGGCGAGTGGAGGCTCGCGATGGGACGCAGCTCACCGATGATGACCATGCACAGCACGACCCAGATCAGCGGGCGCGCGCCGATCGCGGCGAGCTGGTCGGCGCCGGCCCAGACCAGGGAGACCACCAGGAGAACGCAGCCGGCGACCGTGGTGCTGGCGAGATACAGCCACAACGGCGTCCCGGCCCGGGGTCCCACATCCCGGGTGTTGTTGGGGTCCTTCATCGCGTCCTCGGGGTCGTCCAGAGCGCGCCCTCCGCCGCCGGCGGGTCCGTGCGGACCCGGGTACTCCGCCGTGCGGACGGCGCTCTCATGAGATTCGGTATGGCGCCGTACGGAAACCGGCGGCCGACGTTCCGGTCACCCCCATAACCGGAACGGATCCTCAGGCAATGCGAGGGCTGTAGCCAACAGCTTACGGGGTTTCGTCACCAGGTGTCGCCGAGCTGAGACTTTGGGTGATCTGTGGGTTGCCTGATACAAACGCCCGATTCGCCCAGAGTACTGCGTCAGGTAGCCCCGCGGTCGCAGATCGTAGACATCGGTCTTCGGCGCGTCAGCTGCGGCGCCGCCCGGTGGAACGTGGTGACCTCGCCGTTCGGCCGGATCACTCCTCCTCGGCGGTGAGCCGCAGCCCTATGGCCACTTCCGGCCCTTGCTCGAGGAGCACGGTGAAGCCCGCTTCGTCGAGGATCGGCACGCCGGCGGAAACGGCCTTGTCGTACTTCGTACCCGGGCTTTCGCCGACCACCACGAAACCGGTCTTCTTCGATACGGATCCGGTCACCTTGCCGCCGAGGTTCTGAATGGCCTCCTTCGCGCCGTCGCGGCTGTACTCCTCCAGCGAACCGGTGACGACCACGGTGACGCCTTCGAGCGGGCGCGGCCCGGTGTCGGCCCCCTCCTCCTCCATGCGGACCCCCGCGGCGCGCCACTTGGCGACGATCTCGCGGTGCCAGTCGACGGCGAACCACTCGATGACCGAGGCGGCGATGGTGGGGCCGATGCCCTCGACGGCGGCGAGCTCCTCCTCGCTCGCCGCGGCGATGGCCTCCATGGACCGGAACGACCGTGCGAGGTCCTCGGCGGCGCGCGGGCCGACGTGCCGGATCGACAGCGCCACCAGCACCCGCGACAGCGGTTTGGCCTTGGCCTTCTCCAGCTCCTCGAACAGCTTGTCGACGGTCTTCTTCGCGCCGCCCTCCTTGTTGGCGAAGAAGGTGACGACCTTGGGCTCGCCGGTCTTGGGGTCGCGCTTGGGCTCGGTGGTGTCGGGGTCGAGCACGTGGGTCTTGATGGGCAGCAGCTGGTCGCGCCGCAGGTCGAAGAGGTCGCCTTCGTCGTGGAGCGGGGGTTCGGCCGGTTCCAGCGGCTGGGTCAGCGCCGTGGCCGCGACGTAGCCCAGCGCCTCGATGTCGAGCGCCTTGCGGCCGGCGACGTAGAAGAGGCGCTCGCGCAGCTGCCCCGGGCAGGCGCGGGTGTTGGGGCAGCGCAGGTCGACGTCGCCCTCCTTCTGCCGCCCCAGCGGGGTCCGGCACTCGGGGCACCGCTCGGGCATCACGAACGCGCGCTCGGAGCCGTCGCGCTGCTCCAGCACCGGCCCGACGATCTCGGGGATGACGTCGCCGGCCTTGCGCAGCACGACGACGTCGCCGAGGAGGACGCCCTTGCGCTCGACCTCCTGGGCGTTGTGCAGCGTGGCGAACTCGACCTCGGACCCGGCCACCCGCACCGGCTCCATGACGCCGTAGGGGGTGACCCGCCCGGTACGCCCGACGTTGACGCGGATGTCGACCAGCCGGGTGGTGACCTCCTCGGGGGGGTACTTGTAGGCGATGGCCCAGCGCGGCGCCCGGCTGGTGGAGCCGAGGCGGCGCTGGATGGCGACGTCGTCGACCTTGACCACGACGCCGTCGATCTCGTACTCGGGGTCGTGGCGGTGCTCGGCGTAGTAGTCGATGTAGCCGTGGACCTCGGTGAGGGTCGGCAGCACCCTGGTGCGGTCGCTGACCGGCAGGCCCCACGCCTTCAGCAGGTCGTAGGCGTGCGACTGGTGGGTGAACCGGACGCCCTCGTGCGCGCCGACGCCGTGGCACAGCATCGCCAGCGGCCGCGACGCCGAGACGCGGGGATCCTTCTGGCGCAGCGAGCCGGCCGCCGCGTTGCGCGGGTTGGCGAAGGGCGGCTTGCCGTCGTCGGCGAGCCGGGCGTTCAGCTCCTCGAACGCGGCGCCCGGCAGGAACACCTCGCCGCGCACTTCGAGGAGGTCGGGGACCGGCTCGACGGAGTCGTCGAGCCGCGCCGGGACGGACTCGATGGTGCGGACGTTCAGCGTGATGTCCTCGCCGACCCTGCCGTCGCCGCGGGTGGCGGCCCGCACCAGCCGCCCCTTCTCGTACACGAGGTCGGCGGCGAGGCCGTCGATCTTCAGCTCGCACAGGTACGCCTCGACCGGCACCTCACCGGTGACACGGTGCTCCCACGCCGCCAGTTCGTCGGTGTGGAACGCGTTGTCGAGGCTCTGCATCCGCTCCAGGTGCTCGACCGCGGCGAAGTCGTTGCTGATGGGCGCGCCGACCTTCTGGGTGGGCGAGTCGGGCGTGCGGAGCTGGGGGTACTTCTCCTCCAGCGCGATCAACCCGCGCATGAGAGTGTCGTACTCGGCGTCGGCGATGACGGGTGTGCCCAGGTAGTAGCGGTAGCTGTGGTCGTCGAGGTCCTGGCTCAGTTCCGCGTGGCGCGCGCGCGTCGCCGCGGGCACCCCGTCGACGGTGCCGGCCGCTGCCGCCTGCGATTCCGCGTTCACCCTGTTGACCGTCCTTTCGCTGGGCGGATGGAGCAGTGGCGTCCCCGGGTCGTGTTTCTGAAGGCCGTTCCGGACCCGGAACCCCTCCCACAGCACTCCCTAACGCCGCGGTTCGTCGCGCAGCACCCGCGCCGCCGCCCGGCAGGCGGCGAGCGCCTCGCGGACATAGGCGGCCGAGGCCCCGGCGAGTCCGCACCGGGGCGTGATGACCACGGTGCCGGCGAGGTGCTCGGGGTCGAAGCCGATGCGGTGCCACATCTCGCGTACAGGGTCGACGTTAGCGGCCGGTGCCGACAGAACAGCGTCACTACCGGGGACGACACCCGCGAAAATGCCGATTCCGGCCTCCACCGCCGTGCCGATCGCCTCGTCGGCTGCGCGAGTCAGGAGTGTCGCGTCCAGGCTCACCGCCCGCGCCCCGCAGCGCCGCAGCAGGTCGATCGGGACCGCTTCGGCGCAGCAGTGGACCATGGGCAGCGCACCCGCCGCGTCGATCGCGCCGAACAGGGCCCGCAGCCGCTCCTCGACCGCCACCCGCTCCACGGCCCGCAGGGTGCCGTAGCCGCTGGCGGTGGGCACCCGGCCCGTCAGGACCGACGGCAGCGAGGGCTCGTCGACCTGCACCAGCAGTTGCGCGCCCGGGACCCGGGCGCGCAGGTCGGCCAGGTGCCCGCGGACCCCTTCGAGCTGCGACTCGCACAGGTCGGCGATCGCGCCGGGGTCGGCGACCAGGCGTTCGCCGCCGCGCAGCTCGATCGACGCCGCCAGCGTCCACGGCCCCGCCACCTGCACTTTCAGGGGACCGGTGTAGGCGTGCGCGCGGTCCTCCAGCGCGTCGAGGTCGTAGGACAGGAAGTCGGCGGCCCGGGTCAGGTCGCGGCCGGGCCGCTGCACCACCCGCCAGCCGGACGGCTGCACCTCGACCGGGAACTCCACCAGCAGCGCCGCACCGCGCCCGACGAGATCGGCGCCCGCGCCGCGTTCGGGCAGCTCGGGCAGGTGCGGGAGCTCGGGGAGCTCGCCGAACACGGTGCGGGCCATCTCGTCGGGGTCGTCGCCGGGACAGGACCCGACACCCGTCGCACTCGCCGCCGGCCAGGGGAATCTCTGCTGCTCACTCACGAGGACCAAATGTAGGGCACCCGAGCCCCCGCGCCCGATCGGCGGCATACCGCCCGGAACGTCGGCGGTCGGCGTGCCGCCGCCGACCGCCGGTGCCGGGCCGCGGCTGCGGGGGTCAGTGGGTGGAGGGGACCTGCTCGGCGGCGGGGTCGGCGGCGGCCTCGGACGCGCGGCGGCGGCGCCACCACAGGTAGCCGGCGACGCCCGCCACGGCGAGCAGCACCGCGGCGCCGACGAGGTACGGGGAGTGCAGGAACAGGTTCACCGCCGCGACCAGGCCCACACTGTAGATGGCGGCCCAGATGAGGGAGCCGAACGCCAGGGCGACGAGGTAGCGCGGCAGGCGCATGCGGGTGGCGCCCGCTGCGAGGTTGATGGCCGTTTGCAGGCCCCAGGTGAGGAACGAGAGGGTGACGGCCGGCGGGCCGAACCTGTTGACGAGGTTCTCGGCGCGGTGCAGCCGCGCGCCGAGCCGCCGGGCGAACTTGGACCGGTCGAGTCCGGCGCCGAGGCCCCTGCCGATCCAATAGGTGGCCTGGGCCCGCAGGAAGGCGACCCAGAACAGGGTGAGGTACACGATCCAGAGGGGCTGGCCCTTCAGGAACTCGTACTCCACCGCGCACCACCAGTCTGGACGAGGACGGCCGAACCGCCCGAACCAGAACTATGTTATGGCTACCCTAACTTCGGCGGTAGGCGGGTGGCGCTCGCACCCGCGTGCCTCACACCGCCGTCGCCGCACGGCGCGAGGTCGCCGCGATGGTCGCCGAGGCGAGGACGATGTCGTCGTCGTAGAGCACGGCGGCCTGGCCGGCGGCGACCCCGGTGGCGGGGGCGTCGAGCTCGATGACCAGCGCGCCGTCGCGCTCCCGCGCGCGGCAGGCGTGCACCTCGCCGTGCGCGCGGAGCTGCACGGTCGCCTCGAACGGCACGCTGCTCGGCGCGCGGCCGTTCCACACCGGGCGCTCGCCGATGATCTCGTCGACCTCGAGGGCGTCGCGCGGGCCGACCGTCACCGTGTTGTTCACCGGCTCGATCGACAGGACGTAGCGCCGGTCGACCGCCCCGCCGAGGTTCAGCCCCTTGCGCTGGCCGACCGTGTAGGCGTGGGCGCCGCTGTGGGTCCCGACCACCGCGCCGTCGGTGTCGACGATGGGGCCCTCCTCGCTGCCGAGGCGGCCGTTGAGGAAGCCGGCGGTGTCGCCGTCGGCGATGAAGCAGATGTCGTGGCTGTCGGGCTTCGCCGCCACCGCGAGGCCGCGGCGATCGGCCTCGGCGCGCACCTCGTCCTTGGTGCAGTCGCCCAGCGGGAACAGGGAGTGCGCCAGCTGCTCGCTGGTGAGCACCGCGAGCACGTACGACTGGTCCTTGGCGAGGTCGACGCTGCGCCGCAGCCGGCCGTCGAGCATCCGGACGTGGTGCCCGGTGGCGACGGCGTCGAAGCCCAGCGCGATGGCGCGGTCGAGCACGGCGGCGAACTTGATCTTCTCGTTGCAGCGCAGGCACGGGTTGGGGGTGCGCCCCGCGGCGTACTCGGCGACGAAGTCCTGCACGACCTCGCGGTCGAACTCCTCGGCCATGTCCCACACGTAGAACGGGATGCCGATGACGTCGGCCGCGCGGCGGGCGTCGCGGGAGTCCTCGACGGTGCAGCAGCCCCGCGCGCCGGTGCGGTAGGACTGCGGATTCTTGGACAGGGCCAGGTGGACGCCCGTGACATCGTGACCGGCTTCGGCCGCGCGCGCCGCCGCGACCGCTGAATCGACACCGCCCGACATGGCGGCGAGTACTCGCAAAGTCATAACCCGCCAAGCCTACGTGCCCCCGCGACCGGATCCCCACCCCGCGCCCGCCCGGGCAGGCCCGGGTCCGCAAGCGGGCGCGCGGCGGGCGCGGCGGCGCCGCGACGGCGTGCGACGGGCGCGGGTCGGCGGCGCGGGCCCCCTCGGGTTCTGCGAAAATCGAGGTATGGCTCTGTTCCGTCGCCGTCGATCCTCCGTACCCGACTCAGCCGTCGCAGTGGACGAATTCTGGTCCCACTGGCCCGACGTCCGAGCCGATCTCGCCGCGTCCATCGCCGACGGGACCCCCGTCTCCGAGGAGACCGCGCAGTTCGTCACCGAGCGGGTCCGGCGCCTGAGCCCCGCCCTGACCTGGGAGCTGTCCGAGGCCCCGCCGAGCGAGGAGCCGAGCGGCTTCGACGGGCTCGACACCGCGTCCGAGCAGTCCCTCCAGGACATGCTCGAATCGCTGGGCTCCGCCGACAGCATCGACGACCTCGGCATCGGCGGGACGGCGCCCACCTGCGCGCTCATCCTCAGCGCCGGGTCCGACGACGAGGCCAGGATCGTCGCCGAGCGCTGGAAGCGTGCCGCGCCCGACGATCCCGGCTGGCGGTTCTTCGCGGCCCGCCCGGCCGACCCCGCACAGCTGTCCAAGCCGCTGACATGGGACGGCCACGAGCTCGACCTGTCGCACGTGTCGGTGTCGCTGCGGGTCAACCAGCAGCTCGCCACCATCGAGGCCGGCGTCTACCACCCCGACTTCATGTTCCTGCCCGACGACGCCCGCCAGGGTGTCGCCGAGCGCGTGGTGCTGCTCGCGCTCGGCGAGGACGACTACGTGCGCTGGATCGGATCCGTCGCGCCGCTCGCCGAGAAGCCGCTCGACCCGCTGCCGCCCACCTCGCTGCCGACCGTCGTGCACCAGCTCTCCGGCGCGCTCGGCAGCGGCGGCTGGGTGACGCTCCAGGGGCGCATCCCGCTGCGCGGCTCCGTGCAGATCTCCGTCCGCCACCCGCTGCACCGCCGCGACTTCCCCGCGTTCACGCTGTACGTCCACGTGTCCGTCGGCTACACGAGCACCGACCAGGACAAGCAGCCGGCCGACCCGTCGGCGGCGGCGCTGGAGGAGTACACGGCGACCCTGCGCGATATCGCCGCCGACAACGGTGCGCTGTTCGCCCACCAGACCGCCGGGGGCCAGCGCCGGTACCACTTCTACCTCGACCCCGACTCCGGAGTCCTGCCCGCGTTCGAGCAGGCGGCCCGTACGTGGTCGGAGAGCAAGGTGCAGGTCAGCAGCACGCTCGACCCGCAGTGGGACACCATCAACCAGATCCTCAAGCCCATCCGCCGCCAGCTCGGCGGCTGAGGGACCGCGGCAGCCCCCGCGGGTCCGCCGACAGGTCCGCACCGCGGGGCCGGCCGCCGCGCGGCGCCCGGCACCGCAGGGCCACCCCGTCCGGGGGCCGCGGGTCAGCGGCGGTGGTCGAGCGCCGCCCTCGCCCGCTGCACCGCGGGCCCGATCGCGTCGGCGAGTTCCGCGATGTCGGCGTGCGTCGAGCCGTGGCCCAGGGAGAACCGCAGCGAGCCGCGGGCCGCTTCGGGCGGGCAGCCCATCGCCAGGAGCACGTGGCTCGCCTGCGAGACCCCCGCGGAGCAGGCCGACCCGGTCGAGCACTCGATGCCGCGGGCGTCGAGCAGCATCAGCAGCGCGTCGCCCTCGCAGCCGGGGAAGGTCAGGTTGGCGATGCCGGGCAGCCGCTGATCCGGGTGCCCGTTCACGACGACGTCGGGGACCGCGGCGCTGACGGCGTCGACCAGGTCGGCCCGCAGTGCGCGCAGCCGGGCCGCGTGGTCGACCCGCTCCCCTACCGCCGACCGCACCGCGGTGGCGAAGCCGCGCAGCAGCGGGGTCGTCAGCGTGCCCGAGCGGACCTCGCGCTCCTGGCCCCCGCCGTGCAGCACGGGGACGGGGTCGACGCCCCGGGCGAGCAGCAGCGCGCCCGCGCCGACCGGCCCGCCCACCTTGTGCCCGGTGAGGGTGAGGGCGGCGACCCCCGCCCCGGCGAAGTCGACGGGTTCGGCACCCACGGCCTGCACCGCGTCGGTGTGGAACGGGATCCCGTGGTCGCCCGCGATCGCGGCGAGCTCGGCGATCGGCTGCACCGTGCCGACCTCGTTGTTGGCCCATTGGACCGACACCAGGGCGACGTCGGCGGGGTCGCGCTCGATCGCCGCGCGCAGGGTCTCGGGCCGCACCTGCCCGCTGGGGTCGACCGGCAGTTCCTCGTAGACCGCGCCCTGGTGGTCGGCGAGCCAGCGGGCGGGGTCGAGAACGGCGTGGTGCTCGGCGGCGCCCACCAGGATGCGGCGGCGGGCGGGATCGGCGGCACTGCGCGCCCAGTACAGCCCTTTGACGGCGAGGTTGTCGGCCTCGGTGCCGCCGCTGGTGAACACCACTTCATTGGGGGTGCAGCCGAGCGACTCGGCGATCGCCTCCCTGGCCTCCTCGACCACGCGGCGCGCGCCGCGGCCGGCGCCGTGCAGGGACGAGGCGTTGCCGAGCCGGCCGAACTCCTCGGTGAGGACGTCGAGGACAGCGGGACGCAGAGGGGTCGTTGCTGCGTGATCGAAATACACCATGGCGAGTGGCAAGTCTACGGTGCACGTCCCCCACCCGCCCCCGCGACCGGGCCCCCGCGGGGAAAGCCGGTTGCTGCCGCCCTCGCGGGCAGAGCCGGTGGCTGCCACGCCCGCGGGGGGACACACTCGCGCGCGTCGCGGCATCGGCACACCGGCGGCCTCCCGCCTGGTGTGGCCGGGAGGCCGCCGGGGTGTGCCGTGCGGGTGCTACCGGCGCTTGGCGATCTCCTCGGTCAGCTGCGGGGCGACCTTGTGGAGGTCGCCCACCACCGCGAAGTCGGAGATCTCCAGCAGCGGAGCCTCGGGGTCCTTGTTGACCGCGACGATGGTCTTCGAGGTCTGCATACCGGCCCGGTGCTGGATGGCGCCCGAGATGCCGAGGGCGATGTACAGGTTCGGCGAGACGGTCTTGCCGGTCTGGCCCACCTGGAACTGGTTCGGGTACCAGCCGGAGTCGACGGCCGCGCGGGACGCGCCCACGGCGGCGCCCAGCGAGTCGGCCAGCGCCTCGACAACGGAGAAGTCCTCCGAGCCGACACCGCGCCCGCCGGAGACCACGATCGCGGCCTCGGCGAGTTCGGGGCGGTCGCCCTTCGCCTGCGCGACCCGCTCGACGACCTTCGCCGCCTTGGCGTCGTCGGAGATCTGCACCGACACCGCCTCCTCCGCCGCGGCGCCCTCGGCCGGCTCGGCCGAGACCGAGTTGGGGCGCACCGCGATGACCGGGACGCCGGCCGCGACCTTGGCGTGGGTGAGCGTCGAACCGCCGAAGACCGAATGCTCGGCGACGAGTTCGCCGTCGATGCCGACGACGTCGGTGAGCACGCCGGATCCCAGCTTGACCGCCGTGCGGCCGGCGATCTCCTTGCCCTCGGTGCTCGCCGAGACCAGGATCGCGGCCGCGCCCTTCTCCTGGGCCAGCGACGCCAGCAGCTCGGCCTTCGGGGCGACGACGTAGTCGTCGAACTCCGCCGGGGCGACGTAGACCTTCGCGGCGCCGTATTCGGCGAGCCGCTCCTTGCCTGCTGCGGCGCCGTCGCCGACCCACACCGCGGCGGGCTCGCCGATGCGGCGCGCGGCGGTCAGCAGCTCCGCGGTGACCTTCTTGACGTCTCCGTCGACATGGTCGACGAGGACGAGGACCTCAGCCATGATTTCCCATCCCTCTTTCTCGTCGGCCGACTACACGAACTTCTTCTCGGCGAGGAACTCGGCGATCTGCGCGCCCCCGCCGCCTTCGTCCTTCACGATCACACCGGCGGCGCGCGGCGGCGCCGCGGCGAAGTCGACGGTGGTGGTGGTCGCGTTGGCGAGGCCCACCTTCGCGGCGTCGATCCCGGCACCGGCGAGGTCGAGCTTGGTGACCGGCTTCTTCTTCGCCTGCATGATCAGCTTGAACGACGGGTAGCGCGGCTCGTTGATCTTCTCGACCACCGAGACGACCGCGGGGAGCGCCGCCTCGACGACGTCGTAGCCGTAGTCGGTCTGCCGCTGGATCTTGATGGCGCCGCCGTCGACGTCGACCTTGCCGGCGAGGGTGAGCTGCGGCAGGCCGAGGTACTCGGCGAGCGCGGCACCCACGACGCCGGTGCGGGCGTCGGTGGACTCCGAACCCATGACCACGATGTCGAACTCCAGCGTGCGCAGCGCCTGGGCCAGCGCGTACGCGGTCTGGAGGGCGTCAGAGCCGTGCAGCGCGTCGTCGTTGAGGTGCACGGCCTTGTCGGCACCCATGGACAGCGCCTTGCGGATGGAGTCGGTGGCCTTGTCGGGGCCCATTGTCAGCACGGTGACCTCGCCGCCGTGCTTCTCCTTCAGCTGGAGTGCCTCTTCGATGGCGTACTCGCACAGCTCGTTGATGACGCCGTCGGACGCTTCGCGGTCGAGCGTGTTGTCCGCGGCCCGGAGCTTGCGCTCGGTCGCCGTGTCCGGAACCTGCTTGACCAGTACGACAATATTCATGGCCGGTGGCCGACCTCCCTGCACTCCCATGCGCCCCCCGGTCGGACGGCGCGGACGCGGTCGCGCCCGTGGTCACCAAGGGTGCCAAACACGCGGTTGCGGTATGGCGCCGGGTCCGGCTTCCCATCGCGCCGGTCCCGCGTCCCTCGTTCCTGAACCCGATGTTACTGGCCGGTACGAGGAAAGCGGAACACCTCCCCCGCGGCGGCGCGGACGCGCCCGCCCGGTCGCCCCGACGCACGCGGTGCGACGGGGGCGCGGGAGCCGCCGGTCAGCCGAACCACTCGTTGGGCTGCGGGATCGGCACGAAGAGGCCGCCCCCGGTGCTGCCGATGCTGAACCCGAAGACGATCATGAACAGCGCGATCAGCCCGACGGCCACCATGCTGCCGATGTAGACGTAGACGTTGCGGATGCCGACGCGCCGGGTCAGCCAGACCGACTGCCGCCGCACCCCGGGCGGGAAGAACAGCGCGCCGAGGGACGCGGCGAACATCCCGTAGGTGCCGATGCTCACAGCCGACGCGACACCCATGACCACGGTGATGACACTGCCCGCGAGCAGCCCCACGACCAGGAAGCCGAGGGAGACGACCAGGGTGCTGCCCGCGTTGCGCACCAGCGCCCACGGCATGCTGAGCGCGACCACCATGCTGTCGGAGCCGCGCGGGCCGCGGGTCTGGAGGCGGCGGGCGTGCTCGCCCTTCACCTTGTCGAGCGCGCCGAGGATCGAGGACGCGAGCAGTGCCACGAGGAAGCCGATGACGGGCAGCATCATGGTCAGCCCGGCCAGGATCAGCGCCAGCGGGACCAGGATCAGCGACGGGAAGCGGCGCGGCTCGGATTCGTCGTACTCCTCCTCGCCGTCGTTGCCGAAGTAGTCGCCCAGGCCGTCGCTGCGGCCGCGGCTGGAGTTGCGGCCGAACCCGAACCGGCCGAGCAGCCCCTTGCGCTCGCCGTCGTCCTCGTCGTCGCCCTGGAAGGTGGCGGTGTGGTCGGCCCTGCGGCCTTTGCGCTCCTGCTCGACCGGGGTGAGGATGTCCTCGAAGTCCTCGGGCCGCAGCGTGGAGTTGTAGTACATGGTGTGCTGCATCCGGTCCTGCGGCGACTCTTCGGGCTCGTCGTAGTCGGTGGACCGGTCGGGGTACCCGGAGTCGCCGCCGGGCAGCAGCCCGGTGCGCTGGGGGTCATCGGGCGACGCCGCCATGGTGCGGTCGACCTCGCCGCCCGCCATGGTGCGGTCGGCGGGTGCGGACCCGGCGGCCATGGTGCGGTCGGCCGGAGCCGAACCGGACGCCATGGTGCGGTCGTCGCGCCGTTCGCGCGGGGCGGGGGAGTCGCCGCGGGTCGCAGCGTCGCCGTAGGTCGCCGCGCCCGCGAGCCCGCCGGCCGCCGCGCCGGCGCCCGCCGCGGCCGCCCACGAGCCGAGGGTCTCGGCCGCGCCGCGCCCGCCGGAGGGCCCCGACGGCGCGCCCTCGGAACGCTGCGGATCGACGGCGCCCTGCACGGTGTGCTTGCCGGTCATACCGGTGCCGCCCTGGTAGGCCGCGCCCTCGGCCCAGGGCAGGTCGAGGTTGAGGCGGCCGGTCTCGGAGAGCAGTTCGGCGGACGTGGGCCGGGCGCGCATGTCGCGCGAGACGGCCCGCTGCACCAGGGGTTGCAGCGCCTCGTGCATGCCGTCGAGCTTGATCTCGCCGTTCAGGATGCGGAAGAAGATGACCTCGAACGCGCCCGCGCCGTAGGGCGGGCTGCCGGTCGCCGCGAACGCGACCGTGGCGCCCCAGGCGTGCACATCGGTGGACGGCCCCAGGTCGGTGCCCTCGATGACCTCGGGCGACAGGTAGCTCGGGGTGCCGACGAAGGTGCCGGTCTGGGTGAGCTTCGCGCCGTCGACGGCGTGCGCGATGCCGAAGTCGATGACGATCGGGTTGCCGTTGGAGATGATGACGTTGCCCGGCTTGAGGTCGCGGTGGATGACCCCCGCGGCGTGGATGTCGTCGATGGCCTGGGCCAGGCCCGACACCAGCCGGGTCAGGGCGCGGCCCCGCAGCGGCCCGTGGTCGGTGACCGTGGACTCCAGTGTGGGGCCGGGGATGTACTCGGTGACCACCCAGGGCCGGGGCGCAGCGGTGTCGGCGTCGATGACCTCGGCGACATTGCGGCTGTGGACCCGGCGCATGGTCTCGACCTCGCGCGCCAGCCGGGCACGCGCGATCTCGTCGCCGGCGACCTCCGGACGGAGCACCTTGACGGCGACCGGATTGTTCTGGGGGTCTACGGCTTGGTACACAACGCCCATACCGCCCTGGCCGATCTTCCGGCGGATCGTGTACGGACCGATGCGTTCCGGCAGCCCCTCGCCATCGGGGAAACCTGCCGTCATTGCCATAGCGAACTCATCCCCTCGAATACCCCACATACCACCTTGTTCAGGTTATCGGTGGATCGGCCCGCGGTACGAAAATCCGCTCCGCTTCTCACGACCCTCCTCCGGTGCCGCAACCACCCGGCCCTGCCTGTGCCGGGGACCAACGCCGACCCGCGCGCTCGGCCCGCGGCCCCGGCCGACGGTGCACGGCGCCGTGCGGCCAACACGAGTATGACGCAAAAATCGACACGCCCGGTTCCCAACGCCGGGCAAAGTGTCAGCCTGCGCAGACCAATTTCCGAGCGTGCACGATCCGCTGCTCGGACGCCAGACCGCCCGCCGGGGACCCGGGAGAGACAGGGGTGGCCCCCGAGACCCGGCCCAGGGTCGGCTCAGGGGCGGTCGGCGCGGCGCGCCGACCGCCCCTGGCGGCAGGACCCCTTATCGCGCCAGGTCGGCGACCGTCTCCGCGCCGGGAAGCTCCGCGACCGTGTGCCCGGGCAGGACGATTTTGGACCCGCGGAGTCCACTGCCGATCACGACGTGCGGCTGCTCGATCACAGCGGAGTCGACCAGAACCGGCCAATCGGCGGGCAGTCCGACGGGTGTGATGCCGCCGTACTCCATCCCGGTGGCGCGCACGGCGTCCTCCTGCGGCGCGAACGACGCCTTGCGCGCCTCCAGCCGCTTGCGCACCACCCCGTTCACGTCGGCGCGCGTGGTGGCCAGCACCACGCACGCCGCGTAGCGGACCTCCCCCGCGCGCTTGGCGGCGACGATGACGCAGTTGGCGGAGGCCGCCAGCGGGATGCCGTACTCGGCGCTGCACGCGGCGGTGTCGGCGAGCCCGGGGGCGATGGGCGCCACCAGGACCTCGCCGAGCGGCGTGGGCGCCTTCCACTCCGCCAGCGCCGCCGCGACCGGCTCGCCGAGAAGGGCGGGACTGCCGGCGGCGGGAACGGTGCGCAACCCCCACATGGCGCTCACTCCCCCGTGAACCGGGCCTTGCCCGGCCCCTGCTCGACGAAGCTGCGCATGCCGGTCTTCTGGTCCTCGGTGGCGAACAGGGCGGAGAACTGCACCCGCTCGATCTCCAGCCCGGTCGCGAGGTCGACCTCCAGCCCGGCGTCGACGGACTGCTTCGCCGCGCGCAGCGCGACCGCGGGCCCGTCGGCGTAGCGTGCGGCGAGCGCCGCCGCGGCCGCGTACACCTCGGCTGCGGGGACCACGTGGTCGACCAGGCCGATCCGCAGCGCCTCCGCCGCGTCGGCGTGCCTGCCGGTGAAGATGAGGTCCTTCGCCTTCGCCGGGCCGATGAGGCGCGGCAGGCGCTGCGTCCCGCCCGCCCCGGGGATGACGCCCAACTGGATCTCGGGCTGGCCGATGCGGGCGTCCTCTGCGGCGACCCGGAAGTCGGCGCACAGCGCGAGCTCGCAGCCGCCGCCCAGCGCGTAGCCGGTGATGGCGGCGACCACCGGCTTGGGGATCCGCGCGACAGCGGTGAAGGACTCCTGGAGCCCCCGGGAGTGCGCGCTCATGGCCGCGTAGGTCATGTCCGCCATCTCCTTGATGTCGGCTCCGGCGGCGAACACCCGCTCGCCGCCGTAGAGGACCACCGCGCGCACGGTGTCGTCGGCGGAGACGCGCAGCGCCGCCTCGTGGATCTCCGCCTGCACCTGCGCGTTCAACGCGTTCATCTTGGGCCGGTCGAGCCGGATGACCGCGACGGACGGCTGGTCCGGGTCGGTCTCCACACGCACGAATTCGCCCACCGTCAGCACCTCTCGCTCGGGAACCGGGTCATCCGATTGCCTATCACGCCGGGCCCGGTGCCGGGCGCCGGAGGCGCGTCAGCCGCCCGTGCCGAAGACCGTCATCGGCTCGCCGTCGGGGCCGGTGGCGGCGAGTTCGACGGCGGCGCCGGGGCGGTCGCCGTCCTTCGGCCCGGCGATGGCGAGCGTCTGGCCCTCCTCCTCTCCGTCGGCGCCGCCGGAGGCGCGGATCACCAGCGCGTCGCGGGAGGCGGCCGCGACGTAGTGCCAGCGGCCGGAATCGGCCCGCCACCAGGTGCCCCCGGCGATCCGGCGGCCGAGGTTGCTGCAATCCCACCCGTTGTCACGGGTCCCGACGTCGACGGCCTCGGTACCGTCGCCGGTGGTGGCGAGCAGCGTCATCCGGGCGCGCCCGTCGCCGTCGGCGTAGCCGAGCCGCGTGCACACCCACCGGGCCCTGCCGCCGCCCGGCAGCTCGCCCTCTGCGAACTCCCACGCGGTGGCGGTCTCGACCGACTCGTCGGGGATCCCCGTTCGGCAGCCGATCTTCGACCACAGCTGGAACGACGCCTCGTCCGTCAGCTCGTGCGGGCCGAGGCGGCGGATCTCGGCCGGGGGCGGCGGCATTGCGCCGATGTGCGCTGTGGCGAAGGAGCCGGTGTCGACCGCCGTGTAGGGCTGACCGTGGGCGACGCCGGGGGCGCGCAGCCGCAGCACGGAGTCGACGGCGCACTTGGCCCCTCCGTTGGGCCGGACCGGTTCGGTCACCCCGCCCTCGGTCGCCAGTTCCGCCCAGTCGGGTGCGCTGTCGGCGAGTTCGGCGGTGGCGGCCGAGGTCACCCACGGCGGCAGCAGGTAGCGGACGCCGTCGGCCCCTTCGGTGAGGCGCAGCGCGGGCCAGTTCGCGGCGCCCGCGCCGGGCGCCGGGTGGATGTCGGCCCGCCGCGTGTCCCCGCGCTCGATGTAGCGGACCACCCGCGGCTCCTCGTACAGCACCACCACGTCGGAGCCGTCGACCTCCCCGGCGAACAGGAGGTGCGGCTCCCCCATCGGCGGGGCGTCGGACGCCCCGCCGTGGGCGCGGGACGCCGGGGCGTCGCCCCATGCCTTCAGCGCGCGGCGGACGAGGGCGTCGTCGCCGCGCAGGCCGCCGCGCGCGTTCCACGCGCCGAGGTCCAGCCGGAACCGCTCGCGCCAGGTCCCGGCGGGGACGCTCCGCGCGTCGGTCGCGCCGTCGGCGCGCGCGGCCGGCGCCGCGTCGAACCCGCCGCCGTAGCGGCCCACGACCAGGAGCGCCCCGGCGCACAGCACCAGGGCCGCGCCGGCGGCGGCGACCCGGCGGCCCCGGTGGGCGGTCGTCGGCCGCGCGTAGACCCGGACGATGGTCGGGTCGAACGGGGGGCGGTCGAGCAGCCGCTCCTGGTGCTCCTTGCTCATCTCCAGGCGCCGCCCGAGCGCGGCGGCCTCGGTGATGGCGGTCGCGGGCTCGCCGACGCCGCACTCCACGAGGAGGTCGCGCACCACCGACGGTTCGAGCCGTTCGAGGAAGGCCAGCGCGTAGGCGGCCCGCGTCTCGGGCGCCAGCTCATCGAGCGCGCCGAAGAGGGCTACGTCGTCGCCGAAGCCGATGGCGGGCAGCATCCGGACCCAGGACGGCCGGCTGCGTACGCGCCGCCGGGGGCTGAGGGCGCGGCGCAGCACGGTCAACCGCACTTCGGCGTAGGCGCTCTCGGAGAGCTCGGCCTCCCTCCCGGGCAGCGCTTCGGCGACAACGCGGTGCGCCTGGTAGAGGCGCTGCTGGTCGCGCCGCGACCCGGGCAGCACCAGGTAGGCGATGCGCACGAGCGATCGGTAGGCGCCCAGCAGCCCGGGCGGGATGACTCTGGTCTCGAACACGCCGTACTCCAACGAACGGTCTTGGCGGTACCGAGGGCGGCGGGCGGCGGCGCGCCGCCCACTCCGACCCGAAGGGACTCTGTGCGATCGCACGATCCCTGTCCGTAGCGGTCGTTCAGGAGCGTAGAGGTCGCGACACGCCCGTGAAGGGCGAACCACGAGAGTCGTCCGATATCTGTGGAACATCCGGAGTTCCGGTGTTCTCAGGCGCGGGGGTCAGGAGAACAGCATCTGCCAGGTGCCGGCGGCGATGCCGAGGGCGTGCGCGGCGCACAGCAGCACCGCGGTGCCGACGAGGAACCAGGTGTCGGCCGCCCGCCATGCGCTGACGCGCGCGTGGCTGCGCTCGCCGGTGCCGAACCCCCGCGCGTCCATCGCCATGGCCAGCATGGTGCCGGTCCGGATCGAGCGCACCAGCAGGGCGAACGCCTTTCCGGCGAAGATCGCCACCGCTGCGGCCGGGTTGCGGCCCGCCTCCATGCCGCGGGCGCGACGGGCGAGGGTGAGCATCCGCCATTGCGCCGCGAGCAGCGGAATGAGCCGCAGCGCCGCGAGCACGCCCATGGCGGGCCGCTCGGGCAGCCGCAGGCGCTGGACGAGAGCGTCGGCGAGGTCGGTGGGGTCGCTGGTCATGGCGACCAGCACCCCGGGCAGCGCGATGGCCATGAGCCGCACGGCCGCGCCGACCGCGAGCAGCGGCCCCCCGTCGCCGAAGAGCCAGTTCACCACGCCGATGGAGGCGCCCATGAGCAGGAACGGCCCACCCACCAGGAGCAGGAC
This sequence comes from Murinocardiopsis flavida, assembly GCF_003014485.1. Taxonomy (GTDB): domain Bacteria; phylum Actinomycetota; class Actinomycetes; order Streptosporangiales; family Streptosporangiaceae; genus Murinocardiopsis; species Murinocardiopsis flavida. The sequence goes on along the minus strand of NZ_PYGA01000008.1, from coordinate 224,795 downwards.
GCGGGCGCGGACCCCGCTGAAGGGCAGCAGGGCGAGCCCGGCGGCGAGGACCACCGCGCTGCCCACCGGGTCGAGCACGGGCAGCAGCGCGATGGTGGTGATGACGGCGGCGAGGACCTTTGCCGCGGGGTTGGTCCGCGCCAGGAAGGCGCGGGCCGGCGGCGCGGCGGCGGGGCCGCCGGGCCGCGCCTCGGCGCCGTGCGGGGTGCCGTGCGCCGGGCGGGTGCCGGGGGACGCGCTCATCGCCGGTCCGCCTTCCGTGCGGGCGCGGCGCCGGTCCGCGCCGCGGTGTCGGGGACGGCCACCCGGCCCTGGTCGATGCGCAGTTCCGTGTCGGTGAACCGGCGCAGCAGCAGGGAGTCGTGGGTGGCCATGACGATCGCCCGCCCCTGTTCGCGCAGCACGGCGAGCAGTTCGACCAGTTCGGTCCAGGTCGTGGTGTCCTGGCCGAACGTCGGCTCGTCCAGCAGGAGGACGTCGGGCGCGTGCGCGGGCCCCGAACTGAGGGCGGTGGCAACGGACAGCCGCCGCTTCTCGCCCCCGGACAGCGTGAACGGGTGGACGTCGGCGAGCGCGGTCAGCCGGAGCCGTTCGAGCAGCTCGTCCACCCACGACTCGATGTCGGGCCCCGCCATCCCCGCCCTCAGCGGGGCGTAACGCAGTTCGTCGCGCACGGTCGGCGTGACGAACTGGTCCTCGGCGTGCTGGAACACGGTCCCCACGTGCCGGGCGAGGCGCCGCGCCTGCCACCGCCACAGGGGGCGCCCGCTCACCTCGGCGAGAGGGCCGCACGGCAGCACGGTGCCGCTGTCGGGGCGGGCCAGCCCGGCCAGCAGCATCAGCAGTGTGGACTTGCCGGAGCCGTTGCGGCCGGTGAGCGCGGTCGCCGTGCCCGCGGCGACGGCGGCGGTCGCGCCGGTGAGGACGGGGTGCCGCGGGCCGGCCGCGGCGCCCAGCTCCACCGGGGTCCGCGTGCGGCACTCCCGCGCCTCGATGAGCACCGGGCCGCCGGGACCGGGCGGCACCTCGGGGTCCGGTGCGCGGTCGGGCAGCCACACGCCCTGCGCCGCGAGCCGCGCGCCGTGCGCGGCGAAGACGTGGCCGGGCGCGCCGTCGGCGAGGACACCGCCGCCGGGCGCCAGCACGATCACCCGGTCGACCAGGTCCACCACATCGGCGACGCGGTGCTCGACCAGGACGAGGGTCGCCTCGGTCCGGGCGGCGGTGCGGGCGAGCAGGTCGCGGACGAGCAGCGCGCCCTCGGGGTCGAGGTTGGCGGTGGGCTCGTCCAGCAGCAGCAGGCGCGGGCCCATGGCGAGGACCCCCGCGATCACCAGGCGCTGCTTCTCGCCGCCGGACAGCGCGGCGGTGGAGCGGTCGGCGCCGTAGGGGAAGCCGACCTCCGCCAGCGCCTCGTGGACGCGCGGCCAGATGCGCTCGCGCGGAACGGCGAGGTTCTCCAGGCCGAATGCCGCGTCGTCGCCCGCGCGCGCCATGACCAGCTGGGTCTCGGGGTCCTGACTGACCAGACCGACGCGGCCGGGGCGGCGCGCCGCCGGTTCGCCGTCGACGAGCATGCCGCCCTGCTGCTCCCCGGCGATGGAGTTGTCGTCGCCGGTGAGCCCGGCCAGGGCGTGCAGGAGGGTGCTCTTTCCGGCGCCCGACGCGCCGAGCAGCAGCACGCGTTCGCCCGGCTCGATCGCGAACGTCACGCCGCGCAGCGCCCAGGAGTCGCGTCCGGCGTGCCGCCAGCCCCAGTCGGTCAGCGCGACCGCCGCGCCGCCGCCCTTCGGCACCGCCGCCCGATCCCCGCTCACCGGGCGCCGCCCGGCGCGGTCCGGAATGAGGCGAGCGCGCCGGTCCTGGTCAGCGCCTTGTGCAGCAGGACGCTGCCGCCCCCGGCGAGCACGGCCCCGCTCACGGCGGTGAGCGCGCCGAAGGCCAGCATGAAGGAGAGCGGCCAGGTGGGGTAGGCGGTGACGAGCGTGTAGAGCGTGGTGGTCGCGCCGGCGCAGACCCCTGCCGCCATCGCGGCGCCGGTGCCCCAGCGCCGGTACCCGGTGGCGGCGAACACGGCCTCGGCGCCGGCGCCCTGCGCGAAGCCGAGCAGGATGATCGCCATGCCGCCGACGGAGCCCAGCAGCACCGAGACCACGGCCGCAGCCACCTCGCAGAACAGGGCGGCGCCCGGCCTGCGGGCGATGAGGCCGCCCAGGACGGCGGGCAGCAGCCACACGCCGGTCATGACGGCCTGCGAGGGCGGGAACACGGCGAACACGCCGCTCACCGCGGCGAACGTGAGGTTCCAGATCCAGAACACCAGGCCGAACACCGCGCCGACGGTCGCGAGGACGACGATGTCGACGGTGCGCCAGCGCAGGCGGGACGGCGGGCGGTCATGCGTCGCCACGGCGCCTCAGCCCTTCGCCGACGGGAAGGCCGAGAGGGCGCCCGCACGGGCCAGGGCGCTGGTCAGCAGGCGCCCGCCGACGCCGCCGATGACCGCCGCGCTCAGCACCACGGCGGCCGTCCACGCCGCCTGGAACGGCGTCGTCCAGGTCGGGTAGTACAGCACCAGGTCGGTCACTGCCGCGGCGAGACCGGACGCGGCCCCCGCCAGGGCCGCCACCGCGATGCCCCAGCGGCGGTAGCGCCACGCGCCGAACACCAGTTCCGCCGCCGCGCCCTGGAGCACCGAGGCCAGCAGCACCTGCATGCCCCAGCTCGAACCGAGGAACATGGACACGGTCCCCGCCGCGATGGCGGTGAGCAGCCCCGCTCCGGGCTTGCGGATGACGAGGGCGCCCAGCACCCCCGGGAGCAGCCACACGCCGTAGAGCACCCCGCGGGCCGGCGGGAAGAACAGGAACGCCGCCTCGACGGTGTTCCACAGCAGTCCCCAGAAGAAGAACAGGACGCCGATGGCGACGCCCAGCACGGCGGCGACCATGATGTCGACGGTGCGCCAGCGGAACGTCCTGGCGGCGCCGCTGCGCGGTTGTGCGGACGGGTCGTCGGATCTGGTGTTCACGGTGGTTCCTTCGCGTCGCAGCGAGAAGGAGCGACTACAACCAAGAGCATCCGAACCCGGTCGCCGGGCATGCTCGCACGCCCGACGGCGGTGTCCGGAGGACGAGTCCTACGACTTCCTTCGCTGGTATTACCCAGATCAGGTGTGTAAGGGTCTGCGGCGGGTGACCGCACTCTCAGCGCCGGGGCGCTCCCCTGTCGGTTTCCCCTCCATTATGCGGTGCCGTCAAGCGCCGCGGTCAAGGGCCCCGCGGCGCGGGCGGTGCCGCGGCACCGCCCGCCGTCAGCGCAGCACGATCCCCTCGGCCATGCTCTCGGGCGGCTCGGGGACCACGACCAGGCCCATCTCGGCGGGGTTCGAGAGCATCGGGTGGCTCGGCAGCACCCGCAGCGTGTACCCGCAGGTGCCGGCGCGGTCGAGCGGCATCGACCCGGTGTAGCGGACGAGGGGGCCATCGCGCACGGCGTCGTCGGGGTCGAGCCGGGCGAACACGGGGTCGCTGAGCCGCTGGGCGGTGTCGACCCGGCCGAGCGCGATCTCCACGCAGACGTCCGCGGGGTCGAGGTCGCCGAGGACCAGGGTGGCGCGGACCTTCAGCTCCCCGCCGACCTGCGGGGGTTCTTCGACCCCCACCACCTCGACGTGCTCGATGTGCACGCCGGGCCAGGAGCGGACCACCCGCTGCTTCCACGCGGCGAGTTCGCGGACGCCTTCGGGGCCGTCGGCCGTGAGGCGCCGGGAGGAGTCGGCCGCGCCCTGGTACAGCTCGGTGACGTAGTCGCGCACCATCCGGGTGGCGAGGACCTTGGGCCCCAGCGAGACGAGGGTGTGCTTGACCATCTCCAGCCAGCGCTTGGGCAGCCCGGAGTCGTCGTGGTCGTAGAACAGCGGCATGACCTGCTCCTCGAACAGGTCGTAGAGCGCGGCGGACTCCAGGGCGTCGCGGCGGTCGGGGTCGGCCACGCCGTTGGCGGTGGGGATGGACCAGCCGTTCGACCCGTCGAACCACTCGTCCCACCAGCCGTCGCGCACCGACAGGTTCAGGCCGCCGTTGAGCGCCGACTTCATCCCGGAGGTGCCGCACGCCTCCAGCGGCCGCAGCGGGTTGTTCAGCCACACGTCGCAGCCCTGCACGAGGGAGGCCGCGAGGCCCATGTCGTAGTCGGGCAGGAAGACGATGCGGTGCCGGACGTCGGCCTCGTCGGTGAAGCGGATGATCTCCTGGATGAGGCGCTTGCCGCCTTCGTCGGCGGGGTGCGCCTTGCCGGCGATGACGATCTGGATGGGGTGCCGCGGGTGCCGCAGCATGGCCCGCAGCCGGGCGCGGTCGTGCAGCATCAGGGTGAGCCGCTTGTACGACGGGACCCGGCGCGCGAACCCGATGGTGAGGATGTCGGGGTCGAGGACGTCGTCGATCCAGCCGAGTTCGGCGTCGCTGGCGCCCCGGTGCCGCCACGACGCGCGCAGCCGGTCGCGCGCGTCGTCGACGAGGCGGCCGCGCAGGGTGCGGCGCATCTCCCACAGCTCGCGCTCCGAGGCGCCGGTGACCTTGCGCCAGCCGTCGGGGACGAGGAACTCCTCGGAGTCGGCGACCAGCCGGCCGGCGAGCTCCTGCGCCTCGTCGGCGATCCAGGTGCGGGCGTGGACGCCGTTGGTGACGGAGGTGATGGGCACCTCGGCGGCGTCGAAGCCGGGCCACAGGCCGCGGAACATCTCGCGGCTGACCTGCCCGTGCAGCCGGCTCACCCCGTTGACCCGCTGGGCCAGGCGCATGCCCATGACGGCCATGTTGAACACGCCGGGGTCGCCGTCGGGGTAGTCCTCCTCGCCCAGCGCCATGATGCGCTCGACGGGCACGCCGTCGATGGCGGTGTCGCCGCTGAAGTGGCGCCGCACCAGGTCGCGCGGGAAGCGGTCGATGCCGGCGGGGACCGGGGTGTGGGTGGTGAACACCGTGCCCGCGCGGGTGGCCTCGACGGCCTGGTCGAAGCCGAGCTCGCCCGCCGCGACGTACTCGCGCACGCGTTCGAGGCCGAGGAACCCGGCGTGCCCCTCGTTCATGTGGCAGACCTCGGGCGCCGGGTGCCCGCTCACGGCGCAGTAGGCGCGCACGGCGCGGATGCCGCCCACGCCGAGCAGCAGCTCTTGGCGGAGCCGGTGCTCGTTGCCGCCGCCGTAGAGGCGGTCGGTGACGCCGCGGAGTTCGAGGTCGTTGTCCTCGTGGTAGGCGTCGAGCAGCAGCAGCGGGACGCGGCCCACGCGCACGACCCACACGTGCGCCGTGAGCGTGCGGTCGTCGGGGAGTTCGAGGGCGATGCGGACCTGGGCGCCGTCGGAGTCGCGCAGCCGGCTCATGGGCAGGCTGTGAGGATCGATCTCCGGGTAGTCCTCCAGCTGCCAGCCCTCGGGCGACAGGGTCTGGGAGAAGTAGCCGTGCCGGTAGAGCAGCCCCACGCCGATGAGCGGCACACCGAGGTCGCTGGCGCTCTTGAGGTGGTCGCCCGCGAGGATGCCGAGCCCGCCGGAGTACTGCGGCAGGGTGGCGGTCAGGCCGTATTCGGCCGAGAAGTAGGCGACGGCCCGCGGCGGCTCCGGCCGTGCCGGGTCCTCGCCCAGGCCCTGGTACCAGCTGGCCTCGGACAGGTAGGAGTCGAGGTCGGCGGTCGCGGCGTCGAGCCGCGCCCGGAAATCGGGGTCGGCCGCGAGGACGGCGAGGCGTTCGCCCGACACCTCGCCGAGCAGCCGGATGGGGTCGCGGTCGACGGCGGCCCACAGCCGGGGGTCGACGGCGGCGAACAGGTCGCGGGTCGCCGCGTGCCACGACCACCGGAGGTTCGCCGCTAGTCGGCCCAGGGGGGCGAGGTCGTCGGGGAGGACGGTACGGACGGTGAACCTTCGGATCGCCTTCACGCAGCGTGAGATTAGCCAATGTGGCCGCGCGGCGCCAGCATTCCGGGATTTCGGCCCGGATTGGCGGCGAAAAGAACCGATCCGGCCGGCGCCGGGGCCGGCGGTGCGGCCGTGCCGCACCGCCGCCCGTCAGGAAGCCGCGGACCTGCGCAGACCCGCCACCGCCGCCCCGCCGAGCGCCGCGAGGACGATCCCCACGAGCGGCGGGATGAACCAGCCGGCCTCGCTGCACCACCACGCCGCGCCGCACGCCACCGCGTACACGGCGAGGGCGTCCCAGCGCACGGCCGGGATCGACGCCGGGTCGGCCGGGGCGGTGCGGCCGCGCAGCAGGAAGTCGCCGATGATCACGCCGCCCAGCGGCGGGATGAGGATGCCCAGCCAGGTCAGGTAGGCGATCAGGTGGTCGTAGATACCGGTGGCCGCCAGCGCGGTCCCCGCGACGACGCACACCACCACCCACGGGCGGCGGGAGCGGCTGTTGAAGATCTCCGCACCGGCCACGCCCACCGCGTAGGCGGCGTTGTCGTTGGTGCTCCAGATGTTGGCGATGAGCAGCACCACGGCCCAGAACACCAGGCCCATGCCGAACAGCACCTCGACGAAGTCGCCCTCGCCGAACGCCAGCGCCCCGATCGCGCCGCAGAACAGCATCAGCAGTTCACCGGCGAAGAACGCGACGGCGCACGCCCAGAACCCCGCTGAGGGTGTGGCCGCGAACCGGGTCCAGTTGGGCGCCTGGGTGCCGCCCGAGGCGAAGGTGCCGACGATGATGGTGACGGCGGCGGTCACGGTCATGGCCTCGTCCGGCACGATCGCGCTCAGCCCGGCGTAGCCGCCCGCCTCGGTCCACGCCGCCCAGCACACCCAGGCGCACAGCACGAGCAGCAGCGGCACGGCCACCAGGGACAGCCAGTACATCGCCTGGTAGCCGAGGTAGGCGCTGACGCCCATGGCGGCGCCGCACACGACCATGACCAGGGGCGCGGCGTAGGGGGCGTCCCAGCCCGCCGCCTTCGACACCAGCAGCCCCGCGGTGGCGATCGACACCCCGTACCAGCCGATCTGGGTGCCGCCGAGGAGCACCGACGCGAACTTCGCCCCTCCGGTGCCGAGGGTGGAGCGGGACATCATGACGGTGGTGAGGTTGGTCCGCGCGCCGATCCAGCCGAGGACGGCGACGTAGCCGCCCAGCACCAGCGAGCCGAGGAGCAGGACCCCCACGAGTGGGCCGAACTCGAACGCGGCCCCGACCTGCGCGCCGGCCAGCATCACCGGGGTGAACAGCGTGAAGCCGGTGAGCACCACCATCAGCGAGAACAGCGACTTGCGCGCGTGGGGCGGGACCGGCTCGATCGGGTAGTCGGGGTCGGGGGCGGCGTCCTGCCGCGCCGTCTCGGGCTCGCTCACCCGGCGTCCCGCCCGCCGGCCGGGTCGACTCCGATGTCCTCGTTCCACAGGTCGGGGCGGGCGTCGATGAACGCGGCCATCATCGCCGTGCACTCGGGGTCGTCGAGCAGCACGACCTCGACCCCGTTCTCGGCGAGCCAGTCGTGGCCGCCGTGGAAGCTGCGCGCCTCGCCGATGACCAGCCGGGAGATGCCGAACTGGCGGACCAGCCCGCTGCAATACCAGCACGGCGACAGGGTGGTGACCATGGTCGTGCCCGCGTAGCCCCGCTGCCGCCCGGCGTCCTTGAACGCCGCGGTCTCGCCGTGGACGGAGGGGTCGTCGTCCTGGACCCTGCGGTTGTGTCCGCGGCCGAGGACCGTGCCGTCGGCGCCGATCAGCGCGGCGCCGATGGGCACCCCGCCCTCGGCGGCGCCGGCGCGCGCCTCGGCGACGGCGACGGCCAGCCAGTCGGTGTACCGCGTGGTACCGGTCTCGGGCACGGTCTCCCCCATTGCTTCGACAGTTCGCACGCGGGCCCGGGAGAAACCGACAATCGACGCAAACTCCACGCAGAGCCCGGACGACTCTACCCGCTCCGCCCGGCCGGACCCGCCCGGACCACGGTGTGCTCCGGCGCAGCTCCGGCGGGGTCCGCCCCGGCCCGGTCCCCGGCCCGTACCGGCGGCATGTGTAATCCGCCGCCCCTCGGGCAGTAAAGCGATCCACAAACCCGGCAGGATCCGACCGGCGACCGATACGTTCCGTTGACGAAGAATGGCCGTCCGGCGGCGGCGCCCGAATTCCGGGAATTCCGGGCGAACCGGCCGCGCGGCCGACGCCAAGCCGTGCCCCGTCCGCCCCACGACCCCCTCATTGCGCAGGTCAGCACGGTAGTCTGTGCCTGTGAGGACAATCACAAAAAGACCTGTGGCCGGACTGTCGGAGATACGGCCGTCGCGGCCGACGATAGACAGGAGAACGTATTGGCGGCGGGACGCGATTTCCGGCCGGTGCGTGTTCCCCCTGATGCCCGACACCGTCCCGCAACCGCCGTTGTGAACCACGCTCCGATGGTCCCCGGCCGCCCGCCGGGAAGCCGTCGATTCCCCGTGCACGCCGCTTCGACCTGGACAGTCATGGTGCCCTTGTGATCGGACGCTTTCCCATTCTCGACGTCGCCCCCGAGGTCTCTCCCGGCGTCGCCAAGGCCGCCGCCGGCGAGACCTTCCCCGTCAGCGCGACCGTGTTCCGCGAGGGGCACGACTCGCTCTGCGCCGGGGTGGTCCTCTACGATCCGCGCGGCCGCCGCCGCCCGCTGGTCCCCATGCGCGAACTCGCCCCCGGCACCGACCGCTTGGGCGCCGACGTCACCGTCACCTCCGAGGGGCGCTGGTCGTTCGTTGTCGAGGCGTGGAGCGACCCGTACCTGTCCTGGTGCCACGACGCCGAGATCAAGATCCCGTTGGGCCAGGACGTCGAGCTGATGTTCGCCGAGGCGGCCCTGCTGTTCGAGCGCATGGCCCGGCGGGTGCCCCGGCGCCCCGCGTTCGCCCGGCTCGCCGAGCGGCTGCGCGACGACGCCCTGCCGGCCGGCGAGCGGCTCGCCCTCGCGACCTCCGCCGAGGTCGCCGCCGACGTCGCGGCCCGGCCGCTGCGCGACCTCCTCACGCGCTCGCGCCGGTACCCCGTGCAGGTCCACCGCAGGCGGGCGCTGTTCGGGTCCTGGTACGAGTTCTTCCCGCGGTCCGAGGGCGTGGTCCTCGACGGCGGGCCCGACGGGGCGTCCGCCGAGGCGCGCTCGGGGACCTTCGCCGCCGCGGCGAAGCGGCTGCCCGCCATCGCCGAGGCGGGGTTCGACGTCGTCTACCTGCCGCCCATCCACCCGGTCGGCTACTCGTTCCGCAAGGGCCGCAACAACACGCTCACCCCCCGACCCGGCGAGCCCGGCTCGGTGTGGGCCATCGGCTCGCACGAGGGCGGGCACGACACCGTGCACCCCGACCTCGGCACCATCGACGACTTCGACGCGTTCGTCGCCGAGGCCGCCGCGAACGGCCTGGAGGTCGCCCTCGACCTCGCGCTCCAGGCGTCGCCCGACCACCCGTGGGTCGCCGAGCACCCCGAGTGGTTCACGGTGCGCGCCGACGGTTCGATCGCGTACGCGGAGAACCCGCCGAAGAAGTACCAGGACATCTACCCCGTCAACTTCGACAGGGACTTCGCCGGCATCTACAGCGAGGTGCTGCGGGTGGTCCGGCACTGGATGGCGCACGGGGTGCGGATCTTCCGGGTGGACAACCCGCACACCAAGCCGGTGCGGTTCTGGGAGGCGCTGCTCGCCGAGATCGCCCGCACAGACCCCGACGTGCTGTTCCTCGCCGAGGCGTTCACCCGCCCCGCCATGATGCACACGCTCGCCAAGGTCGGGTTCCACCAGTCCTACACCTACTTCACCTGGCGCAACACCCGAGAGGAACTGGAGGAGTACCTGCGGGACCTGAGCGGCGACACCGCCGCCTACATGCGGCCCAACTTCTTCCCCAACACGCCCGACATCCTGCACGCCTACCTCCAGCACGGCGGCCGGCCGGCGTTCGAGATCCGGGCGGTCCTCGCCGCCCTGCTTTCACCGACATGGGGCATCTATTCGGGGTACGAACTGTGCGAGGACCGGGCAGTGCGCCCCGGCAGCGAGGAATACCTCGATTCAGAGAAATACCAGTACAAACCGCGTGACTGGGCGGCGGCCGAGGCCGCCGGAATGACGATCACGCCGTTGATCCGCACGCTAAACTCGCTGCGTCGCGGCCACCCCGCCCTTCAGGAACTCCGCAATCTGCGGTTCCACGACGCCGACCGGCCGGAGATGCTGTGCTTCTCCAAACGGCTGCCCGGAGCGGGCGGCCGGGAGTCCGACGACGTCGTCCTGGCCGTCGTCAACCTCGATCCGCACCACGCACACGAGGCGACGGTACGGCTCGACTTGAACGCCCTTGGATTCTCCCCCGGTGACCAGATCACCGTGGAGGACCAATTGTCGGGCGCCCGCTACCAGTGGGGCGATGCCAATTACGTCCGGCTCGATCCCCACGCGCAAACAGCACACGTATTCACCGTCCATCCCGCCGGAACCGCCTCCTAGGACCCTGGGGACGCTTCGGCTCTCGCAGCGGACCGGACCCCCTGCGCGCCGCAAGGGCGAACGGACTGACAAGCCAACCTGGTGGAGCAGTACATCGTGACCACTCCCGAGCCGGCGTCCGGCGCCGACCCCACGCCCCTCGTGGCCGTTCCCGACACGTTCAGCCACGAGCAGCCCCGCAATCCCCACTGGTACAAGCACGCGGTCTTCTACGAAGTCCTCGCACGCGGGTTCTACGACTCCAACGGCGACGGCACCGGCGACCTCCGCGGCCTGATCGACAAGCTCGACTACCTCGAATGGCTGGGGATCGACTGCGTCTGGCTGCTCCCGCTGTACGAGTCGCCGCTGCGCGACGGCGGCTACGACATCTCCGACTACATGAAGATCCTGCCGGAGTTCGGCCGGCTCGCCGACTTCGTCGACCTCGTCGACCAGGCGCACCGCCGCGGCATCAGGGTCATCGCCGACCTGGTCATGAACCACACCAGCGACCAGCACCCGTGGTTCAAGGCGTCGCGCGAGGACCCCGACGGCCCCTACGGCGACTTCTACGTGTGGTCCGACAACACCGACGCCTACCCCGACGCCCGCATCATCTTCGTCGACACCGAGCAGTCCAACTGGGCCTACGACGACGTGCGCGGCCAGTACTACTGGCACCGGTTCTTCTCCCACCAGCCCGACCTGAACTTCGAGAACCCCGCGGTCCAAGAGGCCATCATGGAGGTCCTGCGGTTCTGGCTGGACCTCGGCATCGACGGCTTCCGGCTCGACGCCGTGCCCTACCTGTACGAGCGCGAGGGCACCAACTGCGAGAACCTCAAGGAGACCCACGAGTTCCTGAAGCGGGTGCGCGCCGAGGTCGACCGCATCTACCCCGACCGGGTCCTGCTCAGCGAGGCGAACCAGTGGCCGTCCGACGTCGTCGACTACTTCGGCGACTACGCCACCGGCGGCGACGAGTGCCACATGAACTTCCACTTCCCGCTGATGCCGCGCATGTTCATGGCGGTGCGCCGCGAGCAGCGGTACCCCATCTCCGAGATCCTGGCGCAGACCCCGGCGATCCCGCAGAACTGCCAGTGGGCGATCTTCCTGCGCAACCACGACGAGCTGACCCTCGAAATGGTCGACGACGAAGAGCGCGACTACATGTACTCCGAGTACGCCAAGGACCCGCGGATGCGCGCCAACGTCGGCATCCGGCGCCGCCTGGCCCCGCTGCTCGACAACGACCAGAACCAGATCGAGCTGTTCACCGCCCTCCTCCTGTCGCTGCCCGGCTCGCCGGTGCTGTACTACGGCGACGAGATCGGCATGGGCGACAACATCTGGCTGGGCGACCGCGACGGCGTGCGCACCCCCATGCAGTGGACGTCGGACCGCAACGCCGGGTTCTCGCGGTGCGACCCGGCCCGGCTCTACCTGCCGCTGATCATGGACCCGATCTACGGCTACCAGGCGCTCAACGTGGAGGCGCAGCGCGAGAACCCCGGGTCGCTGCTGAACTGGACCCGCAAGATGATCCAGATCCGCAAGCAGCACGCGGTGTTCGGCACCGGCGAGTTCACCGAGTTGCACGCCAGCAACCCCAGCGTGTTCGCCTTCGTGCGGGAGTTCGGCGACGACCGGATGCTGTGCGTGAACAACCTGTCGCGTTTCCCGCAACCCGTCGAACTGGACCTGCGCCGCTTCCGCGAGGTCACCCCCATCGAGTGCATGGGGGGCGTCCGCTTCCCCGCCATCGGCGAACTCCCCTACCTGCTCACACTCCCGGGGCACGGCTTCTACTGGTTCCAGCTGCCCCTGGTGGACGCCGAGTCGTCCGACCCGCCGCGTGTGACCGAGAACACAGCGGGAAGGGCCACGGTAAGCGCCCCCCGGCCGGCGGAGGCGCCCCCCGGCCCGGGCAGAGCGTCCGCGGGACCCTCCGGCGAGCAGGCGAGGAAGCGGTAGCACATGACCCAGCTTGAGGACCTTCTGGCAGCGTGGGTGCCGAGGCAGCGGTGGTTCGCGGGGAAGGGGCTGCCGGTCGAGGCGCTGCGGATCGAGTCGGCGCACACCGTGCTCGACCGCTCCGACAGCGGCGGCCCGGAACTCCGGATCCTGGTGGTCGCGGTCAGCCAGCGCGGCGAGACGGCCCGGTACCAGGTGCTCCTCGGGCTGCGTCCCGGAACGACCCTCGACGCCGACCTCGCGCACGCGGCCATGGGCGTCTGCGCCGCCCCCGGGCGGGGGTCCGGGCCGGGGTCGGCGACCGTCGTCGCCTACGACGCCGCGCACGACGCCGAGCTCACCTCGCACCTGCTGGCGCGCATCGCCGCCGACGACGGCGCGGGCCCGGTGGGCTTCCGCCGCATCGGCGGCGCACCGGTGCGCACCGGGCTGCGCAGCATCGCCATGACCGCGGAGCAGTCCAACACCACCCTCGTCTTCGGCGAGGAGTACGTGCTGAAGATCTTCCGCAGGCTCTGGCCGGGGAAGAACCCCGACCTGGAGCTCACGACGGAACTCGCCGGGTCCCGGCACGTCGCGCCGGCGCACGGCTGGATCGAGGCGGGGGTGCGCGCCGACGGCGCGGTCCCCGAGCAGCGCGGCACCGGACCGGCGCCGGCCGAGGGGGCCGACCCGCGGCCGCGGCCGGGCCCGGCGGTCCCGACCACACTGGCGATGTTGCAGCGCTACCTGCGCAGCGCCACCGACGGCTGGGTGCTCGCCGCCACCAGCGTGCGCGACCTGTACGGCTCGCCGGGCGCGGCACCCGAGGAGGCCGGCGGCGACTTCTCCGGCGAAGCCGCCCGCCTGGGCGCGGCGACCGCCTCGGTGCACCGCGCGCTCGCCCGCGCGCTGCCGACCGATGTCCTGGCCCCCGACGACGTGCGCCTGCTCGCCGCGGCGATGGAGCGGCGGCTCGACCTCGCCGTTGTCGACGTCCCCGAACTGCGCCCCTACGCCGCGCCGTTGCGCGCCGCGTTCCAGGCGTTCGCCGACCTCGACGACCCGCTGCCCGTGCAGCGCGTGCACGGCGACTACCACCTGGGCCAGGTGGTCCGCACCGACACCGGCTGGATCCTGCTCGACTTCGAGGGCGAACCCGCGGCGCCGGTCGAGGAGCGCCGCCGCCTGTCGAGCCCGCTGCGCGACGTCGCCGGGATGCTCCGATCCTTCGACTACGCGGCCCGCCACCAGCTCATCGGCCACATCGACGAGGAGGCCCTCGCCGGACCGGCGCGCGCGTGGGCGCAGCTCAACCGCGACGCGTTCAGCGCCGGCTACGAGGACAGCGGCGGTGTCGCCCCGGAGAAGCACCAGGTGGTGCTGCGCGCGTTCGAGTACGACAAGGCGGTCTACGAAGTGCTGTACGAAGCGCGCAACCGCCCCGCGTGGCTGCGCGTGCCGCTCGACTCCATCGCGGCGCTGGCAGCGGGCTGAGCGCCGATGACCCGCACGGCGCCACCGCACCGGCCCGGCCCCGCGCCGCACGCCCCACCGCCCCCGAACCTCGCTCCGACGCATCCGGGATTCCAATGACGGACACGCTCCTTTCCGAGATCGACCGGCTCGTCCAGGGCCGCCACCACGACCCGCACACCCTCCTCGGCGTGCATCCGGGGGCAAGGGGGACGGTGCTGCGCGCGCTGCGGCCCATGGCCTACTCGGTGCACGCCGTCCTCGCCGACGGCGGCCGGGTGGAACTGCCGCACGTGCACAACGGCCTGTTCGCCGCCGCGCTGCCGAAGGCCGCGGACGACCACGCGCCCGACTACCGCCTCGCCGTCCGCTACTCCCCCGACGGCCCCGAGACCACGGGCGACGACCCCTACCGCTTCCTGCCCACGCTCGGCGGCCTTGACCTGCACCTGCTCGGCGAGGGGCGGCACGAGGAGCTGTGGCGGCACCTCGGGGCGCACACCCGCGGCTACCCCTCCGTCATGGGCGAGGTGACCGGGACGTCCTTCGCGGTGTGGGCGCCCAACGCGCAAGGGGTCCGGGTCGTCGGCGATTTCAACCACTGGGACGGGACCGCGCACCCGATGCGCTCGCTGGGCTCCAGCGGGGTGTGGGAGCTGTTCGTGCCCGGTATCGGCGACGGCACGCTGTACAAGTACCAGATCCTCGGCGCCGACGGGGCCTGGCGCGACAAGGCCGACCCGCTGGCGTCGGCGACCCAGGTCCCGCCGGACACCGCCTCCGTGGTGTTCACCTCCGGGTACCAGTGGGGCGACGACGACTGGCTGACCCAGCGCAAGGCGCTGGAGCTGCACCGCAGCCCCATGAGCGTGTACGAGGTGCACCTCGGCTCGTGGCGGCCGGGGCTGTCCTACACCGAGCTCGCGAGCGAACTCGTCGCCTACGTCGGCGAGATGGGCTTCACCCACGTCGAGTTCATGCCGGTGGCCGAGCACCCGTTCGGCGGGTCGTGGGGCTACCAGGTCACCTCCTACTACGCGCCGACCTCCCGGTTCGGCTCCCCGGACGGGTTCAGGGCGCTGGTCGACGCGCTGCACCGGGCCGGTATCGGCGTGCTGCTCGACTGGGTGCCCGCGCACTTCCCCAAGGACGAGTGGGCGCTCGCGCGCTTCGACGGCACCGCGCTGTACGAGCATCCCGACCCGCACCGGGGCGAGCACCCCGACTGGGGCACGATGATCTTCAACTTCGGCCGGACCGAGGTCCGCAACTTCCTGGTCGCCAACGCGCTGTACTGGCTGGAGGAGTTCCACATCGACGGCCTGCGGGTCGACGCGGTCGCCTCGATGATCTACCTCGACTACTCGCGGGAGTCCGGCGAGTGGTCGCCCAACGCCTACGGCGGCCGCGAGAACCTTGAGGCCATCGACTTCCTCAAGGAGGTCAACGCCACGGCCTACCGCCGCAACCCCGGTGTCACCGTGATCGCCGAGGAGTCCACGGCCTGGCCCGGCGTGTCCCGGCCCACCGACTCCGGCGGCCTGGGGTTCGGCTTCAAGTGGAACATGGGCTGGATGCACGACAGCCTCGCCTACCTGCGCAATGAGCCCATCCACCGGCAGTACCACCACAACGAGATCACCTTCTCGATGGTCTACGCGTTCAGCGAGAACTACGTGCTGCCGCTGTCGCACGACGAGGTGGTCCACGGCAAGGGCTCACTGCTGTACAAGATGCCCGGCGACGACTGGCAGCGCCGCGCGAACCTGCGGGCGCTCTTCGGGTACATGTGGGCGCACCCGGGAAAGCAACTGCTGTTCATGGGCGGCGAGTTCGGGCACGGCGACGAGTGGTCGCACGACGACGGCCTCCAGTGGTGGCTGCTCGACCACCCCGGCCACCGGGGCGTGCGTGCGCTGGTCGCCGAGTTGAACCGGGTGTACGGCGGTACCTCGGCACTGTGGTCCCGCGATTGCGACCCCGGCGGGTTCACCTGGCTCGACGGCGGCGACTCCGCGGGCAACACCCTGAGCTTCCTGCGCAACGGCGAACCCCGGCCGGGCGGCGGCCCCGACGTCCTCGCCTGCCTGGTGAACTTCGCCGGGACGCCGCACGCGGACCGGCGGATCGGCCTGCCGACCACCGGTGTCTGGACCGAGGTGCTCAACACCGACGCCGCGGACTTCGGCGGCAGCGGGGCCGAGCGGCCCCGCGAGGTGCGCGCCGAGGCCGTGCCGTGGAACGGCCAGCCGGCCTCGGCCGTCCTCACCCTGCCGCCGCTGGCGACCGTATGGCTGGTTCCGGGGGACGGCGGCGCGCGGTGACGGTCCCGCCGAAATGCCGGTGACGGGGCGGTTCGGCGCAGCATCGCCGTGCCCGCCCCCCGCCGCACTGCGGGATGTTTCGCCACGTGGGCCCTTTGCGGTGGGTTCGTGGGGCCGAATAGGGCTCATGGACGGATTTCGGAAAAACTCTGCGTGACCGCATCCCCACCCGTCATAGTGAAGAGCGTCAACCCCGTCAGTATCCTCGGCAGCTAACTCCGGTTACTTGCCGAATGGACGATTCCCCCTAGGTGACTCCATGGCAACCGGAAGCCCTACTGTCGCGCTCTGGCAGCTCGCCCGCGAGCTCACCCGGCTGCGCGAAGGGCGCGGTCTGCGACGCACCGACGCGGCGCGGCTGATCGAGGTCAGCAACGCCGCCGTCGGACGTTGGGAGGCGGCCGAGCGGGTGCCGAGGGAGAAGGACCTCAAGCACCTGCTCCGGTCCTATGAACTCACCGAAGGGGAGATCGCCGACCTCGTCGAACTCCGCCGCCAAGCGGGCAAGCGGGGCTGGTGGCAGCCCTTCGACCTCGATCAGCGCTATGGGACCTTCATCGGACTGGAAGCCGCGGCGAGCGGCATCGAGACCTTTGAGAACAGCCTGATCACGGGGCTTCTACAGACCGAGGACTACGCGAGGGAGACCATCCGGGGCACCGCTCCGCGCGGCGGCGGCCCGGACCTCCACCTGGATCAGCAGATGGAGGCGCGCCTGGCGCGCCAGCAGCGGGCATTCGTCCACGACGGCCCCGACATCTGGGTGGTCATGGGAGAGGCCGCCCTGCGGCAGCGGATCGGAGGGGCGAAGGTCCTCCGGGAGCAGCTGAAGCACCTGCTGGAAGCGATGGAATGGCCGAAGCTGAACATCGCGGTCATCCCATTCGGCGCCGGGGCTCATGTCGGCCTGTGCATGCAGACCTTCATGATTCTGAGATTGAAGAGTGTCGGACTGACGACCGTTTACATCGAGGGAGAGCGAAGCAACCTCTTCCTCGAAAACGAGGAGGACATCGCCCAGCACGAGTCGATTTTCAATCTGCTCCGGCTGGCCGGTGTAGGGGGAGACCTCCTTCGCAATCTGCTACTCGAAATCATCAGTGAACTCTAGGGGGAGAACACGTGACGACCGAAACGGGATCGAAGCTCCGTAAGGCCTGGCGGACGGCCAGCTACAGCCGCAACCAGACCGCCTGCGTCGAGGTCGCCGACTTCACCGGCAACCACGGAGTACGCGATTCCAAGAACCTGAACATCCCGGCGATGTTCTTCACGCCGGAAGAATGGTCAGCGTTCGTCAAGGCAGTGAAGCTCAACGAACTGTAGCGCCGAACAACCGAACAATTGCTGTATCCGCCCCGGCGATCCCTGCGATCCCCGGGGCTCCTGGCGTCCGGCGGCTATTTCTTGTACGCGGTGATGTCCATCGACTTCGCGATGGCGTCGTAGACCTTGGTGAACCGGGAGTCGACCGACTGCACGTACACCGCGACGTCGCTCTGCGGCAGGTACCACAGCCGCACCTCGAACACGTCGTCGTTCTCGCACGTGACCGTCCACGCCGCGTGATGCGACTTCAGGCCGTCGGCGTGCGTGGTGAAACCGCCGGTGTCGAGCTTGGCCTTCGCGACCCCGACGTCGCCCTTCTCCATGGTGCCGGGGCTGCGGCAGGTGTCGGGCGCCGCCGCCCAGCCGTCTTTGTCTTCGTGCGCTTTGCCCTTGCGGGGCCACTTCGCGGGGTCGTTCTTCGCGGCGTGCGGCCGCACCTCCACGGAGCCGAACCCGCAGCCCTTCTCGCCCGGAGGCCGCATGCACAGCCGGCCGTCCTTCTCCTCGGCCTCCCAGTCGTCGGGGACGTTGATCTTGACGCCCTGGATCTCGGCCGGGCGGTAGCCCTTCGGCGCGGGTGCCTCCGCCGCGGCGACGGCGCCGCCGTAGGTGGAGTCGGGGGTCGGGGCGGTCGCCGCCTCGCCGCCGCACGCCGTCGCTGCGAGCGCGAGCACCGCGAACGCGGCGGCAGCGGACCACCGGAAACGGGTGGTCCGGCGCCGAACGGGCCTGCCAGACATGCGATTCCCCTCCTCGTGAGCCTTGACCTCACCGACGATAGCGGGCGAATCTGGCTTTCCGTACCCGACGGCGGGGCCGCCGTGCGAGCGGCCCGTGATCCCAGCGCGAGAGGACCCCCGGTGCGCAGGAAAGCCCGAGTGCAGGACAGCGGACCGCCGAGACCCCCGGTTCCCGACGGGAACCGCCGATCGATCGGCTACTTCCCGCAGTGGGCCATCTACGACCGCAACTACCTGCCGCGCGACGTGCACACCAGCGGGCAGGCGGCGTCCCTCACCCACCTCATGTACGCCTTCGGCGAGCTCGACGCCGGCGGCCGCTGCGTCATGACCGAGGACGCGACAGGCGACCCGTGGGCCGACTACCAGCGGCGGTTCACGGCGGCCGAGAGCGTCGACGGCCGCCCCGACCGCTACGACCAGGCGCTCGCCGGCAACTTCAACCAGCTGCGCAAGCTCAAGGCGCGCTACCCGCACCTGCGGCTCTGCGTGTCCTTCGGCGGCTGGAACGCGTCGCGCTACCTGTCCAACGCGGCGCTGACCGAGGAGTCGCGTGCCGCGTTCGCCGCCTCGCTGGTCGAGCTGTACTTCGACGGGCACCTGCCCATCCTGCCGGGCGAGCCGCAGGGCGGGCCGGGCACCGCGGCGGGGCTGTTCGACGCCGTCGACTTCAACTGGGAGTGGCCGGCCACCGAGGGCAACCCGCACAACGTGAACCGCCCCGAGGACCGCCGCAACTTCACGCTGCTCCTCGCCGAGACCCGGCGCCGGCTCGACGCGTTCACCGAGCGGACCGGCCGGGCCGCCCAGATCAGCGCGTCGCTGCCGGCCGACCCCCGGCGCGCCATCGCGGGGATCGAGCCGGAGGTCTTCCGCCACCTCGACTTCGGCATCGTGCAGGGCTACGACTTCAGCGGCGACTGGGACCTCACCACCAACCACGCGTCGCAGCTCTACACGCCCCCGGCCGACCCTTCGCCCGACCGGCTCAGCGTCGACGCCGGGGTGCTCTGCTACCTGGAGATGGGGGTCTCCCCCGGGAAGCTCGTGGTGGGCCTGCCGGGGTTCGGCCGCGGCTGGCACGGGGTGCCGAGCGCCGACCACGGGCTCTACCAGCACGCGAAAGCGGTCGCCGCCGGGGTCTGGGAGCCGGGTGACGAGGACTACCGGACGCTCGCGCGCCGGCCCGGCGAGCGGTTCCGCGACACCGAGTACGGCGCGCTGTGGCTCTACGACGGCGACGAGTTCTGGAGCTACGACGACCCCGAGCAGATCCGGCGCAAGCTCGCCTACGTCGTCGACCTCGGCCTCGGCGGGCTGAGCCTGTGGTCGCTCGACAACGACGACGCCGAGGCGTCTTTGGTGCGCGCCATGCGGCACTGAGCGGTGCGCGGCGGGGCCGCACGCGGTCCCGGCGGCGGGGGGCCGCGGACACTACGCTGGCACCATGGTTGAGTCTGTGAGCATCGCCCGCCTGTCGAGGATCCGCCAGCGCCGCACCGCACCGCTGATACTTGAGGTCGACCTCACCGAAGGGCTCGCCGACGAGACCCCCACCGACCCCATCGGCCAGATCCTGGCCATGCGGCGGCAGCGGCTGTCCGACGTCGTCGAGGGCATCCGCCGCGGCGCGGCCGACCCCCGGGTCAAGGCCCTCGTCGCGAAGGTCGGCGGCCAGCCCATCGGCCTGGCGAAGGTGCAGGAGCTGCGGTCGGCCGTCCAGGTCTTCGGCCAGGCCGGCAAGCCCACTGTGGCGTGGAGCGAGTCGTTCGGCGAGTTCGGCCCGGGCACCGTCCACTACTACCTGGCCTGCGCGTTCTCCGAGATCGCGCTGCTGCCCTCCGGCTCTGTCGGGCTCACCGGCATCAACGTCGGCAACCTGTTCTTCCGCGACGTGGTCGACAGGCTCGGCGTGGAGTACGAGGGCGGGGCGCGGCACGAGTACAAGACCGCGGCGAACACCTTCACCGAGCGGGGCATGACCGCGCCGCACCGCGAGGCCACCGGGCGCATCGTGGCGTCCTTCACCGAGCAGTTCGCCGAGGGCATCGCCGAGGCGCGCGGGACGACGGCGGCGGAGGTCCGCTCCCTGATGGACCGCGGCCCGTTCCTCGCGGCCGAGGCGCTGGAGGCGGGGCTGGTCGACCGCCTGTGCTACCGCGACGAGGTCTACGGCGAGCTGTTCGACCGGTTCCGGCCCGCCGACGGCGCCGCGGCGCCGCACCTCCAGTACGTCGCCCGCTACCACCGGCTGCACTCCCTCGCCGACCGGGTGCCGTCGGTGCGCCGCGGCGGCGGGCAGGTCGCGCTCATCTCCGGCGTGGGCCAGGTCGTCAGCGGACGCAGCAGGCGCGCCCCGCTGGGCGGCGGCACCGCCATGGGCTCCGAGACGCTCGCGACGGCCTTCCGCGCCGCCCGCCGCGACCCCGCCGTGCGGGCGGTGGTGTTCCGCGTCGACAGCCCCGGCGGCTCCTATGTCGCCTCCGACGTCATCATGCGCGAGGTCCGGCTCACCGAGGAGGCCGGCACCGCGGTCGTGGTGTCCATGGGCGACGTCGCCGCGTCCGGCGGGTACTTCGTCGCGCTCGGCGCGGGGACGATCGTCGCGCAGCCCGGCACCATCACGGGGTCCATCGGGGTGTTCGTCGGCAAGGCGGTGCTCACCGGCCTGCTCGACAAGCTGGGCGTCGGCAGCGACCGGGTCGACGGCGCCCGGCACGCGGGCATGTTCGGCACCGACCGCAAGTTCAGCGAGTCGGAGTGGGAACGGGTGAACGCGATGCTCGACCACATCTACGACGACTTCACGGCGAAGGTCGCGCACGCGCGCGGCATGAGCCGCGAGGACGTCCACGAGGTCGCCCGCGGCAGGGTGTGGACCGGAAAGGACGCCTTCGAGCGGGGCCTGGTCGACGAGCTCGGCGGGCTCGACGCCGCGGTGCGGCGGGCCCGGTCGCGGGCCGGGCTGCCGTCCTCGGCGCCGCTGCGACCCTATCCGCGCACCACCCCGCTCGACCGCCTGCTGCCGGTGGAGTCCAGCGAGGACCGGACCGCTGCGCTCGCGCGGATGCGCCTCAGCGGCTGGGGGCCGCTGGCCGACGTCTCCGCCCGCCTCGGCCTGCCGGCGGCCGGCCCCCTGGTCCTGCCGGGGTCATGGGAGGTCCGTTGAGCATCGGCGCCGGGGCGTTCACCGAGGCCATGAGCTGCTTCGCCACCGGGGTCGCGGTCGTCACGGTGCGCGACGACCGCGACGACATCGGCAGCACCGCCACCTCGCTCACCTCGGTGAGCGCCGACCCGCCCATCGTCATGCTCGCCGTGGTCGAGAGCAGCTACCTGACCGAGGTCATCGACCGGCAGGGGCGGTTCGCGGTGAACGTCCTCGGCGCGGGGCAGAAGGCCATCGCCGGCCGGTTCGCCGCCGAGGGTCGCCCCAGCGCCCGGCTGCTGCTCGCCCGCGAGGCGCACCACCGGGGCGACCACAGCGGGGCGCTGCTGCTCGACGCGGCGCCCGCCGTACTCGAATGCGCCGTGCTGCGCCGCATGGCCGACCCGGAGAGCACCGGCGACCACGTCGTGTACTTCGCGTCCGTCGAGGCGGTCGGCGGGGCCGACGCCCCGGGCCCGCCGGGTCCGCCGCTGCTGCGGTACGGCGGCCGGTACCGCAGCCCGCAGTGATCCAAACTCTCTAGAGAGGTCACTGTTCGGGCACTGTGCGTGCCCATCGTGCATCGCGCGCGCTACTGTCGCGCCCGGCCCCGGCGGGGTCCAATGGAACCGGCGCACGGTGGACTCGGCTGCCGGCCCGGACCGGCCGGCGGCTCCCTCCGCAGACGAAGCCGTGCACCGGGAGGGTCTGGTGCGTGCGGGGCTTCCCCCCACCGGGCGCGAGGTAGCGGCCACCCGCCGACTGTGGGGCCGGAGGGTGGCCGCGCGTTCTCCCTATTGGCCGGTCAGACTATTGGCCGGTCAGACCAGGTCGGCCGACTTCAACCACTCCTCGGCGACCTTGTCGGCGCCTTCGCGCTCCAGGACCACCTTCTCGTTCAGCTCGGCGAGGGTGTCGGTGGTGAGCTTCGCCGACACGTCGTCGAGGACGCCGCGCGCCTTGTCGTCCACCTTCTCGCTGTAGACCAGCGGGGTGACGTTCTGCGCGCCGAACAGGTTCTTGGGGTCCTCCAGCGCCACGAAGTCCTCGGCGATGATGGCGGCGTCGGTGGTGAACAGGTTCGCCGCCTGGATGTCGCCGTCCTTGAGGGCCTGCGGCAGCAGGTTGACGTCGAGCGAGCGGAAGTCCTTGAACTCGATGCCGTACTCGTCCTTGAGCCCCGGCACGCCCTGGGTCCGCTCGGCGAACTCCGGCGGCCCGCCGAGCACCAGGTCGCCCGCCGGGTCCTTGAGGTCCTCCAGGGTCTTCAGGTTCTCCTTGTCGGCGGTCTCCCTGGTGACGGTGACCGAGTCCTTGTTCTCCGCCTTGGAGGAGTCGAGGATCTCCAGGCCCTCCGGCAACTCCTTCTTCAGCGCCTTGTTGGTCTCCTCGGTGGTGCCGGGGGCCGCCTTGGGGTCGAGGTAGGCCAGGGTGGCGCCGTTGTACTCGGGGAAGACCGTCAGCTCGCCCGCCTCGATCTGGTCGTAGTAGACCTCGCGGCTGCCGATGTTGAACTGGGTGTCGACGCCGATGTCCTCGGCCTCCAGGGCCTTGGCGTAGATGTTCGCGAGCAGGGTGCTCTCGGGGAAGTCGGCCGAGCCGATGACGATGTCGGCGTCCCCGCCGGAACCGCCGCCCTTGTCGGCGTAGGGGTCGCTGCCGCCGCACGCGCTGAGCGCGAGGACCAGCGGGACGGACACGGCGACGAGCCGGGTGGATGTGCGCATTGGGACAACCCTCTTCTGTGGTGGCGCGGATGGCGCCGACGGACGGCGGGCCGGCCGGGTCACCGGCGCAGCCCAGGAGCGAGGGCGAACCGGCGGACCGCCGCGAAGAGGACGGTCACCAGGATCGCGAGGACGACCACCAGCACCGAGCCGCCGGCGATCATCGCGAAGTTGCCGCGCCCCTGGGACTGGCCGTCGACCAGGAAGCGGCCGAGCCCGCCGACCCCGACGTAGGCAGCGATGGTCGCGGTGGAGATCACCTGGATGGCGGCGGTGCGCAGGCCGAGCAGGATCAGCGGCATGGCGACGGGCAGTTCGAGCCGGCGCAGGACCTCGGGCCCGCGCATGCCCATGCCGACCGCGGCGTCCTTGAGCAGCGGGTCGACCCCCCGGACGCCTTCGTGCGTGTTGACGAGGATCGGCGGGATCGCGAGGGCGACGAGCGCCACCATCACGGGGATCAGGTTGATGCCCGCGAGGACCACGACGACGAAGAGCACGCCGATGGTCGGCAGGGCGCGGGCGAAGTTGGCGACGCTGACCGCGGCGAACCCCCCGCGTCCGGTGTGGCCGGTGAGCAGCCCGACGGGGATGGCGATGACGGCGGCGATGAGCAGCGCGAGCGCGGAGTACTGGATGTGCTCCAGGAACCGGATCGGGATGCCGCCGGTGCCCGCCCAGTTCGCGGGGTCGAGGAACCAGTTCAGGACCTGTTCGAAGGGGCTCATGCGGGGTCGCCCTCCGGTGCCGGGGCCGCGGCGCGCGCGGCCTTGCGGGAGTCGTCCCTCGTCCACGGGGTCAGCCAGCGCTGGAGCAGCACGAGCAGGCCGTCGACCAGGAACGCCAGCGCGACGGACAGCACGATGCCGACGAGGATCGGGGTGAGGAACTTGTAGTTGCGGAAGCCCTCGGTGAGGATGAGCTGGCCGAGCCCGCCCAGCCCCACCAGCGAGGCCACGCTGACCATGCTGATGGTGGCGACGGAGGCGATGCGCAGCCCCGCGATGACGAACGGGACCGCCACCGGCAGGTCGACCTGGAGCAGCCGCCGCATGGGGCCGAACCCCATGGCGGTGGCCGCCTGCCGGACGTGGTCGGGCACCTGGCCGAGGCCGTCGACCACGTTGGGGACGAGGATGGCGAGGGTGTAGAGGGTCAGCGGGATGACGGCGGTCCACATGCTGAAGCTGGTGTAGGGCAGCACCAGGAAGAACAGCGCGATGGACGGGATGGCGTACAGGATGTTCACCCCGGCGAGCACCGGCGGGTACAGCGGCTTCCAGCGGGCGCTCAGCACCCCCAGCGGCAGCGCGAGGAGCAGCCCGAACAGGATCGGCAGGAACGACAGCTTGATGTGCTCCAGCAGCGACGTCCCGATGGGATCGCCGAGGTTGGTGAGGATCCAGTCGACGTCGATGAGCGGCTGATCACCCATCGGACCCCACCGCCCCCCGCTCGGCGGGGTCGGACTCCTCGCCGCCGACCGACCAGATGGCCGAGCCGAGTTCGGACTGGGCCACGACCCCGACTACCTGCCCCTGGGCGTCGACCCCGACGGCGCGCCCGGCCGGCGACAGCACCGAGGCGTCCAGCGCGGAGCGCAGGGAGTCCTCGGCGACCCTGAACACGTGGCCGTAGGGGTCGGTCGCCAGTGACCCGAGGAGGGCGTCGGGCTCGGCGGCGGTGAGCGCCGGCTCGCCGAGCCAGCCCTTCGGGGTGCGGTCGGCGTGCACCACGAGCACCCACGGTTCGCCGTGCGCCCGCACGGTCTCGCGGGCCCGCGCGACGGTGTCCTCCTCGCCGAGCACGATGTCGGAGCGCAGCGGCAGGGCGTCGGCGCGGAAGAAGGACAGCCGGCGCACGCCGCGGTCGTAGCCGATGAACCCCTCGACGAAATCGTCGGCGGGGACCGCGAGCAGCCGCTCGGGGTGATCGACCTGCGCGAGGTGGCCGCCGGGCCGGAACACCGCGACCGAGTCGCCGAGCTTGACCGCCTCCTCGATGTCGTGTGTGACGAAGACGATGGTCTTGTGCAGCTCCGCCTGCAAGCGGAGCAGCTCCTCCTGGAGGCTCGCGCGCACAACGGGGTCGACCGCGCTGAACGGCTCGTCCATGAGCAGCACCGGCGGGTCGGCGGCGAGGGCCCGCGCCACCCCGACCCGCTGCTGCTGGCCGCCGGAGAGCTGGTGCGGGTAGCGCCGCGCCTGCTCGGGCAGCAGGCCGACGAGCTCCATGAGCTCGCGGGCGCGGGCGTGCGCCTTGGCCTTGGACCAGCCGAGCAGGAACGGCACGGTCGCGATGTTGTCGATGATGGTCCGGTGCGGGAACAGCCCGGCCTGCTGGATGACGTAGCCGATGGTGCGGCGCAGCTCGGCGGGGTCCTTGCCGCGGACGTCGGCACCGTCGATGCTGATCACACCGTCGGTGGGATCCACCATCCGGTTGATCATCCGCAGCGACGTGGTCTTGCCGCACCCCGACGGGCCGACGAACACGGTGGTCCGGCCGGTCGGGATCTCCAGGTCGAGGGAGGCGACGGCCACGGTGCCGTCGGGGAAGCGTTTGGAGACGCGCTCGAAGGTGATCATGGGACTGGTCGGGTCCTTAATTGCGGCCCGCGGATGAACCGCCGATTAGGTCGTTTGAGGTGGCACTTTCCCACAGGAATGGGCATAAGACCAGACCATCGCCAAGTCTATTCTACCTATACGGTAGGGAATACGCGGGCGTGACACGCCGGTGCCGGTCAGCGCGCGTTCTCGGCCGCGATCCAGGCGGCGATCGGCGCCAGGCCGTCGGCGACCAGGTCGGCGCGGCGGGCTTCGGCGCTCTCGGCGTGCAGGTAGCCCCACATCCCCCGGCGCAGCAGAGCGGCGCGCATGCCGGCCCGCTGGGCGGGCAGCACGTCGTTGTCGAGGCGGTCCCCGACGTAGAGGATCTCCGCGGCCGGCAGGCCGGCGGCCGCCTCGACCCGGGTGAAGAACTCGGGGTCGGGCTTTTCGACCCCCCAGACCTCCGAGAGGTACACCCCGGCCACCGGCAGGTCCATGGCGGCGAGCGCGGGGCCGGCCTCGACGGGCTGGTTCCCCGCGATGAGCACGCGCAGCCCCGCCGCGTGCAGCGCGTCGAGGGCCGGGCGGACGTCGGGGTACAGGTCGGCGTCGTCGAAGCCCTCGCGCAGCGAGCCGGGCTCCTCGGCCCGCCACCGCGCGATCTCGGCCTCGAACCGGAAGGAGGGGTCGACCAGGTGGAAGGCGTCCATCAGCGGCCGCCCCTGCTGGAGCACCCCGCCGAGGATCCCGAAGAACGTGAGCTGCGGCACGCCGAGGCGGTCGGCCCAGCGGGCGAAGATCCGCGTCTCGTCGATCAGGGTCTCGCCGACGTCGAAGACCACCGCGTTAATAGCCACGCAGGGGAAGCTAACACAGGCCGGACCGGCGGCCCGTCAGGTGTCGGAGGGCGGCCGGAGCACGGCGAACGCGTCGGTGATCTCCATGCGGCGCACCCGGAAGCGGAAAACGGCGGCGGGACGGCCGCCGGAGCGGCCCGACGGAACGGACTCCCCGGTCTCCTCGATCTGGCCGCGGCGCAGCAGCACCCGGCGCAGGTTGGTCGCCGCGACGTCGTGGCCGAGCGCCGCGCGGTAGTAGCGCGACAGTTCCGACATGGTGAACTCGGGCGGCGCGAGCGCGAACCCGACGTTGGTGTAGGAGAGCTTGGCGCGCAGGCGGCGGCGGGCCGAGTGGACGATGGCGGCGTGGTCGAAGCCCATGGCGGGCAGGTCCGACGCCGGGTGCCACTCGGTGTCGTCGGGCGTCGCCGGGTCGATGTCGGCGGGGATGAGCCCCAGGTAGGCGGTCGCGAGCGTGCGGCCGCGGGGGTGGCGGTCGGGCTCGCCGCGGGTCTCCAGCTGTTCGAGGTGGGTGAGGTCGCGGACGTCGACCTTCTGCGCGAGCTGGCGCCGGATGGACTCGTCGAGCCCTTCGGTCCCGCCCAGGCGCCCGCCGGGCAGCGCCCAGAGCCCCTCGCAGGGCGGGAGCGCGCGCCGCCACAGCAGCACGCTCAGCCGGTCGTGCCGGATCTGGAGGACCACCGCCAGGACCTCGTGCGCGGAGACCGCCGCACCGGTGTCCAGAGCGGCGCTGTCGTCGTCCAGACCTACCCCTATGCCACCCATGGGCATCATGTTAAGCTGCCACAAGTTTTCGCCTGTTGGACATAAACTGGAACCGGCCACTGTGGCACCGGCCGGACGCCGGAACGCGGGCCGCCGCGACCGGCCGAGCGAGCACGAGGGGCACCCCACATGACGACGCGCACCGCCACCGGGCCCGCCACCGATCAGTGGGCGGCGGAGGTCCGCCGGCTCGCCGACGAACGCGGAGCGGTCATCCTCGCGCACAACTACCAGCGCCCCGAGATCCAGGACGTCGCCCACCACACCGGCGACTCCCTCGCCCTGTCGCGGCTGGCCGTCGAGGTCGCGGCCGAGACCATCGTCTTCTGCGGCGTCCACTTCATGGCCGAGACCGCCAAGATCCTCTCCCCCGAGAAGACCGTGCTGCTGCCCGAACCGGCCGCCGGCTGCTCCCTCGCCGACACGATCACCGCCGCGGACGTCCGCGCCTGGCGGGCCGAGCACCCCGGCGCCATCGTCGTGGCCTACGTCAACACCACCGCCGCGGTGAAGGCCGAGAGCGACATCTGCTGCACGTCCTCCAACGCCGCCGACGTCATCCGGTCGGTCCCCGCGGACCGGGAGATCCTGTTCCTGCCCGACCAGTTCCTCGGCGCGCACGTCAAACGGGTCACCGGCCGCGACAACATCCACGTGTGGATGGGCGAATGTCACGTCCACGCCGGGATCGACGGCGACACGCTGCGCCGCAGGGCCGCCGAGGAACCCGACGCCGAACTGTTCGTACACCCCGAGTGCGGCTGCGCCACCTCGGCGCTCTACCTCGTGGGCGCCGGCACCGTCCCGCAGGAGCGCGTGAAGGTCCTCTCCACCGGCGGGATGCTCGCCGCCGCCGAGCAGACGAGCGCCGACAAGGTCCTCATCGCCACCGAGACCGGCATGCTGCACCAGTTGCGCGCCGCCAACGCGCACACCGTCTTCGAGCCCGTGAACTCGCGCGCCGAATGCCACTACATGAAGATGATCACCGCCGAGAAGCTGCTCGGCTCGCTGCGCGACGGCACCACCGAGATCACCGTGCCCGAGGACGTCGCCGCGCGGGCACGCAGGTCCGTCGAACGCATGGTCGCCATCGGCGCACCCTCCCGCGGCGGCGAGTGAGACCCGGCGACGCGCCGTAGGTGACAAAAAGCTAACTCCTGCGCCAGAACCGCGCCACTTCGCGGACAGCGCCGCGCGGCACCGGCTAGCGTCACGGACGACTGCGGCGAATCATCCCTAATCGGTCCGCCGGCCGCCCGATGGGGACCCCGCCGCACGCGCGCATCCGGGGAGGGGTCGTGGCACGTCCGAGCGACACTGGCGGTTCCACCGGCCGCGGCGGCACCCCGCGGTCCGGGCCGGAGCGCCATCCCGCCCACCTCGACGCCGAGCACGCGCTGGCGCTCGGCCGGGGGCACGGCCACGACGCGTTCTACGACACGTTCGGCCCGGCGCTCTACGAGTACTGCTGGGCCCTGCTCGGCCCCGGCGGCGACGGCGACGAACCCGACCGGCCCGGCGCCGCGGTGCGCGAGGCGCTGCTCGCCGCGGTCGAACTGCTCGACCGGCTCCCCGACCGCCGCCTGCTGCGCCCGTGGCTGTTCGCCCTGGCACGGGCGGCCTGCCAGCGGCGCGGCTTCGCCGCCGAACCGCCCTACGCGCTGATCGCGACCGCACCCGAGGAGCGCGCCCTGGTCGCCATGGTGCGCCGGCTGCCGCCGAGCCACCGCGAACTCCTCGAGCTGTACCTGCGACACGGCCTCGCCCCGGCGCAGATCGCGCCCGTGCTGGCCCTCGAAGGCGGGACCGCCGAGGAGCTGTGCCGGGCCGCGGTGCGCCGGGCGGTCGACGCCCTCCGCGAGTCCGCGCCGGCACCGGCCCGGCCGGGCGCCGCCCAGTGGGCGCTGGTCGACGTCGCCGAGGTCGTGACCTGCTTCGTCCTGCCGGGGCCGCCGCGCAGGCTGCGCCGGCAGATCGTCGCCGACCTCACCGCAGAGGAGACCGCGCGGGAGCGCGCCGGCGCCGCAGAGGCCATGCTGCCGCTCGGCGCGGACGGCTTCCCGCTGCACCGCGACCGCGCCCCGGCCCCCGCTCCCCCCGCCGAGGCGGCGGCCGCGCCCGCCGCCCGCGCTCCGGAGGAGCCCACCAGCATCGCCCCCGACCGGGCGACCACCGCCGACACCCCCACCCGCCGCGACGGCGAACCCGTCGCCGAGCTCGCCCCTCCGCACGCCGCCGCACGCCCCGCCGCCGGCGGCACGCGCCGCTGGATCGCCCCTGCCGCGGCGGGGATCGCCACCGTCGCCGCGGCGCTCGTGCTGTGGGGCATCGGCGGCTCCCTCACCGGGCCCGGCCTGGTGACCCAGGGCGATCCGCCCGGCGCCGCCGGGCTCGCCCGGGGCGGCGGTACCACCGGGAGCACGGCCCCCGACCGGCTCCCGCCGCCCACCGGCACCGCCGAGCCCACCGCGCCCCCGCAGGCGGACCGGCCGTCGGCATCAGCCGCGCCGGACCCCACGCGGCGCACCGGCGACACCGCCGAGCAGCCGCAGGCCCCGCCCGACGACCCGCCCGGCGGCGGTCCCGCACCCGAGGACCCGCCCGCCCCGCCGTCGATCCCGCCGTCCCCGCCGCCCGTCGACGACCCGCCGGGCGGCGACCGCGACGGCCTCGGTCGGCTGCTCGACGACCTCGGCGACCTCCTCGACGGCGGCTGAGCACCCCCGGACCGGGCACGCCCGCGCAGCGTTCAGCGGAGACCGGCGGCGCGCTCGGCGCCGAGTTCAGCGCGCGGCCTCCGCGGGCTCTGCTGTCTCTGCCGCTTCCGCGGGCTCGAAGTCGGCGAGGAGGGCGCCGGCGGCGGTGTCGAGCCGGTGCTGGGCGTCGTCGATGTCGCGGTGCCCCTTGAGGATCTCCAGCAGCTCGAAGATCCACACGCTGGTCAGCGCCCCCGCGAGGACGTAGCCGGGGCTCTCGCGGTCGGGCGTCGCCGGCTCGGCTTCCGCGGTGGGCGACGGCGGCCCGCTGGCGACCCGCCAGATGAGGTCGGTGATGCGCGGGGCCAGTTCGGTGCGCGCCTCGGCCATGATGAGCGAGCGCACCAGGGCGTCGGCGAGCTCCGGCTCCCGCAGCAGCCCCCGCGTCGCGCGGATGAGCACGTCGACGGAGCGCCCCGCTGCGCTCTCGGCCGCGGGCGGGCGGCGGATGATGCTCGCCTCCAGGAGGTCGAGCTCCTCGGTGACCACGGCGACGACAAGGTCCATCTTGGACGGGAAATAGCGGTAGAGCGTGCCGAGCGCGACCCCGGCGCGCTCGGCGACGGCCCGCATCTGCATGGCCTCGACGCCGCCCCGCAGCGCCAGCGCGGTCGCGGTCTGCACGATGCGTTTGCGCCGCTGGCTCTGGTTTCGCGACCGCATCCCGATCGGCGCCTGGACCGCCACGGCGGCTCTCCCTCCGTCGTCGTTCACAGGGGGGAGCCCCCCATTGGTCGCCGGCACCGCGGCCGCACCGACGCGCCGACTCCGTCGGCGCCGCGGCCCACCGCCCCCTGCGCAAGAACAGGTTATCTAAGGATCGCCCACATCAATGTCCGACGACAAGCATCGACCGGGAACCAAAACCCCTAATTAGCGCACATTCCCCATCGGTCTACGCACTTCGCTCCGTACGATGCGCCGCCTTTCGGACCACGGACTAGAATCTGTTCTACTTGTCGGTAACCCCACGCGTACCAGCGACCGGGACCCCGGTGCCGCCGCCGCCGCGGCGGCACCGCACGGCACCGGGCCCACCCCGATCCGGATGACCGCGGCGCCGACCCGCCGAGTAGGATCCCGCTGACGAGGCGACAGGCTGTTACGGTCGCGCAGTAAACTGGCGAGTAACGTCGGCGCTCGCCGGGTGCACGACCGGCGAGCCGCGCCGACCGGATCGGCGGTGGGGCCGGCGCACGACCAGCGAGGTGATCTGTTGACCCTGCCGACCGGCGCGGACCGCACGGCACCGCGACCGCATCGCGCACCGGCTGCCCCGCTCTCGACTCCGCTCCACTCCACGCCGCCGATGGGTTAGCACCGATGCCATCTCACTCCCGATCCCTGCGGGTCGCCCTGCTCTCGTACCGCAGCAAGCCCCATTGCGGAGGGCAGGGCGTGTACGTGCGCCACCTCTCCCGCGAACTGGCGGCACTGGGGCACAGCGTGCGGGTGTTCTCCGGCCAGCCCTATCCCGACCTCGACCCCGGCGTCGCGCTGGAGAAGGTGCCCAGCCTCGACCTCTACAACGACGACGACCCCTTCCGGACCCCGCCGCTGCGCGAATGGCGCGACTGGATCGACGCCCTCGAGGTCGGCACGATGTGGACCGCCGGCTTCCCCGAGCCGCTCACGTTCTCGCTGCGCGCCGCGCGCGCACTGCGCGGCCGCACCGCGGAGTTCGACGTCGTCCACGACAACCAGACACTGGGCTACGCGCTGCCGGCGCTGCGCTCGCTCGGCTTCCCCCTGGTGACGACCATCCACCACCCCATCACCGTCGACCGCCGCATTGAGATCGCGGAGGCGCGCGGGCTCCAGCGGCTGTCCAAGCGCCGCTGGTACAGCTTCGTCCGCATGCAGGGGCGCGTCGCGCGCCGGCTGAGCCCCATCCTCGTTCCGTCGCAGTCCTCCGCCGACGACATCGTGCGGGAGTTCGGGGTGCGGCCCCGCGCCATCGACGTCGTCCCGCTGGGCGTCGACACGCGCTCCTTCCACCCCCGTCCCGACGTCGCGCGGATCCCCGGCCACCTGGTCTGCGTCGCCAGCGCCGACAGCCCGCTGAAGGGCGTCGCCACGCTGCTGCGCGCCGCGGCGAAGCTCGGCACCGAACGCGACGTGTCGGTGACCATCGTCAGCCGCCCCAAGCCCGGCGGCCCCACCGACCTGCTCGTCGACGAACTGTCGCTGCGCGACCGGGTGCGCTTCGTCAGCGGCGTGGCCGACACCGAACTCGCCCGGCTGCTCGCCTCCGCCGAGGTCGCCGTCGTGCCGTCGTTCTACGAGGGCTTCTCGCTGCCCGCCGTCGAGGCCATGGCGTGCGCCACCCCGCTCGTCGCGAGCCGTGCCGGGGCCCTGCCCGAGGTCGTCGGCACCGACGGGGCGGCCGGCCGGCTGGTGCGGCCCGGCGACCCCGAGGACCTCGCCGCCGCCATCGGCGGGCTGCTCGACGACCCCGCCGAGCGCGCCCGGATGAGCGAGGCCGCCTGGCGCCGCGTCCAGCAGCGCTTCACCTGGAGCGCGGTCGCCGAGACCACGGCGCTGCGCTACACCGAGGCGGTCATCGCCGCCGAGGGCGTCCACCCAACAACGAGGAGCCACCGCTGATCACCGTCGACTTCTCCCTCTTCCCCACCGGGCCCGGCAACCGGGTCCTCGACCTCGGCTGCGGCGGCGGGCGGCACGCGTTCGAGTGCTACCGGCGCGGCGCCGACGTGGTGGCCTTCGACCAGAACGAGAACGACCTCGCCGACGTCGCCACGATGTTCGCCGCCATGCGCGACGAAGGCGAGGCCCCCGCGGCGGCCGAGGCCGAGACCGTCAAGGGCGACGCGCTGAACATGCCCTTCGACGACGGCGCGTTCGACCGCGTCATCGCGGCGGAGATCTTCGAGCACATCCCGCACGACACCGCGGCGATGGCCGACCTGTACCGGGTGCTGGCCCCCGGCGGGATCGCCGCGGTCACCGTGCCGAGCTGGCTGCCGGAGCGGGTCTGCTGGGCACTGTCGGAGGAGTACCACACCAACGAGGGCGGGCACGTCCGCATCTACACCCGGGCCGAGCTCGAAGCCAAGCTCAAGGCCATCGGGTTCGAGATCGGCCCGCACCACCACGCCCACGCGCTGCACACGCCGTTCTGGTGGATCAAGTGCGCCGTGGGCACGGCGAACGACGACCACCCGCTCGCCGCCGCCTACCACCGCCTGCTGGTCTGGGACATCCTCCAGGCCCCCCGCGCCACCCGGGTCGCCGAACGGCTGCTGAACCCCCTCATCGGCAAGAGCGTGGTCGTCTACCTGCGCAAACCCACCGGAAAGTCCGCCGGATGAGCCCGGCGCCCGAGCTGCCCGAACTCCCGGGCGTGCTGAGCGCCGACGACCTCACCCGATCCGCCGGGTACCTCCTCTCCGCCCAGGAGCCCTCCGGGGCGATACCCTGGTTCCCCGGCGGCCACGTCGACGTGTGGGACCATGTCGAGTGCGCCATGGCGCTGTCGGCGATGGGGCACACGGCGGCCGCCGAGCACGCCTACGCGTGGCTGCCGTCAGCCCAGGCGGCCGACGGATCCTGGCCGGCGAAGCTGCGGCACGGCAGCGTCCTCAACCCCATCCGCGAGGCGAACCACGCCGCCTACCCGGCGGTGGGGGTCTGGCACCACGTCCGCATCACCGGCGACGACGCGTTCGCCGAGCGCATGTGGCCGACCGTGCGGGCGGGGATCGAGTTCGTCCTCGGGCTGCGCACCGACCGCGGCGAGATCCTGTGGGCACGCGACCCCGACGGCGGCGCGGGCGACCACGCGCTGCTGACCGTGTGCGCCAGCGTCCACCACGCCCTGCGCTGCGCGGCGGAGCTCGCGGAGCGGGTGGGGCGGCCGCAGCCCGACTGGGAGCTGGCGGCCGCGCACCTCGGCCACCTGGTGGCGGAGCACGAGCCGTTCTTCGCCGACCGCTCCCGCTACGCCATGGACTGGTACTACCCCATCCTCGGCGGCGCCGTGCGCGGCGCGGCGGCACGCGACCGGCTCGCCGAGCGCTGGGACGCGTTCGTGGTCCCCGGCCGCGGCATCCGCTGCGTGGCCGACCAGCCGTGGGTCACCGGCGCCGAGACCTCCGAGCTGGTGCTCACCCTCGCCGCGATGGGCGAGGTCGAGCGCGGCACGGCGCTGCTCGCCGACATCGGCCACCTCCGCGACCCCGACGACGGCGCCTACTGGACCGGCTACCAGTTCGCCGAGCACGTCCGCTGGCCGATCGAGCGCAGCACCTGGACGGCGGCCGCCGTGATCCTCGCCGCCGACGCGCTGTGCGGCGCGACCCCAGGCGCCGCCGTGTTCACCTCGGCCCCCGGCGAGGTCGCCGCCATGGACCCCGCCGCCTGCGGCTGCGCGGCGCTCGTGGGCTGACCGCCGGCGCGCGGAGACGCCGAAGGGCGCGTCCGGCGGGACGCGCCCTTCGGCCGGGCCTGGTCAGCCCTCGGGTATGCCGGGGTCGCCTGGCCCGGGTTCGGGGGGCACCTCCGGCGGCGGAACGGTCTCCGGCGGATCGGTGGGCGGGGGCGGCGGCTCCTCGGGCTCCTCGGGAACCGACGGCTCCTCGGGCTCCTCGGGCTGCTCGGGCTCCCGGGTCTCCTCGGGCTGCTCGGTCTCGGGCGGGGGCGGCGGCGCGAAGTTCTGGGTGTTGCCGCCGTAGCTGGGCGGCGGGAACTGCTTGACCTCCTTGCCCTCCATGGCCTTGGACATGAACTCGCGCCACACCTGCGTGGGCAGGGTGCCACCGGACAGGGTGCCGTAGCCGGGCACGCTGAACGGCTGGTTGTCGCCGTTGTAGATACCCACCGACGAGGTGAGCTGCGGGGTGTAGCCCACGAACCAGGCGGCGACGCTGCCGGACGTCGTACCGGTCTTGCCCGCCGCGGGGCGGCCGATCTGCGCGCTCGTGCCGGTGCCGCTCTGCACCACCTGCTGGAGGGCGTAGCTGACGTCGGCCGCCTGGTCCTCGGTCAGCACCCGCTTGCGCTTGACCTCGGGCCGCTGCTCCTCGCCCTGCTTGTCCTTGACCGAGCGGACCACGTGGGTCTCGATGTGCTCGCCGCCGTTGGCGAAGGTGGAGTAGCCGCCGGCCTGGTCGACCGGGCTGACGTCGGAGACGCCGAGCGGCAGGGTCGCCGCGCCCGCCTGATCCTTGGTGATCTTGCTCTTCGGGATGCCGGCGTCGTGCGCGAACTCGACGACCTTGTCGAGGCCGACCTTCTCGCCGAGGTGGACGTAGCCGACGTTGTTGGACTTCGCCGTGGCCTGGATGAGGTTGTAGTTGCCGCCGGGGTCGTTGCCGGCGTTCTGCACCGACGACCCGGCGAACGACTGCGGGCCGTTGCCGTCGACCACCGTGTTCAGGGAGAAGTCGTTCTTCAGCGCCGCGCCGAGCACGTAGGGCTTGAACGCCGACCCGGCCTGCGCCGAGCCGCGGAACGCGCTGTCGTACTGGTTGTCGAGATAATCCTTGCCGCCGTAGAACGCGACGACCTCGCCGGTGGTGGGGTCGACCGCCGTGAGCCCGGCGTTCACGCCGTCGGGGAGGTCGTCGACCGGGACGTTGTTCTCGACCGACTCCTTCGCGGCGTCCATGAGCTTCTTGTTGAAGGTCGTGGTGACCTCCAGCCCGCCGCGGTTGACGTTGTCCTCACTGAACCCGAGCCGTTCGAGCTCCGACATGGTCTGCTGGAACATGTAGCCCCGGTACCCGCTGAGATCGACCCCCGACTGCGGGATCTCCTTCTTGGGGATGGGGAACTCGTACGCCTCGGCCTTCGCCGGGGTGATGCTCTCCATGGTGACCAGGCCCTTGACGACGTAGTTCCAGCGCTGCTCCATCTCGGGCGTGGTCTTGGCGTCGGCGATGCCGAACTTGGTGGGCTGCTGGATGGCCGCCGCGAGGAACGACGCCTCGTCGGGCGAGAGCTCGCCGACGTCCTTGTGGAAGTACGCCTGCGACGCCGCCTGGATGCCGTAGGCGTTGCGGCCGAAGTAGATGGTGTTCAGGTACTGCTCGAGGATCCACTCCTTGGACTGCGACCGGTCGACCTTCAGGGAGATGATGATCTCCTTGAACTTGCGGGTGACGGTCTGCTCCTGGCTCAGGCCCTCGTAGTAGTTGCGCACCATCTGCTGGGTGATGGTCGACCCGCCCTGGACCTGCTTGCCGGTGACGGTCGACCACACGCCGCGCAGGGTGCCGGTGATGGACACGCCCGGTTCGTCCCAGAATCCGCGGTTCTCGGCGGAGAGGATGGCGTTCTGCACTTCCTTGGGGACGCGGTCGAGCTTGACGGGGTCGCGGTTGACCCCCCGCTCGGCGAAGACGGTCTTGCCGTCGTCGTAGTAGAAGGTCGAGCCCTGATCGGTGGCCTGGCTCTGGGCGTTCGGCGGCACCGGGATCGTGGCGTAGGCCACCCCGAACACCCCGGCGCCCAGGAGGAACATCACCGCGGCGGCGATGAGCCCGCCGCGGGTGATGCGCCACCACAGGGGCTTGGGCGGCTTCTTCGGCTTCGCGGACTTGGGCCCTCGGGGCGGTCGGCCGCCCTTCTTCGGCGTGCCGCCGGCGGCCGCCGCGGCACCGCCCTTGGGGTCATCGGGCCCGCTTGGCCCGCCGGGACCGCCGCCGGAGTGTGCCGACGACGGCTCGCTCGGCTCGGCGGGCGCGGGCCCCTCGGGCGCGCCGCTCTGCGCGGCCGCGGCCGCTCCCGCCGCACCGGCGGCAGCGCCGGTCGCGGCACCGGGCGGCGCGGTGGCCGGGCCGTCGCCGTACGGCGCGGCACCGTGCTGCGCAGCGTCGGATTCGGGCTCGGCGGCCGGATCGGCGGCCGGCTCACCGGGCCGGTCGCTCTTCGCGGCCTCGGCCGCGGCGAAGTCCATCTTCCACGCGGTGGTGTCGGGGCCGTCGGCACGCGCGGCGTGGCCCTCGGACTCCGGCTCGGCCTGCACGTAGGGCCGCGCGATGGAGGTGTCGGGGTCGGGTGCGTCCGCCGCGGCGGGCTCCTCGGCCCGGGGGGGCGTGCCGCGGCCGGGGGGCGGGGAGAAGAAGGCGGATCCGGGGGCGGGGGGTGCCGCGCCACCGGCGGCGCCCGCGGGCGGGGCGGCGAGAGCGGACGACGGGGCGGAGCCGGTGCCGGGGGTGTCGGGGGTATCCGCGGTGTCAGGGGTATCGGGGGTATCGTCGCCGGGGTCCTCGGCCGCGGGCTCGGCGCCCTCGGGTGATTCGGCGGACTCCTCGGCGCTTGCGGACGCGGGGGCGGCCGAGAGGGCGGACCCCTCGGCGGCGGCCGCCTCGGATCCGGCGCCTGCGGCCGGTTCGCCGGCAGGGGCCGACGCCGGCTCATCGGCCTTCGGGGGGCCGGGGTCGGCCGCCCGCTGCTCGTCGGCCGAAGTGTCGGCTGCGGCATCCTCTGCGGGATCGTCGGACCCGCCGGCCGGCTGCTCCGCCGGCCCGGGGTCGTCGGGCCGCTCGACCACCCTGCCGTCGTCGGAGAAGCCGTACCCCTGCTCGGCAAGGGTGCGCGCGACCCGCTCGCGGAAGAAGGTGCCGCTGTCCTGGAACGCGCCGGAGTCGGCGGGCGCATCGGCCGCGGATTCGTCGCCCCCCGCGGCGGACCCTGCCGCGGGCTCGGGATCGGCGTCGGCTGTTACAGCATCGTTGGTCGCGGCGTCGTCTTTCGCGGCGTCGTCGGGCGCGCCCGAAGGGGACGCGGTCTCCTCGGCGGGCCCGCTCTGCGCGCCGTCGGCCGCGGGAGGGCCCGACGATTCAGGCGTCTGGGGTTCACGGCGCGACTGGTCCTCGCCATCGCCGTGTTCTCTCTCGCTCAGTTTCCAGCCCCCTGGGTCGGTCGGCCGCTGCCTCGCGGTGCGACGACGCACCGGGCACGCGAGCCGATCTGGTTCCTCTATTCGTGGAGGTCGAATGGGCCCTGCCGGGGGATCGGCCAATAACCCTCCGCATTACACTACCCGCCCTGGCGACACCGCCAGTTCTCATGACCGCCCCCACGGGGATTCTCACGCGACTCTTATGCCGCGCTGCGCCCCCTGCCTTACGACGTTTCAGGGCGCCTTGCGGAGCACGCGCAGCGAGCCTTTCGCCCGAATCTCCGCGAACGCCCCGGAGTCGAGGGCCCGCCGGTAGACGTTGTACGGCGGCCGCCCGCCATCGGCGGGGTCGGGGAACACGTCGTGGATGACCAGCGCACCGCCGGGAACCACGAAGGGGCTCCAGCCCGTGTAGTCGGCCTGCGCGGCCTCCTCGGTGTGGCCCCCGTCGATGAACACCATCCCCGCCGGCGCCGCCCACAGCCGCGCGACCTCGGCCGAACGGCCCACGACCGCGACGACGGTGTCCTCCAGCCCGGCGGCGGCGATCGTGCGGCGGAACTCGGGCAGCGTGTCCAGCCGGCCGGTCACCGCGTCGACCAGCGACGGGTCGTGGTACTCCCAGCCGGCCTGGTGCTCCTCGGAGCCGTGGTGGTGGTCGACGGTGACCACCCGCGCCCCGTTCCCGGCCGCCGCTGCCGCGGCGCCGAGGAAGACGGTCGACTTGCCGCAGTAGCTGCCGATCTCAACGATCGGCCCCAGCGGCGCGTGCTCGTATGCGGCCTCGAACAGCGCGCGGCCCTCGTCGGCCGGCATGAAGCCCTTCGCGGTCTCGGCGACCCGGAGCAGCTCCGCGGGCATCTCGGGCGGCATTGCGGCCGACGGCCGCCGCCGCTGCTCGGCGGTCATCGGATGCCGCCGGCGCTCAGCCGCGCGACGGCGTCGTCGAGCACGTCGTCGCGCTTGCAGAACGCGAACCGCACGAGGTGGCGCCCTTCGTCCTGGTGGTCGTAGAGGACCTGAGCGGGGACGGCGGCGACCCCCGCGCTGCGCGGGAGGGCGCGGGCGAGTTCGATGCCGTCGGTGTAGCCGAGCGGACGGATGTCCGCCATCACGAAGTAGGTGCCCTGCGGCCGCAGGACGTCGAACCCCGCTGCGCGCAGCCCCGCGCTCAGCCGGTCGCGCTTGCCCTGGAGTGCGTCGCGCTGCGCCAGCACCCACGCCTGCTCGTCGCGGATCGCGTCGGCGATCGCGAGCTGGAGCGCGCCGTTGGCGGTGAAGGTGAGGAACTGGTTGACCGTCTGCACGGCGCGGACCAGCGGCGGCGGTCCGATGACCCAGCCGGTCTTCCACGCGGTCACCGAGAACGTCTTGCCCACCGATGAGACCGCGAGGGTCCGCTCCCGCATGCCGGGCAGCCCGGCGAGGACGTGGTGCTCGGCGCCGTCGAACACCAGGTGCTCGTAGACCTCGTCGGTGAGCGCGATGACGTCGTGCTCGACGCACAGTTCGGCGATGAGCGCCAGCTCGTCGCGGGTGAACACGGTCCCGGTGGGGTTGTGCGGGGTGTTGACGATGATCAGCCGCGTCCGCGGGCCGAACGCGGCGCGCAGCTCGTCGGGGTCGAAGCGGAACCGGCCGCCGTCGGCCGCCGATGGCCGCAGCGGCACGGGGCGCCGCACGCCGCCCGCCAGTGCGATGACAGCGGGGTAGGAGTCGTACATCGGCTCGAACAGGACGACCTCGTCGCCCGCTTCGACCAGCGCCTGCACCGAGGCCGCGATCCCGGCCGTGGCGCCCACGGTGACGTACACCTCGGTGTCGGGGTCGTAGTCGAGCCCGTAGCGCCGCGAGCGGTCGGCGGCGACGGCCGCGCGGAGCTCCCTGCGTCCGGGCCCCGGCGGGTACTGGTTGACGCCGGCCATGATGTGCCGCGCGGCCCCGCTGAGCAGCGACTCGGGCCCGTCGGTATCGGGGAAGCCCTGGCCCAGGTTGATGGCGCCGGTGTCGTTGGCGAGCTGGGTCATCTCGGCGAAGATGGTCTCGCCGAAGCCGCGCATGCGCCGCACAAGAGGGTGGTCCACAGCAGTCGAGCATAGGGCCGCCCGCCGGGCGCCGCGCCCCCGCCGCGGGCCGGTCCGCCCGGTCCCCGGGCCGACACCGGGGGTTCTTCCGTTAGGCGACGCTCCGTTGGGCGCGGACCTTGTGCAGCATCTCGCCCAGCCGGCCCACCTCCTCGTCGGTGAACCGCTCGATGAACCGCAGCAGGGCGGCCCCGGGGTCTTCGCTGCCGCTGAGGACCTCGCGCATGAGCCGCGCCGTGTGCTCGTCGCGGGTCTCGTGCGGCCAGTACTGCCAGGCGCGGCCGGCCTTCTCCCGGCGCAGCAGTCCCTTGTGGTAGAGGATGTTCGCCACCGTCATGACCGTTGTGTAGGCGACGTCACGGTCGTAGGTCATCAACTCGCGCACCTCTCGAACCACGAGCGGCCGCCGCGCACTCCACAGCGCCGACATGATCGCGGATTCGAGTTCGCCGAACTCCTTCATGCCGTGTCCCACCTCCCTGAGGATCATGCTAGAAGCGCGATCCCGGGCCTCGTGGGGAAACCGGCGGCAGGGAACGGATCCGCGCCCGCCCATGCGCGAGACCATCCGTTCCGGCAGCACAAGCCCGCCTCGAACCGTGGTTTCGGGGCACCCGTCCCGCCATTCCCCGGCGATGGGCCGACCGGAGCCGCGTCGGACCCGGCACGCGGCGCGGCGGGCACGCAGTGGGCGGGCGGCTACCGGCGGGGGCCGCGGAGGGACTCGGTCTGCTCGCCGAGGCTGCGGGGTATGACGTAGGGGCGCTCGGCGTTGACGTCGGGCCAGTTGTCGGCGATGGTCTCGGCGGTGGCGCCGGGCAGGCGGACCCCCGGGCCCTCGGCGACGAACACGCGCGCCACCCTGCCGCCGCCGACCGAGTAGATCTCGCCGGTGCTCGGGCAGTCCTCGTGGGCGAGCCAGACCACCACCGGGGTCACGTGCTTGGGCGCGAGGTCGGCCGCCGACTCCGCGGGGAGCAGGTCCTCGGTCATGCGCGTGTAGGCGAGCGGCGCGATGACGTTCACCGCGACGTCGTAGCTGGCCCCCTCGATGGCGAGGCTCTTGGTCAACCCGACGACGCCCATGGTGGCCGCCGCGAGGTTGCTCTGCCCGAAGTTGCCGAACAGGCCCGTGGGCGAGGTGGTGTTGACGATGCGGCCGTAGCCGTGCTCCCGCAGGTGCCCGAACGCGGCGCGGGACACGAGGAACGCGCCCCGCAGGTGCACGCCGATGACCGCGTCCCATTCGCCGACGGAGATGTTCTTGAACGAGCGGTCGCGCAGGATGCCGGCGTTGTTGACCACGACGTCGACCCGGCCGTACCGGTCCATCGCCGCGTCGACCAGGGACTCGGCGCCGTCCTCCGTGGACACGTCGCTGGTGTCGGACACGGCCCAGCCGCCCTTGGCGGTGATCTCGGCCGCGACGGCGGCCGCGGGGGGCTCGCCGCCGTCGGCGCCGCCCTCGGCACTGCCGTCGACGCGCCCGCCGAGGTCGTTCACCACGACCTTGGCACCGCGTGCTGCGAGTTCGAGCGCGTGCGACCGGCCCAGGCCGTGCCCGGCGCCGGTGACAATGGCCACTCGACCGTCGAACCGCAGGTCCGTCATGTTCTTCCTCCCACCGACGTCCACCTTCGTAGCAGTCTGCCGTACCGGCGCCCGCTGCGGCCTCCCGCCGAACCGGCGGTTCCGGTACGCGCCGCGGCCCGACCGCGGCGGCCCGACCGCGGAGACGTCCGAGGAGCGTTCGCGCGCGGCCGGACCCGACCCCGAGAACGGGTCCGGCCGTCCCGTCCGGCCGCGCGCAGAAGCTCAGACGTGCCCGCCCGGCCTGCGGTTCCCTGCGGCGGAGGGCGGTGCGACGCGCCGTTCGGACGTGGGATCGGCCGCTGATTGTGAAGTATTGTTAGGTATCTCCCAAATCCTTGAACGGGCTAGTGTCTCCAAGTCAAGGTATTGCCAAGTAGCCTGTTAGCCGAGATTGCCGTCCGGATGTGAGCGGCGCGTTCACCTGCCACTCCGTCCCTGTACGAGTACTCGGCCTTCTCTTTCATCCACATTCACAAGCGAGCTGCGGAA
The DNA here is from genome assembly GCF_003014485.1 of Murinocardiopsis flavida. Classification (GTDB taxonomy): domain Bacteria; phylum Actinomycetota; class Actinomycetes; order Streptosporangiales; family Streptosporangiaceae; genus Murinocardiopsis; species Murinocardiopsis flavida. The sequence continues at coordinate 182,669 of NZ_PYGA01000008.1, read as the reverse complement.
GAGGGCGATCTCCGCCGTGTCGTCTGAGGCGTCTCAACCCCTGACAGACTTCGGTCCGAACGAGTGGCTCGTCGATGAGCTCTACCAGAAGTACCTGACCGACCCGAACTCGGTCGACAAGGCCTGGTGGAGCTTTTTCGCCGACTACAAGCCCGCCACGAGCGGGCCGTCCGGCAACAGCACACCCGCCAAGAGCACCGACAAGGGCTCGGGCGGTGCCGCGTCCGCGGCCTCTGCCAAGGGGCCCGAGAAGACCGCGAAGCCTGCCGCGTCGGCGGCCAAGACCGGGGCGAAGGGCAAGGACGCCGCAAAGCAGGGCGACGGCTCCGGCGGCGACGACCTCCTCGAGGTCACCGAGGAGCGGCTGCGCGGCGCGACCGCGCGCACCGCCACCAACATGGAGTCCAGCCTCACCCTGCCCACGGCCACGAGCGTGCGCGCCATCCCGGTGAAGCTGCTGTTCGACAACCGCATCGTCATCAACAACCACCTGAAGCGCAGCCGCGGCGGGAAGGTCTCCTTCACGCACCTCATCGGCTTCGCCATGGTGAAGGCCGCGGTGTCGATGCCGGAGATGAACCACTCCTACACCGAGATCGACGGCAAGCCGGGCGTCGTGAAGCCCAAGCACGTCAACCTCGGCCTGGCGATCGACCTCCAGAAGCCCGACGGCTCCCGCCAGCTCGTGGTGCCCAGCATCAAGGGCGCGGAGTCCATGGACTTCATGGAGTTCTGGAACGCCTACGAGGAGATCGTCCGCAAGGCCCGCAACAACAAGCTGGGCGTGCCCGACTTCCAGGGCACCACCATCAGCCTGACCAACCCCGGCGGCATCGGCACCGTGCACTCCGTGCCGCGGCTGATGCCCGGGCAGGGTGCCATCCTCGGCGTCGGCGCCATGGAGTACCCCGCCGAGTTCCAGGGCGCCTCCCCCGAGACCCTGACCAAGCTCGCCGTCAGCAAGGTCATGACCCTGACCTCGACCTACGACCACCGCATCATCCAGGGTGCGCAGTCGGGCGAGTTCCTGCGCCGCATCCACCGGCTGCTGCTGGGCGACGACGGCTTCTACGACGAGATCTTCAAGGCGCTGCGGCTGCCCTACGAGCCCATCCGCTGGGTCGAGGACATCTCGATCAGCCAGACCAACCAGATCGACAAGGTCAGCCGGGTCCAGGAGCTCATCCACGCCTACCGCGTGCGCGGCCACCTGATGGCCGACACCGACCCGCTGGAGTACAAGCAGCGCCGCCACCCCGACCTCGACGTCCTCGAACACGGCCTCACCCTGTGGGACCTCGACCGCGAGTTCCCCACCGGCGGTTTCGGCGGCAAGCAGGTCATGAAGCTGCGCGACATCCTCGGGGTGCTGCGCAACACCTACTGCCGCACGGTCGGCATCGAGTACATGCACATCCAGAGCCCCGAGGAGCGGGCCTGGATCCAGACCCACGTCGAGCACGAGCACGAGAAGGTCAGCCGCGACGAGCAGCTGCACATCCTGCGCAAGCTCAACAGCGCCGAGGCGTTCGAGACCTTCCTCCAGACCAAGTTCGTGGGGCAGAAGCGGTTCTCGCTCGAAGGCGGCGAGTCCCTGATCCCGCTGCTCGACGGCGTCATCTCGCAGGCGGCAAAGGCCGAGCTCGACGAGGTCGTCATGGGCATGGCGCACCGCGGCCGGCTCAACGTCCTCGCGAACATCTGCGGCAAGTCCTACGGGCAGATCTTCGGCGAGTTCGAGGGCAACCTCGACCCCCGCAGCGCGCACGGGTCCGGTGACGTCAAGTACCACCTGGGCACCGAAGGCACGTTCGTCACGCCCGAGGGCGAGAAGATCGACATCGCCCTCGCGGCGAACCCCAGCCACCTGGAGACGGTCAACCCCGTCGCCGAGGGGATCGTGCGCGCCAAGCAGGACCTCCTCGACAAGGGGCCGCGCGGGTTCACCGTGCTGCCGATCCTGATCCACGGCGACGCTGCGTTCGCCGGGCAGGGCGTGGTCGCCGAGACCCTGAACCTGTCGCAGCTGCGCGGGTACCGCACCGGCGGCACCGTGCACATCATCGTGAACAACCAGGTCGGCTACACCACGCTGCCCGGCGACAGCCGGTCCAGCTTCTACGCCACCGACGTCGCGCGGATGGTGCAGGCGCCCATCTTCCACGTCAACGGCGACGACCCCGAGGCCGTGGTGCGGGTGGCGCAGCTCGCGTTCGCGTACCGGCAGGCGTTCACCAAGGACGTCGTCATCGACATGGTCTGCTACCGGCGCCGGGGCCACAACGAGGGCGACAACCCCTCGTTCACCCAGCCGCTGATGTACGACGTCATCGACGCCAAGCGGTCGACCCGCAAGCTGTACACCGAGGCGCTCATCGGCCGCGGCGACATCTCCGTCGAAGAGGCCGAGCAGACCCTGCGCGACTACCAGCGGCAGCTGGAGCGGGTGTTCACCGAGACCCGCGAGGCCGACAAGCAGCCCAGCCAGCCGGGCTCCGTCATCAAGCCCGAGGTGTTCGACGAAGGCCGCATCGACCACGCGTCGGTGCCGACCGCCATCTCCAAGGAGACCGTCAAGCAGGTCATCGACACCCAGTTGAACCTGCCCGAGGGCTTCACCCCGCACCCCCGGCTCCAGCCGCAGCTCCAGCGGCGCGCGCAACTCGTCGCCGACGACGCCGTCGATTGGGCCACCGGCGAGACCCTCGCGCTGGGCTCGCTGCTCTCCGAGGAGCACCCGGTGCGCCTGGTGGGCCAGGACACCCGCCGCGGCACGTTCGGGCAGCGCCACTCGGTTGTGGTCGACCGCAACACCGGGGTCGAGCACACCCCGCTGAAGACCTTCGACAAGGGCACGTCGAAGTTCTACGCGCACGACTCCCTGCTCAGCGAGTACGCGGCCCTGGGCTTCGAGTACGGCTACTCCGTGGTGCGGCCCGACGCCCTCGTCGCGTGGGAGGCGCAGTTCGGCGACTTCGTCAACGGTGCGCAGACCATCATCGACGAGTACATCAGCGCGGGCGAGCAGAAGTGGGGGCAGCGCTCCAGCGTCGTCCTGCTGCTGCCGCACGGCTACGAGGGCCAGGGCCCCGACCACTCCTCCGCGCGCATCGAGCGGTTCCTCCAGATGTGCGCGCAGGAGAACATGACCGTCGCGCTGCCGTCGACCCCCGCGAGCTACTTCCACCTGCTGCGCTGGCAGGTGAAGTCGAGCTACCGCCGCCCGATGGTGGTCTTCACGCCCAAGGCGCTGCTGCGGATGAAGGCAGCGACCTCGGCCGCGGCCGACTTCACCTCGGGCTCGTTCCAGCCGATCATCGCCGACAACTCCGGGATCGACCCCAAGGACGTCCGGCGCGTGGTGCTGTGCTCCGGAAAGGTCTACTACGACCTCGACGCCGCCAGGAAGCGCTCCGGCGACAAGCAGACCGCGATCCTGCGGGTCGAGCGGCTGTACCCGCTGCCGGTGGAGGAGATCCGCCAGCAGCTCGCCTCGTTCCCGCGCGCGGGCGAGGTGCTGTGGGTGCAGGAGGAGCCGGCGAACATGGGTCCGTGGCCGTTCGTCGCGCTGGTCTTCTCCGAGCAGCTCGACCGCCCGTTCACGCGGGTGTCGCGGTCGGCCAGTTCGGCTCCTGCCGCCGGGTCGGCCAAGCGGCACGAGGCCGAGCAGCAGGCGCTCGTCAACACGGTGTTCCCGCCCGAGGACTGAGCCGATGTACTACACCGACCGCGGTATCGAGGAGCTGGTGCAGCGCCGCGGCGAGGAGGAGGTCTCCTTCGCCTGGCTCGCCGAGCAGTTGCGCACGTTCACCGATCTGAACCCGGAGTTCGAGACCTCCGTCGACCGGCTGGCCACCTGGCTCGCCCGGTCGGACGACGACGAGGACCTCGCCGAGGACGCCTGATCCGCGCCGAAGGGCCCCAGCCGCGGCTGGGGCCCTTCGCCGTGCGCGGGGTGTCCGGTGCGGCGGGGCCCCGGGGCCGCCGTCCGGGCGATCCCGCGCCTTTCCCGGACACGACCCCGAGTTCTCACGACATATCTTGAGTGTCGGTGAGTCGCGACATATCGTGTGCACAAGACATGCAGCACGAGCAGGCGGCACCGACGCGAAAGGGCCCGCGATGGCGCGATGGACCATCGACCAGCCGACGACGCGCACACTGGACGGAATCGTGTCCTTGCGCATCCGCATCATCGGCGGTCACGTCAACATCCTCCCCACCGACGACCCGGTGACCTTCGAGGTCTCCGACATCGTGGGCGACCCGGTCCTCGTCACCCAGGAGGCCGGGATCCTCACGGTGACCTACGACGACCTCACCCGCAGCGGGCTGCTCGACCGGCTCAAACCGGTCCAGCTCAAGGGGTACAAGGACGTCGGCCGCCGGTCGGCGACCATCAGCCTGCGGATCCCCCGCGACTGCCCCGTCGAGGTCACCACCGTGTCCGCCTCGATCGTGGCCGCCGGGCTGACCGGCAAGGCGCGCCTGCGCACGGCCACCGGCGACATCACCGTCGACGGGCTGACCGGCAGCACCGACGTCAACACCGTCTCCGCCGGGCTCGACGCCCGCGCCACCGGCGGCAGCCTGCACTTCAACAGCATCAGCGGCGACCTCGCCCTCGCCGGCGGGCGCCTCTCCGACTTCGCGGCGAAGACCGGGTCAGGGCGGCTCCTCGCCGATGTCGACCTCGCGCCCGCCGCCCGGGTCAGCTTCGCCTCGGTGTCGGGCAGCGTGGCGCTGCGCATCCCCGCCGAGAGCTCGGCAACGGCCGAGCTGCGCTCGGCGACCGGCACGCTCGACTCCGGGTTCGGCCTGGACCGCCGCGACCTCCCCGGCCGCAGCCACCTCAGCGGCAAGATCGGCAGCGGGGTCGACCCGGCCGCCATCTCCGCCACCACCGTCTCCGGGGCGGTCTCGCTGCTGCGGAGGGACCCCGACGCCCCGGCCGCGATCCCGAGGGGGGACGCATGAGTACCATTTTCGGTCACGGCAGACTCCGGCTCTACCTGCTCAAACTGCTGGACGAAAGCCCGCGCCACGGCTACGAGATCATCAGCCTGCTGCGCGACCGCTTCCTCGGCGTCTACTCGCCCTCGCCCGGCACCATCTACCCCCGCCTCGCCCGCCTGGAGGAAGAGGGCCTGGTGACCCATGAGGAGGTCAACGGGCGCAAGGTGTACCGGCTCACCGACAAGGGCCGCGCCGAACTCCACTCGCGCTCCTCCGACCTCGACGACCTGGAGCAGGAGATCACCGAGTCGGTGCGCGACGTCGCCCGGGCGGTCAAGCGCGACGTCCGCGACACCATCAGCCACCTCCGCGCCGAGCTGAAGTTCGCGGCGGGCGACACCCGGCGGGCCGCCAAGTCCGAGCCGGCGCCCGAGAACGTGTGGGACGCCGCGGGCGCCGAGGACCCCGAAGGCGCCGAGCGCAAGGGTGCCGCTGCCGATAGCAAGGCCGCCGGTGCCGAGCGCGGCGACGACGCGCCCGGCGCCAAGAGCGGCTCCTGGTGGGAACGCGACTGGGGCCGGTTCGCCGAGTCGTTCAACGTCTGGGGGCACGCGTCCGGCACGGCCGAGCGCGGCGGCGACAAGGAGGGCGCCGAGAACGGCGAGTCCGGACGCCCCGCGTTCGACCGCGCCCTCGGCGACTTCTCCGACCGTGTGCGCGACGTCCTGCGCGACGCCGGCAAGGTGAGCGAGAGCGCCGCCGGGGACCTCCGCCGGATCCTCGACGACACCGTCGAGGTCATCCGCCGCGACGCCCGCGACTGGGGCCCGAAGGACGCCGCCGACCCCGACGGCCCGGCGGGCAAGCACGCGCAGGCGGCCGACCCGCACCACGGCGACGCCCCGCCCTCGGCCCCGGCCGACGAACCGCACCCGCCGTTCGCCCAGCCGCCGGCATCCGCCGACCCATGGGACACCGCCACCAAGGAGCCCCCGCCCGACCCCGACACCCCGCGCTGATACCGGCACAGAGGGGCCCGCAATTCCGGGCCCCTCTTCGCATGCGCCGGAGCATCGAAGGCTCCATACTTGGATGTGTGAGAGCGACGCTGACCATCGATGAAGACGTAGCAACGCAACTCGGCGAACTGCGTGAGAGGGAGGGGATCGGCTTGGACCATGCCGTCAATCGACTCCTGCGACTCGGCCTGCGGCTCACGTCACCAGGCGGCCCGTTTCACACCTCGCCAGTCGACCTGGGGCGCCCGCAGTTGACGAACGTCGATTCCATCTCCTCCGTGCTGGAATACGCGGAGGGCAGCGAGTTCCGGTGACTCTCAGAAGGGGCCGCTTCGATCACCGGCTTCATATCCAGGGCCGAGGCCGTTGTTGCCGGGCGACGGCGGTCGTAGAGCGTCATCCGATAACCTGATCGAACCGGATGGTTGCAGAGGAGACACTGCCAATGGCTCGGACCGTTCACATTCCATACGTCCTGGACCAGGACGAAGACGGTGTGTGGTGTGCGCACGCCCAACTGCGCCCTGGTGTCGGAGCACATGGGGAAGGCAGCGATCCCGACTCCGCGATCGCTGATCTCCGAGTCGCTCTTTCCGGCCTCCTGGAAGAGTTCGGGGCTCCGCAAGAACTTGCATTGACCATGGACGTCGCCTGATGCCTCCGGTTCCCTGCGTCCGAGGCGACCGCGTGGTCAAGGCACTCGAAAAGGTGGGATTCGCCGTGGTACGGATCAGCGGTAGTCATCGCATCATGCGTCACCCGGACGGTCGCGGCACCACCGTTCCCGTGCACTCGGGACGCGATCTCGCGAAAGGCACCCTCCGTGGGATCCTCGCCGATGTCGGCATGACGCCAGAGGAACTTCAGAAGCTCCTCTGAGCGTCCCTGGGCCGCGGGGCCAGGGGAGCCGGGTCACGCCGTGAACACCACCTTGCCGAAGAGGTCGCCCTGGTCCATCGCGCGGAAGCCCTCCGCTGCGCGGGCGAGGGGGAGGACCCGGTCGATCTCGGGGCGGACCCCGGTGCGCGCGCAGAACTCCACCAGGCGGCGCAGCTGATCGCGTGAGCCCATGGTCGACCCGATGACCTGGAGTTGCAGGAAGAACACCCGGGTCAGTTCGGCCGAAGGGGCGTCGCCGCTGGTGGCGCCGCAGGTGACGATCTTCCCGCCGGGCCGCAGCGCGCGCAGCGAGTGCTTCCAGGTCGCCGCGCCAACCGTGTCGAACACGGCGTCGACCTTCTCGGGCAGCCGGGCGCCGCTCTCCAGCGCCTCGTGCGCGCCGAGCTCCAGCGCCTTGGCGCGCTTGGTCTCGCTGCGGCTGGTGGCGTAGACGCGGTAGCCGGAGGTCGCGGCGAGGCGGATCAGGGCGCTGGTGACCCCGCCGCCGGCGCCCTGCACGAGAATCGGCGCGCCGGGTTCCAGGCCGGCCTTGTCGAAGAGCATCCGGTAGGCCGTGAGCCATGCCGTGGGCAGGCAGGCGGCCTCCTCGAAGGAGAGCTCGTCGGGTTTGGGGATCAGGTTGCGGCGCGGCACGGCCACCTTCTCCGCGAACGTGCCGTCGTGCACCTCGGACAGCAGCGAGCGGCGGGGGTCGCGGGTCTCGTCGCCGCCCCCGGCGTCGGCGTCGCCGATGACGGCGTGCACGATCACCGGGTTGCCGTCCTCGTCGAGCCCCGCTGCGTCGCAGCCGAGGACCATCGGGCACTTGTCGGCGGAGAGGCCGACCCCGCGCAGGCTGAACAGGTCGTGGTGGTTGAGCGCGGCGGCCTTGACGGTGACGGTGGTCCAGCCGTCGGGCGGGACGGGGTCGGGGTGCTCGCCGACCCCCAATGCGTCGAGTGGGTTGTCCTTGTCGATGCGCGCGGCGGTGATAGCGAACATGCCCCCGACCCTAACCACCGATCCGCCCCGCGGGCGCGGGCGCCCGCGAGGTCAGTCGTCGCCGATCCGCTGGACCACGCAGAACTCGTTCCCCTCGGGGTCGGCGAGGACCGCCAGGCGGTGGCCCATCTCCTCGAACGGGGCGCGGCGCCGCACCGCCCCGAGCGCGGTCAGCCGCTCCGTCTCCGCCGCGAGGTCGGCCACCACCATGTCCAGGTGCATGCGGTTCTTGCCGGCCTTGTGCTCGGGGACCTCCTGGAGCAGCAGGTCGGGCCAGCGGCCGGCGGGATCGGAGAGGGTGAGGTAGAGCGGGGAGGGCGCGGCGCGGTCGAAGCCCAGTGCCGCCGACCAGAACGCGGCGGCGCCGGTGATGTCGGCGGTGTCGAGCACGTACACCAGTCGCATGGCGCGCCTTCCCGTGCGTCCGTGCGCACCCCGTCGTGGCCGCGTCCCGCACCCGGCCCGCATCCTACTCCCGCCGGTCCGCGCGCCGCCGCGGCGACGCGGATCCGGCAATTCCCACATGGAATTATCCCTTCGGCTTTCCGGAAGGACGGAGTGAAGTAACCTTCTGCCGTTTGTGGAAGTAGCCTCTCCTGATAAAACCCAAGGAGGCTCCGGTGACCGCTGGCTACAATCCGACAGTGCGTCGACGTCGTCTCGGGGTGGAATTGCGACGATTGCGCGAACTCGCCGGGCTCACCGGCGAGGAGGCGGCCGAACAGATGTCCTGGTCGGGCAGCAAGGTGTCGCGGATCGAGCGCGGGCAGGTCGCCACCAACTCCGATGACGTACGCGACCTGCTGGAACTCTACGAAGTCGACGATCCGGGCTGGCGCCAGACCCTCATCCTGCTGGCCAGGGAGTCGCGCCGCCGCGGGTGGTGGCACGTCTTCGGCGACGTCATCCCGGAACGGTTCGAGGTCTACCTCGGGCTGGAGCCCGAGGCGAGCACGCTGCGCTTCTACCAGACCCAGATCGTCCCCGGCCTGATGCAGACGGCCGAGTACACCCGGGCGCTGCTTGAGGCGCACCCCAGCGTCGTCGACACCGAGGAGATCGACCGCAAGGCCGGGCTGCGCACCCGCCGCCAGGCGCTGCTGGACCTCGACAGCCCCCCGGCGATCAGCACGGTCCTGGACGAGTCGGTGCTGTGGCGCCCGGTCGGCACGCCGCGCGTCATGGCCGACCAGATCCGCCATCTGGCGGAAATGAGCAGAAAACCGCATATCACCCTGCGGGTCCTGCCCTTCGAGACCGGTGCGCATTCCGGGCTCAACGGATCATTCGACATCCTTGAGTTCGCCGAATCCGACATTTACGCACCAAGGCTGATCCATTTGGAGAATCTGACCAGCAGCCTGTTCATAGAAAAGGAGAAAGAGGTCAAGTTCTACACCGAGGCGTTCGAGCACCTCCAGGGCGCTGCGCTCGACCCCGGCCAGACACGTGACCTGCTCGCGCACGTCGAACGGCGGATGCGGGAGCGGCAGGACGGATGAGCATGGACAACGCACGCGGGCTCCCCGTCTCGGCGCGCGCACCGCCCGCCGGGAAATGAGAGACCGCCCGGCGCGCGACGCGCCCACCGGGCGGCACCGAACGAAAGGGGGCGCGGGATGACCGCGTTCGACGACAAGGATCCTGTGTGGCGCACCAGCTCCTACAGCGGCACAGGTGGGGGGCAGTGCGTCGAAGTCGCTTCCTGCCGCACGGCAACGGCCGTGCGCGACTCCAAGCGGCACGGCGCGGAAACACTGATCTTCTCCGCACCGGCGTGGGCGGCGTTCGTGGAGGCCGTCGCCCGCGGCGAGCTGTAGCGCACACCGACTGATCGGGAGTGGCGACCGACCGCATCGACGGGTTGCGGCGCCGGTCCCTCCCGAACGGGGGAACGACGGTGGGCCGGAACGGGACACCCGCTCCGGCCCACCCGACGCGTCGGACCGCGGTCAGCCGCGCGCCACACCGTCGGCGCGCGCCTGCGCCGCGACGGCGGCCGCGACCGCGGGGACCACGCGCTCGTCGAACGGGCTGGGGAGGATGTAGTCGGCCGACAGGTCGTCGCCCACCAGGTCCGCCAGCGCGTTCGCCGCCGCGAGCTTCATGTTCTCGGTGATGTCGGACGCGCGGGCGTCGAACGCGCCCCGGAAGACACCGGGGAACGCCAGCACGTTGTTGATCTGGTTCGGGAAGTCGCTGCGCCCGGTGGCGACGACCGCCGCGTACTTGCGCGCGACGTCGGGGTGCACCTCGGGGTCGGGGTTGGCCATGGCGCAGACGACGGCGTCCGCCGCCATGCTCGCGACCGCCTCCTCGGCGATGGTGCCCCCCGACAGGCCCACCAGGACGTCGGCGCCCGCCAGCGCGGTCTCGATGGACCCCTTGAGCCCGGCCTTGTTGCTGAGGGCGGCGATCTCGGCCTTGGCGTCGTTCAGCCCTTCGCGGCCCGCGTAGACGAGCCCCTTGCTGTCGGCGACCACGAGGTCGCCGACACCGCCCCTGATCAGCATCTTCGCGACGGCGATCCCCGAGGCGCCCGCGCCCGAGATGACCACGCGCAGGTCGCCGAGGGAGCGCCCCGTCACCCGCGCCGCGTTGCGCACGGCCGCCAGCGCGACAATGGCGGTGCCGTGCTGGTCGTCGTGGAAGACGGGGATGTCGAGCCGCTCGCGCAGCCGGCGCTCGATCTCGAAGCACCGGGGCGCCGAGATGTCCTCCAGGTTGATCCCGCCGAACGACGGCGACATCCGCTCGACGGTCTCGACGATGGCGTCCGTGTCGTTGCACGACAGCGCGATCGGCACCGAGTCGATCCCGGCGAACTCCTTGAACAGCAGCGACTTGCCCTCCATGACCGGCAGCGACGCGGCGGGGCCGATGTCGCCCAGGCCCAGGACCGCCGAACCGTCGGTGACGACCGCGACGACCTGGCTGCGCCAGGTGTAGGTGTCGACGAGCTCGGGGGTGTCGGCGATGGCGGAGCAGACGCGGGCGACGCCCGGCGTGTAGGCGAGGGCCAGCCCCTCGTGGTCGGTGACCGCGACAGAGGACTCGACGCGCAGCTTGCCGCCCCGGTGCAGGGCGAAGGCCGGATCCTCGTCGCGGGCGGTATGGGAATCGGTGGTCACGGTAAAACCCCTCGGATATACGCACGCTCGCCCCCGTCGGCCAACGACGGGGACGGCCTGGATGGTTCGGTTACGGCGCGCGGGGACCGGGTGCTAGGGGATTCCGGCGCCCGGCCGGACACGACCGGGCGCGCATGGGGTCGGTCCTCGCGGGGCTCATATGCGAGCAGTGAAGCGCCGCCGGTTGCTACGGGGTTGACCCGTTACGCAATCATCTCACAACGGTGACCGCAGCCACATGCCGACTTCGGCACGATGAAGCCCCCGCGCTTCGCGGCCCCGCCCTCCCCGAGGGCGGCGCCGCGTGGCGCGGAGTGCCGTCGGGCCGTCCCCCGACCGGCTCATCTGACAGAAGGAGACCTCAGGTGGCCAAGCCGCAGCTCCACTATGGACCGGCCGCGCGCGGTACCGCGATCGCGGCCGCAGCCCTGTTCGCCCTGTCCGCCTGCGGTGGTGGCGGAGGAGGCGACGACGCGGGCGGCGGCGGGGGCGGCGCCCTTTCCGCCCCCGAGATCCCCGACGCGCCGAAGGTGCAGGCCGACTCCAAGATCGCCGACATGGTCCCCGCGGAGTACCGCGACAAGGGCACCGTCAAGGTCGGCAGCGACACCAGCTACGCCCCCGCGGAGTTCCTCGACGAGGACGGCAAGACCCCGGTCGGCTTCGACATCCAGCTCTTCGACGCCGCGGCGGCCCGCATGGACCTGAAGGTCCAGTGGGAGTCCGCCGCCTTCGGCGGCATCGTCGAGGGCGTCGACAGCGGCAAGTACGACTTCGGGGTGTCCTCCTTCACCATCAACGCCGAACGGCTGGCGAAGGTGAACATGGTGAGCTACTTCAACGTGGGCACCCAGTGGTTCACCGCCAAGGGCAACCCCGCCGAGATCGACCCCGACAACGCCTGCGGCAAGAAGATCGCCGTGCAGGCCGACACCGTCCAGGTCGAGGACATGGAGGCGCGCAACAAGAAGTGCGCCGACGACGGCAAGGCGGAGATCGACGTCCAGCAGTTCGAGGGCCAGGACCAGGCCACCGCCGCCATCGCCTCCGGCAAGGCCGACGCGGGACTCGCCGACATGCCGGTCGCCGCGTACGCGGTCGAGCAGACCGGCGGCAAGCTGGCGACCCTCGGCGAGCAGTACGAGGCGGCGCCGTACGGTGTGCTGGTCGACAAGGAGGGCACGGAGATGGCCGACGCCATCGCGGCGGCCTACCAGTCCCTCATCGACGACGGCACCTACGACGAGATCCTCAAGAACTGGAAGCTCGAACAGGGCACGCTGGAGAAGACCGAAGTCAACCCCGACGTCGAGGGATAAGAGCACCGCGCAGTGAGCACCAGCGCCGAGTCGCCCCCTCCGGCGGGACCCCCGCCGGAGGGGCGCAGACCACCCGAGACCATCAAGGCCGTCCCCGTCCGCCACCCGGGCAGGTGGGTCGCCGCGGCCGTCATCCTGCTGCTCGCCGCCATGTTCGTGAACATGCTGCTCACGAACCCGGCGTTCGACTGGGCGTACATGCGGTCGCGCGCCTTCCTGCCCAACGTCCTCGAAGGTGTGCGCACCACCCTGCTGCTGACCGTGCTCGCCATGGTCATCGGGGTCGTCATCGGCGTCGTCGTCGCCATCATGCGGCTGTCGACGAACCCGATCCTGTCGGCGACCGCGTGGGTGTACACCTGGTTCTTCCGCGCCGTGCCGCGCCTGGTGCTGTGCGTGCTGTTCGGCAACCTCGGCATCCTGTACCGCGAACTGGAGTTCGGGGTCCCGTTCGACAACTACCTGATGCCGCTGTTCGGCATGGACGGCGACCTGCGGTTCTACTCCGTCGACATGAACACGGTGCTGACCGCGTTCATGGCGGCGCTGCTCGGGCTGGCGCTGTCCGAGGGCGCCTACATGTCGGAGATCGTGCGCGCCGGCCTCCAGTCCGTCGACAAGGGGCAGACCGAGGCCGCGCAGGCGCTGGGCATGAACAACACCACGGTGCTGCGGCGCATCACCCTGCCGCAGGCGCTGCGCGTCATCGTCCCGCCCACCGGCAACGAGACCGTCGCGATGCTGAAGGACACCGCGCTGGTCGCCTACGTGCCGCTGAACACCGAACTGTGGTTCCAGTTGCAGGCGATCGGCAACCGCGACTTCAGCATCTTCCCGATGCTGATCGCGGCCTGCCTCTACTACCTGGTGATCACGAGCGTCTTCATGGTCGGGCAGTACTTCCTCGAACGCTCCTTCAGCACCAACGACCCCGTTGCCAAGATCACCGCGCGCCAGACCGCCGGCGGAGGGGGGATGTGATGACCGACAGTCCCAACGGTGCACCCGGGTCCGACGCCATGGTCGTCGCCGAGGACGTGCACAAGAGCTTCGGCCGGCTGGAGGTCCTGCGCGGGATCGACCTCACCGTCAAGCGCGGCGAGGTCATGTGCGTCGTCGGCCCCTCGGGCTCCGGCAAGTCCACCTTCCTGCGCTGCATCAACCACCTGGAGAAGATCAACGCCGGGCGGCTGTGGGTGAACGGCCACCTGATGGGCTACCGGCAGAAGGGCAGCAAGCTCTACGAGCTGCGCGAGCAGGAGGTCGCGGCGCAGCGGCGCGAGATCGGGATGGTGTTCCAGCGCTTCAACCTGTTCCCGCACATGACGGCCCTCGCCAATGTCATGGAGGCGCCGGTCCAGGTCCGGAACGTCCCGAGGAAGCTCGCGCGGGAGCGCGCGACGGAGCTGCTGGCGCGGGTTGGCCTCGGCGACAAGCACGCCCACCACCCCGACCAGCTCTCCGGCGGCCAGCAGCAGCGCGTCGCGATCGCCAGGGCCCTGGCGATGGAACCCGCGCTGATGCTGTTCGACGAGCCCACCAGCGCGCTCGACCCCGAGCTGGTCGGCGAGGTGCTCGATACCATGAAGGACCTCGCCCGCGACGGGATGACCATGGTCGTGGTCACCCATGAGATGGGGTTCGCCCGCGAAGTCGGCGACTCCCTGGTCTTCATGGACGACGGCGTCGTGGTCGAGGCGGGTTCGCCCGCCCAGGTGCTGGGCTCCCCGCAGGAGGAGCGCACCAAGGCGTTCCTGTCCAAGGTCCTCTGAGCCGCCCCTCGCGGGGCACAACGGCGCCGTGCCGCCATGCCGGTCAGCCGCCAGTAAGGAGCCCCATGTCCCGCCCGTCCGCCGCCCTGTCCGCGACCGGCACGCGCGTGCGGCCCGCCGAACGGGGCGACGTCCCCGAGATCCGCCGGCTCATCGGCGAACTCGCCGAGTACGAGAAGGCCGCCGAGTCGGCCACCGCGTCGGAGGCCGACCTCGCCGAGGCGCTGTTCGGCCCGCAGCCCGCCGCCTACGCGCTCATCGCCGAGGCCGAGGCCCCCGGCGGCGGCAGCGCCGTCGCGGGGTTCACGGTGTACTTCCGCAACTTCTCCACGTGGACCGGGCGGCACGGCATCTACATGGAGGACCTCTATGTGCGCCCGGAGTTCCGCGGCAGCGGGCTCGGCCGGGCGATGATGGCCGAGCTCGCCGCGATCTGCGCGGAGCGCGGATACACGCGGCTGGAGTGGTCGGTGCTCGACTGGAACACCCCGGCGATCGACTTCTACCTGGCGCTCGGCGCGGTCGCGATGGACGAATGGACCGTCCACCGGCTGTCGGGTGACGCGCTCGCGGCGTTCGCGGGTTCGCGGTCGCAGGAACCGGGCGCCGCACCGGGATCCGGTGCGTGACACCGATCGCGGCGCCTGCAACGGGGCCGGACCGAAACAAGATACATTGCTAGCAAGCTGCCATCGCACATCCCGAAGGAGGGACGTGACCGAAGAGACCGCAGTGCCAACGGCTGGTGCCACGGACATCCGTGACGCTGTCACCGTGCGGATGCCGGCCGACAGCGCCTACCTCTCCGTGCTGCGCACTGCAACGGCCGGCCTCGCGGCCCGGCTCGACTTCACCCTCGACGAGATCGAGGACCTCCGTATCGGAGTGGACGAAGCCTGCGCCATGCTGCTGGCCCAGGCGCTGCCCGGTACCGACCTGACCACCGAGTTCGAACTCACCGGCGACGGCATGCGCATCGCCGTCTCGGTGCTGACAGCCGATGGTCGGCTCCCCGAACGCGACACCTTCGCCTGGACCGTGCTCTCCGCATTGGCAGGCGAGGTCGACGCAGGTGTCGGCCCCGACGACCGTGTGAGCATCGTCCTCCTCAAGCGCCGCGGCGCGGTGGAGTCGGCGTGAGCGAAAGGGGGTCCGCTCTGACGGCGAAAACGGAGCATTCGGTGCCCGACAGAGCACGTGCACGAGAACTGTTCGAGCGCCTGGGCGAGCTCCCGGCCGACTCCTCCGAACGCCAGCGCATCCGCGACGAACTCGTCGAGTTGCACCTTCCGCTGGTGGAGTACCTGGCCCGGCGCTTCCGCAACCGGGGCGAATGGCTCGACGACCTCACCCAGGTCGCGACCATCGGACTGATCAAGTCGATCGACCGCTTCGACCTCGAACGCGGCGTGGAGTTCTCCACCTACGCCACCCCCACGATCGTCGGCGAGATCAAGCGGCACTTCCGCGACAAGGGCTGGGCGGTGCGCGTACCGCGCCGCCTCCAGGAACTGAAGCTGTCGCTGACCAAGGCCGTGGGCGACCTCTCCCAGCGCCAAGGGCGCGCCCCCACGGTGCACGAGCTCGCCGAGCACCTGCAAATGACCGAGGAGGAGGTGCTCGAAGGGCTGGAGTCGGCGAACGCCTACTCCACCGTGTCGCTCGACGCCCCCGACAGCGGCGACGAGGACGCGCCCGCTGTCGCCGACTCCCTCGGCATCGTCGACGACTCCCTCGAAGGCGTCGAGTACCGCGAATCGCTGAAACCGCTGCTGGAGCAGCTTCCGCCGCGCGAGAAGCGGATCCTGCTGCTGCGCTTCTTCGGCAACATGACCCAGTCCCAGATCGCTCAGGAGCTCGGCATCTCCCAGATGCACGTGTCGCGGCTGCTGGCCCGCACCCTCGCCCAGCTGCGCCAGGCGCTCACCACAGAGGACTAGGTCGCCCGGAGGGGCCCGGGACACCCGTGTCCCGGGCCCCTCCGGGCGTTTCAGCACACCGCCCGCCGCCCGCCGCACGGCGGGGATCCGGCCTCGCACCCGCGCACCCCCAGGTCATAGCCTCACACCGGCAGAATGGGACCCCATTTGGGCTCTGGGACTCTTACCCTTCACGCGGTGTGCACTTTATGGTCACTTCATGCTGTCCCCTCGCCGACCAGGTTCCGCCCGATTACAGCACTCCCCAGGTGGCACGGCCACGGACCGGGGGACGCGCCGCGCCGACCGCGGCGCGGGGGCGGTCGAGTACAGCTCGATCATCATTCTGGTCGCCGCGATCTTCGCCGGCATCGTCGTGGTGATCCCGCCCGGCATCAGCAACCCGGTCGACGACGCCCTCTGCCGGCTCCTCTCGATCTTCGGCGATGCCGAATGCGCCAAGAAGGAGGAGCGCGACTACGCGCCCGACTACTGCGTGCGCAACGCCGAGAGCCAGCACGGCGGCTTCTCCGTGGACATCGGCTTCGTCACCATCGGCAAGGACTACAGGTACGCCAAGGAGACCCTCTCGGACGGCTCGGTGATCGTCACCTTCGAGCCGAAGACCATCCTCGGCGCGGTCGGGGGCGCCGGCGTGCAGATCGGCAAGAAGAGCGCGGCCGGCATCGAGGCCGCCGTCGAAGGCAGGGCCTCCGGCAGCTACACCCCCGGCGAGACCCACATCTTCAAGAACGAGAAGGAGTACAAGGACTTCGAGGACCAGCTCAAGGGCGACTACAAGGACGAGATCGCCAAGGACCTCTCCCCCGGCTACCGCTTCGGCCGGTGGGCACTCGACAAGACCGGGGTCGTCGACGACCCCGATCCCCGCAAGCCGGAGATCGAGTCGCACCAGGTCGCCTTGAGCGCCAACCTCGATGCCGGGCTCGGCGCCAACCTCGGCGAGCCGGCCTCCAAGGGCAGGCACGCCAAGCCCGAGAACAAGGAGGCGCAGCCCAAGTGGAACCTCAACCTCGGAGTCGACGGCAGCGTGCAGACCGAGGGATCCGCCGAGCTGGCGTTCTGGCGCAACGAACCCGGCAACACCAAGACCGCCACGACCTACGAGTGGAGCGGTGAGGGCTCACTCGGCGCCAACGTCGGCCCCAAGCGCTACGAAGAGGCCCTGCGCTGGAAGGGCGGCACCCGCATCATGCGCAACCAGGACGGTTCGCTGAAGAACATCCGCTACACCACCGTCATGGGCAAGTCCTCCACCGACGGCACGGGCGGCGAGGGCCGCCGGGGCGACAACAGCGGCGGGGGCATGAACAAGGACGTCGACGAGACCGCGACCACCCAGTCGATCCAGCTCAACTTCGAGACCCCCGAGGAGCAGGAGGCCGGCGAGGCGCTGCTGCGCGACCGCGGGCTGCTGCCCCCGACCAACGCCCTCACCTCCTTGGCGAACCCCGAGATGGACGACAAGGAGGGCGGCACCCTCAACAAGAAGCCGGGGCCCGACGCTCCCCCGTGGGAGCAGGTCATGTACGACAAGGGCACCGCCTGGCAGTACGAGTCGGACGTCCAGAAGGACGAGACCGAGCTCGGCGCCAAGGCCAAGCTCGGGCTGTCCGTCGGCGCCGACGTCAGCTGGGGCATCGACAGGCGCCACACCAGCAAGGCCCAGATCCTGGGTCCCCCCGGCCCCGATGGCAACCGCAACTTCATCGACTACCCTCCGTGCGTCTACGAAGGAAAGGGCAACTGACATGCGGCGATCGGACGAGACCGGGGTGCGGTGGGGGCGCGCGGTCCTCGCGGTGGTCGCTTCGGTGCTGTTCTGGATGCTCTGGAGCATGGGCCAGTACATGGCCTACCTCCGCTACGCCGATGTCGACCAGGCGGAGGAGACCGGCAGCCAGGTGCTCTGGACGGCGGTGCCGCAGCTCTTCGCGTCGTTCGTCCTGGTACTGATCGCGACCCTGATCTACGGGCGCGCCCGCATCGCCGCGCCGGCCGGAGCGGCGGTCGTGCTGGCGTTCCCCGTGGGCATGGCGGTCGTGAGCGCCGTGCTCGGCGCGGCGGGCGGCGACCCGGTCGCGCCGATGATCGCCCAGTTCGTCACCGGGCTCGCGGGCGCGGCGGCGGCGTACCTGTTCCTGCGGCCGAAGCGCCGCGCGTCGTCCTACGGGTATTAGCCGGTGTCCTGCGGGCCGCGGTCCGGCCGGAACAGGGCGCCGCGCCGCCGGGGCTGCGTGCTGTGGCCGCCGCGGGGTCAGCCGCGGCGGTTCTCCGGCCCGTCGGGGTACAGCGCCGCCGTGCTCGGCGGCAGCAGCACCAGGACCAGCGCCGCGGCCGCGACGACCGCCACCCCCGCGCTGAGCGCGTACTGCGCGCTGGTCAGCAGGTAATAGGCGATCACCAGGGCGAAGATCTGGGTCAGGACCACGGGTGTACGCGCCCAGTCGTGCAGGGTGTACAGGCCCCACGCGACGTAGCCGATGACCCCTGCCCCGGCGAACGCGAACACGATCAGCGGGATCGCGAAGGTGAGGTCCGTCGCCCTGCCGAGGACCGTGTTGACCAGGATGTAGCAGGCTTCGCCCAGGAGCACGAGCCCGACCAGGGCCTCAAGTGCCGCAGCGGCGGTGATGGTGGTGGGGCGTCGGGGCACACTTCACTGTATCGGCAGGGCTGTCCGGGCCGGGCGCGGCGCACCCGGGCCGCACCCGGGCCACCCGTGCGGCGGCGCCGCCCCGGGGCCGCGCGGGGGCCGCCGCCGGCGCCCCCTTCCGCCCGAATGGGCGCCTGAGTCAATAGGCTGTCGGTGTGCGCGCCCTGTTCATCACCAATCCGCAGGCCACGACCACGACCCCGCGTGCGCGGGACGTCATCGTCCGGGCCGTCGCGAGCGACATCCCGGTGGAGCTCGCGCAGACCGAGTACCCGGGACACGCCGAGGAGCTCGCCCGGCGCGCCGCCGTGGAGGGCTACGAACTCGTCGTCAGCCTCGGCGGCGACGGCACGGTCAACGAGGTCGTCAACGGCCTTCTCACGGCCCCTGCCGAGCTGCCCAGGCCGTCCTACGCCGCGCTGCCCGGCGGCAGCGCCAATGTGTTCATCCGCGCCCTGGGGCTGCCCGCCGACCCGGTCGAGGCCACCGGCGCGGTGCTGGAGGCGCTGCGCTCGGGCCACCAGCGCCACGTGAGCCTCGGCCGGATCGAGAGCGAGAAGGACGACCGCTACTTCACGTTCTGCGCCGGGTTCGGGTGGGACGCCGACGTCGTCCACGAGGTCGAGCGCCAGCGCCGCCGGGGCCGCCGCGCCTCGCCGGCCCTCTACATGGGCATCGCGCTGAAGCTGTTCTTCGAGGGCAACCGGATCCGCGACACCTCGCTGCGGGTCGAGCCGGCGGGCGGCAGCCTGGTGAACGACCTCAGCTTCGTCGTGGTCACCAACACCACGCCGTGGACCTACGCGGGCGCCGTGCCGGTGCAGCCGACCCCCCGCTCGCGGTTCGAACTGGGGCTGGACGCGTTCGCGCTGACCCGCATCTCGACCGTGCGGACGGCCGAGCTGCTGCGGCAGATGATGTCGAAGCAGGGTGTGGGGCCGGCCGGGCGGGGCTATGTGAGCTGGCACGACCAGGAGGGCTTCGAGGTGACCGCGCGGCGGCCGCGCGCCTTCCAGATCGACGGCGAGTACCTGGGGCCGCGCACGCGGGTGGTGTTCCACTCGGTCCCGAAGGCCCTGCGGATGGTCTGCTAGGGCGTGTTCCGCGGACGCCTCGGGATGCCCCTGCCGCGCCGCCGCGCGAGGGTCGCGCAGCGGGGATGTCGTCCCGATGGGCCCCGGCCCGCGCCGGTCCACACAACGTGACCAGGGCGCAATCAGGGCAAACGGGCGCTTTTCGGCTGTGACGCACACGACATACCGGGCGACAGGATAGACCACACCCACCCCTTGCGTGTGCGCGGGATGCCTGCGAGGCTCAAAAGTACCGCCGACGTTACGCTCAGGTAAACACGTTCGGCCGAGGTCGCGGGGCTGCGGTGTGCAGCTCGCCGCCCTGGTCGGCGCGGACCTTTGCCCGGGTCGGCACAGAAAGCGCATCGGGGTCCGACGATGGAGTCGCCCCCTGACGGCGTCGCGAATTGTGAACGTGTTCACAATTCCCGGCTATCCCCGATCGCCTCACTGTGAGGAGTTGTGCCGCATGGACTGGCGCCATCACGCCGCCTGCCGTGACGAAGATCCTGAGTTGTTCTTCCCGATCGGCGATTCCGGGCCCGCACTGGTCCAGATCGAAGAGGCGAAAGAGGTCTGCCGGAGCTGTCCGGTGGTCGACTCCTGCCTGCGCTGGGCGCTCGAATCCGGTCAGGACGGCGGGGTCTGGGGCGGCATGAGCGAGGACGAGCGCCGCGCGCTGAAGCGCCGCCGTTCGGTACGCGACCTCCGCGCCACCACGGTCTGACCGCTCCTTCGCGCACCGGCCATTCGCTGCACCGGCCCCACGGACACC
Organism: Murinocardiopsis flavida; assembly: GCF_003014485.1. Classification (GTDB taxonomy): domain Bacteria; phylum Actinomycetota; class Actinomycetes; order Streptosporangiales; family Streptosporangiaceae; genus Murinocardiopsis; species Murinocardiopsis flavida. The sequence goes on along the minus strand of NZ_PYGA01000008.1, from coordinate 162,147 downwards.
CGCGACGACGCTACGGCTGGGGGTGTTCCACCGGCAGGTCGATCGCGACCTTCGTACCGCCGCTCTCCTGCGGCTTGATCTCCAGGTGGCCGCCCAGTTCGCCGACGATGAGCGTGCGCACGATCTGTAGGCCGAGGCTGTCGTTGCTGTCGATGTCGAAGTCGTCGGGCAGCCCGCCGCCGTCGTCGGCGACCTCGATGAGCAGCCGGCCCGCCCGGTCGGGCTCGTCGCGCCCGGCGTCCTCGCGGACGACCCGCACCTCGATGTGCCCCGGGCCGTGCCGCAGCCCGTGCTCGATGGCGTTCTGCACCAGTTCGGTGAGGACCATCGACAGCGGCGTTGCGGTGAGCGCCGACAGCAGGCCGAAGTGCCCGCATCGGCGCGGGACCACGGTGTCGCTGGTCGATGAGACCTCCGCCGCCATTTCGATGACCCTGTCGGCGATGTCGTCGAAGTCCACGATCTCGTCGGGGGTGTGCGACAGCATCTCGTGCACGATGGCGATGGACCCCACCCTGCGCTCCGCCTCGTCCAGCGCCGCGCGCCCCTCGGGGACCTGGATGCGGCGCCCTTGCAGCCGCAGCAGCGCGGCGACGGTCTGGAGGTTGTTCTTCACCCGGTGGTGGATCTCGCGGATGGTCGCGTCCTTGGTCATCAGCTCGCGTTCGCGTCGCCGCAGCTCGGTGACGTCGCGCACCATGACCAGCGCCCCGATCCGGGTGCCGCCGATGACCAGCGGGATGGAGCGGAGCTGGATGGACGAGCCGCGCGCCTCGACCTCCGACTCCTGCGGGACCCGGCCGGCCGCCGTCCACGGCAGCGACTCGTCGCGCGCGTCGGCGGTGCTCGCCAGGTCGAGGGTCGTGCGCGACAGGTAGCCGCCGACCAGGTCGGCGGTGAGCCCCAGCCGGCGGTACGCCGAGAGCGCGTTGGGGCTCGCGTAGACCACGCGCCCCTCCTGGTCCAGGCGCAGCAGGCCGTCGCCCACCCGCGGCGAGCGGACCATGAGCGGCCCCTGGTCGCTGAACGGGAAGTCGCCTTCGGCGATCATCTGGGCGAGGTCGCTCGCGCTTTGCAGGTAGGTCAGTTCCAGCCGGCTGGGGGTGCGCGCCGAGCTGAGGTTGGTGCTCCGCTGGATGACGGCGATGAGGTGGCCGTCGCGCCGCACGGGGACGGTCTCCTCGCGCACGGGCACCCCGCCGGACCAGTCGGGGTCGCCCTCGCGGCAGATGCGGCCCTCGGTCCAGGCGCGGTCGATGAGCGCGCGTTTCGCCGCGGCCTGCGCCCGGGTGCTCGCCCCGGGGCGCAGCATCCCGGCCATGCCGTCGCTGAGGAAGGTCTCGACCAGATCGTCCTGGAAGGCGGTGGGGCCGGTCGTGGGGCGCATCTGCGACACCGCCACCCATCCGCTGTCGTCGCGCAGCCGCACCCACAGCACCAGGTCCGCGAACGAGAGGTCGGCCAGCAGCTGCCAGTCGGACACCAGTGCGTGCAGCCATTCGAGGTCGGCCGTCTTGAGCGCGGTGTAGCGGCGGATGAGGTCGCTGAGGTGAGGCACTCACAGATCATCCCACGATTGCGTGCATACTATGAGGACACTTCGCCCATTGGTCCAGACCAGTCGGTCTGCGGCGCCGACCGCGTCCGGACCCGCCCCTTGCGAAGATGCGCCACAGTGCCGGTGGAAGCGGTGGAGGAAACCTACGTGACGGGTCAGCAGACGCTCGAAGACGGTCCCCGGGTTCCGAAGTACTACCAAGTGAAGAAGCAGCTGCTGGAGCTCATCGAGACCATGCCGGCCGGCAACCCGGTGCCGCCTGAGCGCACCCTCGCCGCCGAGTTCCAGACCTCGCGGACCACGGTGCGCCAGGCGCTCACCGAGATGGTGGTCGAGGGGCGGCTCCTGCGCATCCAGGGCAAGGGGACCTTCGTCGCCAAGCCCAAGGTCGCCCAGGTCCTCCAGCTCACCAGCTACACCCAGGAGATGCGGGCGCACGGCCTGCACCCGGCGACCCGCATCCTCGACGTCAGCTACATCAACGCCGACGACGACCTCGCCGAGCTGCTCGCCATCCGCTCCGGCGGCAGGGTGCTGCGCATCGAGCGCCTGCGGCTCGCCAACGGCGAGCCCATGGCGGTCGAGACCGCCCACCTCGCCGCGCGCCGCTTCCCCGGGCTGCGCCGCCAGCTCGACCGCTACGCCTCCCTGTACGAGGCGCTCGCCAGCGCCTACGACGTCCGGCTGGCCGAGGCCGAGGCCACCATCGAGACGGTCCTCGCCACCCCCAACGAGGCGCGCCTGCTCGGTGTCGACGTCGGGCTGCCCCTGGTCCTGCACTGCCAGCACAGCTTCGACGGCGAGGGGCACCCGGTCGAATGGGTGCGTTCGCTGTACCGCGGCGACCGGTACAAGTTCGTCACGCGGCTGCGCCCGCCGATGGACTGATCCGGCGCCCGGCAAGGTTGTGTGGCCCGCGCCACTCGCGGCATGCTACCGGCTGGTAGGTTGCGCGGTAGCAACCGCGAGGGGCGCGACACCGCCCCGCCCCGGCCCACCCGTGCCCTCCGGGGCCGCAAGGAGTGTGACGCAGCCATGAGCACGCCCCCGTTCTCCGGCCGGATCACCGGCCACGGCGGCACCCATGCGGTGACGGTCGCCCGGCACCACGGGGTCGACACCATGTTCACCCTCAGCGGGGGCCACGTGTTCCCCCTCTACGACGCGGCGGTGCGGCCCGAACCCGTCATGCGGCTGCTCGACGTGCGGCACGAGCAGACCGCGGTCTTCGGCGCCGAGGGCATCGGCAAGCTGACCCGGCGCGCCGGCCTCGCGGCGGTCACCGCTGGCCCCGGTGTCACCAACGCCGTCAGCGGGGTCGCCACGGCGCACTTCAACGGCTCCCCGATGGTGCTCCTCGGCGGCAGGGCGCCCGACAGCCGGTGGGGCCAGGGCCTCCTCCAGGAGCTCGACCAGCCCCCGCTGCTCGACCCCGTCACCAAGAAGGCGTGGACCGTCCACGACCCCGCGGCGATCGCCGGGGCGACCGACGAGGCGTTCGCGCTCGCCAACGGGGCTCACCGGGGCCCGGTGTTCCTCGACGTGCCGATGGACCACATCTACGACCAGGCCGACACCGACCTGCCCGGCAGCGCACCGGCCCCCGACCGCACCCCCGACCCCGGCGCCGTCGCCGCCATCGCGCGGCTCATCGGCGAGGCCGAGCGCCCGCTCCTGGTGTACGGCTCCGATGTGTGGCTCGACGGCGCCGAGGACACCGCGCTCGCCGTCGCCGAAGAACTCGGCATCCCCGTCATCACCAACGGGCAGGGCCGCGGCGTGCTGCCCGCCGGGCACCCGCTGCTCGCCACCCGGGCGCGGGGGGCCGCGTTCGGAGGGGCCGACCTGGTCGTCGTGGTGGGCACCCCGCTGGACTTCCGGCTGGGGCACGGCCTGTTCGGCGGCCGCGACGGCGCCCCGCTCGCCAAGACCGTCCACATCGCCGACTCCCCCGACCAGCTCGCCGGCCACCTCACCCTGGCGGGCGCCGCATCGGGCGACCTGGCCGCGATCCTGCGCGCGCTCGGCGACGCGGCCAAGCCCGCGGCGTCGGTCGAGCGGTGGCGCGCCTCGCTCGCCGAAGCCGCCGCCGCGGCGATCGCCGCCGACGCCGACGCGCTCGCCAGCGACGCCGACCCGATCCACCCCGCGCGCATCTACGGGGAGCTGAACCGGGTCCTCGACGACGACGCCGTGGTCATCGGCGACGGCGGCGACTTCGTGTCGTACGCGGGCAAGTACATCGAGCCCGCGCGCCCCGGCAACTGGCTCGACCCCGGCCCGTTCGGCTGCCTCGGCACGGGCATGGGCTACTCCATCGCGGCCCGGCTCGCCCGCCCGTCGTCGCAGGTGGTCACCCTGCTCGGCGACGGCGCGGCCGGGTTCTCGCTCATGGACGTCGACACCCTCGTCCGGCACAAGCTGCCGGTGGTCATGGTGTGCGGCAACAACGGGATCTGGGGGCTGGAGAAGGCCCCGATGCAGATGCTCTACGGCTACGACGTCATCACCGAACTAACCCCACAGACCCGCTACGACGAGGTGGTGCGGTCGCTGGGCGGCGGCGGGGAGCTGGTCACCCGCCCCGAGGAGATCGGCCCGGCGCTGCGCCGCGCGTTCGACTCCGGGGTGCCGTACCTGGTGAACATCGCCACCGACCCCGAGAACGTGTATCCCAGGAAGACCATGGGGGTCTGAGCGGCGGGCCGGGCCCCGTGCCCCGGGTCAGGCCCGCGCGTTCGCGAGGAAGCGCTCCCTGTCGACGACCACGCGCTCGATCGTGCAGCGCGCGGCCTCGGCGCCGTCGCTACTGACCACGACGTCGAACACCAGCCGCCGGCCGGCCGACTCGCGCAGCACCGCGGCGGCGTGCACCTTCGCGCCCACGGGCGTGGCACGCAGGTGGGTCAGCTCGACGCGGGTGCCGACCGTTGTGTCGCCGCCGTCGAGCCGGCCGGCGAGCGCCGCGACGGTCGCCGCCTCGGCCAGCGCCAGCACCCGCGGGGTGCCGAGGACGTCGATCTCGCCGCTGCCCAGCGCGGCCGCTGTGTCGGCCGCGCCGACGAGCAGGTCGGCCTCTCCGGTGAGTCCTGTGTCCATGGCCGCACACCCTACCGGGGGCCGCGCGTGCGGCGCGCCGGGGACCAGGGGCATGCCGCGCGGGGGACACCGGGCGCCGCGTTGGGGCCCGGGGCGCGCGCACGGGCGCGGCCTCACCAGCGCGTCGCCGGGTGGCGCAGGACCCGGGTGAGGGCGTCGACAACGGTGGGGTCGTACTCGTGGTCGGTGTCCATGCGCAGGCGCTGCACGACCGCCTCGAACCGGTCGCGGTCCTTGGACTCCCCGACGAGGTCGTCGAACGCGTTGGCGACCTTGATGATCCGGCTGCCCAGCGGGGGCGGGCCGTCGTCGCCGTCGCCGCCGAACGGCTCGCACTGGCGCCGCACCAGCTCCGCCACCGCGTCGAGGACGCCGGTCTCGCGGATCACGGCGGACCCGAGTTCGGCGATGCGGCGCTGCTCGCGCGGCGGGGCCAGGACGGTGGCGCCGCCGGGGATGGGGTCGCGCAGTGAGAGCTGCCCGATGTCGTGCATGAGCGCCGCGTATTCGAGTTCCAGCAGCTCGGCCTCTCGCATTCCGAGTTCGGCGCCGACGGCCTGGGCGAGCCGGTTGACGCGCCGCGAGTGCCCGGTCTCGACGTAGCCGCCGACCTCGGTGACCCGCGAAAGCGACCGGACGGTCTGCAAATAGGTCAGCCGGACCTCGGCGAACCGGCGGAACGCGACCTGGGTGACCAGCAGCGGCGCGGTGAAGATGAGCAGGCCCGCCAGCCCCATGGCCGAGGTCGCCAGCGCGATGAGCACGCCGGAGGCGCCGATGGCGACGCCGATGGGCCCCTGTGCGCGCAGCTCGTCGTTGAACGCCACGGTGAAGCGCGTGCGCAGCCGTTCGGCGCGCAGCACCGCGGCGATCGCGGAGTCGGCCGCGCACGCCAGCACGACCAGGATGGCCATCGCCGACAGCATCAGCCACCAGTCGCCCGACATCGGGACGAACCGGGTGACCAGGAGGCGGAAGACGACCGCGACGAGGACCACGATGAACAGCCGGCGGGCGAAGTCGCCCCAGCGCGGGGTGCGCCCCACGACGATGTGCGGCAGCTCGCCCAGGGCGAGCCCGATGGCGACCACAGCGATGACCTGCCCGGCCGAGTGGTGCACCTCCGCGCCGCCGGTGCGCAGCAGGAACGCGTAGCCGATGGCGCCGGCCGAGGCGACCGGCGCGATCTCGCGCTGCCCGGGCAGGGTGATCCGCGCGAGTTCGCCGAGGCCGATGATGACGCCGAACGCCAGCGCGGCGTCGGGCTCGACGAACCCGGTGAACGCCGTCCACAGCAGCGCAGCGGCGGCGCTCCCCGCTGCGAGGGTCAGCAGCAGCAGCCGGTTGGGCCCGACGCGGCGCCGCAGGCGGCCGCGCCGCCGGGCCGAGCGTGGCGGCTTCCGTTCGGTCATTCGCCGACCTCGCCCGCGACGCGCAGCGGGACGCTGGGGTCGTCGTGGTCCTGCCTGGCGACCTGGGCGGCGTCGTCCTCGGGCGGTTCGACGGCCTCGGGCGGGGTCCACCCGTCGCGGTCGATGGCGCGCACCAGCGCCTCGACCATCCGGCCGTCGAACTGGGTGCCGACGCAGCGGCGGAGCTCGTCGACCGCCGCCTCTATGGTCCACGCCTTGCGGTAGGAGCGGGTGGACGTCAGGCAGTCGAAGACGTCGGCGACCGACACGACGCGGGCCGCCTCGGGGATCTCCTCGCCCGCCAGCCCCATGGGGTAGCCGCGCCCGTCCATGCGCTCGTGGTGGTGCATGATCGCCGCGAGGGCGTCGTCGAGGAAGCCGATCTCGCGGACGATCTCGTAGCCCCGCATGGGGTGCAGCTGGATCGCCGCGAACTCCTCCTCGGTGAGCCTGCCGGACTTCTGGAGCACCTTGGTCGGCACGCCGAGCTTGCCGACGTCGTGCAGCATCCCCCCGTAGCGGATGGTCTGCACCCGCTCGGCGTGCATGCCGAGTTCCTGCGCGATCATCCCCGCGGCCTTGGACACCCGCATGCAGTGCCCGCGGGTGTAGTAGTCCTTGGTCTCCACGGCCTGGCACAGCGTGGCGAGCGTCGCCTCGTGGGCGCGCTGCTCGGCGACGCACTGGTCGAACGCCCAGCGCGCGATGAACAGCGGCAGCAGCACCAGGACGATGGCGAACGCCCCGGCGTCGGCCCAGATGGCGGCGATGAACAGGCCGAGCATGCCGTAGCCGGCCGAGGACAGTTCGAGCGTCGCCAGCGGCCGCCAGCGGAACCGGCGGCCGCGCTGGAAGCGGACGACGCCGAGGCACCACATGAGGGTCCCGATGAGCACCGAGTTCACGATGGCGTGCAGCAGGACCGCCACGGTGAACGGGAGGACGATCCATGGGAACGCCTCCTGGCCCGGCACCCCGACCTCGCCGCCGAGCAGCACGAACACCTGGCCGGCCGCGTAGCCGGCGAGGGCGAACTGCGCCCCGTTGAACAGCCGCTTGACCAGGCTCTGCCGGCGCAGCACCAGGCAGGAGGCGAAGCCCACCACCGCGGCCCCCACCGGCCCGCACAGGACGATCGCAGCGAGCGACGCGGCCGAACTCGGCGAAATCCCGGTGCGCCCCTTGTCGACCAGGGTTCCGATGGATTCGGCCGAAACGAACAGAAGTGCGATGACGATCAGGGTGCCGGGGTCGATCCCGTCATAGGAGCCGAAGACCATGACGGCGGCGGCGGCGAGGATGACAATGGAGACGTAGAACCGCGCGGATACTGGAAGGCTGCGCAATTCCGGCCCACTCCTTCCTCAATCCGGGCCGACCGCCCGGGGTTCGCTGCGCACACCCCTACCACCAGGAGAATCCTCCGGCGGCCACGTAGACGACGAAGACGAGTACTGCGTAGAACGCGAGCTTCCCGAACAGCGAACTCATGGTTTTGGCGCCCCTCCCGATACTGCGCGCGACAGGCCGGCGTGCGACCCAGCGCGAATTGCCCTAAACGGTGGATATGGCAGTTAGTTTAACGGCATCCGAGAGGCGAATGATTGCCGTATCCCTAACGCCACACCGGCCGTCCGATTGGAAGTCGGATTCGCCCGCCGGAATAGCTGAATTACTAAACCCATTCGTAGCTTTTAGCGTAACTCTCCGCAATCACCTTTTTCGCACGATCCCCCGCCAGTGCCGACCGGTGCGCCCGAATCACGAAATCATCCGCCCGACCCGGCCGAAAACATCACACAGAGTGACGATTGCGTGCCTCGTCGCGACGGAGAGCCGGTCCAAAGCCTCCCGTCGGGTCCTGACGAAATTTTCTCCTCATCGTTGGGCGTGTCGCGCCACCGGCCTTTGGGGGCCGCCGCGGCCGAAGACCGAAACCACGCGGCGCGCTCACCCGGAGCATCCCCCGCAAAAGCATACTTATGCCGGACAAGCGGACGGCGGCGGCCGCATGGTGCGGCCGCCGCCGTCCGCGCAGCGACTGAAGGCCACGCCGGACCCCCGGCAGAAGCCGGTTGACCTGCGATCGGCCTGCGCCTGCGCGCCTGGCGTCCGCGCCGGCGGCGGCCGGCGGACGCGGCGAATCAACTCTCGGCGTGCGCCTCGCGGATCTGCATGTCGGCGCGCGCGGCGGTGAGCCGGCTGAGCACCTTGGAGCGCAGATCGCCGGGGACGGGGTCGCAGCCGCAGTGCTTGGCGACGAGCTTCTTCACGACCTCTTCGAGGCCGTACTCCTCCAGGCAGGGCCCGCACTCGTCGAGGTGGACGCGGATGTCCTCGCAGCTGGCGTCTTCGAGCTCGCCGTCGATGTAGGCGTAGACCTTCGCCAGTACCTCACTGCAAGACGTATTGTGCGGTGTTCCGCAGCTCATCGTTGATCCTTCCGCCGTGACCCGCCATGCGGCGCCCCAATGGCAACGGACGCGTCGGCGCCCTCAGGGAGGATCCCGCGGTCGACCGCGTACTCCTCCAGGTGCGACCGGAGCTGGCGCCTGCCGCGGTGCAGCCGCGACATCACGGTTCCGATCGGCGTGTCCATGATCTCCGCGACCTCCTTGTACGCGAAGCCCTCGACGTCGGCGAGGTACACCGCGATCCGGAAGTCCTCCGGGAGCTCCTGGAGAGCGCGCTTCACATCGCTGTCGGGCAGGTGCTCCAGCGCCTCGGCCTCAGCGGACTTCAGCCCCGCGGAGGAGTGCGAGGCCGCCTGCGCGAGCTGCCAGTCCTCGACGTCCTCCGACCCGGCCTGCTTCGGCTCGCGCTGCTTCTTGCGGTACGAGTTGATGAACGTGTTGGTGAGGATCCGGTACAGCCACGCCTTGAGGTTCGTCCCCTCCTTGAACTGGTGGAACGACCCGAACGCCTTCGCGAAGGTCTCCTGGACGAGGTCCTCGGCGTCGGCGGGGTTGCGGGTCATCCGCAACGCGGCCGAATACAACTGGTCCAGGAACGGAAGGACGTCCCGTTCGAACCGGGTCCCCCGCTCGTCGATTGTCTCCTGGCCCTGACTCAAGCCCGCCGGCCTCCTTGTGCTGGTGTCCTGTGTGGCCAGGGTAGCCACACTGGACGCCACCGCGGGCTCGGCACGCGAACCGGCGGGCGCCGCAGCGCCTATTGCGGCGCCCATTCGCCTCTCCAGCACATTTCCCGGTGAAGCCGGCATCGACCTGCCTCTGCTCTCGTCTACTCGCATCGACTCCGGACCGCGGAACCCGAGGTCCGGCCACCGCTGCGGTGCCGATCACGGCGCCCGCAACAGGCTGTGTCGAGTGCCAACACCGGCCATGCCCCGCTGATTCCAAAGGACCCTGCCGCCGCGTCCTCGGCGAAGAGCGCGAATTCACAGGGTGACCCGTGGAAGAGTGGGGGTAGACCCTTCAAAAGGCCACACCCGGCGCGCGGAGAACGCGCCGGGCGCGGCCGAAGGAGCCGCCCGGCGGCGCGGACGGGCGGAGCGAACGAACCACTCGGCGGGCGCAGTGCCCTGCCGAGGCGAACGACAAGCGCCCGGTGTGCCGCACACACCGGGCGGATGGAATAGGGCTGCTCGGCCCGCGGTGCGCGCGCCGAGTGGAATGGAAGTGACAGCACGTGCGACCGATCTCCGATTCCGCGTCCCCACGGCCCGTGCCGCAGCCCGGTCGCCTACCCGGCCCCCGCACACCGCGGCTGCCGGGCGACGCGGGCGACCTCGATTCACCCATCCGGTCCACAGCGGCGCACTTCGGCGCCAGCGACTCGCTGTCCGCCTACTGGCGCTTCTACTGGGCCGTCGCCGGCGTGCAGATGGCGCGGTGGCTGCCGCGCGAGCCCGGCCGCATCCTCGACCTGTCCGGACCCGAGTTCCGCGGCACACCGCGCGCGGTCGCCGCCGGCCACCACGTGGTGGCCCTGCTGCCGTCCGCCGAAACGACCTACCGGCGGGAACTGAGCCTGGTGAACGGGCACGCGCCGAAACCGCGCGGCCACGCGCCGGGCCGGCTGCACCGGGTCGTCGCCGACTCCACCTTCCTCTCGGGGATCGCGAGCGGCGTCTTCGACGCCGTCATCGCCGACAACCGGGTGCTGTCGCAGCACCTCGTCACCGAGACCCTGCTCGCCGAGATCGCCCGCGTGCTCAAGCCCGGCGGGCGCACGCTCATGTGCGTCGACTCCGTGGTCCTCGGCATGGCGCTGCTCGCCGAGCAGGACTGCTGGCCCGAGCTCAGCTACGCCCCGTCCGCCGACGTCCTGCTCGTGCCCTGGCCCGACGGCAGCATCACCCGGTGCTTCACCGTCGAGCAGATCGACGAGCTGCTGACCGACGCCGGACTGGAGATGGAATGGGTCAAGCCGCGGACCGTTCTCTCGGCGTCGACGGTCGAGATGGTCATGGGCAAGGACCCGAAGGCGCTGAACCGGCTGGTCGAGATGGAGCTCAAGGCATCGGGCGGGGAGGACTACGTCGGGGTGCACCTGCTCGCGAGCGCCGTCAAGCCGGGCGGCTAGAACGGCGCCTGGAACGCAGATCGGCACCTGGACCGGCGCCTTGAACCTGGTACGACGCCTGGACCGGCACCTGGTACGGCGCCTAGAACAGGGTCGCGTCCTGGGGCTCCGGTTCGGGTTCGGCCTCGGCGAGGAGTTCGGGCCCGTTGTTGCGGACGCTGTTCACCGCGGTGCCCACCTGGCGCACCTCGAACGCGGCGGCCGGGGTCAGCTCCATGGTGCGCCGCAGGTCGCCGAGCCCCGCCGAGGGGTCGAGCCAGGTGCCGAAGTGCTCGGGCGGCACCACCACCGGCATGCGCTCGTGGATGTGGCCGAGTTCGGGCGCCGCCTCGGCGGTGATCACCGCGCAGCTCCACACCCATGCGGCGGGGTCGTCGTCGGGCACCTCGGGGTCGCGCCACCGCTCGAACAGCCCGGCCAGCGCCAGCGGTGTGCCGTCGGAGTAGCCGATGGCGTAGGGGCGCTTCGCCGCCTTGGCCTTGCGCGACGCGTGCGCGGGGTCGGTCGCGGGCGAGGTGCCGGGCTCGGCGCCGTCGGCGGACAGCAGTTGCCACTCGTAGTAGGCGTCGGCGGGCAGCAGGCAGCGCCGGTGGGCGAAGGCCGTGCGGAACGCGGGCTTCTCGGCGACGGTCTCGCTGCGCGCGTTGATCATCCGGTAGCCGACGGCGGCGTCGCGCGCCCAGGACGGCACCAGTCCCCAGCGCAGGGTGGCGAGGTGCCGGGGGCCGGGCGGGACGGCCCGCTCCGCCACCGCTCCGGGCGGACTGCCCAGCACGGCGTAAACGGACCTTCCCGGCGCGATGTTGTGGTCGGCGGCGAGGTCGTCGGTCGGCGGCCAGGTGCGCGCCCCGGACCCGGCGGGCCCGCCCGGCGCAGCCTCCTCCGGTAGGTCGAACGCGAGCCGGAGCTGGGACTGCGTACGCGACTGCGCAAAACGACCGCACATGGCCCCGAGTGTAGGCCGCCGCACGAGAAGATCTCCGCCGGATCTGGGACGGTCCCGGTTCCGCGGGTATAGGCGACTCCATGGGCATCTTCAGAACGCAGGCCCGGCGCCTGCTCGCGCTGCCGTTCCTCCTGGACGGTGTCGAGAACCTCCGCAACCCTGAACCGCGGGCCGAAGAACTCAAGTCCGCCGTGCACACCGTCTCCGCGCGCTTCCCGTGGTTCCCCGACAACCCCGCGCTGGTGGTCCGCGTGCAGGCGGCGACGGGCGTGGTCGGCGGCACACTGCTGGTTTCGGGCCGCGCGCAGAGGGCGGCGAGCCTGCTCCTCGCGGTGCAGGCCGTTCCCACCCTGGTGGCAGAGGCCGGCGCCATCAAGCGTCACAGCCCCGAAGCGCGGCGCGGGGTCGCGGTCCGCGATCTGAGCCTGGTCGGCGCGCTGCTTCTCTCCGCGACCGAGCCCAAACGGCGCCCGCCCAGGGTCGTCTACGACGCCGAGCACGCCGTGGCACGGGTGCGGCGCGGCGCCGACCGCGCCAAGAGCCGGGCGAAACTCGCCCGCCGCGCCGTCCAGGCCGGCCGGAAACTGCCGGCCAAGCGCTGACACGCACGGGACGGCCCCGGGGGGATGACGGGGCCGCCCTGCCGGTGGCTCCGTGGGCGGCTCTCCGGTGCCGCTGGGGCCCCACCCCGCCGGTCGCTGCGCGGGCGGCGCCACCGGTGGCTCCGAGGCCACCGGTGGCGCCGCGGGCCGTCAGCTACCCGGCGCGAACTCCTGCGCCATGGCGTCGGGGTCGAACGCCTCGGGCCGGGTCTCGTTCAGGCTGTACCAGTTCCCGGAGTTGTCGCGGAACACCGCTTCGACGCCGTAGGGGCGCTCCTGCGGCTCCTGGATGAACTCCACACCGCGCGCCGAGTACTCCTCGAAGGTCTTGCGGCAGTCGTCGGTGTTCCACGCCCCGCCGCTGAGCGCGCCCTTGGCGAGGAGCGTCCGGATGGCGGCCGCAGTCTCCTCGTCGTGCACCGGCGGACCGGGGACGGTCAGGTTCAACTGGAAGTGCGGGTCGGCGGGCGGCCCGACGGTGAGCCACCGGTACCCGTTCTCCATCGTCAGGTCGAACCGCTCCGTGAACCCGAGCTTGTCGATGAAGAACCGCTTGGACTCCTCATAGTCGAAGACGAACACTCCCGTGACGCCGATCCTGGTGATCATCGCCTGCTCCCTCTCGCCGAATGTCCCTACGTAACTCTGCTTTCCTTCGCTTTCGATCCTAGGGTTCGACCTGGTCAGCGGGCTTCTCCTGGATTGCTGTCCGAAGAGGGGAAGCGGCGCCCGCCGCCATGAGCACGAAGCAGCCGGGGATGGGCGGCGGCCGCACCGCGTGCGCCCGCCGCTGGAACTGCGAGGGCGGCGTCCCGACGAGTTCGCTGAACCGCGCGCTGAACGACCCCAGGCTGGAGAACCCGACAAGGTGGCAGACCTCGGTGACGGTGAGGTTGACCGAGCGCAGCAGGTCCTGCGCCCGTTCGACCCGGCGCCGGGACAGGTAGCGGCCGGGCGGCTCGCCGTACGCGGCGCGGAACGCCCGGGCGAAGTGGTAGCGCGAGTACCCCGCCGCGCTCGCGATCGTGTCGAGGTCGAGCGGCTCGGCGTAGGAGCGGTCGATCAGGTCGCGTGCCCGACGCAGCGCGACCAACGTCTCGACCCCCAAAGATCCCGGCGGTGCCGCCACACCCCGGCGCATCCCATTTGGCATGGGGGCACTCTAAGCACAGGTGCCGACAGACCCCGCGGCCGCCGACAGCCCCCGCGGTGATCTAGCAGGACGGGATCTCCGATCGTGCGAGACGGGATCCCCGGTCGAGAGAGGACTCTCGGCACCTCAAGGCGTCGAGCCCACGGGACGCCCTTGCCACCGAGAACCATGCGGGTGACCTGCGGAGCAGGGCAGCACCAACGACCCGCCCACCGTTGGTGCCGCTCCTCACCCCAGACCACCCACACGCGGCCCTGCGAGAAGGCCGTCCCGCCCACGGAACGGAGTACCGCTAAGCGGAAGGTTCTGCCGCGGTGACACGGGGGCGGTGGCGCACCGGGAAGTTGACCGAGCGGGCGATGAAGCACAGCTCCGCCGCCTTCGCGTGCATCGCCTCCGCCGCCGCCAGCATCGCGGGCTCTGCGACGACCACCTCGGGGTGCAGGATCACCTCGGTGAACTGCCCGGAGCCGTCGGGGTTGGTCGCCAGAACCGCGGTGGCGGTATCGCGGTAGGCGACCACGCTCACCCCGTTCGCCGCGGCGATCCCGAGGTAGGACAGCAGGTGGCACTCGCTCAGCGCGGCGGTCAGCAGGTCCTCTGGGTTCCACCGCGCGGCGTCGCCACGGAACGCGGAGTCGGCCGAGGCGGGCAGCACCGGCCTGCCGTCGGCCTCGATGTCGACCGACCGCTCGAACCCCCGGAAGGTGGCCGTCCCGTTCCCGTTGTTGCCGGTCCAGGTCACCCTGACCTCGTAGCGGTACTCCTTGCCGCGGGTGCGCATCCCTTCGGCAGCCATCACTCGACCCCTCCCCCGTCCCTTCAACGTGCCTGCTCCGCCCATCATCGGACACCGCCGGGCCACCGGACACCGACCCGCCGACCCGCCGACCCGCCGACCCGCACCCTGCCGTGCACCGCGTCGGGGACGCGCCGCCGGATAACCTTTGACCATGCCTGAAACCGCACCGCACTGGCCGGCGCCGACGGTCACCGAACCGGTCGACGCCGTGGTGAGCCTGCCCGGATCGAAGTCCATGACGAACCGCGCGCTCATCCTCGCCGCGCTCTCCGAGACCCCCGGCACGGTGCGGCGGCCGCTGCGCAGCCGCGACACCGACCTCATGGCCGACGCCCTGCGCGCACTCGGCACCGGCGTCACCGCGTCAGGGCCGGACCTGGCCGTGACACCGGGCCCGCTGCGCGGTCCCGCGGCCGTAGACGTCGGCAACGCGGGGACGGTCATGCGGTTCGTCCCGCCGCTCGCGGCGCTCGCCGACGGCGAGGTGTCCTTCAACGGCGATGAGCGCGCACGCGAGCGGCCCGTGGGCCCGCTGCTCGACGCCCTCCGCGGGCTCGGCGCGGCCATCGACGACGACGGCCGCGGCGCGCTCCCGATCACCGTCCGCGGCACCGGGTCGGTGCGCGGCGGCACGGTGACCCTGGACGCTTCGGCCTCGTCGCAGTTCGTCTCGGCGCTGCTGCTCAGCGGCGCCCGGTACGCCAAGGGGGTCGAGGTCCGCCACGTGGGCGAGCCCGTGCCGTCCCAGCCGCACCTCGACATGACCGTGGAGATGCTGCGCGCTGCCGGGGTCGCGGTCGACACCCCCACACCCGACGTCTGGCGGGTGCACCCCGGCCCGGTGAAGGCCGGCGACATCGCGGTCGAGCCCGACCTCTCCAACGCCGCCCCGTTCCTCGCCGCGGCGCTGCTCACCGGCGGCACGGTGACCGTGCGCGACTGGCCGCGCGACACCACCCAGCCCGGCGACGTCCTCCGGGAGCTGTTCACCGCCATGGGCGGCAGTGCCGAGTTCACCGCCGAGGGGTTGGCGTTCACGGGCTCCGGCGAGGTCCGCGGCATCACCGCCGACCTGCGGGCCGTGGGTGAACTGACCCCCACCATCGCCGCTGTGGCTGCCCTCGCGACCACCCCCTCGCGTCTCACCGGCATCGCGCACCTGCGCCGCCACGAGACCGACCGGATCGCCGCGCTGGCACACGAGATCAACGCCTTGGGCGGCGACGTCGAGGAACTCCCCGACGGCCTGGTCATCCGGCCGCGCGCCCTGCACGGCGGCGTGTTCCGCAGCTACGACGACCACCGCATGGCGACCTCCGGAGCGGTGATCGGCCTCGTTACCCCCGGAGTGGAGGTGGAGAACATCGCCACGACAGCGAAGACACTGCCCGACTTCCCGGCGCTGTGGAGCGAGGCCGTGGCGTGACCCGCGGGCACCGGAACCTCGACGAGGACGACGTCCGCGTCCGCGCCCGCGGGGGCTCGCGCCCGCGGACCCGCAACCGGCCCAAGCACGAGGACGCCCGGCAGGGCTTCGTGACCGCCGTCGACCGCGGACGCTACCGGTGCCTGGTGGACGACCGCAGCGTCGTCGCCATGAAGGCCAGGGAGCTCGGCAAGGGCAGCATCGTGGTCGGCGACCGGGTGGCCCTGGTCGGCGACCTGTCGGGGAGCGCGGGCAGCCTCGCCCGCGTGGTCCGGGTGGAGCCGCGCACCGCCGTGCTGCGCCGCACCGCCGACGACACCGACCCTGTCGAGCGGGTCATCGTCGCAAACGCCGACCAGCTCGTCATCGTGTGCTCCCTCGCCGACCCGGAACCGCAGCCGCGGTTCGTGGACCGCTGCCTGGTCGCAGCGTATGACGCCGGACTCGACCCGCTGCTGTGCCTGACGAAGTCCGACCTCGCGCCCGCCGACACCCTCCTCGCGTCCTACTCCGCTCTGGGCGTCCCCGCAGCGGTGACCCGCAGCGACAGCGCCGAGGACATCGCCGCGCTGCGCGAGCACCTGCTCGCGCGGCTGAGCGTCATGGTGGGGTCCTCGGGCGTGGGCAAGTCGACGCTGGTGAACCTGCTCGTCCCGGACGCCGCCCGCGCCGTGGGGCACGTCAACCCGGTCACCGGGCGCGGCCGACACACCTCCACCTCGGCCGCCGCGCTGCCGATCGACGGCGGCTGGATCATCGACACGCCCGGTGTGCGCAGCTTCGGGCTGGCCCACGTCAGCCCGGACGACGTCGTCGCCGGGTTCACCGACCTCGCAGCGGCGGTCGTCGACTGCCCGGCCAACTGCGCGCACACCGAGGAGTCCCCCGGTTGCGCGCTCGACATCGGGGTCGCGGCGGGCCGACTCGACCCCGCCCGGGTGGCATCCCTCCGCCGCCTGATCCACAGCCGCGAGCCCACCGAATAATCCGCAGCGCGTGCCGTTGACTCGAAGGGCGCGAGGGTGTCTTCACTTTCCCGGTGACCTGGGCGAAGGGGACGGGTGATTCACAGCCCCAATGACCCGGGCGAAGGGGGTTGGTGTTTCACCGTCCGCGACCACCTGAACCAGGACGCAACCCACCCCCGCCCTCCGCAGTCACCTGGACGGGGACGCTGCTCTCCTGGGGTGCAGGTCTGGCGGGAGCTGATGAGCGTCGTGCTTCGGCCGTCGCTGCTGCGCAGGCTTCCCGGCACCCCTGCCAACGTCCGCTCTGGAAATCGGGACCTCGGCCTGCGCCTCTGGTTGGGGCGGGCACGACATGTGAGGGGTGCGCACCGTGTGCGGCTACACGGCTCCCGATCGGATTGCGGTGACCATGCTGCGGACCACCAGTTCCACCCGGCGGGCCGCCTCGGCGGGGTCGCCGGGGAGCAGCAGGTAAGAGATCGTCAGGCGCAGTGAGACCTCGGCGATCGCCGCGGCGTCGTCGGCGGCGAGGCCGGGCGCCCGCTCGCGCAGGAACTGGGCCATCCGCTCGCTCAGCGCGGTGTGCAGCGTGGCCGAGCGGGTGGTCAGTACCGGCAGGAGCGCGTCGTCGCCGGTGATGATGGCGCGCAGCAGCGGGTCGTCGTGCGACGCGCTGAGGGTCCATTCCACGGCGTCCGCGATGGTGCGGGCGGGTGCGCAGGCGTCGCCGTCGAGGATCTCCTTGACCCGGTCGAGGAACGCCGCGCCCTGGCGCAGCACCATCGCCTGGAGCAGGCCCTCCTTGGTGCCGAACTCGTTGTAGAGGGTCTGCCGGGAGACACCTGCGGTGGCGGCGATGTCGGCCATGCGCAGGCGCGGCCACTGCCCGGACACCACACCGGTGTAGGCGGCGTCGAGCAGGCGGTCGCGGACACCCGGGCGCCGCTCGGCCTCGGGTCCCTGGTCCTGGCTGGTGGCCCTCACGGAATCATCGTCGCATGTCCTCTGCTGAGCCCTGCCGATACATGGGATCGGGGGCTGCGCCGCGCGCTGCCCGCACACGGGACCCGGACCTTCACGCACCGCCGCCGGTCCACCGAATCTGGCCCCTCGCGCGCGCTCCTTCCGGAGTCCGGGCCTTGTGCGGCGGGCCGGGGTCCTCGCGTGTTCTCCGCTAACACTCCGGTCACGCGCGGGTGCCGGACGTCGCCGCCGGGCCCCGGGCGGGTAGCGTACGCGCCATGGCGGCCTATGACGACGACCTGCGTCTCGCTCACGTCCTCGCGGACGCTGTCGACGACGTCTCCCTGAAACACTTCCGCTCGCTCGACCTCAAGGTCGAGACCAAACCCGACCTGACCCCCGTGACAGAGGCCGACCGCGCGGTGGAGGAGACGATCCGCAGCGTGCTGTCGCGGGCCCGGCCGCGCGACGCCGTTCTCGGCGAGGAGTACGGCCGCACCGGGCACAGCTCCCGCTGCTGGGTGCTGGACCCCATCGACGGGACCAAGAACTACGTGCGCGGCGTGCCGGTGTGGGCGACCCTCATCTCGCTGCTGGAAGGCGACCAACCCGTCGTCGGCCTGGTCTCGGCGCCCGCGCTGATGCGCCGCTGGTGGGCGTCGCGCGGCGACGGCGCGTGGACGGGGCGGAGCCTGCACAAGGCCAGCCGCTGCCGGGTGTCGTCGGTGTCGTCGCTCTCCGACGCCTCGTTGTCGTTCTCCGACCTTGACGAGTGGGAGAAGGACCGGCGGCTGGAGTCATTCCTCGGCCTCACCCGCTCCGTGTGGCGCACCCGCGCCTACGGCGACTTCTGGTCGCACGTCATGGTCGCCGAGGGCGCCGTCGACATCGCGGCCGAGCCGGAGTTGAACCTTTGGGACGCCGCGCCGCTCCCGGTGCTGCTGGAGGAGGCCGGCGGCCGCGCCACCGACCTGCGCGGTCAGACCTTCACTGACGGCGGCGGGCTGGTCTGCACCAACGGCGTCCTGCACGATGCCGTTCTCACCCAGCTCAACGGCGGCCCCACACCCCTTCGGCTCACCTGACCCCAGTCCACGCGACTCCGGTTCACCTGAGGGCGCACTGGCCCAGTCCACCCGACCCCGGTCCACGCAACCCCGGTCCCCCTGGATCGGGCGCACCGACCCCCGCTCACCAGACCCCGGTCCCGCTCACCCGACCCCGGCGCGGCGGGCGGCCTTGTCCTGCCGAGATCGCGGCGGTAACCGCTTTCGCACGAGCGAAACGGTCGCAGTATTGGCCAAGTTCGGCCAGAACCTTGCGCTATACATGAGTTCCGGATATTTCCGGCGCTAAGATCCACTAGCGTCGGCCGCCGATCCGGTCTCGGATCCGCGGCCCCGCGGTCCGCACCGCGCCGTCCTCTCCCCAAAGCGCTGGAAAGGCCGACCGTTTGCTGCGCTCACTCGTGTCCGGTTTCATCCTCGCCGCCGCCGGATCGCGCGCCAACGTCACCCGGACGATCCTGTCCTGCGCCGGGATCACCATCGGTGTCGGCGCGCTCATCCTCATCGTGACCGGCGGCGATGTCGGCGAGCGGTTCGCGAAGTCCTTTGCCGAGTCCAACGCCGGGGTCGCCGCAACCTACACCGTCGACGTCTACGACGAGTCCGGCGGCACCCTTGAGGACCTCGACGCGCTGGAGGCCGACCTGCGCAGAGCGGGCGCCCAAGCCGTGTCCATCAACTCCATGTCCGAGGCCCAGATGCGGATCGGCGAGGAGGAGGTCGAGCACGCGTACACGACGGTCGTCGACGCCGAACTCGGCGACATCCGCCGCATCACCCTCGCCTCGGGACGCTGGTTCGACGACTCCGACACCCACTCCCTCGCCCCGGTCATGGTGGTCAACGAGGGGCTCGCCAAGCAGATCGGCGGCGACGGGCGCTTGCAGGTCGGCATCGAGGGCCAGTGGAAGACGGTGCGCGTCGTCGGGGTGGTCGAGGACTCCGCGATGGACGGCGGCAGCGCGTCGGCCTACCTGCTGCGGGCGCCGGCGAGCGCCCCGCTGGTGTTCCCCGACGGCGCCGTCCCGTCGACCGGTACCGGCTTCTCCGTGCGGGCCGACCCCGAGGGCGCCGACGCCGACGCCTACCGGGAGCGGCTGGTCACCTCGGCGTCGCGCTGGTCCTCCTTTGACGAGGACAGCATCAGCGCGTACCGCATCGACCCCGGCGACGAGATCAACACCGTGCTGACGTACCTGTCGCTCGGCCTGGGCGGCATCGCCCTCATCACGTTGTCGACGGGGATGCTCGGCGTGCTCAACGTCGGCCTGGTCACGGTGCGGGAGCGCCGCCGCGAGCTGGCGACCTACCGCGCGCTGGGGGCGACCTCGTTCGGGCTGTTCATCATCGTGGTGACGGAGGCCGTCGTGGTCTCCGTCGTCGCCGGTGTGGTGGCCCTGCTGTTCTGCTACACGGCCGTGGGCATCGGCGGCGCCCTCGTGGCCGACTACCTCCCGTCCGACGTCGGCGTCTACGTCCCGGCGCAGGCCGTGCTAGTCGGCTTGGGCAGCGCCGCCCTCGCCGGACTCTTGGCCGGGGTCATCCCCGCCTGGCGGGCGCTGCGCACATCCGTGGTCAGCGGCCTGCGTGAATAGGAGCGATACACCGTGAAGAAGTGGATCATCGCCGGGGTCGTCGTGGTCGTCGTCCTCGGCGGACTCGGAGTCGGCGGCTTCGTCCTGCTGGGCGGCATGTCGGCGGGCGCCGGTGAGGAGATGACGGGCGCCGCCGACGAACTGACGGAGAGCGCGCCCATCGCGGTCGAGCGGGGCGACATCGACAGCAGGCTCGTCCTGAGCGCCACTGTGCACGCCGAGACTCCGGGCAAGGTGAAGGCGGGCCAGGGCGGCACGGTCACCAAGGTGTGGGTGCGCAACGGCACCGAGGTGCAGAAGGGCGCCCCGGTCGCCACGGTGAAAGCCGGGTCCGGCGGTTCGAGCGGCGAGGGCGCGGAGTCCGAGGGCTCCTCCTCCGGGTCCGGCGGTGGCGGCAGCCAGGTCACCCTGTCGGCGCCGTCTGCCGGCAAGATCGCCGACCTGGGCGGCCTCACAACGGGCGACCAGGTCGAACCCGGCTCGACCGTCGCGACGGTGCGCAAGCCCGGGTTCCGCGCCGTGGCCGAGATCAAGCCGAACGAGTTGTACCGGTTCTCCGGCGACCCCGAGCGGATGACCCTCAAGATCGACAAGGGCCCGGCCGCCGCGGAATGCGACTACCTGTCGCTGAAGACGCCCGACGAGGTCTCCGGCGGCGGGAAGGGCGAAGGCAAGCCCAGCGCCGAGATCTCCTGCCGGATCCCCAACGACGTGAAGGTGTTCGACGGGGTCACCGGCAAGATGTCGGTCGTCACCGGCACCACGGAGAACGCGATCCTCGTCCCGGTGACCGCCGTGCGCGGGACGGCCGACGAGGGCGAGGTGCTCGTCGCCGGCCCGGGCGGCGCGAAGAAGGCCCGCAAGGTCTCCCTCGGCGTCTCCGACGGCGACCTGGTCGAGGTGACCAAGGGCCTGACGACGGACGACAAGATCCTCGACCCGGTGCCGCTGTCGGAGGACTTCGACGCGCCCGGCGAGGGCGAGGAGGACGATGGCGCCGTCATGGCGCCCGGCATGGGCGGGGGCGGGTAGCGGTGCCGCTGAACTCGCCCAGGCACGCCGCCGCGCCCGCGGGGACCCGCCCGGCGACCGGCGCCGCCCCCGGTCCGCTCCCGGCCGCGCACACGGCGCCGCACGGGGCACCGCTCCCGGCCGCGCACACGGCGCCGCACCCGGCGCCGCACCCGGCGCCGCGGCAGCCCCTGCTCCGCGTGGAGGGGCTGCACAAGGGCTTCTCGGTGGACGGGGAGACCATCAGGGTCCTGCACGAGTGCAGTTTCGCCGTGGGGCGCGGTGAGGTCGTCGCGATCGTCGGTCAGTCGGGGTCGGGCAAGTCCACTCTGCTGAACCTGCTCGGCCTGCTCGATGAGGCCGACGGCGGGACGCACGTCTTCGACGGCGTCGACGTGACCGGGCTGCGCGAGCACCGGCGGGCCCGCCTGCGCGGCGACCGCATCGGTTTCGTCTTCCAGCAGTTCCACCTGCTGGAGCGGCGCACTGCGGTGGCGAACGTGTGCGTGCCGATGGTGCTGGGCGGTGTCCCGCTGCTGCGCCGCCGGGCGGTCGCGCGGGAGCTCCTGGAGTCGGTGGGGCTGGGGCACCGACTGGGGTCGAAGCCGCACCAGCTCTCCGGCGGCGAGCAGCAGCGGGTGGCGCTGGCGCGGGCACTGAGCCGCGACCCGGCCCTCATCCTCGCCGACGAACCCACGGGCGCGCTCGACGCCGAGAGCAGCGAGCTGATCATGAATCAGCTCCTGCGCCAGGCGTCGGACCGGGGCGCCGCGGTGATCGTGGTGACGCACGACCCGGCGGTCGCCGCCCGCGCCGACCGGTCGATCACCATCGTGGAGGGCTACACCCGCGACGGCTGACCGGCCGACGGGGCGCCGCCCTCAACGTCCCCTGCCACGATGTGCTTCGGCGGTCGCTGCTGCGCAGCAGCGGCCGCCGAAGCACACCCGGGCCGGCGATCTCCAGTCCGACACCCAAGCCCGGCCGGGCCGCGCAGCGGAGCCGGGCCGGGCCGGGTCGAGGTCCGACCGGGTCGGCAAATGCGAAAGGCCCGCCGGTCCGAGGGTTCTACTCTCGGACCGGCGGGCCTTTCGGTGGTAGCGGGGACAGGATTTGAACCTGCGACCTCTGGGTTATGAGCCCAGCGAGCTACCGAACTGCTCCACCCCGCGCCGCGTTCTTGCTTTGCTTTGCGTTGTTCGCTGCGTGCACAACTCTAGTGACACTGACCGGCCGGTGCAAATCGGCGGCCCCACCGGGTACTCGGCGGGGCCGCCGGGGGATTCAGGCGACCCCGTCAGCCGACCACGGCGAGCGCGTCGATCTCGACGAGCATCTCCTCGCGGGGCAGGCCGGTGAACACGGTGGTGCGGGCCGGCAGCACCCCGCCCTCGCTGATGGCGGTGCCGATGAACTCGCCGTACGCCTCGTTCATCAGGGCGAAGTCCTCGCGCTTGGTGAGGTATACGCGCAGCATCACCACGTCGTCGAAGGTGGCGCCGCCCGCGCGCACGATGGCCGCGACGTTCTCCAGTGTGCGCAGGGTCTGCGCCTTGACGTCGCCCGGGTACAGGTACTCGCTGGTGGCGGGGTCGACCGGCCCTTGGCCGGAGACCTGGAGGACGGGGCCCTTGCGGACGCCCTGCGAGAAGGTGTGCGCCGGTGCGGGGGCCTCGTCGGTGCGGACGGCCGTCTTGTCGCTCATTCGGGGTAAAGCCCTTTCTCAGTGGTCACCGCGGCCCACTCGCTCGAACCGGCCGCGGCGCGTTCCCTGACCACGATCGCCCGCCATTGACTCGTATGGGGGCCCGTGTTACAACCATTCACATAATACGCAAGGCTCGTTGCATATGTTGCACAGGCGGGAGTCCGGTGCGCCGCGGCGCCCGCACCATTCCGCACCAGGGTCGCCGACACTGGAAGTAGGCCGGGTATGTCCGACGCACCGACCGCCAGCCTCGACAACGGCGCCGTAGCGGCGCTGGCCGACCAGGTACTCGGCCCCCACGACAAGGCGGTCCCGCCCGCGGCGTGGGGGCGCACCGTCCGCGAGTACCTGCGGATGAGACCCACGCGCCAGCAGTTCCCGACCCCCGTCCTCACCCTCTCCGAGGCCGACCTCCGGCACAACATCGCCACCATGGCCGAGTGGTGCCGCGCCGAGGGCGTCGACCTCTCCCCGCACGGCAAGACCACCATGGCCCCGCAGCTGTGGCAGCGGCAGTTCGCCGCCGGATCCTGGGCCGTCACCCTCGCCAACGCCGCGCAACTCGCCGTGGCGCGCTCCTTCGGTGTCGACCGCGTGCATATCGCCAACAGCGTCATCTCTCCCCAGGCGCTGCGCTGGATCGCCGACGACCTTGCCGCCGACCCCACCTACACCGTCCTCACCTGGGCCGACTCCCCCCGGACCGTCCACTTGATGACCAAGGCGCTCGCCGGGCACCGGCCCGGCGAGGGCGCCGCGCGGCCCATCCCCGTGGCCGTGGAGGTCGGCGGCCCGGGCGGGCGGACGGGTGCGCGGACCCTCACCGACGCCCTCGACACCGCCCGGGCGATCGCCGAGTCACCCGCGCTGCTGCTCGCCGGGGTGTCCGGCTACGAGGGCTCCCTCGCGCACTCCCCCGCGCCCGACGACCTCGACCGGGTGCGCGACTACCTCCAGGCCCTCCGCGTCACGCACGAGCGGATCCGCGACCTGGACCTGTACCCGCCCGGGTCCGTCCCGGTGCTCACCGCCGGCGGCAGCGCCTACTTCGAGCTCGTCACCCAGGCACTGGCCCACCTGCACGACCCCGAGGGGGCGTCGCAGCCCGCCGCCCGCGTCGTCCTGCGCTCCGGCGCCTACATCGCCCACGACGACGGCTTCTACCGGTCCATCAGCCCCTTCAACCGCGTCGGCGGCACCGGGTTGCGCTCGGCGATGCACGCCTGGGTCCGGGTCACCTCCCAGCCCGAACCCGGCCTCGCCCTTTTCGACGCGGGAAAGCGCGACCTGCCCTTCGACGAGGGCATGCCCGAGGCGCAGGCGGTCCAGCGCGAGGGCGGGACCACCGTCACGCCGCTGTCCGACCCGCCCAAGGTCACCGCGGTGAACGACCAGCACGGCTACCTGCGCTGGGACCCGTCGGCCGCGGCGCCGCTCGCCATCGGCGACGAAGTCCGCCTCGGCCTCTCCCACCCCTGCACGGCGTTCGACAAGTGGGGCCTCATCCCGGTGGTCGCCGACACCGACCACGACGACCCCCCGGTCGTCGACCTGGTCCGCACCTTCTTCTAGCCCCCTGCCGTCGACGTAAGGAGCACGGTGCGCACCCTCACCTCCGAACGACATCAAAGGCTGCCGCAGCGATATCCCCTCACCCCCTCGTCCGAGGACATCAGGGTCGTGAGAACACCCTCGCACTCGTCACGTCAACGGCATCGGAGCGACGCGAAGCGCCTCGCTCCGGCCGTCACCGCGCTCGACCACTGAAGGGCCAGCATGGTCGTCCTCATCGCCAACGCAACGGTCATCGACGGGACCGGCGCGCCCGGATACCGCGCCGATGTCACCATCGACAACGGCACCATCGCCGCCATCCGGCCGCACACGGACGGCGGCCCGGCCGCGCGCCCCACCGCCGACCGGGTCATCGACGCCGACGGGCTCGTGCTGTCCCCCGGCTTCATCGACATGCACGCCCACTCCGACCTCCAGATCCTGGCGAACCCCGACCACACGGCGAAGGTCGGCCAAGGGGTCACCTGCGAGGTCCTCGGGCAGGACGGCCTGTCGTTCGCCCCGGTGGACGACGCGACACTCGACGCCATCCGCCGCCAGATCGCCGGCTGGAACGGCGAACCGCCCGGGTTCGACTACTCATGGCGCGGCGTCGCCGGGTACCTCGACCGCCTCGACGGCGGCATCGCCTGCAACGCCGCGTACCTCGTCCCGCAGGGCAGTGTGCGGATGCTGGTCATGGGCTCGGACGACCGCCCGCCCCGCCCGGCGGAACTCGACCGGATGCGCGAGGCCGTCGCGCAGGGCATGCGCGAAGGCGCGATCGGCATGTCCAGCGGGCTCACCTACACCCCGGGCATGTTCGCCGACGACGACGAGCTCACCGAGCTGTGCCGGGTCGTGGGCGGGATGGGCGGCTACTACTCGCCGCACCACCGCTCCTACGGAGCGGGCGCCGTCGACGCCTACGCCGAGATGATCGAGGTGTCGCGCCGCTCCGGCTGCCCGCTGCACCTCACCCACGCCACCCTCAACTTCCGCCCCAACAAGGGCCGCGCGGGCGAGCTGATCGCGCTGCTCGACCGCGAACTCGGCAACGGCGCCGACATCAGCCTCGACACCTACCCCTACCTGCCCGGCGCCACCACCCTCGCGGCGATCCTGCCGAGCTGGGTGTTCGCCGGCGGTTCACACGCGACGACGCTCGGCCTGCTCGCCGACCCCGACACCCGCGCGCGCCTGTGCCACGAGTTGGAGGAGGTCGGCACCGACGGCTGCCACGGCGTCCCCGCCGAATGGGACACCCTCCAGATCAGCGGGGTCGGCAACCCCGACCTCGCCGACCGGGTGGGCAAGACCATCGCGCAGCTCGCGGCCGAGACCGGAGCCGCACCCGCCGACGTGTACTTCGACCACCTCATCGCCGACGACCTCGCCACCACGATCCTCCAGCACGTGGGCCACGAGGAGAACGTCCAGGCGATCATGCGGCACCGGGTGCACACCGGCGGCTCCGACGGCATCCTCGTCGGCGGGCTGCCGCACCCCCGGGCGTGGGGCACCTTCCCCCGCTACCTCGCCC
This sequence comes from Murinocardiopsis flavida, assembly GCF_003014485.1. GTDB lineage: Bacteria > Actinomycetota > Actinomycetes > Streptosporangiales > Streptosporangiaceae > Murinocardiopsis > Murinocardiopsis flavida. The sequence continues at coordinate 136,192 of NZ_PYGA01000008.1, read as the reverse complement.
ACTACGTGCGGGAACTGGGCGTGCTCGGCCTTGAGGACTGCGTCCACCACCTCACCGGGCGCGCCGCCGCCCGGTTGAAACTGCACCGGCGCGGGCTCGTCCGCGAGGGTTACCACGCCGACCTCGTCCTGTTCGACCCCGAGCGGGTCAAGGACGAGGCGACCTTCGACGTCCCGCGCCAGCAGGCGTCGGGCATCCCGTTCGTGTTCGTCAACGGCGTCCCGGTCATCGACGAAGGGCGGCGCACCGGCGCGCTGCCCGGCCGGGCCATGCGCCGCACCGCCGACGGCGCCCGCGCGGAGGCCGCCCCCCGCTGAGCGCCCGACGCGGCCGCCGTCCCCTCCGCAGCCGCCGCGCACACGCCCCCCTCGTCCCCGCCTCCCGGAAAGACCCATGACCACATTCGTGAACTGGCTGCACGACAGCACCCCAGGACTCTTCCTGCTGTGCGCCGTCGCCATCGCCGTCCTGCTGTTCCTCATCATCAAGATCAAGCTCGAACCGTTCATCGCCCTGCTGATCAGCGCGATGTTCCTGGCGCTCGCCGCGGGCGTGAGCGTGACCGACCTGGTCGGCACGGCGCTGAAGAGCGACGAATCGCTGCTGGAGACCGGGTTCGGCGGGATCCTCGGGCACATCGCACCGATCATCGGACTCGGCACGGTGCTGGGCGCCATCCTGGAGAAGACCGGCGGCGCCGACGTCCTCACACAGCGGCTGCTGCGCCTGTTCGGGCCGCGCGGAGCGCCGGTCGCCATGGGTGTTGCCGGGGTGGTCTTCGGGATCCCCGTGTTCTTCGACGTCGGGATCTTCGTGCTGGCGCCGCTGGTGTACGTGGCGGCCAAGCGGGGCGGGCGCTCCCTGGTCCTGTACGCCCTGCCGCTGCTGTCGGGGCTGTCGATGACGCACGCCTTCCTACCGCCGCACCCGGGCCCCACCGCCGTCGCCGGGCTGCTGGGGGTGAGCCTCGGCTGGCTCATCATCATGGGGTTCGCGTGCGGCATTCCGGCGTTCATCGTCTCCGGCATCGCGTGGCCGATGTGGATCGCCCCGCGCGTCCCGGTGAGCGTCCCCGCGGACTTCCTGGTCGGTACGGCGGGCGAGAACGGCAACGCGAACGGGAGCACGACGGGGAACGCGGACGGTGACGGGGACGGTAAGGCGACCGGAGACGGGAACGCGAAGGCGGTCGGCGACGGGAACGGGACCGCCAGCGGTCCGCCGCCGGTCGGCCTGGGCCTGGTGGGGCTGGTCATCGCCATCCCCCTGCTGCTCATCCTCGGCGCCACCTTCGGCACGGTCACCCTGCCCGAGAACAGCGACGTCCTCCAGGTCCTCACCTTCCTCGGCAACCCGACGGTCGCGCTGACCATCGCCGTGCTGCTCGCGTTCTACCTGCTGGGCGTGCGGCGCGGGATGACAGTGGCGGAGTTCGGCGAGCTCAGCGCCGCGTCGCTGCGGCCGATCGGGATGATCATCCTGGTGATCGGCGCGGGCGCGTTCTTCGGCAAGGTCATCTCGGCGACCGGGATCGGCGACGCGCTGGCGGACAGCCTGTCCAGCGCCGGGCTGCCGATCATCGTGCTCGCCTACGTCATCAGCTGCGGGCTGCGCATCGCCCAGGGGTCGGCGACGGTCGCGATCGTGACCACCGGCGGCATCATCAGCCCGCTGCTCGCCGACGGCGGTTTCAGCCAGGCGCAGCTCGCCCTGCTCGCGATCGCGATCTCGGCGGGGTCGATCATCCTCAGCCACGTGAACGACGGCGGGTTCTGGATCGTCGCCAAGTACTTCAACATGACCGTCAAACAAACCCTGCTGACCTGGACGGTCCTGGAGACCATCCTGTCGGTCGTCGGCTTCGCCGCCGCGGCCCTCCTCTGGCTGGTGGTCTAGCCGCAGCCCGCCACCGCCGGGGTTGTTCGTGCCGCAATTACAGGGACCGTACATCTGTAGGGCTACGAGAAGGGCAAAGCAGGACTTCCGTCGCATGGCGGGATGTACTTGAGGGTGATGCTTCGACTCTGCCGCGTGGTCGAGCATGACAGGCGTCCGTCACTTCACCGACATGGGAAGAGTTCGCCTGTGCGCAGCAGCGTCATCACCACCTCCGCCGTCGTAGCCATGACCGCCGTTGTCGGCCTGTCGGGGGGCGCGAACGCCGAGCAGGAGGGTCCACCCAAGGGCAAGCTCGCCTGGGGTGAGTGTGCGCGGGAGGACATCGTGAAGGGGGTGGAGTGCGGCACGCTGACCGTTCCACTCGACTGGTCCGAGCCCGACGCTGACACAGTGCCGTTGCGCGTCTTCCGGTATAAGGCTCCCGGCGGCAAGAGCCGTGGGACGATCGTCAACTTCCCCTCTGGCCCCGGCGAATCGGGCGACATCGCCTTTGCCGGCCTTCGCGAGAAACTGCCCGGCTACGACCTGGTGGCCATCGACCCGCGCGGCGTCGGTGAGAGCAGTGCGCTGAACTGCTCGGCGGAGGACGCGGTGAATATTCCGCTGGTGCCCCCGACCGACGGGAAGTCGTTCACCGCCCTGGAGAAGGAGCAGCGCGACTTCTGGTCCTCCTGCACCACGAAGCCGACCGCTCTCAAGCAACACACGGACGCCTACAGCAACGCTCGCGATGCCGAGGCCCTGCGCACCGCGCTGGGCCTGGACCGGATCAATCTCCACGGCTTTTCCTACGGCACGCTCTACGCCGAGCGCTACCTGGCGATGTTCGGCCAGCACGTCAACGGCTCGATTCTGGAAGGCGTCATGAACCCGGCGCAATCGCGCCGGGAATTCATCACGACCGCCGCCACAGGCTCCCAGGCTCTTTTCGACCGGTTCGCGAAGTCGTGTGCGGCCGACGCCGAATGCGCGCTGCACGGCCAGGACATCGCAGCGGTGCTGCGGACCGCGAAGGACAAAGCCGACGCCGGCCGCATCCCCGGGGACGCCTACGGGCGGCCCTGGTCGGCCGCTGCCGTCAATCAGTACCTGGACGTGGCGATGGCCTCGGACGTCCGCAAGGCCGCCACCGGCCTGCTGAAGCTCTCCCGCGGAAAGAACCCCATCGCGGACGGCAATCCCGGCGGCCAGCCCGAAGAGCCGACCCCGGACCGCGTTCCCTACTCCGATCCCCTCGTGTGCTCCGACTTCGACATGTCGGTCGAGAGCGTGAACGCGGCACGGCGCGACCAGGCGGCGATGCGGACGGCCGCCCCGGACATGGGCTACTCGGCCAACTCCACCCAGTACACCTCGATCTGCCTCGGCGGGCCGCAGCCCGCCAAGGACTCCGCCGCGCCCGTCACCTCGCGCAGCGACAACCCCACCCTGCTGCTCAGCAACAGCCACGACCCCGCCACACCCATCGCCTGGGCCGACAGCGTCGAGCGCCAACTCGGCCCCGACACCGACCACATCCGCACCGACAAAACCGGCCACGGCGGAGCCATGGACGAACCCGAGGTCAACCAGCGCGTCACCGACTACCTGAACCGACTCAACCCCTGACCTAAGCAGCCACAAGGCCGGGCTGCGGCACTCGGACGCCGATGCCGCCGCCGACCCGGCCGAGACCCCGCCCCGCCGTCGGGTCGCCCTCTTCTCCGCTGATCTTGATGAAACGGTTCCCTCACCGGCCGGTGAGGGAACCGTTTCATCAAGATCAGCGAGGGATAGGAGGAATCGGACACGCGGTAAGGCCGGTGCGCCGATAACCCGGGGGATGACCGCCTACCGGGGCGACCCGCCGCCGTTGGTGCTGCTCTTCTCCCCAGGCCCCCGCAGCGGCACTGCGACAAGGCCGCCCCGCAGACGGACCGACCCCGAAAAAGCCGAAACTCCACCGGCCGATGAGAGACCCGCTTCGCCAAGATCGGCAGGGTGGAGCCCACAAGAAAGCTCTGGCGGGTGCGCGAACACCCCCAGAGCACGGCCGACAGCATGCCTACCCGAACAAACGAGCCCTCGAAAGGACTGCCGACATGGCCATCCTGCCCTACCCGACCCGGCCCATGCCCGCATTACCCGGAAATCACTGGGCGCCGCGCATCTACCCCGGCGAGACCGCCCAGGCCGCCCGCGTCCGCGCCGAACTGCGCACCGACCTCACCGGGCTCCCCGGCATCACCGACGACCTGATCGAGACCGTTGTCCTGTGCGCCAGCGAGGCCTTCGCCAACGCCGCCGAACACACCCGCTCCGGCGACCCCGGCGGCCGCGTCGTCCGCGCACTGTCCGCCACCGCCACGGCGCTGCGCCTGTCGGTGATCGACGACGGCGCCAGGGAACACCGTCCCCGCGTCCCCCACCATCGCAGAGTGGGAGGACGCCGAGAACGGCCGCGGCCTACTGCTGATGGAATCCCTCGCCACCACGTGGGGCACCCGCCCGGTCCTGGCGTTCCCGTTCTGCACCGAACTGGGCACCACCGTCTGAGCCGAGTTCACCCTCACCAGGGGCGAAGACACAGACTGACCACGCCAGCCCGCGCCTTCCGGTTAAGGCGCAGATCTGTCCGCGCACCACGTATGACTTTCGACGGTCCGTCAGATCGAGGGAGAGCCTTGTGAGTACTGTGCCCGCTGCGGAATTCGCCGCTCAGTTCCTGTCCTGGTTTCAGGTGTCGGCGTTTCGGCTGGATACGCTCGGTTTCTACCTCGCCGACAACGAACGCGAACCCTACCGCCGCTTCCTGGCCGGTCAGGAACAGGATCTGAGTTGGCGGCACCCCTGGCAGCGGACGGTTCGACAGATCGGGAAGAGAGATCGCACCATCGGGCGCGTCCACATCGTCCCCGACCCGCTGACCGACGACCTCAGGTTCGAGCTCACCTGCGCCTATCCCGCCAATGTTGCGGCGGGTGAGGACGCGCAGATCCTCGCCCGAAGCGAGGCCGATGGAATCGGGCTACCCGATGGGGAGGACTTCTGGCTGTTCGATGACCGGCGTTCAGCTGTCCCGAACTACGGCCCGGGTGGCGAGTTCACCGAGGTCGAGTTCGCCGATGCCGACCGCGTCGATCAGCACGTCGAATGGCGGTGCGCCGCCCAAGCCGCTGCTGTTCCCCTGCACGACTACCTCGAATTCGCCGGCCTCGCTCCTGCCGAATGAGCTCCGGTCCGGGCACAACCGCATGAGCTCCGACAGAGATTCTTTGCACCTTCGACCCCAGCGGCGGCAGCCGGGTCAGCGGGTCATTTGGGCTCCTCCGTTGACGTTGAGGACTTGGCCGGTGATGTGGCGGGCGGCCGGGGAGGCGAGGAAGGCGACCGCCTCGGCGACGTCCTCCGGTGCGCCCGCGCGGCCCATTGCGGTCGCCGCGACCAGCGCCTCGCGGCGCTCCGCTGAGAGGCGGTCCCGGAAGAACTCGGTGTCGGCGATGTAGCCGGGCGAGACGACATTCGCGGTGATGTCGCGGCGGCCCAGCTCGGCGGCCAGGTCGAGGTTCCACGCGGCGAGACCGGCCTTCGCCGCGCCGTAGGACCCCGCGCCCTGGTCGGCGGCGATCGAGCCGATGTGCACCACGGCGCCGCCCGCCGTGAGGCGCTGGTCCAGCGCCTTGGTGGTCAGCGCGGCGCCGACCAGGTTCGCTTCGATATTGCCGCGGAAGTCCCTGGCGTAGGCGTCGAGGTCGGTCCGCCCCTCGGCGTCGAAGTCGGTGTTGCCGCCCGCGTTGTTGACCAGCACGTCGATGCGTTCCGGCAGGTCGGTCAGCAGCTCGGTGAGCGCGGCGGTGCGGGTGTGGTCGCACACGACCGTGCGGACGCCGGTCTCGACCGCCAGTTCCTTGAGGGGCCCGGGACGGCGGCCGGTGGCGATGACGTTCTCCCCCTGCTCGGCGAAGTGCCGGGCGACGGCACGACCGATTCCCGTTCCGCCGCCGGTGATCAGGATGGTGCGTCGCATATGCTTACCGGGTACCTTCCATTGAGATCTAAATATAGATCTAAACGTAGCACTCGTGGAGACACCGTGACACCAGGCCCCAAAGCGGGCGCCGACGGATACCCGCTGGACGGCGCGGCCGACGACCCCGTGCGCGAGATCGCCGCCGCGTGGGAGCGCGAGCGGCCCGGCACGCCGGTCTCCTCCATCGGGATCGTCACACCGATCTGGCGGCTCGCGAAGCTCCTCGGCGACGACCGGCGCCGCGTCCTCACCCGCGCCGGGGTCGACGCCGCGACCCTCGACCTGCTCAGCGTCCTGCGCCGGAGCGGCGCCCCCTACACCCTCAGCACCCGCGAACTCGGCCGCCGCTCGCTGGTCACCGCGGGGGCGGTCTCGCAGCGCGTCGCCCGCGCCGAGCGCGACGGGCTGGTGACCCGCTCCCCCGGACAGGGGCGGCCGCGCACGGTCGAGGTGACGCTGACGGTGACCGGCCACGAACTCGTCGAGGCGACCGTCGACCAGGTGCTGCACCGCGAGGCCGAACTGGTCGGCGGACTGACACCCGACCAGCAGGACCGCCTCGCGGAGCTGCTCCACCTGCTGCTCCAGGACGTCCAGCACCGCCTCGGCGACGACAGGATCACCCACGTCGGCCACGAGTGAACGGACTCCGGGGCGGCGGCCGGGACACCGGGCCTGTGCCCCGGGGCCCTGTGCCTGGGGTCTGGTGCCCAAAGCGGACCGTGGCGCTTCGTGCCGCCGGGTGCTTCGCAGTCCCCTACTGCGCCCGCTTCGCGGATTGTCGCGCAGCGGGGCCCCGCGACGGCAGCCCACCCCTTGACCCCCGGGACATGCGAAAAGCCCGCCAGATTGAAATCTGGCGGGCTCTCGGCGTGGTAGCGGGGACAGGATTTGAACCTGCGACCTCTGGGTTATGAGCCCAGCGAGCTACCGAACTGCTCCACCCCGCGTCGGTGTGTGATCACTACATTAGCGGTTATTCGACGGTGTACCAAATCGGAGCGTACCGGCGGGGAAACGCCGGAGGAGCGGGGGTCGAACCCCCGCCCCTCCTGTTTGCGCCGGTGCCGCCGGGCTCAGTCCCCGGACGCCTTGGCTGCGCGGTCGAGGGCCTTCTTCAGCTTGTCGTTGGCCTTGCCGTAGCCCTCGAAGTCGCCCTCCTTGAGCGCCTCCTGGCCTTCGTCGTAGGCGGCGTCGGCGTCCTTGAGCGCCTTGCTCAGCTCGTCGTTGGCCGCTCCGCCGCCACCGCCGTCGCCGCCTTCCGGCGCCGGCTCGTCGGGCAGCGGTGCGTCGCCGCCCTCGAACAGGTTGTTCAGCGCGTCCTGGAGGTTGCTGCCGATGGCCACCTGCTCGCCGTAGGCCACCATGACCTGCTGGAGCAGCGGGTAGGAGGCGTCGCCGTCGCCCGACTGCACGTACAACGGCTCGACGTAGAGCAGACCGCCCGCGAACGGCAGGGTCAGCAGGTTGCCGTAGGTGACCTTCGCATCGCTCTGCTGCAACGGCAGCAGCACCTCACGGACGTTGGCATCGGACTGGAACTGGTTCTGCACCTGCCCCGGACCGTTGATGACCCTGCTGCGCGGCAGCTCCAGCAGCCGCAGCTTCCCGTAGTTCTCGGACTCCGGATCGCTGTCGACCGCCATGAACGCCGCCAGGTTCTCCCTGCCCCGCGGCACGAAGGTCGAGGTCAGCGAGAAGCTGGCGTCGTCGTCGCCGGGGTAGCGCAGGGTCTGGCGGTACGGCGGCTCGGGGCTGTTGCCGCTCTTGGTCGGGTCGGACGGGACGTTCCAGAAGTCCTGGCCGCCGTAGAACGCGTTGGCGTCGGTGATGTGGTAGCGCTTCAACATCTCGCGCTGCACCTTGTACATGTCGTCCGGGTACCGGAGGTGGTCCTGGAGCTCCTCCGAGATGTCGGACTTCTTGGTGATGGTGCCGGGGAACGCCTTGGACCAGGTCTTCAGGACGGGGTCCTTGTCGTCCCAGCCGTACAGCGTGACCGTGCCGTCGTAGGCGTCGACGGTCGCCTTCACCGAGTTGCGGATGTAGTTGACCTGGTTGCCGGGCAGGGTGTTCACCGCGTTGGTGTTCTCGGTGAAGGTGTCGGCCGTGGCGTCGGCGAGGTCGATGGGCTTGGAGTACGGGTAGCGGTCCGAGGTGGTGTAGGCGTCGACGATCCACTGCACCTTGCCGTCGACCACCGCGGGGTAGGGCTTGCCGTCGACCGTGAGGTACGGGGCGACCTTCTCCACCCGGGTGGCGGGGTCGCGCTCGTAGAGGATCTGCGACTCGGAGCTGATGGCGCTGTTCAGCAGGATGTCGGGCTCTTGGTACTTCACCGCGTACAGGATGCGGTCGAAGAAGTTGTTGAGCTTGACCCCGCCCTTGCCGTCGTAGTGGTTGGTGGCCTGGCCGGTCTCCTCGCCGCCGCCGCCGGAACCACCGCCGGAGCCGCCGCCGCCCTTCTCGCCGCCTGAACCGCCCTGGTCGGCCTCTGCGCCGCCGCCGTCCTTGCCGGACGCCTGCGCGGGCGCCTTGGCGTTGTCGGGAGACGGTGAGGGCGACGGGTCCTGGGCGTCCTCGCGGGTGGTGACCTCGCTGTCGCCGGCGTCCTCCGGGTAGTCGTACTCGGGCTCGGCGTTCACGATGACGTACTCGGCGCCTTCGCGGCCGAAGTAGATGCGCGGCTCGTACTTGCCGGTGCCGGTCTCCTCGTTCGACAGCTCACCCTGCGGCGGGATGTTGTACTGCGTGAACGCCGGCTTGCCCTCGCTGTCGACCTGGTTGCCCGCTGCCGCGACGATGCCGAACCCGTGCGTGTAGACCAGGTGCCGGGTGAGCCAGTTGTCCTGCCCCGCCGGCGGGCCGTCGACCTCGCGCGCGGCGATGATCGTGTCGACCGAGCCGCCGTCGGCGGTCTTGTAGCGGTCGACGTCGAGCACCTCGGGGAACTGGTAGAACCCGCGGACCTGCTGCATCTGCTGGAAGGTCTGCGAGACCACCGCGGGGTCGACCAGCCGGACGCTGGGGATCGTGGTCGCCTCTTCGGCGAGCTGGTCGGGGTCGAGCTTGGTCTCGGCCTCGTAGGTCTCGACCTCGGCGTCGGCGATGTTGTAGGCGTCGCGGGTCGCGTCGATGTTCCGCTTGATGTAGGCGTTCTCCAGGCGCTGCTCGTTCGGCTGAACGGTGAACTGCTGGACGAACGCGGGGTACACCCCGCCGATGAGCACAGCCGAGAGCACCAGGAGCCCGAGGCTGACCACCGGGATCATGGCGTTCTTGAAGTAGATGTTCGCGAAGAACAGCACGGCGCAGACGCTGGCGATGATCACCAGGATCGTCTTGGCGTAGAGCACGGCGTTGACGTCGGTGTAGGCCGCGCCGTCGGTGTAGCCGCGGGTGGAGAACACCAGTCCGTAGCGGTCGAACCAGTAGGCGATGGCCTTCAGCAGCACGAAGGTGCCGAGCAGCACGGAGAGCTGGACCCGCGCCGGCGCGGTGGCGCGCTGGCCCTGCGACTGGAGCCGCACGCCGCCGTAGAGGTAGTGCACCACCAGCGACGCGATGAACGCCACGACGACCGCGACGAACAGGTAGCCCAGGATCACCCGGTAGAACGGGTAGGAGAACGTGAAGAACGCGATGTCGATGCCGAACTGGGCGTCCTTCTGCCCGAACGGCGTGGCGTTCGTGAACTCGAGGAACGTCTTCCACTCGGCGCTCGCCGAGGCCCCCGCGAGCAGCCCCAGGCCGCCGGTGATCGCCCAGAAGAAGATCTTGCGGTGCGGGTCGATCGACGCGCGGTAGCGGTCGAGACCCTGCTGTTCGAGGCTGAACGGGCGGAACGTGGGCCGGGTGCGGTACGCGAAGAAGATGCTGGCGCCCACGATCAGCGCCATGAGCACGCCGCCGGCGGCGAACAGGATCGCGCGCGTGCGCAGCTCGGTCAGGAAGACCCCGGTGTAGCCGACGGAGTCGAACCACCGGTAGTCGGTCCAGAAGTTCGCCGCCAGCATCAGGCCGGCGACGATGACGACCACGGCGGCGGCCACAGGCGCGAGCAGCCGGGTCCGACGAGGCATTCGCGCAGATGATGCGCCGGGTGATCGGAAGCTCACGCCTCCCCCTCGTTATTGTTGAAGCGAGTCGGGCAGTCCGGGAATCGGGGGTCCCCCATCATCGGCCCTCTTATCGGCAACTTATTGGCCGCGCACTTGGTTCCCGAGACCACGCGCCGAGGCGATGTCAAGATTGCATCGAGCCGGCATCGCCCGGATTTCGGCCCGCGGCCGGGCGGGGTCGAGCCCGGGTGACGACGCCGTCCGGTCATGGTCCGCCGGATCGCCGACGCCGTCTACGACCTTACTGGGCGTGTCCGGGCGCGCCGCCCTGCGTCCCCGACACCCCCTGCGGCAGGGGACACTGGGGGCGTGCCATTCAACATTCGCGAGGTCGTGCTGGACCTCGAACGCCACGCCTCCCAGCAGGGCTGGGACCAGCCGCTGCGGGTCTACGCCCTGGTGCCGACCGCCGACCTGCTCGCGCGCGAGCCCGGTGTCGCCGCGATGCTCGGGGTCTCCGCACCCGTCGACCCCGACGACCTCACCCCCATCGAGCAGGAGCCGCTGCCCGACGACCTCCCCCTTGAGGACGCGCTCGGCCGCATGGCCTGGCCCGACGCCGTCGCCGGGTGTGCGCTGGTGATGGAGCGGCTGGTGGTGCAGGGCTCCGACGAGACCCTCGAACCGCCCCGCGGCGCCGATTCCGGCGCGTGGGCCAAGGACCAGCCGGGCAGCGAGGAGATCCGGATGGTCGCCGCCGTCCTGCGCGACGGCGCCCGCCACTCGGCGCTGCGCATGCGCGCGCACGACAGCGAGGACCAGGTGCTCAACGGGGCCGACATGGTCCCCGCGCTGACCTCGGCACTGGCGCTGACCCTCGACACCGACGACGACTGACGGCCGCTCGAGCGGCCGCCCGCCGCTCACTTCTGGGTGCAGCGCGGGAGGTCGTCGGTGTCGCCGCCGCGGATGTCGGCGAGCGCGTCGACCGCGTCGTCGAGCTTGTCGATCTTGACGACCTCGATCTCGCCGGTGGCCGCCGAGTCGAAGGTCAGGTCGCAGCTTTCCGATGCGACGAAGAAGTACTCGGCGCCCTCGCGCTGCGCGCTCACCATCTTCTGCTCGACACCGCTGACCCCGCCGACCTTCCCGTCGGGCTCGATGGTGCCGGTCCCGGCGATGGCGTGGCCGCCGGTGAGCCCCTCGCTGCTGAGGTGGTCCATGATCCCCAGCGCGAACATCATGCCGGCGCTCGGCCCGCCGACATTGCCGACGCTGACGTCGACCTCGAACGGGAAGTCCATGTCGTCGCGGAGCATGACCCCGACGACCGCCGTGCCGTCGTCGGACTCGGCGGTGTCGATCCGCACGTCCTTCGGCGCGCCCTTGCGCTCCACCGTCATCTCGACGGGGTCGCCGGGCTCGCGGTCGGAGACCTTGCCGACCGTCTGCTTCACGCCGTCGACCTGCGCGCCGTCGACCTCGGTGATGACGTCGCCCGCTTTCAGCTTGCCGTGCGCGGGCAGCTCGGGGTCGACGTCGGCCACGACCGGCTGCACGCCGTAGTCGATGTCGAGCTGGGTGAGCGCCGCTGCGATGGCCTTGGACTGGGAGTCGTCCATCTGGAGCGACTGCTCCTCGCTGATGTCGTCCATGCTCTGCCCGGGCGGGAAGATCGCCTCTTCGGGGAGCACCGCGTCGCGCGGGGAGAGCCAGGCGCTGAGCGCGGTGAACAGGTCGACCCGGGCCCCGGGGCCGCCGACGTACTGCACGGTGACCATCGACAGCCCGCCCTTGTGCTCGTAGCTCTTGCGGCCGTCGACCTGGATGATCCGCTCGCCCTCGTCGTCCTCGCCGAGGGTGTTGAGGGAAAGACCGGGCGACGCGACGAGGTAGGGGACGGGCAGCAGCAGTCCGCCAACGGCGAGGCCGACGAGCAGCGCCGAGGAGACCAGCAGGGTCATTACGCGACGGAACATGATGGAAAGCCTAAACGGCGCACGGCCGCGCGGGCGTCAGCATGCGCCGACCCACTCGGCCCCGCCGTCGGCGAAGGTCTGGTGCTTCCAGATGGGGACCTCGGCCTTGAGGTCGTCGATGATCCGGCGGCAGGCGGTGAACGCCTCCTCGCGGTGCGACGCGGCGACAGCGACGATCACCGCAGGGTCGCCGATGGCGAGGTCGCCGACGCGGTGCACCGCGGCCGCCCGCCAGACGGCGCGGTCGGCGGTGCCGATGTCGGCGGCGGCCTTCTCCATGACCCTGCGCATCGCGGCCTCGGCGGTCGGGTGCGCGGAGTAGGACAGGGTGCGCACGGTGCGCCCGTGGTCGTGGTCGCGGACGGTGCCGACGAAGAACGCGCTGCCGCCGGAGCGGGGGTCGCCCACAGCGGCGACCACCTCGTCCAGGGACAACGGGGTGTCGCGGAGTTCGGCCAGGGTGATGAGTTGCACAGCACCGAAGGTACCAACCGCCGCCGCCTCGGGCGGGTGCGGCCGGTGGTGGGCGGCCGGTGGTGGGCGGCCGGTCAGCCCTTGCGGCGCTTGCGCAGGTACCGGACCGTCGCCGCGGTGCCGATGGCGGCGACCGCCGCACCCGCGGCGCTCGCGGCGGTGACGGTGACCTCCTTGCGGCCGACGTTGCGCCCCACCAGCGCGTGCCTGCCGGTGCGCGACTCGAGGAGAGCGCCCAGGGCGGCCTCGTTGTCGAACGACGGCCGCCAGCCCGCTTCGCGCAGCGTCGCGCAGTCCACGACGCACGGGTACACCAGGAACTTCAGCTCGCCCGCCGGCGCCGGGGTGATGCCCAGCCGGTGCAGGCGCTGGGTGGCGCCGAACGCGAGGTTCGCGGGGACCTCGAAGCTGCGCAGCCCGGCGATCTCCTCGGCGTCGGCCTGGGCGAGGGAGCCCGCGCAGCCGACGGCGACGGCGCCGTCCTTGCCGTCGAGGCGGTGCACCACGACGAAGCGGAGCGCGTCGGCGAGGTCCTCGACGTGGCAGAACTGCCACTCCTGCGCGCTGCCCTTGACGGTCAGCAGCCGGGGCGCCGCGAAATGCCGGGTGAGCAGGGTGTCGAGCCCCGGCCCGACCAGCGGGGCCGGGCGGACGACGGTCACCGAGAGCCCCGGGTGTGCGCGGCGGGCCAGCGCCGCGAGGTCCTCGATCTCGGTGAAGTCGCTCACGAGGCCGGCGCCCGACTCGGGCACCAGCGGGGCGTCCTCGGGCAGCGGCACGGCATTGGCGGGGTCGGCGCCGTAGACCATGGTGCTGGTGACCAGGATCGCCCGGGGCACGCGCTGCGCTGCGGCCGCCGTGAGAACGGTGCGGGCGGAGAGGGTGTTGTGCGTGCGGCGGCGGCGCGGGGCGGTCTCAAGGGAGCGGTCGTCGGCCGTGTGCACGACGACGTCGACGCCGTCGAGGCGGTCGGCGAGCCGGGGATCGCAGACGTCGACCACCCGCCAGACGGGTCCGTCGAGGTCGCCGCGGTTCTCGTCGATGGCCACGACCTGCGCGATGTCGCCGGAACCAACAGCGGACATCAGACGTTCCACCAGTATGCGGCCGACACCGGTCGCGGCGCCGGTGACCGCGACCACCAGTCCATTGGAATCGGCGCTGTGCTGTGGGCGAACCTGGTCGGATCGAGTACTCACTCGGGGCGGCTCCCAGCTAACGTGACAGTGGAGACAAACCTAACCTGCCTGGGGTCTGATCGTGAGTGACGTGCCATTTGGTTTCAGCATGCCGAACGACCCCGACGACGAGTCGGGGCGTCGATCCGGTGAGGGCGGTCCCGGCCAGGGCGGCTCCGGTCAGGGGGGTTCCGGTATGGGCTTCACCTTCGGCCAGGGCGGCTCCGGCGGTTCGGGTGGCTCCGGCGGTTCGGGTGGGTCCGGCGGTTCCGACGGCGGCCCTCCGGGGATGCCCGGGGGCATGCCCTTCGGCGACCCCCAGCAGATGGCCCAGATGCTGCGGCAGTTCGCCGACATGATGTCGGCGCAGTCGGCGCCCGCCGGTGAGTCCGGCGGTGCGAAGAGCGCCATCAACTGGGACATGGCCAAGAACATCGCCCGCCACACGGTCGCCGAGAAGGGCGACTCCAGCGTCATCCCCACCGACTACGCCCGGGTCCAGGAGGCGCTGCGCCTCGCCGACCTCTGGCTGAACGAGACCACCGCGCTCCCCTCCGGCGTCAGCGCCATGGAGGCGTGGAGCCGGGCCGAGTGGGTCGAGAAGACCATGCCCACCTGGTCCACGCTGTGCGAGCCGCTCACGGCGCGCATCGTGGAGTCCATGGGCCAGAACATGCCCGAGGAGATGCAGTCCGTGGCCGGCCCGCTGCTGGGCATGGTGCGCCAGATGGGCGGCATGCTCGTCGGCCAGCAGGCCGGCCAGGCCATCGGCGAGCTCGGCGCCGAGGTCGTGGGGTCGACCGACGTCGGCCTCCCGCTCGCCGGGACCGGCCGCGCGGCGCTGCTGCCCTCCGGGGTCGCGAAGTTCGGCGAGGGGCTCGGCATCGAGGTCGAAGAGGTGCGCCTGTACCTCGCCGCCCGCGAGGCGGCCCACCACCGGCTGTTCGGCCACGTCCCGTGGCTCCGCTCGCACCTGCTCACGCTGGTCGAGGACTACGCCCGCGGCATGTCCTTCGACATGAGCGCCCTGGAGGAGAAGCTCGGGCGCATCGACCCCGCCAACCCCGAGGCCATGCAGGAGGCGCTGTCGGGCGCCGAGGGCGAGGGCCTGTTCCAGCCGCAGGAGACCCCGCAGCAGAAGGCGTCCCTGGCCCGGCTGGAGACCACGCTCGCCCTCATCGAGGGGTGGGTGTCCGCCGTCGCCGACGCCGCGGTGGGCGAGCGGCTGCCCAGCGCCGCGGCCCTCGCCGAGGCCACCCGCCGCCGCCGCGCCACCGGCGGCCCGGCCGAGCACACCTTCGCCACGCTGGTGGGGCTCGAACTCCGCCCGCGCCGGCTGCGCGAGGCCCGCGCGCTGTGGGACGCCCTGGGCGAGGCCCGCGGCATCGACGGCCGCGACGCCGTGTGGGAGCACCCCGACCTCATGCCCTCCAGCGCCGACCTCGACGACCCCGCGTCGTTCGTCTCCGGCCAGGCCGACGCCGAGGCCGCGCAGATCGACATTTCGCAGTTCACCGACGGCCCGGCGGCGACCGACGGGCCCGACGCCCAGGACGGCGGCGCGGCCGGCGACCAGGGCGCATCGGAGAACGGCCCGGACGACGGCGCCGGGGGCGGCGGCGAGGACCGCGGCGACGGCCGGTGACCCTGCACGCCGACGCCCGCGCCGTCCTCGCGTCCTGGCGCGCCCCCGACCCCGGTCAGGACGCCCTGCGCCGGGAGTACATCGACCACCTCGACCGGCACCCCGACGCCATGACGCGCGGGTGCCTCCCGGGCCACCTCACCGCCAGTGCCGCCATTGTCGACACCGCCGGAGCCCGGGCGGTGCTCACCCTGCACGCGAAATTGGGGCTGTGGTTGCAGACCGGCGGGCACTGCGAGCCCGGCGACACCACGCTCGCGGCGGCCGCACTGCGCGAGGCCACCGAGGAGTCGGGCATCAGCGGCCTCCGGCTGCTGCCCGAGCCCGTGTGGCTCGACCGGCACCGGGTGCCGTGCGGCGGCGGGTCCTGGCACCTGGACGTGCAGTACGCGGCGGTGGCGCCCGAGGGCGCGCCCTTGGTCCGCGATGCCGCGGAGTCGGCCGACCTCGCCTGGTTCGCGGTCGATGCGCTGCCCGAGCCCAGCGACGACTCCTGCCGCACCCTGTTCGCTGTCGCGGCGCGGGCGGTGCGCCGTTCGGGCGGCGGCCCTGCCGTGGACGCGCCGGCCGGGGTCAGTCGTCCGCTTCCTCGATGAGGTCGTCGCCGCCGGCGGCGAGCCGGGGCGCGGCACTGACCCCTTCGAGGTAGCCGCGGGCGCGTTCGGCCTTGGGGAACCGGGTGACGAGGTCCCAGAACGCCGGGCCGTGGTTGGGCTCGATCAGGTGGGTCAGCTCGTGCAGCAGGACGTAGTCGACCACCCATGACGGCATGCCCGAGAGGCGGCGCGAGAGCCTGATGGAACCGTCCTCCGGCGTGCACGAACCCCACCGCGTGTGCTGGTTGTCGACCCACCGGACGGAGTCGGGCCGGACCGCGGCGTCGAGGTAGCGCTCGGCGAGTTCCAGCGCGCGCATGCGCAGGGCGTCGTCGCTCGGGCGGCGGCGCTCTTCGCGGGCGCGCAGCCGCTCCAGCATCCGGTCGACCCAGCGCCGCTCTTCGGCGCGGGAGAATGTGGCGGGCATGAGGACGACCGTCTTGTCCCCATCGCGATATGCGGACACGGTTCGCCTTCGCCGGGAACTACGGCGCACCTCGACTCTGGTATTCGGAGGCACAACCAAAAGGTAACCCAGACGAGCCGGTGTCCACAGGCCCGCAGCTTGCCCGTTTTCATGCAGAATGTCGTTTTTTGCGCTCCGCACCTGCCCGGATCACCGGCGGGCGGAGCGCAATCCCGCACCCACGCGCGTGGGACGCGCGGGGGTGCGAATCGACCGGATCCGGCCAGATTTCCGTGCTCTTCCGCCCGGGCCCGCTCCTCGCGGCGCCCTCCGCCGCCGGGGTCCGGCGGACGGTACCCGCGCCCGGCCGGGCGGCACCCGATTTCGCGCACCGCGAACGCCGGAGGGGGTCGGCGACCCGTCGGTCGCCGACCCCCTCCTCCCCTTATGGCCTAATCAGCGGGCCGCTGCCCGGTCAACATAGGCGCGACATCCGTATTTCCATGAGCGCGCGCTCCGCACGGCGCTGCTCGCGCAGCTCGGAACGCAGCTGTCGGGCCGAGAGCCGCTGGCGCTGATGTTCGCGCTTGTTGTCGACGGTCTGCTCCAGCCGGACGAGTTCAAAGAGAGCCTGCATGATGTGTCCTGTTCGGGTCGTGTTCGAAAAGTCGGATACGGGGCGGGTTATGCGGCCACGGGGGCGGGGTTCTTACGCGGGCGGCCGCGCGGGCGCTTGCGCGCCACGACCTGCCCGGCGACGAGCAGCTCTCCACCCCAGACGCCCCACGGCTCGCGGCGCTCAAGAGCGTCGGCCAGGCACTGCGCCCGGACGGGGCACTCCTGGCAGACGAGCTTCGCGGCCTCGACGTCTGCGGGGGCCTCGGCGAAGAAGAGGTCCGGCTCCGACCGGCACGGAACTTCGGCCTCGCCCAGCCACGGGGTCTCCAGGACCGACGCAAGCATCGGTGTCCTCCCTGATCTACGCGGTGTTCAACGCGGTTGGCGGCTTCGCTACAAGTGCCGAACGAATTCGGCTTGCGGGGCCTTGACCTGCGATGGGTCCGATCCGACACTCGTCTCCCGCAAAGGAGGGATGTCGCGCGGAAATCACAATGGCCGCGGCCCCATGAGTGGGGATCCGCGGCCACGGGAGTTGCACCCGGCCTAATCGGCTAGGTGATCCGTGAACACTTCCCCACTGCGCCCTTGGGACGCGGGGTTCCTTCGACAACAGGCGTGGTCCAGTGGCTCTCAGCCGCCCTGTCCATCAGGACGACACGGGCCTGGAGCCCATATGCCATCCCTGCGGATTCGGCCGACATGCCACTACCGCCGCCGCGCAGGGCGATGCCCCGGGCATCGGCGAACGGCTTGAGCGCGAACTCCTTGGTCTCCATCACAGGGCACCTCCTTCTCGATGACGCCGGGCGGGCTTGCCACTCGGCTGCGCGAACGTGTGGGTACAGACTAGACGGCTTCCGGAAAGACCGGCAAGTTATTTTTGACCTGGGACAACGGTGAATTCGCCCACCGCCGGCCCGACGATTCCGGGCGCTGCGGCGGCCGACCGGATGCGGCCGGTGGTCAGGAGCCGCCGCCGACCGACCGGATGAGGCCCTCCTGCACCACCGAGCAGACGAGGTCGCCGCCCCGGGTGAACACGAGCCCGCGGGCCAGCCCCCGCGCGCCCCCGGCCGTGGGGGTCTCCTGCGCGTAGAGCAGCCATTCGTCGGCGCGGAACGGCCGGTGGAACCACATGGCGTGGTCGAGGCTGGCCATGGAGATACCGGCCCACGACCGCCCGTGCGCCAGCAGGACGGTGTCGAGCAGGGTGAGGTCCGAGGCGTAGGTCATGAGGCAGACGTGCAGCAGGGGGTCGTCGGGCAGGGTGCCCCCGACCTTCAGCCACACCAGGTTCTGGGTGGTGCGCAACGCGGGGTCGTTCTCGACCTCGAACGACAGCGGGCCGACCGGGCGCATCTCGATGGGGTGCCAGGACGCGAAGCGCGGCACCTTGCCGAACGCCGCGAGCAGCCGGTCGCGGGTGCTCGGCAGGGTCTCGGGGTCGGGGACGTTCTCGGGCATGGGCACCTGGTGGGTCAGCCCCGGCTCGGTGTGGTGGAACGACGCCGAGAGCGTGAAGATGGCCTTGCCGTGCTGGATGGCGGTCACCCGCCGGGTGGTGAACGACCGGCCGTCGCGGACCCGGTCGACGTCGTAGACGATGGGCACCGACGGGTCGCCCGGCCGGATGAAGTAGGCGTGCAGCGAATGCACGTGCCGCTCCGGCGACACGGGCTGCCGCGCCCCGCTCGCGGCCGGGCTTTCCGCGGCGGGGGTGTCGGCGGCCGGGGTGCCGGCGGGGGGCGGGACCGTTCGCCCGGCCGCGACCAGGGCCTGCCCGGCGACCTGCCCGCCGAAGATGCGCTGGGGGCCGCCGTCGGGGCTGCGCCCGCGGAAGATGTTGACCTCGATCTGCTCCAGGTCGAGGATGTCGAGCAGCTCGGGCAGGCTCTGCCCGGCGGGATCGCGCTCAGCCGTCACCGTTGCGCCCTTCGTGGTCGGCACCGCCCGGGGCGCCGCCGCCGGCCGGGACCTCCTCGCCGGCGCACAGCGCCAGCACCGCCTCGCCGTAGCGTTCGAGCTTGACCGCGCCGACCCCCGAGATGCCGGCCAGCTGCGCCACGCTCGACGGCTCGCGCTCGGCCACCGCCTGGAGGGTGGCGTCGGTGAAGACGACGTAGGCGGGGACCTTCTGCTCGGTGGAGACCTCGCGCCGCCAGTCCTTCAACCGTTCGAGCAGCGCTTCGTCGTAGTCGGCCGGGCAGTCGAGGCAGCGCCGCAGCTTGCGTTCGGCCGCTTCGATCAGGGTGGCGCCGCAGATGCGGCACTGGACGGTCTTCGCCTGGCGCCCCTGCGTGCGGCGCTCGGCGAGCGACGGCGACGCCGGGCGCAGGCCGTCGAGGAACCGCGACGGCTTGCGGGTGCGGCGCCCCCCCGGTGCGCGCGCGAGCGCCCAGGACATGGCGAGGTACTCGCGCGCACGGGTGACCCCGACGTAGAACAGCCGCCGCTCCTCCTCGACCTGCTCGGCCGATTCGGCGTAGATGATGGGCAGCATCCCCTCGGTGAGGCCCACCAGGAACACGGCGTCCCATTCGAGGCCCTTGGCGGAGTGCAGTGAGGCGAGGGTGACGCCCTCGAACTGGGGGACGTGCTCGGTGGCGACCCTGGCGTCGAGCTCTTCGACGAACTCGGTCATGGCCGCGCCGGGGCGCTCGGCCGCGACGTCCTCGGCGAGCTGCGCGAGCGCGGCGAGGGACTCCCAGCGCTCGCGCGCCTGGCGGCCCTCGGGCGGGGAGTCGGTCAGGCCGAGCGGCGCGAGGATGTGCCTGACCGCGGTGACCAGCGGCTCGACGTCGGCATCGGCGGAATCGGGCGCGCCGTGGCGGGCGCCGCGCAGGGTGTGCACGGCCTGCTTGATCTCCTGGCGGTCGAAGAACCGGGTGGCGCCGCGCACGGTGAACGGGATCGAGGCGTCGCCGAGCGCCTGCTCGTACGCCGCCGACTGGGAGTTGGTGCGGAACAGGACGGCGATCTCGCGCGCGAGGGTGCCGGAGTCGATCAGCGCGGTGATCTTGCGTGCGACGGCGTTGGCCTCGGCGGGTTCGTCGTCGTACTCGGCGTAGCCGGGCTCGGGGCCGTCGGGGCGCTGCGCCTGGAGCTCCAGCCGCTGCGCGCTCGCGGGGACGCCGCGCAGCGCGTGGTTGGCGACCCTGACCACCTGCGGGGTCGAGCGGTAGTCGCGGACCAGCTTCACGACGGTGGCGTGCGGGTAGGCGGCGGAGAAGCCGGTGAGGAAGCTGGGGGTGGCCCCGGCGAAGGAGTAGATGGTCTGGCTGGGGTCGCCGACCACGCAGAGGTCGTCGCGCCCGCCGAGCCAGGCGTCGAGCAGCAGCTTCTGCAACGGGTTGACGTCCTGGAACTCGTCGACCACGAAGTAGCGGTACTGGTCGCGGACCCGCTCGGCGATGCGCGGGGACTCGGTGATGATGGCGGCGGTGAGTTCGAGCAGGGACTCGAAGTCGAGCAGGTTGCGCTCGCGGCGCAGCTCCTCGTAGGCGTCGTAGACCCGGGCGACGTCGCGCGCCGCCATGGGGGCGGTGCGGCCGGCCTTGACGATCGCGGCCTCGTAGTCGGCCGGGCGCACCTGGGTGACCTTCGACCACTCGATCTCCGAGGCGAGGTCGCGCAGGCCGGTGCGGTCGGGTTGCAGCGCGCACGACGAGGCGGCCTGCGCCACGGCCTTGATCTTGCTGTCGATGAGGGTGGGCTGCGGGCCGCCGATGGCGTCGGCCCAGAAGTAGGAGAGCTGGCGCAGCGCCGCGGCGTGGAACGTGCGGGCCTGCACCCGCGGGGCGCCGAGGCCGCGCAGCCGGCCGCGCATCTCGCCCGCGGCGCGCGTGGTGAACGTGACGGCGAGGATCTGCTGCTCGGAGACGACGCCGCTCGCGACCGCGTAGGCGATGCGGTGCGTGATGGCACGGGTCTTGCCGGTGCCGGCACCCGCGAGGATGCACACCGGCCCGCGCGCGGCGCGGGCCGCCTCCGACTGCTCGGGGTCGAGCCCTTCGAGCAAGCGGTCGGCATCCATAGAGAGCTCTCCTCACCTGTCGTTCCCTGCTGACCGGCGGCGGTGCGCGAGGGGCCGACCACCGTCCTCTTCCGGCCACGCGGAGCACTTCCGCCCGGCCAGTCTCTCAAGTATCAGTGGTACCCGGGGCACAACTCGACCCGGTTCCCGGGGTCGGTGGACAACCCGCACGCCGGGTCGCCGCCCGCTCCTCCGCCGCTGCCGCGGAGTGTTCTCTGAGATCCCAGCCCTGCTCCCGGGGCGGCCCGCCCGACGGCGCACCGTTCCGCCCGCACATCGGGGAGGAAAACCGGCGCGATCGGAACCAAAGATCCCAGACCGACGTCTGACCTGCCATCACGAACCGCGCCGGGGAAGCACGGCACGGTGTTCTGCGTTGGTAGGGAGTGTTCGGTTCGGGTATGCGGTGGAAACGGCCAAGCCTGCACGCCGGACCGATCCGTGTTCACAGGTCGCCTACTCCGAGGAGACGAGTCAATGACCACCCCCATGACCAAGCAGATCACCATGTACACCACGCCGTGGTGCGGTTTCTGCAAGCGGCTGAAGAGCCAGCTCGGCCGCGAGGGGATCGAAGTAACCGAAGTCGACATCGAACAGGACCCGGCGGCGGCCGATTACGTCATGGCGGTCAACGGCGGCAACGCCACCGTTCCCACCCTCGTCTTCTCCGACGGGACCGCCATGACCAATCCGTCCCTCGTGCAGGTCAAGGCGAAGATCACGGAGTAGTCGAACGCGTCGGCCGCAGCGTCCCACCGGCCTCCGCCGCACCGGCGGAGGCCCCGCACACGGGGGTGTGCGGGTGGTCACAGGCCGGCAGCGGCCCGGCCGCAGGGGGCGCCGCCCGAACGCAAACGAGTACGTCAGGGGGAAACGACAGTGGCAAGGGAAGTCAGACACGACCAGGTCGGCGGCGAGGTAGCCGACCGGTTGCTCCCGCGGATACCAGGGCAGCACACCGCCGGCGAGGACGGTCCCGATGTGATCCGCCGAACGGCATCGGGTTGGCGGGTGTTCGACGGCGACGAAGTCCCCGATCTGCTCAACGCCATGGTGCTGGCCGACCTGCTCCTGGCCGACGAAGGGGTGGTGCGCCCGGCCGCGGCACCGCCCAAGGCCGCCGAGCACGCCACCGACGAAGAGCGGCTGCGCGTCACCGTCAGCCAGTTGGAGCACGCGCTGCACACGCGGGTCGTGGTCGAACAGGCCATCGGCGTGCTGGCCGAACGCCACCGCATCGCCCCCCGCAAGGCGTTCGAGCGGCTCCGGTCCGCCGCGCGGTCGCGCGGCCGCAAGGTGGCCGAACTCGCCCGCGACGTCATCGCGAGCTGCAACAACCCTCTCACCGCCCTTCCCGAAGAGCTCGCCCGTGCCGGCGCCGCGGCCGAGGCGGGTCCCCCCAGACGCCGGTCGCGGTGACCCCCGCCCCTCTCACCAGCCTCCCGGTAGCTCCGCCCCGTACCAGTGCTCGATCAGCTTGCGGGCGATCGACACCGGGCCCGGCAGCAGCACCGCACCGCTCTCGGCCGCCTCGCGAAGTTCGGGGCGGCTGAACCAGCGGACCGACTCGATCTCCTCGTCGTCCGTGCGCTCCGCGACCCCGACCGCACGGGCGTGGTAGCCCAGCATCAGGCTGCGCGGGAACGGCCACGGCTGCGACCCCAGGTAGACCGGTTCGGCCACCGCGACCCCCACCTCCTCGGCGACCTCGCGCACGACCGCCTGCTCCAGCGACTCCCCCGGTTCGACGAACCCGGCCAGCACGGAGTACCGGTCGTCCGGCCACGCGGGGTTGTGCGCGAGCAGGCACTGGCCGACACCGTCGACCTCCCGGTGCACCAGCATGATCACCGCCGGGTCCATCCGGGGGTACAGCTCGGTGCCCTCCCGCTCGCAGACCCGCACATGCCCTTCGGACGCCATGGCGGTGGCGGCGCCGCAACGCGGACAGAACCGGTTCGCGGCGTTGAAGTTGGCGACCGCCACCGCGTGGGTGAGCAGGCTGGAGTCGCGGGGGCCCAGCACGGCCCCGATGTCGCGCAGCGACCGCGGCGCCGCCCCCGCGGTCTCCGGCAGCGCGAATCCGTCGTCGGCGCGCACCGCGAAGTACACACGGCCCTCGGGGTCCGCGCCGAGGAGGTAGCGCTCACCCGGCGGCGTGTCGCCGGGCGGGTGGAAGACCAGGTGGACACCGTCGGTACCGGTCGACACCAGTGCGCGCGACTGCTTCACCATGAGGGCCTGCCAGCCGTACTCGCCGGGTTCGCCGCCTTCCAGGACGAGGACCCGGGTCTTGGGGTCGGCCCAGGCCGACTCCAGCCACTCGGCGTCGGCGCGCCGGTGGCCGACCATGTCCACGCCGCCGCGGGAAAGGGCGGGCTCCGGCAAAGGGGTGGTCATCGGATGGGGTCCCTCTCATCGGTCGGGCCGGTCGAACCGGTCGCGTCGGTCAGCGGCGCGCCGGGCCGGTCGGCGCCGCAGCGCGACCGCCGGCGCCGCCCTGCCATGATCGCGCAGCGGGACACCGCCGACGGCCGTCCCCGCTTCCGCACCACCCGACGATCCCATAGCGAGCGCCGGCCGGTCCGCCCGTCCCGCGGATCGGCGTCCGGGCCGGCCGGCTCGTGCGGACGCGGTTCGCGCGGGTGCGGGCGTGCAGAATCCGGGCCGCCGGCGCCGAACACGTAGGGCCGCGGTTCGCGCGGGTACGCGCGCCGCAGGGGTCGCACCTGCGGGGGATGGGACATGGCCCCGTGGGGGCACGCCCGGCGGCGGCGCCGCGCTCTACCCTTGCCCCAGGGCATCGAGACCAAGGGGGCCGGGATCGGCGAGAGCCTGCCGGGCGCGACGCGGTGGCGGCACGCCCTCCGCGCCGGTGCGGAGGGCGTGGCCGGTGCGCTCGTCCTCGCGCCGCCGCGGGCTGCGCCGCCGGCCCCGCCGACCGCGGGCCCCCGGCCGCTGCTCAGCGGGCTGTGCGCCGACATCGCCGCGCACTCCCGGTTCCCCGTCTGGCTGATCCGGGTGGTCTGCGCCCTCCCCTTCGTACCGTGGGCCGTGTACGCCGTGCTCTGGCTGGCCCGGATCGGCGACCGCTCCGCCCCAGCGGGGATCGCGGGACGGGTGTTCCTGCCCGCAGCCATCACCATGTGGGCGCTGATCGCCCTGGGCGTCTTCACCTCCGAGAACGACGTCCACCCCGTCCTTGCGGTGGCGGCCGTCCTCGTGCTCTTCCTGCCGCTCGCGTTGTGGACCCGCGCCCCGCTCGCGGCGCTGCGGGCGCAGCTCGTCGCCCTCCCGCTGGTGCAGTTCGGCGTGCCCCTGCTCATGGGCACCGCCGTCATCTGGCAGGCCGGCACCGCGATCGCGTTCGGATTCGCGACCGTGCTGGTCTACGCCGTCGCGGCGCAGTACGCGCGGCCGGTCGCGAACGCCGCCGGGATCTGCGCGTGCGGGGTGGCGCTGGGCTGCGCCGCACCGGCCGGCGCGGGGACGGGCGTCATGGCGCTCGCGGTGGCCGGCGTCGTCGTCGCGCTCGTGTACGGCGACCGCGTCCGCCGCACCCGCGCCCCCCGTGACCGCTCCGGCGCGACAGCGGCACCACTCCCCGCCCCCGACAGCGGCTCCGATCCCGGCAATGCGGCCGACCCGCCGCTCGCGCTGCTCGGCGGCCTGGCCGACGCGCTGTGGCGGCTGCCGACCGCCCGGCCGTCCGGTCCGTTCCGGTTGAACGAGGGCCCGCATCGGCCCCGCAGCGGACGGGTCCTCGGCGGAGTGTGCCAGGCGCTGACCCAGGGGTCGCCGCCCGCGACCACCGTGCTGCGGGCGCTGATCATCGGGCTGTGCTTCATCGGGCTGGCCGGTGTGGGCTTCTACGTGCTGCTCTGGCTGCTGCTGCCGCCCGAACCCGAAGACCCCGACGCCGCGGAGCCGGCCGGCGCCCCGGTCTCGCGGCGGGAGTCGGCCGCGTGGTTCGTGCTGTTCACCGCCGCTGCGGTGGTGGTCCTGTTCGCGGCGTTCCAGGCAGAGGTGCTCTTCGCGGTCCCCGCGCTGCCCGCGGTCCTCGCCGCGCTGCTCGCCGGGCTGCCGCTGGGGCTGCTGCCCACCCGCCCGCTGCTCACCTGGCGGCTGATGCTGGTCGGGACCGTCGGCGTCCTCGTGTGCTCCGCCGCGCTCGGCACGCCCGCGCCGCCCACCGTCCCCGGCGGCATCTCCCCCGGCCTGCTGTGGCCGTGGCCGATCAGCGTGCTGCTCGCACTGGCGGTGGTGCTGTACACGGTCGCGGTGGAGTACCCCGGCCGGGTGGCGGCCGGTGCGGGGGCGGCGACCATCGGCGGCGTGCTCGTGCCCCCCGTGTTCGTCCCGGGCACACCGGTCATGCAGGTCCTGTGGATCTCGATCGCGGCGGCGGGCGTGCTCGCGCTCGGCTACAACGTCCAGGTGCGGCGGCGCGCGCAGCGCGCGCTGGCGCAGGAGAGCGCGCTGCGGCGGCAGGACCGGGCCCGGCGCGCCGTGCTGGAGGAGCGGTCCCGGATCGCCAGGGAGCTGCACGACGTCGTCTCGCACCACATGTCGATGATCGCCATCCAGGCCGAGGCCGCGCCCTACAAGGACCCGGGCCTCGCACCGCAGTCCGCGCACTCCTTCACCGCGATCCGCGACGCCGCCCGCGACGCGCTGTCGGAGATGCGCCGGGTCGTGGGGCTGCTCCGAGAGGACGGCTCGGCGGCCGACCGGGCCCCGCAGCCGGGCATCGACGGTATCGACGAGCTCGTGGCGGGGGCCCGCCAGGCCGGGATGACCGTCGAATGGCGGTCGCCGCCGCCGGCGGCCGGTGTCCCCGACTCGGTGGGCCTGTCCGCGTACAGGATCGTGCAGGAGTCGCTGAGCAACGCCGGGCGCTACGCGGCGGGCGCCCGCGTCGAGGTGGCGGTCGCGGTGCACGCCGACGCGGTGGAGGTCCGGGTCGCCAACGGCCCGCCGATCGCCGCGGCCCCGGCGCCCGACCTGGAGTCGGGCGGGCACGGGCTGGTCGGCATGGGCGAGCGGGTGTCGATGCTGGGCGGGTCGCTGCGCACCGGAGCCCTGCCCGACGGCGGTTTCGAGGTCGCCGCGACCCTGCCCACCGGGCCGACCCCGCCGAGCTGAACCCGCCCGAGGGCACCGGCGGCAGTGGCCTCGGAGATGCACGACGCTGGACTGATCCCGCCGGACCCGGGCAGCGGGCTGAAGGCGGCCTTGGAGCGCCCCGCGCCGCTCGGCTCGAACGGGCGTGGAACGCCCTGTGCTCCCCGGTTCCGGGGCCGCTACTGTGGTGCGCGTGCCCATCACCGTCATCGTCGCCGACGACCAGGCCATGGTCCGCGACGGGATCGCCACACTGCTCGACGCCGCCCCCGACATCACCGTCGTCGCACAGGCCGCCGAGGGGGCCGAGGCCGTTCGGCTGGTCACCGCGCACCGCCCCGACGTCGTCGTGATGGACGTCCGCATGCCGGTCCTCGACGGCCTGGAGGCCACGAGGCGGATCACCGCGCTCGACGGCGCGGCGGGCGAGGGCACCCGGGTCCTCGTCCTCACGACCTTCGACCTCGACGAGTACGTCTACGAGGCGCTGGGCGCGGGCGCCAGCGGCTTCCTGCTCAAGGACTCCTCGGTGGACGATCTGCGCGCCGCGGTGCGGGTGGTGGCCGGCGGCGAGGCCCTCCTCGCGCCGACGGTGACCAAGCGGCTGATCGCCGACATCGCCAAGCGCCGCAGCGACCGGATCCAGTCGCGGCCGGAGTCGTTCGCCGAACTCACACCGCGCGAGGTCGAGGTGCTGCGCCAGGTCGCGCGCGGCCTGTCCAACGCCGAGATCGCACTGGAGCTGTTCCTCGCCGAGCAGACCGTGAAGACCCACGTCGGCCGGATCCTGATGAAGCTCGGGCTGCGCGACCGCACCCAGGCCGTGGTGTTCGCCTTCGAGAACGGCCTGTTCCTGCAATAGCGTCCGCCGCACCGGGTCACCCCGCAGGAGGACTCCGAACCCGCGGGAGGACTCCGAGAACGGCCCTCCGGAGACGACGCCCGCGGCGCCGGGTCACCCCTCAGGACCATCCGGCGGCACCCCGCAGGGGTGACGACTCCACTGCGTGCGGCCGCCTACGCTCGCGACCATGCCCTCCGTGCGCACGATCGTGTTCTCCGGACTGGTGCTGCTGGCGCTCGGCGCCGGGGCGCCGCCGAGCGTCCGCCTCCCCGAACCCCCGCCGGAACCGCTCCGGTACGAGCCGGTCGCGGTCGACGGCGGCACCGTGCTCGCCGACGACCCCGCCGGCACCGGCCGGGTGGTCCAGGCGCTGGGCGACGTGGACGACGCCGACCACATCGCCGTGGTGGTCCCCGGCACCGGGCAGAACCGGGACAACTTCCGCACCAACGGCAGCGCGGACGACAGCGCCGTTCCGCTCGCGAACGGCCGCGCCCTCTACCGCGAGGCGCGGCTCCGCGACCCGGACGCGAAGGTCGCCGTCGTCGTGTGGCTCGGGTACCAGCCGCCGCAGATGTTCGACCCACGTGCCGCCGTCAACGGGCAGGCGGCGGTCGGTGCGGACGAACTCGCCCGGTTCCGCACGCGGCTGCCCGCCGACGCCCACGTCACCCTGGTCTGCCACAGCTACGGGACGGTGGTGTGCGGCCGCGCCGCGACGCGGCCGGGTGTGGCCGACGACGTCGTCGCGCTGGCGAGCCCTGGCATGGGCGTGGACCGCGCCGCCGACATCCGCGCCGACGTCTGGGCCACCCGCACCGAGGACGACTGGATCCGCCTGGTCCCCGGCGTGCGCGCGGGCTCCATGGGCCACGGCGCGGACCCGATGGCACCGGAGTTCGGCGCGCGCACCTTCGACCCCGGCACCATCAACGGGCACAGCAGCTACTACACCCCCGGGAGCGACGCGCTCGCGACCACCGCCCGGGTCGTCCTCGGCGCGTGACCCCCGGACGGCGCACTCCGACCGTCCGAGCGTGTCCCGATTGGCGCCAAAAGGGGTAGAACATCCTCCAGCGAACGGCCACTGGAGGCGCCCCCATGATCGTGTTGCCGAAGCGCGTGTACGAACGTGCCCGTTCCGTCCCTCCCGACCGGCTCCCGCTGAGCGTGTACGACCTCCCCCTCATCGACGAGCACGTCCGCAGGCTGCGGGCCGACCTGCCGCCCGAGGTCGAGTTGCACGTCGCCCTGCCCTACGTCGCCGACCCCGACCTCCTCGCCGTCCTCGGCCCGCACGTCGACGGGTTCACGGCGCAACCGGGCTCGGCGGCGGCGGCCGAGCCGGGCGGGGTGCCGCTGACGCTGAGCGGCACGGGCAAGAGCCTCGCCGAGATCGCGGAGGTCGCGGCGCACAAGGGCACCTGCGTCGAAGTGGAGAGCCCTGAGGAGCTGCACCTGGCCGGGCACACCGCGCGCGCGGCCGGCCGGACGCTCGACGTCCTGCTGCGGGTGGATCCCCCGCTGCGGCCGGGCTCCGCTGCCGGTCCCGCCGCACCGTCCTCGGGCATGGACGCGGCGTCGCTGGTGGCGTGCGCCGATGCGGTGCGCTCCGGAGCGCCGACGCGGCCGGTGGGGTTCTCCGTCCGGCTGCCGCCCGGGGGAGGCGGCGGGGCGACCGCAGCGGAGCACGCGGACGGGCTCCTCCGCGCGCTCCGCCCCTGGAGTGCGATGTTCGGCATCGAGAGCGCCCGGTACGCCATCGTCGGCGGGACCGTGAACGTTCCCGGCGGCGCGGACGACGGCACCGGCTTCGACTGGGCGGGGTACGGCGCGGGTCTCGCCGCGCTGGCCCGCCCCGGCGAGACCGTGCGGGTGACGCCCGAGGGAACCCCGGCCTCCTGGGCCGGGTGGCTGCTGGCCCAGGTCCTGGACGTGCGGCACAACTACGGCCGGGCGGTCGCCGTCGTCGCCCTCTCCGAACGGGCGCCGGGGTCGCGGCAGCCGGCCGTGGTGGCGCGCGACGACGACGTGTCGTGGGGGCGCCCCTGGCAGCGCCCGGACCTGCGCGGCGAGCCGGTGACGCTCCTCGGCAAGGGCGCGCACGACCACGTGCTCGCGCACGACGTGCCGCTGCCGAGCATCCGGCCCGGCGACATCGTGGCGTTCCCGCCCGGCGACCCCGGGTGAGGCGCCGCGCCCGTGCGGCGCCGGTGCGGCGTCCGCGCGGGCCCGGGGCGTCGCGGCGCACCGCAGGACGGGCGGACGGTGCGGGCGGCACGTCGCGGGGCGGCGCGGCCCCGTTCAGGACTCCTCGGGGACTCCGGTGATCAGGGCCTCCAGGCCCTCGGCGTCGGGCAGGTCCACCGGGCGGACCGTGAGATCGGCGCGGACGTAGTGGAACGCCGCGCCGACCTCGGCCAGCGGGACCCCGGCGAGGTGCGCCCACGCGATGCGGTAGGCGGCGAGCTGCACGGCGACCGCGCGGCGCTCGCGCGGGGTGCCGGGCGGGTGGCCGGTCTTCCAGTCGACGACGTCGTAGCGCTCGCGGCCGCTTTCGGGGTCGGCGCCGCGGAACACGGCGTCCATGCGGCCCCGGACGAGGCGGTCGCCGATGATGGTCTCGAACGCGACCTCCACGGCGAGCGGAACGCGGTCGGCCCACTCGCTCGCCTCGAAGCGCGCACGCAGCTCATCGAAGTCGTCGTCGCCGCCCGCGGTGTCGTCGGCCGCGCCGGGCAGCTCATCGGGGTCGAGCAGGCTCTCCTGGCCGAAGCGCCGCTCCAGCCACGTGTGGAACGCCGTGCCCCTGCGGGTGTGCGGCGCGGGCGGGCGCGGCATGGGGCGGCGGATCTGGCGGGCCAACGCGTCGGGGTCGCGCGCGAGGGACACCAGTGACGACACCGACAAGTGGGCGGGCAGCTCCACGGCGATGGGCCCGCCGTCGGTGTCGGCGCGGTCCGGCGAATCGGCGGCGAGCAGCAGCTCGGTGTCGCGCCCCCACCCGTCGAGGCGCCGTTGCAGGGACGGGCGGACGGTGCTGCGATCGAGCGCCTGGAGCCACCGCGCGCCGCCGCCCGCACGCGCCTCCTCGACCAGGCGCGCCCCCGCGACGACACGGGCGTGGCGCTGCGCGGCGTCGCCCTCGTACTCGTCGGACCGCTGCGGCCACGGGACCGGATCGGCCTCGGCGAGCTGCGGGTTGACGGCCCCCTCGGCGGGGGGTTCCGCCCATTGCGCCACGCGGCCCGCGCCGTTCTCGCACGCCTCCCGGACCTCCTCCAGGAACACCGAGGGCCCGCGGTGGCCGGCCGCGCCGCGGCCCCACCAGTGCCCGGTGCACAGCAGCGCGAACGACGCGCGGGTGACGGCGACGTAGGCCAGGCGGCGCTCCTCCAGGACGTGCCGCTCCTTCTCGGCCTCCTTGAAGCGGTCCAGGGCCGCCTTGTCGAGGTCCTCGATGCGGGGCAGGCCAGCGGAGTCGCCGCGCAGCGGGTACGGCAGCTTCTGCTCCTTGGCGGCCCACCCCCCGGCGTCGCGCGCCCGGGTGGGGAAGAGCGGGGACGTTTTCCCGCCGCTCAGCCCCGGCACCACGACCAGCGGCCATTGCAGGCCCTTGGCGGCGTGGACGGTCATGAGCTTCACGGTGTCGCGCGCGCCCACACGCTCGCCGGGTTCGAGGCCCTTCTCCGCGTCCTCGGCCGACCGCAGGAAGCCGAGGAAGGACCCGAGGCTGGGGTCGTCGCTGTTGCCGACGAAGCGCACCGCGGCGTCGGAGAACGCGTCGAGGTCGGCGCGGGCCGCCATAGGGTCGCCGCCGGGACGGGCGGCGGTCTCGATGTCGAGGCTGAGCGCGCGCTCGATCTCGCCGATGAGCTCGGGCAGCGGCTGCGGCGTGACGCGGCGCAGCGCGCGCAGCTCCGCCGCGAGCCGGGCCAGGCGCTCGTGACCGGTTTCGGAGTAGCGCTCGGGGTCGCCGAGGTCGTCGAGCGCGTCGACCAGGCTGCCGCTCTCGGCCGTGAGGTCGATCACGGTCTGCTGGAGCAGTTCCGGCCCGTCGGCGCCGGGGTCGGCCGCCGCGGGGGCGCCGCGGAGGTCGCGCCGGGTCTCCTTGGCGAGTTCGGCGGCGCGCTCGCCCAGCGCCACCAGGTCGCGCGGGCCGATGCGCCACCGGGGGCCGGTGAGGATCCGGGCGAGTTCGTTGCCCATGGCGGGGTCGTGCAGCACCCGCAGGACGGCGACGACGTCGCGGACCTCGGGCACGGTGAGCAGCCCGCCGAGGCCGACGACCTCGACGGGGATGTCGCGGCGTTCGAGCGCCTCGCGCAGCACCGTGAACTGCGACCGCTTGCGGCACAGGATCGCGACGTCGCCCGGTGTGACGGGCCGTCCGGGGTCCTCCCCTGCGGGCCAGGCGGCTCCGTCGGGCGCGAGGCCGGCCGGCTCGGTGAGGGCGGCGTCGACGGTCCGGGCGATCCAGTCGGCCTCCTCGGTCTCGGTGCCGAACAGGCCGCACGCGACGGTCCCCCTGCCCACACGGGCCGGGCCGGGGTACAGGACGGGGACGTAGTCGGCCTCCTCGCGCAGGCGCTCGGAGACCCGCTTGGCGACCTGGAGCACCCGCTCCCCGTTGCGGAAGCTGGTGGCCAGCCTGCGCACGGACGCCGGGCGGCCGGGCACGGCCGGGAAGTCGGTGGGGAAGCTGGTGAGGTTGCCGGCACTGGCGCCGCGCCAGCCGTAGATGGACTGGCAGGGGTCGCCCACGGCGGTGACCGGATGCCCGCCCGCGAACAGCGCGCGCAGCAGCGCGAGCTGCCCGAAGCTGGTGTCCTGGTACTCGTCGAGCAGGACCACCTGGAAGCGGCCGCGCTCGGTGAGCCCGACCTCGGGGTGCCGGATCGCGATGCGCGCCGCCAGCGCCACCTGGTCGCTGTAGTCCATGACCTCGCGCGCCGACTTGGCGGCGATGTAGCGCTCGACCAGCGGGAGGAGCTGCTCGCGTTTGCGCTGGGTCTGGATCATGGCCTTGGCGGGGGCCGTGGGCTTCTTCGGCAGCGCGGCGGCCCGCTCGTCGATCCACCGGCCGATCGCGCGCACGTCGTCGGGTGTGCGCAGGTGGTCGCCCAGTTCACCGGCGAGGTCGAGCATCCGCGCGGTGACAGCGGTGGGGCCGACCGTGACGGCGTCCATGGGGCCGTCGTAGCCGCCGACGATGCGCGCGGCCAACTGCCACGACTGGCCCTCGCTGATGAGCCGGGTCGACGGCTCCACGGCCTCGCGCAGCGCGTGGTCGCGCACCAGCCGGGCGGCGTAGGAGTTGTAGGTGGACACGGTGGGTTCGCCGTCGAGCAGCTCGGCGGGGACCTGCTCGGTGGCGCGCAGCTGGTCGAGGCGGTCGCGGACCCGCTCGGCGAGCTCCGACACCGCCTTGCGGGTGAACGTGAGCCCGAGCACGTTCTCGGGGCGGACATGGCCGTTCGCGACCAGCCACACCACCCGGCCGGCCATGGTCTCGCTCTTGCCGGAGCCCGCTCCGGCGACCACCACGCCGGGCTCGAGCGGCGCGGCGATGACCTCGGCCTGCTCGGGTGTGGGGTCGGGGCGGCCCAGCAGCCGGGCGATGGCGGCGGGGGTCAGCTCGCGCGCTCCGTCGGCGACGCTCACCGCGCCGCCCGCTGCGCGGGAGATGTCACGTGCGCTTCCCTTCGTCGTGTGCCGGGCAGCTCGACCGCACCGGGCAGGAGTCGCAGTTGGGGTTCACCGTTGCGGCGAACCGCGACCCGGACATGCCGTCGGCGACGTCGCGCACCAGGGTCTCCGACCAGCCGGGATCGGGGTCGTCGCCGAGCGGGCGCTGCGCCTGGACCCGGGCCGACGCGGTGTAGCCGCCCTTGCCGACCTGGACGAGTTCGGCGCCGCCGGGGTGGTCGAGGCCGAACTTGGCGAAGGCCGAGCGGAGCACCGCCAACTGGTACACGCCCAGTTGAGGGTAGCGGGCGAGCTCGGTGTCGCCGGGACGGGTCCCCCCGGTCTTGATGTCGACCACGACGGCGCGGCCCTCGGCGTCGCGTTCGAGCCGGTCGACCCGGCCGGTGATCTCGATACCGCCGATGTCGACCTTGAAGCCCTCCTCGGTGACGACCAGCTCGCGGGGGTCGGACGTGTGCCAGGCGAGCAGCTTGTCGACCATGGCGTCGGCGCGCTCGCGCTCCTTCCCGGCGAACCACGGGCCGCCGAAGTCGAGATCGGCCCAGATGCGGTCCATGCGGCGGTGGATGTCGTCGAGCCCGGCGCCCTCGGCGACCAGCACCGCGATGGCGTGGACGATGGACCCCAGCGCCGAGGACATGTCGGCGCCCGAGGCGCCGGCGGCGTTCTCCAGCAGCCAGCGCAGCCGGCACACGGTGAAGCTGCCCACCTGCGACGGCGAAACCCGGATGGTGCCGCCTTCGTCGATCAGGGGGCGGTCGTCGGAGAGTTCGGTCAGCGCGTGCCACTCGGCGGGGTCGGCGCCGCGCACACCGGCGTCGGCGAGGCGGGCGAGGTGCGCCGCTGCGGCCCGGCGCAACTGCTCGGCCGCCGAGGTGTCGGTGACGACCGACCGGAGGTCGGCCACCAACGCGGGGAGAGTCAGCCACCGGCGCCCCGTGGCGACCCGCTCGGGTTCGCCGAGGCCCAGCTCCGCCAGGAACCGGGACGGCCGCTCCTCGGCGTCGTCGCCCGCCACCGCGGTGACGACCAGCGAGCGGCGGGCGCGCGTGACGGCGACGTAGAACAGCCGCCGCTCCTCGTCCAGCAGCCGGGAGGCGACCGCCGCACCGGAGTTCTCCGCGAACCCGGCCACGGTGTCGACCAACTGCTCGACGCCCAGCAGCGAACCGCGCAGCCGCAGGTCGGGCCAGCCGCCCTCCTGGACGCCCGCCACGACCGTGAGGTCCCATTCGAGGCCCTTGGAGCGGTGCGCGGTGAGGATGCGCACGGCATCGCCCTCAGGCGTGTGCTCGGCCAGGGTGTCGGCCGGGATCTCCTGGGCTTCGAGGTCGTCCAGGAACCCCTCGGGCGCCCCCGGGGGCAGCCGGTCGCAGTAGCGCGCCGCGCTCTCGAACAGCGCCACGGCGGAGTCGAGGTCGCGGTCTGCCGCCGCGCCCCGGCGCCCGCCCGCCTGGCTGGCCCGCAGCAGGCGCTCGGCGAGCGCGCTGTCGTTCCACACCGCCCACAGGACGTCCTCGGCGGAGGCGCCCGCGGCGGTGCGGTCGCGGACGAGCCGCAGGAACCCGGCGACGCGGTCGGCGGGGGCGCGCACAGCGGGGTCGACCATGGTGAGTTCGCGGGGGTCGCGCAGCGCCTCGGCGAGCAGCGCCGCCGCCGGGCGGGTCCCCGCTCCCCGGGTGTCGAGTTCGAGCTGGCGCAGCGCACGGCCCAGGCGGCGCAGGCCGATGCTGTCGGCCCCGCCGAACGGGCTGATGAGCAACTGATGCGCCGCGGATTCGTCGAGGGTCTCGGGGCGCAGCGCGCAGCGGATCAGCAGCAGCAGCGGGCGCACCAGCGGCTCGGCGGCGAGGGGGAGTTCGTCGCCGCCCACCGCCGTGGGCACCCCCGCCGCGGCCAGCGCCCGGCGCAGCACCGGGATCTGCCGGGCCGCCGAGCGCACCAGCACCGCCATGCGCGACCACGGGACGCCGTCGATGAGGTGCGCGCGGCGCAGGGTGTCGGCCACCACCGCCGCCTCCTGCGCGGGGCTCTCGGCGACGAGCACGCGGGCCTCGCCGTCGGCGGAACCCGCAGCGGGATCGAGCAGCCGGTGCGCGTTGACGCGGCCGCCGGCCGGGCTGGGCGAGGCGGGCAGCCGCGCGGCGACGCTGCGCGAGGCCGCCAGGAGCGCGGCCCCGCTGCGCCGGCACACCCGCAGCGCGACGACGGGCGCCGACTCGCCCGTAGCCGCGGGGAACCGCCGGGGGAAATCGAGGATGCCGCGGACGTCGGCACCGCGGAAGCCGTAGATGGACTGGTCGGGGTCGCCGACGGCGATGAGCTCCCTGCCGCCGCCCGCGAGCTCGCGCAGCAGCTCCTCCTGCGCGGGGTCGGTGTCCTGGTACTCGTCGACGAACACCACTTCGCGCGCCGCGCGCTCCCGCTCGCGGATCTCGGGGTCGGTGAGCAGGTTCGCCGCGATGCGCACCAGCTCGGCGTAGTTCAGCGTGGGGGTCGGCGCGATGTCGAAGCGGCCGGTGTAGCGGTCGAGGAACCCGGCGGCGGCCGACCAGTCGCCGCTGTCCCGCTCGGCGCCCAGCCGCCGCAGCGCATCGGAGTCGAGGCCGCGTTCCTGGGCGCGCATGAGGAAGTCGCGCAGCTCCTCGGCGAACCCGCGGGTCGCGAGCGCGGGGCGGAGCTTCTCGGGCCACAGCTCCGCGCCGTCCTCGACCTCCCACGACAGCAGCTCGCGGACCTCCATGAGCTGCTCGGGCCCCGAAAGCAGCCGGGGTGCGCGGTCGCCCAACCGGGTGAGCTCGCGCCGGATCAGGGCGTAGGCGTAGGAGTGGAAGGTCAGCGCCAGCGGCTCGCGGGTGGTGCGGCGCAGCCGCGCGGTGATGCGCTCGCGGAGCTCCTGCGCCGCCTTGCGGCTGAAGGTCAGGACGAGCACCCGCGACGGGTCGACCCCGCGGTTCTCGATGCGGTCGACCACCGACTCGACAATGGTGGTGGTCTTGCCCGTACCCGGCCCGGCGAGGACCAGCAGCGGGCCGCCCTTGTGGGCGACCACGCGCTGCTGGTACTCGTCGAGCCGCGGCGGTGGCACGACATCGTGCACACGCCGCACAAGACGATACGGGGAGGGGCTCACCCCTCCAAGTTCACCAGACGCTCACGACAAACGCGCCGAACATGAGCAGACACGCCCATCCGCCGACACCGTGCGCCCCACCCGCCGCCGTGCCCCCACCACCGCCGCAGGGCCGCGCACCGGTACCCGGTACCCGGTGACATCGGCGGGTCCCACTGCCGCAGCGCCGCTCACCACCCGGCGGCGTCGGCGGGTCCCACTGCCGCAGCACCGCTCACCGATACCCGGTGGCATCGGCGGGGCCGTCCTTGCGCTCGACCTCGACAATGTAGCGCCAGGCGTCCGGGCGGCTGCCGTCGAGGTCGGTGAACCCGTACACCTTGGCGAGCCCGCCGCTGGACACCGAACCGCCCGACCAGCGTGCCCGATCGGGATCCGCCGCCAGCGCCGCGACCGCCCTGCCGACGAACCGCGGCGTCTCCGAGATGCAGAAGTGCGGCTGCGCGGCGACGGCGTCGCGCCAGTTCTCCTCGGCGACGCCGAACAGGTCCAGCATCTCCTCCGACCGCAGCCACCCCGGTGTGATCGCCACCGCCGCGCAGCCGTGCGGGCGCAGCTCCTCGGCGAGGCCGTACGCCATCCGGTTCGCCGCGACCTTGGACAGGTCGTAGAACATCGACTCCCGGTAGAAGGCGTCGTTGTACTCCGTCGTCCCGTCGCCGACCTCGACGACCAGCCCACCCGCGCGGATCACCAGCGGCACCAGGTGGTGGGAGGTGATGAGGTGGGTCTCCACGGCGAGCCGCAGCGACCGCAGCCCCTCGTCCAACGGGTGCTCCCAGATGGGGGTGTTGAACTCGGGACTGCCGCCCGAGATGTCGTTCACCAGGACGTCGAGCCGCCCCTGCTCGGCGTCGACGCGCGCCGCCAGCGCGGCGACCTCCTCGGGCACGAGGTGGTCGACCTGGACCGGGATCCCGGTCCCGCCCAGCGCCGTGACCAGTTCAGCGGTCTCCTCGATGGTCTCCGGGCGGCCAATCTCGGACCGCTGCTCCCGGGTCGACCGGCCGGTGCAGTAGACCGTGGCCCCCGCAGCGCCCAACTCCGCGGCGATACCGCGCCCCGCCCCCCGCGTCGCCCCCGCGACCAGCGCAATCGTCCCCGCCAACGGTGTCTCGCCCATACCCGTCCCCTTGTGTCGCCCTGTAGTCGTGCCCCGATCGTAGAAAGCGAACCTGACACCTCCTGTCAGGTAGACGGAGACACGCCCGACCTCACCCCGCCGCCGCGGCCCTCGCTGCGCGACAAGAGACGGCCCGGGGACGGGGCGTCCCAGGACGAGGGCACCCGGAAGCCGAGGTGTCCGGGGACGAACGCGCCCCAGGATGAGGAGTCCCATGATGAGGGCGTCCGAGGGCGAGAGCGTCCTTGCCTCAGGGGACGGTGCCCAGGTCCACTGTGAGGAAGGACACTCTCGGCACCCACCCTCTGCGCCAGGCCCAGACCGAAAGCCCCGCCTCCCGAAAACAACGGGATTGCGCACCGCTCACGCTTCGCGCGGAGCGGCAGCCTGCGATGTTGCGAGGGGCTGAAGGGGGGACGTGGCCCTGGCGTCATCTGCGCTGAGGAGCCGACGGCGCTATCGCCGCGCTTCGCCGTCCAGCGGGCACCGCGGCACCATCGCCGCGCTTCGCCGTCCAGCGGGCACTGCGGCACTATCGGTGCGCTTCGCCCGTCCAGCGGGCGCGGCGCATGTCGACGCGGTCGGCGCCGGGGCGCATGGGGGTGGCCTCAGCCGCGTACTGCTCCCGCGCCCGGACCTCATGCCCGGGTGGCGGCGTGCCGTCGGAGCGGATGACCCGCCACCACGGGACCCCGCCGCCCCACCGCGACATTACGGCGCCCACCTGGCGCGGTCCGCCCTCGCCGACGTACTCGGCGATGTCGCCGTAGGACATCACCCGGCCCGGTGGAATCGCCTCGGCGATGTCGAGGACCCGCTCGGCGTAGTCGTCGGGGTGCGCGTCGGGTCGTGCCATGACCGCAGAATAGCGGCCCTGGGGCAGGGGCCCGCTCGGGGCGGCGGGCCGGATCAGGCGCTCCGCGAGGAGCAACGGACCGGGTCAGTCGCTCCGCTCAATGACGACCCGGCGCATGGGCTCCGCTCAGTGGGACGTCCAGGGTCGGGCGCTCCGCTCGGTGCAGCGGGCCGGTCAGGCGCTCCGCGAGGAGCGGCGGGCCGGTCAGGCGCTCCGCGAGGAGCGGCGGGCCGGGTCAGGCGTTCTGTTTGGAGCGGTAGGCGAGGACCCTGCGGTACTCCCGGTAGCTGAGCGGCAGGCACAGCAGGCTCAGCAGCCCTGCGACGGCGCCGGCGGCCCACGCCGTCCACGCCGCGGCGGCCTGGTCGGCGAAGCCGGCGTAGGTCGGGGTCAGGACGAGGAGCACGGCGAGGAGCAGAACGCACACCTCGGCCGCCACCAGCCCGGGACGGGTGATCGCCATGCACGCCGCGAGGACGATGCCCATGCCCAGCATCAGCATGGCCGCCATTCCCGGCCCGATCATGCCGTGCCACGCCCACCCGACCGCGGGTGCCACACCCGCCGCCATGATCACCCAGTCCGCCCATCGACCCTGCATAATGACGCCTCCCGATCCGATCCCCACGATCACCCGGGGTAACAGGGTCTACCCCGAACGGCGGCCACCCATGTTCGGCCTCTGCGCGGGATCCGCGCAGCAGAACGGGCCGCCGCGGAGGATCCGCGGCGGCCCGTTCACGCGCGCTCGGGTCGGCGGCCGGGCGGACCGGCACGCCGATGCCCCGATCGGCGGGGCAGCAGGCGAACCCACGCGCCCGAACCCCGGTCGGCGGGTCAGTAGGCGGGCAGGCTGGGGTCGATCTGGTTGACCCATGCGAGCACGCCGCCGCCCACGTGGACCGAGTTGCCGAAACCGGCGCCCTTGAGTGCGGCGAGCGCCTCGGCCGAACGGCCGCCCGACTTGCAGTGCAGCACGATCTTCTTGTCCTGCGGCAGCTTGGCGAACGCCTCGCCGTTCAGGAACTCGCCCTTGGGGATGAGCACGGCGCCGGGGATGCTGACGATCTCGTACTCGTTCTTCTCCCGGACGTCGACGAGCTGGAAGTCCTCGCCGTTGTCGATCATCCGCTTGAGCTCGCGGGCGGTGATGGTGGACCCCGCCGCGGCCTCCTCGGCCTCCTCCGACACCACGCCGCAGAACGCCTCGTAGTCGATGAGCTCGGTGATGGGCTCACCCTCGGGGTCCTTGCGGACCTTGACCGTGCGCCAGGTCATCTCCAGGGCGTCGTAGATCATCAGCCGGCCGACGAGGGTCTCGCCGATGCCGGTGATGAGCTTGATGGCCTCGTTCACCATCACGGAGCCGATCGCGGCGCACAGGACGCCCAGCACGCCGCCTTCGGCGCAGGACGGCACCATGCCCGCGGGCGGGGGCTCGGGGTAGAGGTCGCGGTAGTTCGGGCCGTACTCGTTCCAGAACACGCTGACCTGGCCGTCGAAGCGGTAGATCGAGCCCCACACGTACGGCTTGTCGAGCAGCACCGCGGCGTCGTTCACCAGGTAGCGCGTCGCGAAGTTGTCGGTGCCGTCGAGGATGAGGTCGTACCCGGCGAAGATCTCCAGCGCGTTGTCGGTGTCGAGCTGCTCCTTGTGCAGGACCACCGTGACGAACGGGTTGATCTCCTCGACGCTCTCGCGTGCGGACTCGGCCTTGAGCTTGCCGACGTCGCTCTGGCCGTGGATGACCTGGCGCTGGAGGTTGGACTCGTCGACGACGTCGAAGTCGATGACGCCGAGGGTCCCGACCCCGGCGGCGGCAAGGTACAGCAGCGCGGGCGAACCGAGCCCGCCCGCCCCGACAACCAGCACCTTGGCGTTCTTCAGGCGCTTCTGGCCGTCCATGCCGACATCGGGAATGATCAGGTGGCGGGAGTATCGGCGCACCTCGTCAACGGTCAGCTCGTCGGCCGGCTCGACCAGCGGCGGCAAGGACACAGCAACTCCTAAAAGGGCATTCACGGGCGTCGCGTCCGCGTGGACGTGCGCGTGCCGCGGGCGCGACGAGCTTTCACTCATACCCAACCTAGAGGGTGGGGTATCGCATTCCCGAGCCGGGACCGTGCTCTCACCATCCGAGACGGCCGCCGCGCCGTCCCAGCTCAGGTGGTGCCGCGCCGTTCAGGTGATGCGGTGCACCGCGCCGGGTTCGAGTCGCGCGGCGTCGCGCAGGAACGGGCGGATCCGTTCCGCCAGCACGTCCGGGCGTTCCATCATCGCCACGTGGCCCGCCTTGGACAGCAGGACCAGGTGCCCTTTGCTGAAGGTCCGGGCGGCGCGCACCGCCATGCGCGGGTGGATGAACTTGTCGTGGCGCGCGTAGACGAGCATCGCGGGGCACCGCACCTCGGCGGCCTGCCGCCACAGGCCCCGCGGCCCCCGCCGCAGGTACTCCGCCACGAGCGAGCGGAGCGTCTTGAGGGTCGCCACGTTGGCGTAGGAGAGCGCCTCCCGCGCCTGTTCGGCCCGCAGCGCCTCGCGCACGCGCCGCATGGGCACGGCGGCCGGGTCGAAGTAGGTGGCGTCGAAGGTGCCCTGGACGCGGACCTCCGGCGGGCGGCTCTGCATGCGGGCGAACACCGCCGGGCCGATGACCGGGACCAGCGCACTCGTCATCTGGTACGGCACGAGCCGCGGGTACAGGTCGGGCAGCGCGGGCGACACCAGCACGAGGGTCCGCACCAGCTCGGGGTGCTCGGCGGCGATCCGGACGGCGAGCGAGCCGCCCATGGAGTTGCCGACCAGGTTCACCGGCCGCCCGCCCCTGCTGATCAGGTCGACGACGCATTCGGCCTGGGCGTCGAGGCGGTAGTCGCCGTCGGCGGGGGCCGGCGACTCGCCGAACCCGGGCAGGTCGACCGCCGCGCCGGGGAACTCCTCGCCCAGGAGTCCCATGAGCTCGGTCCAGTTGGTCGAGGAGCCGGCCAGCCCGTGCAGGTAGACGTTGCGACCGTGCGGGGCGGCGCGGCCGCCCGCGTGGTCGCTGGTGCGGACGAAGACGTCGCGCTCCGCGAGGCGCATCAGCTCCCCCGGCCACGCCCCGGTTTCGGGTTCCCCCTGCGGCGGTTCCGCCGCCTGCTCCCGCGGCTCCTCCGCCTGGTCGTCGACGGACTCCGGCATCGCCACCCCCCTTGATGACACCGCTCCGGCCTCCGACCTTAATCCGGCGCCGGGTAAAGATTCCATCGTCGGCATGGTCATCGGACGACCGGCTCGCACGAATAACGGCCCCGGCAGCGGGCAGGAGGCCGGTGCCGCCGCCCGCGCAGCAGCCGCACCCTGGGCCGCGGCACCCGACGACCCACGGAGCGCGACGTGACCGCAGATCAGGACCCGCAGAGCGCCGGAGGTGCCGAGGAGCACACCCCCGGGTCAGCGGACTCGCTGGAGGCCCCCGAGGCCGACACCGCAGAGCAGCGCATCGACGTCGACGAGGACACCGAGGAGTGGGACAGCGGAGTGCTCGACCGCTTCGACGTCCCCGAAGCCGACGCCGTCGAACAGCGCCGCGGGGTCGGCGGCGATGCGGACGAGTACCGCTAGCAGGCCATGGGGAGGCGCCGAACCTACGTCCGAGTAGGATGGGTCCCGCGCGCCCGTCGAGCGAGTGCCCGACGCCCCCTCGGCCAGCGGGTCGGCGTGCCTGCCGGACGGCGCGATCCGCTGCGCCGTCCCAAAGTGTCGAAAGGGTTCGGGTGTGACAGTGCCTTCAGACGCCCGCCCGCGAGGAACCCGGCTGCCCCGGCTCGCGCGGCGGCGTCAACTGCTGGCTGCGGCCCAAGAGGTGTTCGTCGCCCAGGGCTACCACGCGGCCGCCATGGACGAGATCGCCGAGCGCGCCGGGGTCAGCAAACCAGTCCTGTACCAGCACTTCCCCGGCAAGCTCGAACTGTACCTGGCGCTGCTGGAGCAGCATTCCGAGGCGCTCATCGCCAAGCAGCGCGAGGCGCTGGAGTCGACCGACGACAACCGCCAGCGCGTCGCGGCCTGCTTCCAGGCGTACTTCGACTTCGTCGCCGGCGAGGGCGAGGCGTTCCGGCTGGTCTTCGAGTCGGACCTCCGCAACGTCCCGGCCGTCCGCGAGAAGACCGAGCACACCCTCCAGCAGTGCGCGGAGTTCATCGGCGAGGTGATCCGCCAGGACACCAGCATCTCCGACGAAGAGGCGCACCTGTTGAGCATCGGCCTGGTGGGCATGGCCGAGACCAGCGCGCGCTACTGGCTGGGCACCTACGAGACCATCCCCAAAGAGGCCGCCGAGGAGCTCATCGCGCGGCTCGCGTGGCGCGGCATCAGCGGCTGGGACCTCACCCGCGGCTAGGGCGCGTCCCGAGAACCGTTCCGGACCCGAAAGCCCATGCAGGACCACCCCAGGCGTGCGACCGCGTCCTGGCCCGCGCTGACTCGGCACGGGCCGGTGCGCTGCACGGATGCCCAAGCCGGGGTAATGCCCGCGCAAATAATCACTTTGCGTAGCCCGTGGTGACTCTCTGATGATTGACCGCATTTTCTCCGGGTAAGCGGCGGGATGACGAGGAATTCCTCGTGATTCGCCATGCGGCGGAGTACGCGGGACATCATCGGGGGAGGGTCCGTTATGGACATAGGCCAGGGTCTGACGAGCGCGTGGGGCGCCATCGCCTCATTCGTGCCGAAACTGGTTGGGTTCCTGCTCATTCTGGTCATCGGCTGGCTCATCGCCAAGTTCATTGGCCGGATGGTCGGCAAGGCACTGGGGAAGGTCGGCCTCGATCGCGCATTGGACCGCGGGGGCGTCGGCCAGTACCTGCACCGGAGCCGGTTCAGCGCCAGTGAGTTGACCGGGAAGGTCGTGTACTACGTCGGCCTGCTGATCGTGCTGCAACTCTCCTTCAGCGTGTTCGGAGCCAACAACCCGATCACGCAGTTGCTGAACTCCGTTGTCGCGTGGATCCCGCAGGCCATCGTCGCGATCGTCATCGTCGTCGTCGCCGCGATGATCGCCAAGGCGGTGCGCGACATCGTCTCCAGCGCACTCGGCGGGCTGAGCTACGGCCGACTGCTCGCCAACGTGGCCGGGGTGTTCATCCTGGCGCTCGGTGCGATCGCCGCACTGAACCAGATCGGGGTGGCCACCACGGTGACCCAGCCCGTGCTCATCGCCGTGCTCGCCACGGTCGGCGGCATCCTGGTCGTCGGTGTCGGCGGCGGCCTCATCCAGCCCATGCAGCAGCGCTGGGCCGGGTGGCTCGACGTCGCCGAACGCGAGACCGGGCGGCTGCGCAACGACGACAGCTACCAGCGCGGGCGGGGCGACGCCATGGCGCAGCCCGCCACCCCGAACGAGGGGGCGACGCCCACGCAGCCCAGCGCCTCGCACGCCCAGCACACCGCGGCGGGCGACCCGCTGAGCGATCCCCGGCACTCCGGCAACCGGTAGCCGGAAGAGAGGCGACACACCAAGGGCGGGGCCGTAACGGCCTCGCCCTTCATTCGTCGACCGGGTCCCCCGGCGCCTACAGCAGCTCGTCGTCGGCGACCTCCTCGCGCGACAGCCGCTCGATCCGCCGCACCATGAGCGTGACGCCGACGGCGATCATCACCACGGCGGCGCCCAAGACGATGAGGTTCCCCCACGCCGCCACGGCGGCCACGATCGCGATGACGATCTGAACCGTGAGGAGTATGAAATCGAAGCGCTCCACCTGGATCAGCACGCCGATCGGTGGTCGAGCCGCCCCATGCCGGCCGCTTCCCATGCGCTTTTC
Source organism: Murinocardiopsis flavida (assembly GCF_003014485.1). Taxonomy (GTDB): domain Bacteria; phylum Actinomycetota; class Actinomycetes; order Streptosporangiales; family Streptosporangiaceae; genus Murinocardiopsis; species Murinocardiopsis flavida. Next base: position 92,692 of record NZ_PYGA01000008.1, on the reverse strand, counting down.
CTTTCTCGCGGCACTGGCGTGCGCACGTCATCGATCGCGGGGCGGTCCAGGGTGCGGTCCGAAAACGGCTCCGCCCCGGGTGGAGAACGACTCCCGCGCACGCCGGGTCCTCCGCGAGTGGTGCGGATGCTGATGGCACGACCTCGGCGCTGACCTGCGGTCGGTTACCCGCCGGATCCCGCTGGTCACTACTTAGCGTACGCCTTGCGAACGGAACTGCGCGTTCACTTGACCAATCGCTGTATTCAGGCTGATCCGCAACCCGAGCGGAACTAATTTAGCTCACAAAACCACTTTCCCTTGCCATGCGGCCGATGGCGAGCAAGCGGATCGTCTCCCAATCGAACTCGACGGAGTCGGAAGCCCACCCGCGCTCGCGGCACCCGTCGAGGAATCCGTGCAGGTAGTGGGTGAGACTGCGGCGGGACAGCGCGATCCCGTCGCGCTCGATGGACTCGCGCACCGCCGCGGCGTGCTGATCGAGTTCGGCGGTCAACCGCGGCTCGGCGGCCGCGGTGTACAGGCCGAACGCGCCGAAATCGCGCCAGAGCCTGGACAGGGGGCATTCAACGGGCAAGCCACGGCGCATGGAGGTGAACCTCGAAAAACACGGGAACAATGGGAACCGGTCGACGCTCGCCGGGGGCGCAGGGACGTGGCGCATAGCAAGCGGACCTCCAGCATTGTATATCGACTTGTAATAAAGCAGGTCAACCGCGCGCCAACCGGCACATCCCGCCCGCGCCCGCGGAACCCGGCTCCCCCGCCCTCAGGAACTGAGCCCCATGGCTTCGAGCCGCGCCGTGTGCGCGTCGGTGAGGCGCCCGAACACCTTGCTGACCGCCGCGAGGTCCGCGCCGGTGGAATCGGCCTCAGCGCCCTCGGTGATCAGCAGCGTCGCGAGTTCCGGCCGCTGCGCCGCGACCGACTGCGCCTGGTTGAGCGCCTCCCCCACGAGCCGGCGGGCCCACAGCGACAGCCGCCCCGCGAGCTTGGGGTCGTCGGTGACGGCGGCCCGCACCCGCCCCGCGACGAACTCCGCGCGGCCGTCCTCGCTGAGCACACCGGCGACCAGCTCGCGGGTGCGGGGATCGGCCAACTCGGCGACCTGGCGGTAGAAGTCGGCGGCCAAGCCGTCGCCCACATAGGCCTTGACCAGGCTCTCCAGCCAACTCGCGGGTTTGGTCCGCGCGTGCCAGGCGTCGAGCGCGCCCACGAACGGGCGCATGGCCTCCTCGGGGTCGACCCCCGACTCGACCAGGCGCTCGCGCAGCCGCTGGTAATGGCTGTACTCGACCGCGGCGAGACCGGCCAGCTCGCCCTTGTCGGAAAGGCTGGGCGCGAGCTCGGCGTCGTCGGCGAGGCGGAAGAACGCGACGAGCTCCGCATAGGCCAGCAGGCCGAGAAGGTCGGCCACCGCACCGGCGAAAGCGGGATCACCTGCGGGGGAATCGGCGTGGGGGGCGTCTGTCATAGGGAGAAGACTAGGGGAGCGCGCCCGATCCGCCCACTGCGCACCCTGCCGCGGGGACGTGCAGGCGGCGGGACTATTCGGCCGCATCGCGGCGTTGTATCCGGCGGCGCGGAGTTCGCGCGCATTGTCCAAGCTGTGGTAGTGGTCGGCCCCCGGTCGGCGACCCCGCAGGATAGACTCTGACCGGTGACCGGCGAAGTGCCGGTCCCCTGTGCGGAGTCCCCTGCGCATCGGCCTGCCTTCGGAGCGGAACCCGGTGGTGCGAACGGCGCGAGCCGTCGGCCCCATCGTGCGGAACCACCCGGCGGCAGACCGCCCCGTCGGGGCCACGCGTGGACGCTCAGGCCGCAGCGGAGACACCATCCGGCGCGCAGAGCGCCCGCCGGTGTGCCCCTAAAGGACCGCGACCACCCGCGACGGTGGCCAGGACCGACCGCACCGCGTCACCCGACAACCGAGCGGACGGCCGGGGCCCGAACCATGGGCCACGTGACCGACCAGCCGAGCACGGTACGGAGACCGCGCCGCAGATCCGAGCGGGATCCCCCGCCCGCACCTGCGCGCCGCGCCCGTACCGCCGCCGATACGGTCCGCCGCCCATGGCGAGCCCGTCCGCGAAGACGACCACCGGCCGCCGGCCCCCACCGGGCATGCGGCCAGCCCAGATGGAGGCATGAGCCCTGAGTAACCCAGAGACCACCCCAGACCATCGACGGACCTTCCGCGACCTCGGCGTCGGCGCCGACATCGCCGACGCCCTGGAGGCGGAAGGCATCGTCGAACCGTTCCCGATCCAGTCACTCGCGCTGCCCCTCGCCCTGAACGGCAGCGACATCATCGGCCAGGCGCGCACCGGCACCGGCAAGACCTTCGCGTTCGGCCTGCCCCTGCTCCAGCGGGTCCAGCAGAACCCCGCCGAGCCGAAGCATCCGCGGGCCCTGGTGGTGGTCCCAACGCGCGAACTGGCAATACAGGTCGCGGCCGACCTCACCACCGCCGGCAAGCGCACCGGCGCGCGCATCCTCACCGTTTACGGGGGGCGCGCGTACGAGCCGCAGATCACCGGCCTGAAGAACGGCATCGACATCGTCGTGGGCACCCCCGGGCGGCTGCTGGACCTGGAGAAGCAGGGTCACCTGCGACTCTCCCAGGTGACCGCTGTGGTGCTCGACGAAGCCGACAAGATGCTCGACCTCGGGTTCATGCCCGACATCGAGCGCATCATGGCCAAGATCCCGACCTCGCGCCAGACCATGCTGTTCTCGGCCACCATGCCCAGCGAGATCGTGGCGCTGTCGCGCAACTACCTGCACCGGCCGACCCACGTCCGGGCCGGTGACGACGACGATCCCGGCCAGATCGCCACCGACCGCATCGAGCAGCACGCGTTCCGCACCCACTCGATGGACAAGCAGGAGATGCTGGCCCGGCTCCTCCAAGCCGACGGCCGCGGGCTGAGCATGATCTTCTGCCAGACCAAGCGGGTCTGCGACCAGGTCGCGACCGCGCTGAAAGGCCGGGGGTTCGCCGCGGCGGCCGTCCACGGCGACCTGGGGCAGAGCCAGCGCGAACGCGCCCTGCGGGCGTTCCGCAACGGCAAGATCGACGTTCTCGTGGCGACCGACGTCGCCGCGCGCGGACTCGACGTCGACGACGTCACCCACGTCGTCAACTACGAGTGCCCCGACGACGAGAAGAGCTACACGCACCGCATCGGCCGCACCGGCCGCGCCGGGCGCGCCGGTACCGCCGTGACGTTCATCGACTGGCGCGAGATGGCGCGGTGGCGGCTCATCAACACCGCACTGGACCTGTCGATCCCCGAACCGGCCGAGACCTACTCGACGTCGCCGCACTTCTTCGAGGCGCTGCGCATCCCCGAAGGCACCAAGGGGACGCTCGCCAAGGAGCGACGCGACCGCGCCGGGCTCGAGGCCGAAGAGGTCGAGGACATCGGCGAGACCGGGCGCGGCGCGCGCGAACGCGAGCGCGACGAGAAGCCCGCCGGCGGCCGCTCCCGCAACCGCCGCAGGTCCCGCGGGCAGGGCCCCGCCCGGCAGGCGAAGGAGGACACCAGCGCCCCGGCGCCGGAGCCGGCCTCGGCATCCGGAGCCGACGACGCCCCGGCGAAGCCCGCCCGCCGCAGGCGCCGCCGCACCCGCAGCGGAGTCGACGCTCCGGAGAACCGGGACTGACCGTCCTGTGCAGCCACCGGCTCGCACGCCGAGCCCACTGAAACCGGCGCCCCGCTCAGCGGGGCGGCGGAGCCGCGCCCGGGTCCGCAATGGGCCCGGGGCCCGGACACCGACCGCCACCGGGCCGCAGCGCCACCGGGGGCACTGGGGGCACTGGGGGCACCGCCGCGTATCCAATAGGGTGATCCGTCGTGAGTACCCCTCGGTTCCTTGACCTGCCACCCGGCGTCCGGCACGTGGAGATCGCCACACCCACCGGCACGATCGCAGCCCTAGAGGCCGTACCCACCGCAGGCGGCTGCGAGCGGCAGCCCGCTGTGCTGGTCCCCGGGCTGACCGGCAGCAAAGAGGACTTCATCGCGCTGTTGCAGACCCTGGCCCAGGCGGGCCGGCGGGTGCACGCGCTCGACCTCCCCGGCCAGTACCAGTCGCCGGGCAGCGACGACCCCGACTCCTACACCTGCGCCTCACTCGGCCGCGCCGTCGCCGCACTGGTGGCGACCCTCGGCGACGACCCCGTCCATCTGCTCGGGCACTCCTTCGGCGGCCTGGTCACCCGCGAGACCGTTCTCGCGGCCGAGACCCCTCTGCTGTCCTACACGCTCATGAGCTCCGGCCCCGGCGCCATCACCGGCGAACGCGCCGGCTACGCGCAACGGCTCATGGCGGTCCTCCGCCCTTCCCCCACGCGCGCCGCGCTGGAGGAGATGTGGGACACCTACCTCATGGAGTCCGCGCGCAGCACCGGGCTCCCCGCGGAACTCGTCGGATTCCTGCGGAACCGGATGGTCGCGAACCACCCGCTGGGGCTGGTGCGCATGGCCGAGGAGATCACCACGGCGCCCGACCGCACCGCCGAACTGGCGGCGCTCCCACTGCCGACGCTCGTGCTCTACGGCGAGAACGACGACGCCTGGCCCACGGACGTCCAGGCCGACATGGCCGCACGCCTGGCGGCCGAACGCGTCGTCGTCCCCGGGGCCGCCCACTCGCCCAACGTCGAGGCCCCCGAGACCACGGCCAGCGCCCTCACCCTGTTCTGGAACAACGCGGAGCACCGGGCGGCCTCGGCGGCCTGAGCCGGGGCGCCGCGCGGCGCCCCGGGGCCCCGCTCAGTCCATGCTGAGCCACGTGTCGAAGTTCTTCGCCTCGGCGCCGACCGTCGTCTCCCGCTCGCTGTCGGGCAGGATCCTGGTCTCGGGCGGCAGCGACAGCAGGACCTCGCCGATCGAGGCGAGCTGGGTGGTGTAGTCGATGTAGTCGCCGCCCACCGTGCCCATCCGCCCCGCGAGGAGGGTGTCGCCGCTGACGACGATCCCCTTCTCGGAGACGTAGTAGGCCACCGACCCCACCGAGGTGCCCGGCGTCGCCAGGATGTCGACCTCCAGGTCGCCCACCGTCAGCGAACCGCCGCCCTCGATCTCCATGTCGGGGTTGTGCTCCACACCGTGCACCTTGCGCCAGGCGCGCAGCTCCCGCCGGTGGAGTGCGATGGGCGCCTCGGTCTCCGCCGCGATCTCCACCGCGGCCTGGATGTGCGTGTTGTAGCCGTTGGTGCAGGCGATGAGGTGGACCTCGCGGTCGCCGACCGCTTCGAGGACGGCCTCGGCGTCGTGCGCCGGGTCGATGACGATGACGCCGTCCTTGTCGGCCTCGATGATCCAGGTGTTGCTGACGACCTCGTACTCTTCGTCCTCGAACTTCAGCACCCCCGCGGTGCGCACGCACTGGACGCCCTCGGCGTCGACCTTGGTCGTGCCGGGCTCGACGGGTCCGGCGGGTTCGGCGGGTTCGTCATCGGACTCGGCCGCCGCGGCGTCGTCCTCGTCCTCGTCGTCCTGCTCCGCGTCCGCGTCCTCGGCCTCAGCGTCGTCGTCGACCTTCGTGGCGTCGGACTTCTTGGCGTCAGCCTTCTTGGCGTCGCCCTTCTTGGCGTCGCCCTTCTTGGCGTCGGCCTTCGTGACGTCGGCCTTCTTGGCGTCGGCGTCCTGCTCCGAGTCCGCGTCCTCTTCGTCCTGCTCCGCAGCGGCACCCTTGGCGTCGGCCATTTCTGCGTCGGTGCCCTTGGCCTCAGCGTCATTGGCGGCGGCCGCTTCGACGTCAGTGTCCTCGACGTCGGCGGCCTTGGCACCGTCCTTGGCCTCAGTGTCCTCGGCGCCGGTGTCCTTGGCGTCGGCGTCGGCGTCCTGCTCCGCGTCAGCGTCCTTGGCCTCGGCGTCCTTGACGTCCGCGGCCGGCTCCGCCGCTGCCGCGGTGTCCTTCGCCGCGTTGTCGGAGTCGGAATCGGCAGCGCTCTCCGCCAGATCGTCCGTCTTGGGGTCGTCGACCGCCGTCGCCGAGGCGTCCGCGCCGCCGTCCCCGGCGCCCTTCTTCTTGCCCTTCCGATTCCAGAACACGGTGCCGACCCTTCGATTTACGTCCGGTTTCTCGAACTGTGCGGGCCCATTGTCCCGGCTCCGCGGCGCGGATGTGCAATCCGAGGTGCCGCACGAGGCTGCCGCATACCCGTTAAGCGGCCGGTAAGCGCGTATCCGCGCACATCAGACCAAGTCCGGACGGCCGCGGTTCCGCCGCTGATCGGGCCCGCCGGCGGTCAGGCTCCGACCACGGGGGCCGTGCCGGTCGCCGGGGCGATCAGCGCCTCGAACGCCTCGGGTGCGGTGGTCTCGCAGCCCAGCCGGTGCCCCGAAAGGTCGCCGTGGTCGTCGCTGGATCCCGTGACCACCAGCCCGAGGTCCCCTGCGATACCACGCCAGTAGACACGCTCGGCGTCGTCGTGCGCCGGATGGTCGGCCTCGATGCCGCCGAGCCCGGCCTGTGCCATGGCCTCTGCCGTCTCCGGTGAGACGGCGCCGGTGTCGGTCCCCTCGCCGCGCGCCGGGTGGGCCAGGGCACACACCCCGCCCGCCGCGCGCACGAGCCCGACAGCCCGCACCGGGTCGAGCGCGTAGCGCTCGACGTAGGCGGGCCCGCCATGGCCGACCCACCGGTCGAACGCGTCCTGCACGTCCTCTGCCGCGCCCGCCTCCACGATCGCCCGGGCGATGTGCGGACGACCCACGACGTCGCCGCCGCCGATGTCGCCCGCGATCTCGGTGACCCGCTCCCACGTGACGCCGACCCCGGCGTCGTTCAACCGCTCCACCATGCCCTGCGCGCGGATGACGCGGTCGGCGCGCACACGCCGCAGTTCCGCGGCGAGCTCCGGGGACTCGGGGTCGAACAGGTACCCCAGCAGGTGCACGCTGCCGCCGTTGGACGCACACGACAGCTCCATGCCGGGCACCAGGGTGAACCCGCGCGGCACGGCGGCCGCCGCCGCAGCGATCCCCGCCATGGTGTCGTGGTCGGTGAGAGCGAGGACGTCGAGTCCGGCCGCAAGGGCGTACTCGATGACGGCGGCAGGTGCGTCGGTACCGTCGGACACGGAGCTGTGCGAGTGCAGGTCGATGCGCATCGCACGAGTCTAGAGCGCGTCTCGCGGATCGTTCCGGGCGCGGGTTGGGCCGCCGCCGCGGCGGCCCGCTACCCCTCCGGGGCCGGGCGCAGCGCCGCGTCGAGGAACGGCGACGGCGCGCCGAAGGGCGGTTCGAGCGCGACACCGCCGTCGTGCAGGTCGCGGAGGTCGCGCACGGCGGTGATCTCGCACATCAGGACGCCGCAGTCGGCGGGGCTGAGGACGAACCACAGCCAGTGGGCGAGGGCCTCGCCGACGTAGACCGCGCACTCCTTGCCGGCGTCGACGCTCCACAGGGCGATCTCGTGGCCCTCGTGGCGCACCTTGCCGTCGGGCGCGCTGTTGCCGAAGGTGGGGCCGGGATCGGGGCCGGGGAGCCCGGCGAGCCGCGCCCCCAGCCCGATGCCGGGGTCCTCTGCCGTGATGACGAGCTCGCCGACACCGCCGAGCGGGGCGGGCCCCGAGAGCGCGACCGCCGCTCCGAGCGCCCCTGTGCGGTCGTCACCGGCGTCGGCGAAGCCGGTGACCACCCAGCCCGACGGCAGCGGCCACGGGATCCAGACGGGCACCTGGGCGATGCCGAGGAGGCGTTGCAGGCCCGCCTCGCCCGGCCTGCGCACGGCCTGAAGGGGTGCGACCGGCCCGTGCACGTCGCATTGCCACGCGCTGCTCCACAGGTCTGGTGCGTGGACTGCGCGCCCGCAACGAGGGCAAGTCGGCTCGGCTCTCATGACTGTTCGGAGTGGTACCCGCGCGATCTCACCGGAAAACGCCGCTTCGGATCCTGCGGTGTTGGGGGTAATGCCAGCTCAACCCGTGAGATCGAGGTTCGTGCGCGGCAGCGGGGCTCAGGCCGACGGCGCCGCGGGCGGCTCCGCGGGCTCGGTGCCCGGGACCGTGCGGCGCAGCCCCAGCCAGCGCGCGGCGAGCACGACGGCCCCGGTGTAGACCCCGACCTCGATGACGGTGCCGGCCAGGTTCGCCAGGTCGGCCGCCCCGGTACCGGCGTCGGCGAGGGTGCCGTGGTACGCCGACAGGCCCATGCCGAGTGCGTTGTGCAGGACGTGCAGCGCGATCGCGGCCTCGATGCCGCCGGTGTACCAGGTGAGCCAGGCGATGGCGAGGCCGAACACGGCGACGTCGGCCTTGCCGAGCATGTCGTAGTTGTGCAGCAGTGCGAACACCCCGCCGCTGACGAGGATCGCGAGGACCGGGCCGCGGAGGAATCGGTCGAGCGCGCGGCCGCCGCCGGCTTCGTCGGGGCCCGCACCGTAGGACCCGACCGCCTGCATCAGGAAACCGCGCAGCGCGATCTCCTCGCCCGCGGCCTGGAAGGGCATGAACAGCGCGATGACGACCACGGCGATCGCGAAGGTGCCGGCGCCCTCGAACGGCCCGAGGAACGGCTGACCGGGCGTCACCGCCTCGTTGAGCACGAAGTGGTACACCAGCGAGGCCGCGACGCCGCAGAGGGCCAGCCCCAGGCAGATCAGCAGCCAGCGGCCCCGCAACCGGCCCTCGACCGAGACGAGGCTGCCCATGCGCCGCCGCTGCACGAACCGGGCGGTGAGGAGCGCGGCGGGGATCATCATGGCGGTGAGGATCAGGGTGACCGCGAAGTCGGGCACCACCCACCCGAAGATGGCGGTGCCCTCGGGCGGCGACCCGGCGAGCAGCGCGACCAGCCCCGCGATGTTGACGACCAGGACCTGGAGCAGGAACACCAGTGCGACCAGGATCACCAGCGCGACCGGCGGGACCCACCACCGGTACCGGACCGTGCGCGCGATCCGGTGGTACGGCGTGCCCGGCGGGGCGTCGGCCACCCGGGCGGCGCTGGGGCGCGGCGCCGGAGGCGGCGGCCATGCCCATACGGGGGCCGTGCCCGCCTCGGCGCTGGGTGGCCACGCCCACGACGGTGCGGTCCGGGCCTCGGTGCGTTCGGAACCCCGGGGTTCGGAAGGCCACGATCCCGACGCAGGTGGCGAATTTCCCATCGTCTGCCGAGATTACTAGCCGCGGATGTAGCGACCGCGTTAAGGACGCGCCGTACAGGGCCTCAGGGCCCGCCGCGGGGACCGCCCCGGCGCGGGGCCGCCCGTGTCCGGCCGGGCGCGGCGACCATGAGGCCGCCGCTCTTTCGTACCATTGGGAGCATGGCCTCCACACCCACCACCGAGCAGGTGACCGCGGCGCTCGCCACGGTCCAGGACCCCGAGATCCACCGCCCCATCACCGAACTCGACATGGTCAAGAGCGTCGACATCGCCGACGACGGCACCGTGGCCGTCGGCATCTTCCTCACGGTGGCCGGATGCCCGATGAAGGGGCGCATCGAGAAGGACGTCACCACCGCGGTCTCCAAGGTCACCGGTGTCACCGGTGTCACGGTCGAGCTCGACGTCATGAGCGAGGAGCAGCGCAAGGCGCTCCAGACCAAGCTGCGCGGCGGGCAGGCCGATAAGGAGATCCCCTTCGCCAAGCCCAACTCGCTCACCCGCGTCTTCGCGGTCGCGTCCGGCAAGGGCGGTGTCGGCAAGTCCTCCATCACCGTCAACCTCGCCGCCGCCATGGCCGCCGAGGGCCACAAAGTGGGCGTGGTCGACGCCGACATCTACGGGCACTCCGTGCCGCGGATGCTGGGCGCCTCCGACCACCCCACCAAGGTCGAGGACATGATCCTGCCGCCGACCGCCCACGACATCAAGGTCATCTCGGTCGGCATGTTCACCCAGGGCAACCAGCCCGTGGTGTGGCGCGGCCCGATGCTGCACCGCGCGCTCCAGCAGTTCCTGTCCGACGTGTTCTGGGGCGACCTCGACGTCCTGCTCATGGACCTGCCGCCCGGCACGGGCGACATCGCCATCTCGGTCGCGCAGCTGCTGCCGAGCGCCGAGATCCTGGTGGTCACCACCCCGCAGCAGGCGGCGGCCGAGGTCGCCGAGCGCGCCGGCGCGATCTCCGCGCAGACCCACCAGCGGGTGGTCGGCGTCATCGAGAACATGTCCTACTACGACGCCCCCGGCGGCGAGCGCACCCGGCTGTTCGGCGAGGGCGGCGGCCGCCAGGTCGCCGACGGGCTCACCCGGTCGCTGGGAGCCGAGGTGCCGCTGCTCGGCCAGGTCCCGCTCGACATGGGGCTGCGCGAGGGCGGCGACTCCGGCAAGCCGTTCGTGCTCAGCGACCCCGACACCGAGGCGTCCAAGGTCCTCACGTCGATCGCCACCGGCCTGGTGGGCAAGCCGCGCGGGCTCTCGGGCATGCAGTTGGGCATCAGCCCGGCCGGGCGCTGACCCGGGCGCGACCGAACGGCGCGGGGCGGGTGCCGCGGCACCCGCCCCGCGCCGTTCGGGTCAGTCCTTGGACGACCCGAGGGTGATCTCGGTGGTCTTGTCCTGACCGCCGCGCTTGTAGACGAGCTTCACCTTCTCCTTGGGCTTCTTCTCGCGGATGAGGTTGATGAGCTGGTTGGCGTCGCGGATGCGGGTGTCGGCGAACTCGGTGATGACGTCGCCCGGCTTGAGCCCGGCGGAATCGGCGGGGCCGTCCTCCTCGACCGCCTCGCCCCCCGCGTCCTTGTCGTCGATGATGCGCGCCCCGCCGCCCTGGTAGCGGACGTCGAGGTTGGCGCCCATGACCGCGTGCGGTGCCGCGCCGGTGTCGACGAGCTGGCCGACGACCCGCTCGGCCTGCTTGGCCGGAATTGCGAAGCCGAGGCCGATGCTGCCGGACTGCTGGCCGGGGTTCTCGGAGCCCATGGTGGCGATGGCGGAGTTCACCCCGATGACGCGGCCCTCGGCGTCGACCAGCGGGCCGCCGGAGTTGCCGGGGTTGACCGCGGCGTCGGTCTGCAATGCGTTGATGAAGGTCTCGTCGCCCCGCTCGCCGACGGTCACCGGGCGGTCCTTGGCGCTGATGATGCCGGTCGTGACCGTGCCGTCGAGGCCGAGGGGCGCCCCGATGGCGATGACCTCGTCGCCGACCGTCGCCTTCTCGGAGTCGCCGAACTCCAGCGGGTCGACGTCGACGGGGTCCGCAAGTTCGAGCACCGCGAGGTCCGAACTGGGCGAGGAGCCCACGATCTCGGCCTCGGTGGTGTGGCCGTCGCTGTAGGCCACCTCGATACCGCTGCGCAGCGCCGCGGCGACGTGGTTGTTGGTGACCACGAAGTTGTCGCGGATCACGAATCCGGAACCGTTGCCGCCCTTGTCGCGGCCCGAGGGGCGGATCGACACCACGCTCGGGCTGACCCGCTGGGCGACCCCCGCGATGGTGTCGGGGGCGCGGCTCGGCGTGCCCTTGGGGACGTCGTTCTTCAGGGTGGTGGACTCCGACGTGGGCGCGGCACCGGCCGAGCCGATGGCACCGCCGACCGCGCCGCCCGCACCGGCGGCGAGCAGCGCCACGACGGCGACGCAGACCACGAGGCCCCACAGCGGGACGAACCGGCGGCGGCGCGCCGGGGCCGCCTGCCATTGGCCGGTGGCCGCCCACGGGTCGCCCGGCCCGGGCGGCCGCCCGGGACCGGGGGGGCCGCCGGGTCCTCCTGGTCCGCCGGGTCCATTGGGTCCGCCGGGAGCACCGGGACCGCTGGGTGCGCCGGGCCCACCGGGTGCGCCCGCGCCGAAGCCCGGACCTTGGGGGCCGGGCGGCCCCGAGCGCATTCCCACGGGGGGCGGGCCGCCCTGCGTTCCCATGGCGTGTGCCGAGGGCGTGCCCTGGGTCGGCTGCGGACCGGGGCCGGTTCCAGGTCCGGGGCCGGTTCCAGGTCCGGGGCCGGGCGCGGGGCGCTGCGGCGCGGCGCCGAGCGCGGGGTCGGCCCCCTGCTGGGCGCCGGTGCCCGGCGGGCGGTCCCAGTGGTCGGCGGACCCGTACTGCGGGCCGCGCGCGGGCTCGCGGTTCCACTGCGGGACCTGCGGGGCGGACACATCGGGCTCGTAGGGCGGCCGGCGGGGACCGGACGGCGCATCGGACGCGTTGGCGGCCTCGGCCTGCCACGCCCCGGCGGGGTCAGGGTCGGCCGGAGGAGCGCCGACCGGGTGATCGGACACCGCGTCGGGCCCCTGGCGGGGGTACTCCTCGGGAGGGCTCCCGTCGTCGGGAGCGCTGTGTCCGGTCTCGTCGGTCATGAACTCTCCGTCTGTTGCCGCATCCGCACTCGGTGCACCCCGTGCCGAATTCGTCGGTCAAGTGCTCGCACCCTACGCCGGTATCGGTGGTGTTCCGCCCGTATCGCGCCGGTTGTCGTGACCCTCCGACTTTACGTGGTCTGCCGGGGGGTGTCTCGTGGGATCCGCCGGGGACGGCGGCCCGTATCGGCCGCCGTTTTGCGGAACCGCGCAGGCAGACGCGCCGCCACGGCCCACAACGCCCCGCGGAGCGCGGGGCACGGGCGGTCCCGGCGCCCCGGCCGCCGCTCAGAGGCCGACCCAGGACCCCAACCGGTCGAAACCGCGCCCGATGCGCGCCCAGAAGCCGGTGCCGTCGGGCGCGGGGAGCGAGCCCGACGCGGCCTCGACCGACTCGGCCGGCGCGTCGGCCATGACCGTGTAGACGAACCCGCCTGCGCCCCACATGCGGCGGTGCTGGCCCGCGTCGCCGACGTAGACGGTCGCGCCGTCCTCCGCCACCGCGCGGAGCCCCGCGACGGACCCGGTACCGGTCGGCCGCAACCGGCCGGGCTGGACGAACACCGAGAGCATGGAGAGCCCGTCGGAATAGGTGAGGTGCACGGCGCGCGCGGCACCCGCCCCCCTGGACCGCGCCTCGACCAGGCTGAACCGCCCGGCCAGCCGCTCGGGCAGCCGCCACCCGGCGGCGTCGAGCCTGCGGCGGTCGGCGGCGCCGAGCCGGTCGCCCCACGGTTCGGTGCGGCGAGACCCGGCGAACATGCGCGACGGCGGCCCCGCCGCGGCGCTCTCGGACTCGTCCCCGGCCCGCTCCACCATCTCGATGGCGACGAACACGCTCGACTGGGCGACCCTCCCCTCGTTGTCGAGGGTCTCGCGGCGCAGCAGCAGGCCGGTGGCGTCGTCGATCCAGAAGCGCCCGGCGGCCGACCCGTCGGAACGGCGCGCCTCGACCATCCCGGCGTCCCTGCCGCAGACGACGGCGTCGCCGGCGGCCGCAATGGTGTAGTTGCCGCGCAGCAGCGTGAGGAGGGTGTCGTCGAGGTCCAGCGGGGGTTGGGCTGAGTCGACGGCCTCACCCGGCGGCAGCTCGGCGTCGACGACGAGCCCGCCGGCGCCGCCGCCGGATTCGGGCCGGTCGAGCACTGTGCCGTATCCGGGCTGGTGCGCGACCTCGACGGTCGTGCTCTGGGTACGTTGCCCGTTGAAGAACGAGAGCCGCTGCACCCCCTCGTAGCCGAGTTGGGCCTCGGCGCGCACGGCGCGCCGCAGCAGGTCCACGGCGCGGGTGTCGTCGCGCGCCCCTGACACGCCGGCGGCGGGGTGCACGGAGGAGGTCAGGCCGAGCAGGAGCAGCAGCGTGCACAGCACCGCGATGGCCCTGGCGTCGTCGGGCACGACCCGGGGACGCCCCCCGGACGGTTGGCCCGGGGGACGGTGATGCGGCCCGCTCACCGCGGTCGGGCGGGATCGGGCGCGGAGCCGTCGCCCGTGGTGGTCACCACCACTCGGCCGCCGCCCGGCGCATCGGGCCCGGAGTGGTCGACCGGTGTGAGCCCCATGGGGCCGGGCAGCGGCGCGTGCTGCGCGGTCACCGCGTGCTCCAGTGCGTAGTCGTCGAGCGGCGGGCGCACCAGCGGTGCGTCGCCGCCTTCGCCGCCGGCGACAAAGGCGGTGCCCAGCGCGACCGCCGCGACCGACATGCCTGCGACGGCGAAGCGCGCGCGGCCCCACACGGGCTGCCGGCGGGCGAACACGGAGGTGGACGGCATGCGCCGCTCGGCGGGCACCCGGGTGCGGGGGCCCGTGGGGCGCGGCGGATCAGCGCTTGCCGGGGCGGGCCTGGGGGCCCGTCGTGCGGGGCCGCCACCGATCGGCCGACTGGACCCCAGCGGGGGCGAGGAGCCGAAAGGGCGTGTGCCGCCCGCTGTGCCGGCGCCCGGCGGCGCGGACGGCGGCGGCGCGGGCGGGCGGTCGTCGGCCGCGGCGGTCAGCGAGCTGAGGCGGCCCATGAAGTCCATCGAGGGGGCGGGGGTGTCGAGCCCGTGGAGCCGCCGTTTCAGGCTGCGGGTCATCTCGGCCTCGAAGCGGCACGACTGGCACACCGCGAGGTGGCTCAGGGCGCGTTCGCGCTCGGCGTGCCCCAACTCGCCGTCGACCAGTGCCGAAAGGCGCTCGCCCAGGTGCCGGGTCATCGGGCCTCCCCTTCGCGCTCCGCTCCGAGCGGGGCCGCGGCTTCGCTCTGCGCCGTGACCTTCCTGCGGTGCTCCAGCGCCTTGCGGAGCTGCGAGCGGCCGCGGTGGATGCGGCTGCGCACGGTGCCCAGCTTCACGCCGAGCGTCGCCGCGATCTCCTCATACGACAGGCCCTCGATGTCGCACAGCACCACCGGGGCGCGGAACTCGGCGGGGAGCGCGTCGAGCGCGGCCTGGATGTCGGCGTCGAAGTGCTGGTCGTCGTAGACCTGCGCGGGGGTGGGCTCGCGGCCCTGGAGGCGTTCGTCGGCGCCGTCGGCCAGCCCCTCGAAGCGGATGCGCGCCTTGCGGCGCGCCATGTCGAGGAAGAGGTTGGTGGTGATGCGGTGCAGCCAGCCCTCGAACGTGCCCGGCGTGTAGTTCGCGAGCGACCGGAAGACCCGGATGAAGACCTCCTGGGTGAGGTCTTCGGCGTCGTAGCGGTTGCCGGTGAGTCGATACGCCAGGCGGTACACCCGCGCTGAGTGGTTGCGCACGACGTCGTCCCAGCTCGGCGGCTCCCACTGCTCGAACTCGACGGCAGAGTCGGAATCCGCCACCACCACTCCCTCCCGCCGGTCGGCCGCCGCTCGCGAAACGGCGGTACCGGTCGCGGTCTCGACTACGGCCTTCGAGGATTGAAACCCGCCTGGTACGTGAAGTCTTCCCTGTCTGTAACGCCACGAGTCCGTGATTAAGTTCCCACGCCGCTCCGGAACACCCCCGGCGGGTTACGCTTTGCCCGAGACCGCGACCCGGGTGTAATCGCCTAGGGAGCACCCACAGGGTGTAACAGGGGATTAGGGGAGGCGTCATCGCCAGCCGAGACGACAGTTTCGCCCACGTCGACCACTACGTCACCGAGGACGATCCGCTGGCCACCGCGCGCCGTTTGGGCAGGCAGGCCGACACCCGGCCCATCAGCCCGTCGGGCGGCGCCGTGCTGCGCTTCCTCACCGCCGCCATCGGCGCGCGGGCCGTCGTGGAGATCGGCACCGGGTGCGGCAGCTCCGGCATCTGGCTGCTGCGCGGCATGCGCCCCGACGGCATCCTCACCAGCGTCGACGTCGTCCCCGAGTACCAGCAGTCGGCGCGCGAGTCGTTCCAGGCCGCCGGGTTCGCCGCCAACCGCGCCCGGCTCATCCACGGGCGCGCCATGGACGTGCTCCCCCGGCTCAACGACGCTGCGTACGACATGGTGTTCGTCGACGCCGCGCTCCCCGAGTACCCCGAGTACCTCAAGGAGTCGCTGCGGCTGCTGCGCGACGGCGGCATCGTGGCGTTCAACAACGCCCTCGACGCCACCCCGGCCGATGACGGCCCGCTCAGCGGCCCCGACCCCGGCACCGAGGCGATGCGCGAGACCGGCCGCCTGGTCCGCGAGGACGACGGCCTGATCCCGCTGCTGCTGCCCATCGGCGAGGGCATGCTCGCCGCCATCCGCGGGGCGTGACCCCGGCGGGCCCCGCCCCGGCGCCGGCCGGCCGGTTCAGGCGGCGAGCCAGCGCAGCAGCAGCCGGGTGCTGAACCCGGTGCCGCCCTTGGTCAGCTCGGCGTCGTCGCTCATGGCCCGCCCCGGCCCCGCGATGTCGAGGTGCGCCCACGGCAGGCCCCCGGTGAACTCCCGCAGGAACAGCGCCGCCTCGCAGGCGCCCGGGCGCCCGAACTCGGTGCTGGTGCCGATGTTGGCGAGGTCGGCGACCCGCGAGCGCAGGGTCTCCCCGTACTGCTCGGTCAGCGGCATGCGCCACAGCGCTTCGCCGGACTCCTCCCCCGCCTCGGTGAGCGCCGCCGCGAGGGTGTCGTCGGTGGCGAACAGCGCGCCGAGGCCGGTGCCCAGCGCCAGCTTCGCCGCACCGGTGAGCGTGGCGACGTCGACCAGGGTGTCGGGGGCGAGCCGGTCGACCGCGTAGGCGAGGGCGTCGGCCATGACCAGGCGCCCCTCGGCATCGGTGTTGAGGACCTCGACCGTGCGCCCGCCGTAGGTCGTGAGGACGTCGCCGGGGCGCTGGGCGCTCCCGGAGAACGCGTTCTCGGCGATCGCGAGCAGCGCGGTCACCCGTACCGGGCAGCCCAGCTCCGCCAGCGCCGACATGACGCCGATCACCACGGCGGCGCCGCTCATGTCGGTCTTCATGAGCACCATGTTGTCGTTGGGCTTCAGCGACAGGCCGCCGGTGTCGAAGGTGATGCCCTTGCCGACCAGCACCACGTGCCGCTCGGCCGCCTCGGGCCGGTACTCGACCTGGACCAGCCGCGGGGGGCGGTCGGAGCCGCTGCCGACGGCGAGGATGGCGCCGAAACCGTCGGCGGCCAGCGCGTCCTCGTCCCAGGTGGAGACGGCCAGGCCCGCCTTTGCCGCCGCTTCGTCGGCGCGGGCCGCGAGCCAGGCGGGGTCCTTCTCCGCCGACGGGGTGTTGATGAGGTCGCGCGCGAGCGAGGTCGCGCGGGCCAGCGCCGTGCCGCGGCGGACGTGCTCGCCGAGGCCGGGGTCGGCGCCGCCGGTGAGCAGGTCGATGGCGGGAACCGGGGCGGGCTTCTTCGGGACGGCCGCGAGCGTGTAGGAGTACCCGGCCAGCAGCGCGCCCTCGGTGAAGGCCGTGAGCGACGCCGCCCCGTTCGCATGGCCGAGGGAGTCGGCGCTGATCGCGGCGCGCTCGCGGCCCTTGGCGAGGCGCGCGAACGCCGCCCCGGCCTTGCGCAGCGCCTTGGCCCCGCCGTCGCCGATCCCCAGCAGCGCGAACCGCACCAGCCCCCGCCCCAGGTCCACCGGCAGCTGCGCGGACTCGCCCGGCGCGCCGGTGAGCTCGTAGTGCACGACGAGCTCGGCGAGTGGTGCGGGCAGCCGGGCGTCGAGGTCGGCTGCCGCCCCGGCGGTCAGCGCGACCGGGCCGTCGGCACCGGACACGACCGGCAGGGCGACGAGGTCGGCCGACGTGTCGGCGAAACCGCCCTGGACGGGGTGGATCTCCGTGGCTAGAGGCACGAACACTCTCAATCTGCTTCGCCCCGCTCAGCGGGGGATGGGCGGGGCGCCGGCGCGCCTCGTGCGCGCCGCGACCGGGCCGCGCGTTGGAGGCGCGCGCAGCCGGCCCGCGGCGTCCGGGATCGGCGGAGTCAGCCCACGACGCCGTCGAGGGCCTCGGCGAGCTCCGTCGCCTCAGCGGGGGTCAGCTCCACGACAAGGCGCCCGCCGCCTTCGAGCGGAACCCGCATGATGATGCCGCGGCCTTCCTTGGTGACCTCCATCGGACCATCACCAGTCCTCGGCTTCATCGCCGCCATGCCGTGTCCCCTTTCATAGGAAGCTCTCGGTTCACGGTGGTGTACCGCGGTGCTCCCGCACCCACGAGGGGCGAGCGCGGGCGAAACGGTGCGCGGCCGTGTCCGCGTGACTCAGCGAGCGAGTCACTGGTCGGTCATTATCTCGGTTTTTGGGCCGGGTGGGAAACGATCGGACGGCGCGCGGCCCGCATCGCCCGGGGATCGTCGAAGGCTAAGGTTCTAAAGTTATAGCCGCAGCGCCGCCGAACGGGTGCTGGAAGGTGGCCCAAAAGCATCCAGACAGGGAGTTCACGTGGCCGAGTCCGACAGCGTTGTCTATGACCTCTCCGACGGCGTCGCGACCATCACGCTCAACCGCCCCGAAGCCATGAACTCGCTGACCGTGGAGTCCAAGGAGGCGCTTCTCGCGGCGGTCGAGCGGGCGAAGAACGACTCCGGCGCCCGCGCCGTGGTGATCACCGGTGCGGGGAAGGCGTTCAGCGCGGGGCAGGACCTCAACGAGCACGCGGCGTCGCTCGACGCCGGCACCGGGCTCGACGACACCGTCCGCCGACACTACAACGCGATCGTTCTGGGCCTGGTCCGGATGCCCAAACCGGTCCTCGCCGCCGTCAACGGGGTCGCCGCCGGTGCGGGGGCGTCGCTGGCGTTCGCCTGCGACCTGCGGATCGCCTCCGAGAAGGCGTCCTTCCTGATGGCGTTCGCCAAGGTCGGGCTGGGGTCCGATTCCGGGGCGTCGTGGACGCTCCCGCGGCTGATCGGCCACGGGCGGGCCATGGAGATGCTGATGCTCGCCGAACCGGTCAAGGCGGCGCGCGCCCTGGAGATCGGCCTCGTCGGCAAGGTCGTCCCCCACGACGACCTGGAGGGGGCTGCGCGCGAGCTCGCGCTGCGCCTCGCCAACGGGCCGACGGTCGCCTACGCGGCCCTCAAGGCCGAGCTCACCTTCGGTTCGGGCCTGGACCTCCAGAACGCGCTGGAGATGGAGGCGACCTTGCAGGACCAGTGCGCCCAGACCATCGACCACGCGGCGGCCACCCGCGCCTTCGTCGCCAAGGAGACCCCCTCGTTCGAGGGCCGCTGAGGCCGCCGGAACCTCAGCCGCCGGCGGCGCTGATCAGCGCGTAGAGGATCACGATCAGGACCAGCGCGAGCACGGCGACCCCGCCGACCACGCCGAGGAGCAGCCCGACCCGCACGCCGGAGTCCTGGGCGGGCGGCTGGGCGGCCATGGGCGGGTAGTGGCCGGGCGGGGCCGTGGCCGGCCCGAACGTCGCCGGGCCGTACTGGGGCGCAGAGGGCCCGTTCGGCACGGGGCCGTGCATGGGCCGGGGCCCCGGCGGGGCGGGGGTCGGGGTCGGCGGCCCGCCCGCGCCCGCGGGCGGGTAGGTGGGCCCGTAGCCCGGCTGCGGCGGCCGGGCCTGCGCCGGCCAGCCGCCCGACGGCTGCCCGCCGGGCGGGTGCATGGGCCCGGGCGGCGGCTGCGGCTGGGGGGTCGGCGGGCCGCCGAAGCGCATCTGCGGCGCGTTCGACATCGGCCCCGACACCGGCGGGCGCGACGGCGGGCCCTGCCGCAGCACCGGTGCCGGCATCGCCGGGCCGGCCGCGGGGAAGGACCGGTAGACGTCGGCCTCGGCGCGCTCCTTCGCCTCGCTGTCGGCCGCCGCGACCGTCCCCGCGACCATGGTCTCGACCGGCAGCGGCGCCTCCGCCGACGATGCGGCCGTCGCGGCGCTCGCGGAGTCGACGCCGAGCACCTGGAGCAGGGTCTCCGAGGCGCTCGGGCGGTCGGCGGGGTCCTTGGACAGGCACCGCTCGGCGATCTCGCGGAGCGGGCCGGTCAGCTCGCCGAAGTCCGGCGGCTCCTGGATGACGCGGTTGACGACGGCGCGCAGGGAGTCGTGCCCGAACGGGCCCTTGCCGTTCGCGGCGAAGACCATGGCGGATCCCCACGCGAACATGTCGACGGCGGGGCCCAGCGGGCCGCCCATGATCTGCTCGGGCGCCATGTAGGCGGGGGTCCCGGCGATCCGGCTGGTCATGATGGCGGTGCCTTCGAGCACCCTGGCGATGCCGAAGTCGATCACCCGCGGGCCGTCGGGCCCCATGAGGACGTTGCCGGGTTTGAAGTCGCGGTGCACGATGCCCGCCTGGTGGATCGCCGCGAGCGCCGTGACCGTGCCGATGGCGAGCCGTTCGAGGGCCGCGCCGCTGATCGGGCCGTTCTCGCGTACCACCGAGTGGAGGGACGGTCCCTCGATGTACTCGCTGACGACGTAGGGCGGGTCGGCCTCGATGTCGGCGTCGAGCACCTGCGCCGTGCAGAACCGCGCCACCCTGCGGGCGAGGTCGACCTCCTCGGCCATCTGCTTGCGCAGCCCCGCGACGTCGAGCGCGTCGGCGTGCAGCATCTTGACGGCGGCGTAGCCGCCGTCGGGGCCCTGACCCTGGTAGACGACGCCCTGGCCGCCCTGGCCGAGGCGGCCGAGGAGCTCGTAGTCGCCGACGACGCGCGGATCATCATCGGTCAACGGCCCGATGTCAGCCATGCGATTCCCCTCTGACGGACCGGCGGTAGCACGTGCCGACCGCTGCCCCGACCTTAACGGGCAGTCCAGCGCACCGTCGCGTCCGCACGGTCCTCAGCGGAAGAGTTGTCCGGTGGAGGCCATCGCCGGGACGGAGTCGGGCGAGGTCCGCCAGTCGGCTTCGAGCTGGCGGCGCTGCTCCCCCTCGCGGCGCAGCACGAGCATGCTGGTGTCGACGCAGCGCCGGTCGTCGTCGGCGGTCTCGATGTAGCGGAACCGCGCCGTGTCCCCATCGGCGCCGGTCAGGGTGAGCCTGCCCCGGCAGTGCAGGCCGGCCAGCTCGGCGGTGCCGCTCGCGGCCCCCTCTGCGAGGCGGACGGTGACCTGCCATTCGCTCAGGAACGTCCCGGTCTCGGTCTCCATCTGCGTGAGCTCGCCGGACCAGGCCCCGGCGAAGTCGTCGGGCACCCCCTGCGCCGGGGCCCACATCCAGGCCGCCGCGGCCAGTGCGAGCGCCGCGCCCGCCGCGGCCGCACCGCCCGCGATCACCCGGCGGTTGCGCAGCAGCCGCTGCCCGTTCATCGCCACTCCCGTCACTGCTCACTGCGCTGCCGGATCACCGGGCCGCCGCCGTGCGCGACCGCGCGCGGCCCGCCTGCGGGGCGGCCGCGCCGTCCCCGCGATCGGCCGGTTCCCGATGATCCTAGAGCGCCGCCGGACCGGGACACGACAGATCACCGACGAATCCCGCCCGCCGCCACCGATACGTCAGTCGAGGGCCCCGGTGGACGTCATCATCGTGCCGTCGTGGGATTCGGCCAGCCATTCCGCCTCGACGGCGTCGCCGCTGCCCGCCGCGAGGGTGAGGGTGGCCTCGTCGACGCACCTGTTGTCGGGGTCATAGGTCTCGACGTAGTCGAAGGACAGCCTGGCGCCGTCCTTCTCCGTGAGGGTGAGGCTGCCGCGGCAGTTGAACGTCCGCCACTCGGCGCTGCCACGGTGGGCGCCCTCCTTGAGGTCGACCGCCGCCGTCCAGTCGGTCACCGGCTTGCCCTGCTCGTCGACCTGCGCCATCTCGCCGACGCGGGAACCGGCGAAGGCAGCGGGGACGCCGTCGCCGACGGGGCCGGGCTCGTCGCCGGGGTTGAGCACCCACGCGGCGGCAGCGCCGCCCGCGAGCACCACCAGGACGGCGGCGATGGCGATGAGCACGCCTTTGCGCCGCTTGCCGCTGTGGCGGGTGGACCGCGGCGGCGGCCATAGGGACATGCCCCTGATCGCCGTGTGCGGTTCGGCCGGGATCTCGTCGCGCTGCTCCGGCTTCCCCGGACTCGCCGACACCCGACTCACCTCATGCCCATTCGGGCACAGGAACAAGAGCCCGGACAGAACATGGTCTTTCCTCCAAGTGCGGGGGATGCGGAACCCGCTCGCATAGGGCGAGCACGGACGCGATCGGCAGGCCCTGCATACACCGAGTGGACCACATGGTCAGCCACTCAATCCAAATTTATCCGGACAATTCGACCGGTGGATCCCCGTGTCGTTGCAGTACGCGAAACGCCGATGCGCCGAAGTCGACCCTAGATCACGATTCGGTATCCGAATCCACCGGGTCTCAGCGGAGCGCCGCCTCGTCCCCGAGCGCGCGCAGCGAGCTGCGGAACATCGGGGCCAGCAGCAGCCGCGCCAGCGGGCGCGCCGCCGCGCCGAGCCGCCCGAACGGCAGGTCGGCCCACTCGGTCCAGACGACCACGCTGTGGCTCGGCGAGACGGGCCGGACGTCGAACCGCCCCTCGCCGCGCACGACGCCGCCCAGGTGCCGCACCGAGCACCGGCCGGCCGCGGTGTCGGTGGCGGGCCGCCACTCGGTGATCTCCATGGGGTCGGTGAAACCGATCGGCCCGACACCGGTGAACGCGTCGATGCGCGCCCCTTCGCCGGAACCGCCGCTCGCCGAGGTCAGCACCATCCAGCGGTGATGGATCTCCCAATCGGTGAGGGTCAGCCAGACCCGCCCGGCGGGTGCGGGGCAGATGCGGCTGACGCGCAGCAGCGGCGGCGCCTGCGGCACGCTCATGCGCGGCCGTTGCCGACGTGCAGGGAGGAGGTGTCGGGCGCATCGGCGGCGGTCTCGGCCGCGGTACCGGCCGCGGAGTCGTCGTGGCGCACGACGGCGTGCCGACCGGTCGGCGCATCGGCCGCGCCGCCGGGCCCGGGGGCGGCGGGCCGGGGGCCGCCGTGGGCGGAGTCGGCCTCCTCGAACGGCAGCGGACTCTGGCCGGGCGCCGCACCGGCGGGGGCCGAATAGGCGGCCAGCCCGCCCAGGCGCGCTTCGAGCTCCTCGATCCGGGCGTCGCGGTCGCGCAGCGCGCCGGAGAGGCGGCGCAGCGCTTCGTCGACCGCCCGGACGTGGTACCCCCACATCGACAGCGGCAGGCGGACCCCGGCGACGTCCGCCGCGCTGATGGGCCGGTCGGCGGGCAGGTCCAGGGGCGCGTGGTCGGCCTCGAACCGGGCGAGCTGGCCGCCCTTGCCCATGACCACCAGCGCGACGGCGGCCAGCACCGCGACCGCCGCCAGGCCGGTCAGGATGAGGATCGTCAGGTTCACTCTCCCGATCGTGCCACACGGGCGACACCCCGGCGCCGCGGAAACGCGTCCCGCACCGCGAGGCACCGCCGGGGCATGCCAGACTTTGCGACCGTGCGCAGTACAACCGAGCAGTACACCGTGGTGGCACCCGACGCGGACCCCGGCTGGGCGGTCGACGCCGGATACCGGCCCGACCCACGCCGCACCCGGACCCTGTTGACGGGCCCCCGCCCCGTGCTGGTCCGGTGCGAGCCGCCGGCGGGGGCCGCGCACCCCGACGGGGACGTCGATCTCGCCGACAGCCTCGCGGTGATCGCGGTCTACGCCTGGCTCGGGGTCAGGGTGTTCGCCACCCGCCACCCCCGCTCGGCCCGCCAGGTGCTCGACATGGTGGCGTCGATCCGGGGGGACCGGCCGCCCGCGACGGCCCGAAGGGGCCTCGCCTGAGGCCGTCCCCGCAGCGGCCGGGCGCGGGTCACGGGTCGGCGCGCTCGGCGTCGTGGATCCGCTCGCCCTCCTCCTCGACCCGCCCGGCCTCGAACTGGCGGCGCGCCATGTCGACGTGGGCCTTGCGGATCGTCTCGATGACGTCGTCGGGGTCGTCGGTGAGATACATCAGCTCGGGGTCGTTCGGCGAGACGAGCCCTTCGACCAGCAGGGTCTTGCGGATCCAGTCGAACATGCCGCCCCAGAACTCCGTGCCGACCAGCACGACGGGGAACTTGGTGACCTTGCCGGTCTGCACCAGGGTGATGGCCTCGAACAGCTCGTCCAGCGTGCCGAACCCGCCGGGCAGCACGACGAACGCCTGCGAGTACTTGACGAACATGGTCTTGCGCACGAAGAAGTACCGGAACGTGACGCCCATGTCGATGTAGTCGTTCAGGGACTGCTCGAAGGGCAGCTCGATGCCCAGCCCGATGGACGTGCCGCCGGCCTGCTTGGCGCCCTTGTTCGCCGCCTCCATCATCCCGGGGCCGCCGCCGGTGATGACCGTGTACCCGGCCTCCACCAGCTTGCCGCCGATGGTCTCGCCGAGGGCGTAGTAGGGGTTCCCGGGCTTGATACGCGCCGAGCCGAACACGCTGACCGCGCTGCCGACCTCCGACAGCAGCCCGAAGCCCTCGACGAACTCCGACTGGATCCGCAGGACCCGCCACGGATCGGTGTGCACCCATTCGGCCGGGCCCCGCTGGTCCAGCAGCCGCTGGTCGGTGGTGGTGTCGGGGACCGCCTTGCCGCGGTAGGTCAGCGGGCCCGCGCGCCTGACGTCTGCTTCGCTTTCTCTCATGCGGCAAAGCTACCCATTGCGGGGTGCTCAGGGGGTGATCTTCGTCGTCCGCCGCATGAACGGGGACGTGCCGACGGGGTCTCAGGCCCCGGTGAGCCAGGCGGCCATGCGGCGCTCGGCCTCGCTGATCTCGTCGAGGACGACGTACTCGTCCTTGGTGTGCGCCAGGGTGGGGTCGCCGGGGCCGTAGTTGACGGCGGGCACGCCCAGTTCCGAGAACCGCGAGACGTCGGTCCAGCCGAGCTTGGCGCGGGCCTGCCCCGACCCCACGGCGCGCACGAACACCTCGGCGGCCGGGTGGTCCAGCCCCGGCCGGGCCGGGGCAGCGGCGTCGGTGACCGCCACGGGGAAGCCCGCGAACACCTCCTTCAGGTGCTCCTCGGCCTCGGCGACGGTGCGGTCGGGCGCGAACCGGTAGTTGACGGTGACCGTGCACACATCGGGGATGACGTTGCCCGCGACCCCGCCGGAGACGAACACGGCGTTCAACCCCTCGTGGAAGGTCAGCCCTTCGACCTCGGGGCGGCGCGGCCGGTACCCGCGCAGGACGTCGAGGATGGGCGCCGCGCCGTGGATGGCGTTGCGCCCCATCCAGGAGCGCGCGCTGTGGGCGCGCTCGCCGTAGGCGGTGACCTCGGCGCGCAGGGTGCCCTGGCAGCCGCCCTCGATCATCCCGCCGGTGGGCTCCATCAGGATGGCGAAGTCGCCGGCCAGCCACTCGGGGTGGTCGCGCGCGAGCCGCCGCAGCCCGTTGCGCTCGGCGTCGATCTCCTCGCAGTCGTAGAACACGTAGGTGACGTCGTGGACCGGCTCCGCGATGGCGGCAGCCAGCTTGAGCTGCACCGCCACCCCGCTCTTCATGTCGGTGGTGCCGCAGCCGTAGAGGCGGCCCTCCGACTCGTGCGAGGGCACGTTGCCGACGATGGGCACCGTGTCGATGTGCCCGGCGACGACGACCCGCTGCGCGCGGCCCAGGTTCGTGCGCGCCACCACGGCGTCGCCGTCGCGCTCGACGACGAGGTGCGGGAGGGGGCGCAGCGCCTGCTCGATCGCGTCGGCGAGCGCGCGCTCCCCGCCGCTGACGGATTCCATGTCCACGATGCGGGCGGTGAGCGCGCGGACGTCCGTCGCGAGGTCGAGCATGCGGTGCGGCCTTTCTCCCAGGAGATCGGGTGGCGCGCGGCGCCGGCGGCGCCGCGCGCGGGTCTGCGGGTCCTCGGTGCCCGGCGCCGTGCGGGCGGGACGCCTCAGGCGTTGACGCCGTGCTCGCGGAGCAGCGCGTTCATGGCGAGCTTGTCGTGCTCCTCGCCCTCGTGGAGGCGCTTGAGGACCAGCAGGCACGGCAGCCCGAAGTCGCCGCCGGGGAAGCTCTTGACGCGGTTGGCCGTGACGCAGACCGACCACGCGGGCGCCTCGCCGCGGGGCAGTTCGTCGCCGGTCTCGGCGTCGAACACGCGGGTGGACGACGTGAGGATGGTCCCGGCGCCGAGCTTGGCACCGGTGCGCACGCGGGCGCCCTCGACCACCATGCTGCGCGAGCCGAGGAACGCGTCGTTCTCGATGACGACCGGCGCGGCCTGCGGCGGTTCGAGCACGCCGCCCACGCCCACGCCGCCGGACAGGTGCACGTTCTCGCCGACCTGCGCGCAGGACCCGACCGTGGCCCAGGTGTCGACCATGGTGCCGGAGCCGACCCAGGCGCCGAAGTTCACGAACGACGGCATCATGACGACGCCGGGCGCAAGGTAGGCGCCCCAGCGCGCGATGGCGCCGGGGACGACCCGCACGCCTTCGAGGCGGCTCTTCAGCGGGATGCGGTCGTGGTAGTTGAAGGAGCCGATGGCGGACTCCTCCATGGCGAGCACCTTGAAGCTCAGCAGGATGGCGCGCTTGGCGCGCTCGTCGACGACCACCTCATCGGTAGCGGGGTCGACGAACGCCACCCGCGCCTTGCCCGCGTCGAGTTCGTCGACCGCGCCGACGATGGTGGCGCGGGCCTCGGTGTGGTCGGGGGTGAGCTCGGTGCGGCGCTCCCACAGTGCGTCGATGTCCTGCGGAAGGGGGCTGGTGAACGAGGTGGTCATGGCTCTGGAGCCTACTGGTTGTGCGCACGGGGCGACGAACCCGTCCCCACTCGGCGGTGCGCGCCGCGGCGCCGTGCGACGCGCCGCGGATTCTCGCCCACTTGCAGCACCGCGACTCGTATGACGACCTAGAATCTGTGGTGTATCCCTTCCCCATCCCGGTGGCGGCCGCGGCCGCCGGTCCGGGGATGCCCGTCCCCATCCGATCGCGGACCGCGCCTGGCGCGCCCGCCCCGATACCCCTGACGGTTCACGGAGTGTCTGGAAAGCGTCGAAAGAGCAGCGAGCCGAGCGAGACCCCGCAGCAGCGCGGGCGCCGCAAGGTCTCCGCGTTCTTCAAGATCCTGGTCATCCTGACCGCAGCCTGCGGCGTGCTCGTCGGCGGCGGCTTCTACCTGCTGCGGTCCATCAAGCCGATCGAGATCGCCCCGCCCGCTCCGGCGGCCGGCTGCAAGATGACCGAGGCCGGCCGGAAGACCGGCCTGGAGATCGAACAGGCGGCGAACGCCGCGACGATCGGCGGAGTCGCCTTCGCGAAGGACCTGCCCGACCACGCGGTCGTGATCGCCTACGCCACGGTGTGGCAGGAGTCGAAGTTCCACAACATCGACTTCGGCGACCGCGACTCCGTCGGCCTGTTCCAGCAGCGGCCGTCCCAGGAATGGGGACGCGTCGACCAGCTCATGGACCCCGTGTACGCCTCCGGCCGGTTCTACGACGAGCTGGCCGACGTCCCCGGCTACCGCGACATCCCCGTGTACGAGGCGGCGCAGGCGGTCCAGCGCAGCGCCGACGGGTTCGCCTACGACGACCACGAACCCAAGTCGCGCGGCATGGCCAAGGCGTTCACCGGCCAGGAGGGCGCGGCGCTGAGCTGCTGGTTCAAGAAGCAGGAAGCCGCCGAGACCGACGTCGCCGGCGCACGCGAGGAGATGACCCGGATCTTCGGCATCGACCCCGGCACGCTGCCCGTCGCCGACCCGCCGGCCACCGGCGACCCCGGCCAGGCCATGGCGCTGTGGGCGGTCGCCAACGCCAAGGACTACGGCTTGACCTCCGTCACCTACGGCGACCAGCGGTGGACCGCAGCGAAGGGCCGCGACGGCTGGGTGCGCACCGCCGACGTCGCCCCCGAGGGCCAGATCCTGCTGAAGTGAGCCCGGCGGCGGTCAGGTGAGCCCCGCGGCGGTCACGCGAGCGCCGCCAGCCGCCGCACCGCGGCGGCGACCCGCTCGTCGGTCGCCGTGAACGCCACCCGCACGTGGTCGGCTCCCGCGGCGCCGTAGAACACCCCGGGCGCGACCAGGATGCCGTGCTCGGCGAGCAGCTTCACCGACCCCCACGCGTCGTGCGCGGGGTGGGCCGCCCACAAGTACAGCCCGGCCTCGGAGTGGTCGACCCGCCAGCCGGCGCGCTCCAGCGCCGCGCGCAGCAGGGCGCGGCGTGCGGCGTAGCGCTCCTTCTGCTCGCGGGCGTGCGCGTCGTCGTCGAGCGCGGCCCGCATGGCGGCCTGCACCGGGGCCGGCATGATCATCCCGGCGTGCTTGCGCACGGCCAGCACCTCCTCGACCAGCGCGGGGTCGCCTGCGGTGAACGCGGCGCGGTAGCCGGCCAGGTTGGAGCGCTTCGACAGCGAGTGCAGCGCGAGCAGCCCGGTGTGCGAGCCCCCGGACACATCGGGGTGCAGGATCGACAGCGGGTGCGTGCCGTCCCAGCCGAGGTCGAGGTAGCACTCGTCGGAGGCGACGATCGCGCCGCGCTCGCGCGCCCACGCGACGACCTTGCGCAGGTGCTCCGCTGGGAGCACCCGCCCCGTGGGGTTCGCGGGCGAGTTCAGCCACACCAGCCGCACCGGCGCCGGTCCCAGCGAGGTGAGCCCGTCGGAGGCGGCGGGGGTGGCCTGCGCCAGGCGGATCCCGAGATCGTAGGTCGGGTAGGCGAGCTCGGGGTACACGACGGTGTCGCCGGCGCCCAGCCCCAGGAGGGTCGGCAGCCAGGCCACCATCTCCTTGGAACCGAGGGTGGGCAGGACGGCGTCGGGCGCCACGGCGACGCCGTGGCGCCGCTCCAGCCAGCCCGCGATGGCGGCGCGCAACTCAGGTGTGCCGTGGGTCTGCGGGTACCCCGGACTGTCGGCCGCGTCGGCCAGCGCCGCGCGCAGCGCGGGCGGCACCGGGTCGACCGGTGTGCCGATGGACAGGTCGACGATGCCGTCGGGGTGCGCCGCCGCGGCCTCCTTGTGCGGGACCAGGCGGTCCCACGGAAAGGCCGGCAGCCGGTCGGTCACCCGTCGTCGTTCAGTCATCGGTCCCCGTTGCTCCTGGTCTGCCGCCGCGGCGCCGCCGCCGCGCGGATCGGTCGTCGGCGCGGAACCGGCGCCCGGCGCTGCGGGCCGCCGCACCGCCGGGCGCTCGGGCGCCGCTACTCCTCGGTCGCCTGCGGGGGCAGTTCCGCCACGACCGAGTGGTCCTTGGCGATCTTGCCGACCTTGGAGGCCCCGCCGGGCGAGCCGATGTCGTCGAAGAACTCGACGTTCGCCTTGTAGTAGCTCGACCACTGGTCGGGGAGGTCGTCCTCGTAGTAGATCGCCTCCACCGGGCACACCGGTTCGCAGGCACCGCAGTCCACGCACTCGTCGGGGTGGATGTAGAGCATGCGCTGGCCCTCATAGATGCAGTCGACAGGGCACTCATCGATGCACGCCTTGTCGAGCAGGTCGACACAAGGCTGCGCGATGACGTAGGTCACGTCGTACTCCTCTTCGGTCTTCGCCACGTTGACCGCATATAAATGTCTTCGATGTCACATAGCCTGGCGGTGCCGGGCCCCGGCACCGCGGGTCGGCCGGCCGTGGGACATGCGATTCACTGCCATCTAGTATTGCGGTGCCCGGCATACCATGCGCACATCGGGGTGCCATGGCAGCCGCGGGCCCAGACCATGGGGGCCTGGCGCCCCGCGTCCTCGGCGGGCGCGCCGGGACGCCCACGACGACACCGAGGCACCGCCGCCGCACGCGGCGGCCGCGCACCGGGGGGTGACGGATTTGGGATATGCGGCGCGGCTCCGCGCGCTGGTGACTTCCGACGACGTCGGGCGGCGTGTCACCCTGCGCGTCCTGCTCTCGGGCGGCGTGTTCAGCGATATCGTCGGGGTTCTCGAATCATGGGAGCACGGTGTCGCCACCGTCCGCCGTCGCGACGGAACTGTGACCGAGGTCATAACGAACGATATCGCGGCCAGCAAGGTCGTACCCCAGGAACCCGCACGCCGCCCACCCCGCTGAGGAGGACCGAACCGCGCCTCCGGCGCACGCGGACCCCGCCTCCGCACCGACGATACAGAGCCCATCCATCGCAGCGAGCCTCTGGCCGCACCGGGAGGTGGCGAACTCACGCCATGCAGGAGACCGTCGCGTCCGCCCTCGCCCAGCTCGCCCGCCTCGACGCCAAGGCCGCCCGGTCCGCTGAAAGCGCGCTCGCCAGCCTCACCGCGGGCCAGGGCCTGGAGTCCCTCAGCCAGCGCGCGGTCCAGGAGTTCTGCTGGTACGTCCTGCCCGTGCGGTTCACCCGCGAGACCGGCGACCGCCTGAACGTCGCGACCTCCCTCGGCCGGCTGTTCTCGCTCCTCGACATGCCGCGCTACGCCGACATCTGCACCTCCGCGGCGACCCGCGACATCCTCGCGTGCTACGACTCCGCGCACGACGCCGGCCTGACCGCCTACGAGCGCCAGATGCGCGCCTCGGGCATCGAACCCCCCGACCTCTCCGAGCTGACCTGGGGGACGCCGCTCGGCACCGCCGAGACCGACGCCTACCACGCCACCTCCGCAGCGCTGGAGCTGTCGATCGCCGTGGGCGACATCCGTCCCGGCACCCGGGGCTGGCGGGCGGCGCAGGAGCAGCACGCGCGCTCCTTCCTCACCCAGCCCGACCCCCAGGGCCGCAGCCGGCTCGACCGCATCCGCGAGGAGCGCGTCCGCGACTGGCTGGCGTCCCCCTCGCACCCGCACCGCCAGCGGTTCTGGCCGCTCCTCGGGCAGATCATCACGGGCGCCGAGACCCCGCCCGGCGCCGCCGACGCCCTCGCCCCGGTGCAGCGCCTGCTCCAGTACGCCGATGACGGCATCGGGCTCACCCAGATCGGCTACATCTCCCCCAACGTCGTGCGCGAACTCCGCGCCGAGTTCGACTGGGACACCGTCCCCGCACCGCCCCGCAGCGAGACCGACGTCATGCAGCTCATCGCGCTGCACAAGCTCCTGCGCACCATGCGCGCGGTCCGCAGGTCCGGCCGCCGCCTCGTCCTCACCCGCAGGGGGCGGCAGCTCTACGCCAGCACCGACGCGCTGTGGCGGGCGGTCGGCGAGAACGTCCTCAACACCGACGGCTTCGAGCAGGCCGCCATCGAGACCCTGCTCGGCCTGCTGCTGATGCGCTCCCCCCGGTCCACCGGCAGCCACGCCCGCGCCGAAGCGGTCGAGACCGACATCGCCGAGGAGGCGCGGCTGGTGCTCGCCGACGCCGGGTGGGAGCACCCCTCGGGCGGCGACGAACCCCCCACGCAGCAGGTCCGCTCGGTGCTGCTCACCGTCACCTGGCTGCTGGAGACGCTTGGCTGCGTCGTCGGCGGCGACCTCCTGTCCGAGGGCCGGTCGCAGCGCCTCACCAAGGTCGGGCGGGCCTTCGCGCTCACGGCCATCCACCTCTCCGCGACCACCCCGCGGGCCTCGATCTGACCGCTCCGCCGCCGCGGCCGGGCCCGTGCGGGTCCGCGCGGAGCACCCCATAGCCTGGGGCGTGTCCCGCCGATCCGAAAGCATCCGCGAGACACGCCCTGGTAGCGCCGCCGCGGCGCCCCCGCGTCCGGTCGGCCTCCTCGATCCCGTTGAGCATGTGGGAGCAGCATGTCCGCACCAGAGTCACCCGGCTCCCCGGCCCGGCCCGCCGGTACCGGCGACGCGGCAAAGGCAGACGCGGCACCGGCTGCGGACCCGGCCGGTGCCGCCGACACGGACCCCCGCGGCGGCCGCGCACCGTCGCGGCTCGACTTCCTGCCCAGCCCGGTGTTCGTGCTGCTCCTCGGTATCGCCGGCCTGGCCGGCTGGCTCTCGTGGACGCGGGCCGAGGCCGGCTGGACCACCGAGGGCACCACCGCCTACACCCCGTTCATCCTGGTCACCGCCGCGTGGATCTGCTGCCTCGCCCTCCAGGAGCTCGGCAGGTCCGTTCTCTCCTACCGGTTCGGCGACCGCGCGCTGCGCGGCTCGGCGTACCTGCGGCTGAACCCGTTCGGCTACCGGGAACTGTTCGCGGGCCTGCTGATGCCTATGGCGTTCCTGCTGGTCGGCGGATTCGGAATGGTGGGCCCCGCGCTGCACCTCGACCGGTCGGCCGTGCCGGGGCGCGGCGCCCGCAGCCTGGTCGCCATCGGCGGCGTCGTCGTGAACCTGGTGATCGCCGCCGCGCTGCTGCTCGTCGTGCAGGCACTCGTGCCGGAGGGCTCGGTCACCGACAACTGGACCATCAGCGGGCTGGTGTTCCTGTGCTACGCCAACGCCACCGCGGCCCTGCTCGCGCTGCTGCCCGTCCCCGGGTTGGCGGGCTACGACGCCATCGCGCCCTACCTGCCGGCGCGGGCCGCCCGGCTCGCCGGGTCGCCCGTGGGGGTGTTCGCGCCGGTCGCCCTCTTCGCCGTGCTCGCGTTCCCCGAGGTGAACCAGGCGTTCCTGGCGACCATGGCTGGCACGCTCGACGGTATCGGCCTGAACCAGAACTACGTGGGCTTCGGCCAGACCCTGCTGTGGCCCTGGGCCGGCTGACCAACGCTCAGCCCGCGGGGCCGACCTCCGTGACCACTCTGTCGCCGGTGCGGCCCCATCGGCACGCGTGGCCTCCGGCACCGGATCTCACCGGCCCGTCGCTCCCCTGACGAGTGGGGCGACGGGCCCGCGTGGTCCGCTTCGCGAGGCGACTCAGGCGGGACCGTTGGGGCCGGAGATCGCGCCCAGCTGGACCAGCCCGTTGAGTGTGTCGCTGCATGTCCAGTACTCGACGAACCGGCCATCGGCGATGCGCAGGATGTCGTTGCCGCTGAACTCCACGCGGGTGCCGATCGGGGCCGTGGCGCGCGGCAGGCCGCCCTTGTACGAAGCCCGCATGGTCCAGCGGAAGGAGATCAGGTCGCCGTCGATGAGGGGGCCGACTTCGGTGGTGATCCCGACGTCCGTGAAGTGGGCCATCGTCTGCTCGATCTCGGGAAGCAGCCGCTCCGGACCGCGCTGTGCGGTGGAGTCGGATCCGTCGGGGCGCGCCTGGTGGACCAGGAGATCCGGGGCCAGGATGGATTCGGCGACGCTGAAATCGCCGTTCCACAGGCGGTTCCAGCGGGCGTACAGAGCCGTCGGGTCGGTGTCGGTCATGGTGATCGGTGTCCGTTCGGTGGTGCGAGCGCGGCTGCCTCGCGTAGAATATTTATCGTCACACACATAATGCACCACACACTATATGCGTGGTGCAAGTAAATATCGTCGAGAAGGCGGACCATGTCAGCTTCCCGCGCGCGGCTCCTCCGCGAAGTGACCGATGAGAGTCGGCGGCACTACGCCGCGTACACGCTGTTCAACCAGGCACTCGCCGATCACATGGGGCTGCACCCCACGGATCTGCAATGCCTGGGGCTGCTCGCGCTGGAGACCCGGCCCATGACGACAGGCCGGATCGCCCAGCTGTCCGGGTTGACCCCGGGTTCGGCCACCCGGCTGGTCGACCGGCTGGAGCAGGCCGGTTTCGTCGCCAGGGAGAACGACCCGGACGATCGCCGCCGGTCGCTGGTCCGCCTGCTGCCGCGCCCGGGTGCGGAAGTCGCCGAAGCCTGGGACGTGCCGGGCCGTGCATTCGACGAGGCGATGGCGGAGTTCAGCGACGACGAACTCGCGGTCGTCGCCGCCTACCTGCGCCGGCTCTCGGCCGTCGGCAACGAGCAGGCCGCCCGGCTCGTCGCGGAACGCCCGGCGCGATCGCCGGGCGGCTGACCCTTTGCCCTCGCTTGGCGGCGGTGGGTGCGATCGGGACGTGTTCCGCCGATCGTTCCGGGCTCTCGTCCACGGTCGTGTGCGGGCGCGTACCCGCCCCTTTGCGATGATCTCGACGATGATCTCGACCTTGTCGAGGTCATCGAGGGAACGTGGCGGGAAAGGGTCAGGCGACGCCGGCGGCATCGGGCTCCGAGAGCAGGGCGGCCAGCGCGAGGACGGCGACGGTGCCGAACAGGAAGGCGTAGTTGATCCACGACGCCAGCATCACGGTGTCGCCGGCCGAGCCGAACCCCACCACCAGGAAGATCCCCGCGGTCCAGCCCGCGGCGAGCAGCGCGGGGCCCCACCGCGACGACGTCGCCCATCCCACGGCCCGGCCGCCGGCGAACAGCACGCAGCAGATCCCCGCCAGCGACACCAGCGCGAGCACCAGGCCGGTCCCGCCCGACACCGCGAGCCACGACAGCCAGCTCTCCGCCAGGGCGAGGACGACCGCGCCGACGAACCCGAGCAGCAGCAGGACGACCCCGCACGCGCCGTTGAGGAGGGTGCCCGCCATCGCGGGACGGCCGGGGGCCCCGGCGGGCGACGCGGCAGGGTCGGAGATCGTGTTCGGCACGGACGCAGCGTACTCGGCGCTCCAGCCCACTCTGCCTCCCCAGGTCCCGCCGGTGCCGGTTACTCGAACAGGTCGGTCTCGTACCCGTCGCCGCGGCGGCGGCTCGGACCGCGCAGCAGCGTGTAGTACTCCACCGCGTCGATCTCCTGGCGGATGCCGTTGGACAGCGCGAAACGCTCGCCGCTGACGCTGATCTGGGTGGCGTGCGCGCGCATGGCCATGGCCTTCGCCGCCCAGTGGGCCGAGCCGTCGACACGGGAGGTCACCAGCGCGTCGGGCACCCCCGGGGCGATGTCGCCGACATCGGCGGGCGGCGCGAACGGCCCGGACTCCTCGCCGAGGCGCCGCACCGACTCCGCCAGGACCGAGCGGGGCCGCGCCACGGCGTACAGCTTCCGGGTGTGCCAGGGCGCCCCCGGCACGGCGCGCTCCCCGGCCCTGCCGAAGGCGCGCAGGGCGACGCGGTGCGCCTGGATGTGGTCGGGGTGCCCGTAGTCGCCGTTGTCGTCGTAGGTGATCATGACGTCGGGGCGGACCTCACGGACGATCTGGGCGAGTTCGAGCGCAGCGGCGTCGAGGTCGGCGCGCCAGAAGCAGCCGGGGTCGTCGTTGCCGGGGTCGCCCATCATCCCGGAGTCGCGGTACCGGCCGGGGCCGCCGAGGAAGCGGTGGTCGTCGACCCCCAGCGCGGCGCACGCCTTGGCGAGTTCGCCGATGCGGTGCTCGCCGAGGCCGCCGCTCCTGCCGATCGCGAGGTCGGCGAGGTCGGCGGGGATGACCTCGCCGCGCTCGCCCAGGGTGCAGGTGACAAGGGTGACCGCCGCGCCCTCCGCGGCGTATTTCGCCATCGTTGCGCCGGTGACGATGGACTCGTCGTCGGGATGCGCGTGCACCAGCAGCATTCGCCGATCTGTCATAACCTCCGACGATACAGCTCTACGTAGGGGCACTTGTCCGCATTGTGATCATGATCGGGTCACCGGAGGGCAATGCGCGGGCGCGCCGCCGCCGTCCCCGGCGCCCCCGTGGGCGGGCGCGTCGCGCCAGGTCGTGTTTTGAAAGCCATTTCGGGCTCGCGGCCACCAGGCACCGCCTCGCTGTACCGATATCGCTCGAACAGCCAACCAGGCTGCACCTCGCGAATCGGCTTGCGACGCGGCACCTGGACGGCCGCTCGCTGACCCGAAAGCCCTTCCAAAACACTCCCCGCCCCCTCCCGCGTCCCTGGGGCCGCCGGCCGCGCTGCTGCCACAATGCGTCCCATGAGTTTTCCACGGCAGCAGGCGAGGACCCGCCGCTTCACCCTCGGCGCACCCCGGTCCTTCCAGATCTCTCCCGACGGCACGCGGGCCGCGTTCCTGCGCGGCCGCGACGGCAACGACACCGCCACCTGCCTCTGGGTCGGCGAACTCGGCGGGCGGGGCGGACCGGGCGAATGGGTGGCGGCCGACCCCAGGGAGATCGGCCGGGTCGACGAGGACCTGCCGCCGGAGGAGCGCGCCCGCAGGGAGCGGCTGCGCGAGACGGGCGGCGGCATCGTGTCCTACACGGTGGACGACGCGTTCACCCGTGCGGCGTTCACCCTGTCCGGCCGGCTGTACTGCGTCGACCTCGCGGGCGACGACCACACCCCCCGCGAACTTCCCGCGGCGGTGCCGGTGGTCGACCCGGCGCTGTGCCCGCGCGGCGACTCCGTCGCCTACGTGAGCGGCGGGGCCGTCCACGTGATCGACATCGGCAGTGGCACCGACCGGGTCCTCGCCGAACCCGACGGCGACAATGTCACCTGGGGGCTCGCCGACTTCATCGCCGCCGAGGAGATGGGCCGCTACCGCGGCATGTGGTGGGCGCCCGACTCGTCGGCGGTCCTCGCGGCGCGGGTGGACGACTCCGCCGTGGAGCGGTGGACGATCGCCGACCCCGCGCACCCCGAGTCGGCCGCGCACACCGTCGCCTACCCCGCCGCGGGCACCGCCAACGCCGACGTGCGGCTGGCCGTCCTGCCCGCGCACGGCGACGGCAGGGAGGTCCCCATCGAGTGGAACCGCGCCGAACTGCCGTACCTGGTCACCGCCTCCTGGACCACCGGCCCCGAGGGCACGCCGACCGTCGTGTTCTCCGCGCAGAGCCGCGACCAGCGCACCCTGACCGTGTTCAGCGCCGACCCCGCCACCGGCCTCGTCTTCGAGCTGCACACGGAGACCGACGACGTGTGGGTGGAGATCATGCCGGGCGTCCCCGACTTCTGCGGGGGCGCGCTGCTGTGGGTCGGGCGCCGCGCGGGCGACGCCGAGCGCCGCCTCTACCTCGGCGGCGAGGCCGTCACCCCGGAGGGCCTGTACCTGCGCGGGGTGCTCGGCGTCGACGGCGACCGGGTGCTGTTCTCGGCATCGGAGCGCGGCGCGCCGGAGTCGACCGGCCTGTGGCTGCTCGACGTCACGGACAAGCGCGTCGAACCACTGGAGTTCCCCGGCGCCGAGGGCGGCGGCGTCCACTCCGGGCGGCTGCGCGGCGACACCCTCGTCCACCAGCGCCGCGACCTGGCGTCCGACGGTGTGGCCACCGTCGTGACGCAGGGGGCGGGGACCGAGACCCGGCAGGTGCACACGGCCATCGCCAGCTTCGCCGAGGTCCCGGAGCTGCCGTCCCCCCGCGTCACCCTGTGGCGCGCCGGTGAGCGGCGGATCCCGACGGCGCTGGTCCTGCCCTCCTGGTACGAGCCGGGCTCCGGCAGGCTCCCGGTGCTGCTCGACCCCTACGGCGGGCCGCACGCCCAGCGCGTGGTCAGCGCGCGCTCGGCGTTCCTCACCTCGCAGTGGTTCGCCGACCAGGGATACGCCGTGCTCATCGCCGACGGGCGGGGCACGCCGGGCATCGGCGTCGAGTGGGAGCAGGCCGTGCACGGCGACCTCGCGGGGCCGGTGCTGGAGGACCAGGTGGCGGCATTGGCCGACGCGCTGGAGCGGTACCCCGACCTCGACCCCGGCCGGGTGGCGATCCGCGGCTGGTCGTTCGGCGGCTTCCTCGCGGCGCTGGCGGTCCTGCGGCGGCCCGACGTGTTCCACGCCGCGATCTCGGGTGCCCCGGTGACCGACCAGCGGCTCTACGACACCCACTACACCGAGCGCTACCTGGGGCACCCCGCGACCGAGGGCGCCGCATACGCGCGCAGCAGCGTGATCGACGACGCCGCGCGGCTGGAGGGCCGCCTGATGCTCATCCACGGCTTCGCCGACGACAACGTCGTCTACGCGCACACCCAGCGGCTCTCGTCGGCGCTGCTGGCTGCGGGGAAGGCGCACACGGTGCTGCCGCTGTCGGGCATCACGCACATGGCGTCGGAGGAGACCACCGCCGAGAACCTGCTGCTGCTCCAGGTCGCGTTCCTGCGCGAGGCGTTCGCGTCGGGCCCGTCCGGGGCGGCCGGGTAGGCGCGGGCGCGTGCTGAAGGGGCGGGGCGTCGGCGGCGGCGCCCCGTTCTCGTGCCGCCGGGACGGGTGCCGGAGCGGCCGGCGCCGCTGATGCACGCCCGACGCGCACGTTCGGTGATCATCGCAGTTCACGACCGCGTTCAGGGCGTGAACACAGAATCGCCTTAGATGTTCCTACCAACTGGCGAGTACGGAGAATATTGGCCTGATTCGGCCGTATGTTTCTATTGACTTTCTGATTTTCGCCCATCACCGTCACGCCGCCCGCGCCGTGATCAAGGGGCGACATCGCAAAACGGGACCCCCGGACACCCGAAGCCACGCGTTCGACCAGCGCGTTCGTGATCATCACCGGTTTGTCGCCGTCCACAGCTTTCAACCCGGCCTATTGCCATCTGGGCGAGATGACTTATGGTTTCCAATCGTTTACCGAGTGTCCGGTTGACGAAGGTCGCACAGCCTTCGGCCACCCCTCGGCGATCGCGCTGGGTCCCCGCTCATTAACGCGATCTCCTGGTCACCAACCAAGAGAAGGGCAGCACGAATGAAGAAATCCCCCCTGGTCAGAACCATCGGCAGTGGTGTGTTCGCCATTGGCCTCATCGCGGCGGCCGCGACCGCCGCGACCGCCGACGCCGCCACCCAGGGCGACGCCAACCAGGCGACGGCCATGAAGCGCGACCTCGGGCTGAGCACCCCTGAAGTCGAGGCGCTCTACAAGCAGCAGGACGACGCCCGCTCCACCGAGTCGGCGCTCCGCTCCTCCCTCGGCGACGCCTTCGGCGGCGGCGTCTTCGACGTCGCCACGGGCAAGCTCACCGTCAACATCACCGACAAGAGCGCGGCCCCCGAGGTCCGCTCGGCCGGCGCCACCCCCAACCTCGTCGACAACGGCCAGCAGGCGCTCGACGCCGTCATGTCCGACCTCAACAAGGAGGGCACCGCCGACCACAAGGGCGTCACGAGCTGGTACACCGACGCCGAGTCCGACACCGTCGTCATCACGGTCAAGCCCGGCGCCACCGCAAAGGGCGAGCAGTTCGCCAAGGGTGCCGGGGTCGCCGGCTCCGCGGTGACCGTCAAGGAGAGCAAGGCCCAGCCGCGCACCTACGCCGACGTCCGCGGCGGCGACGCCTACTCCACCGGCGGCGGGCGCTGCTCCATCGGCTTCTCCGTCGAGGGCGGGTTCGTCACCGCCGGGCACTGCGGCGCCGAGGGCACCCAGGTGTCGTCCGAGGACGGCAGCGGCACCGGCACGGTCGCCGGGTCCGTGTTCCCCGGCAACGACATGGCCCACGCCCAGACCGAAAGCAACTGGACCCCGCAGCCCGTCGTCAACGACTACCAGGGCGGCACCGTGACCGTCGGCGGTTCGGAGGAGACCCCCGAGGGCGGCGCCATCTGCCGCTCCGGTTCCACCACCGGATGGCACTGCGGCACCGTCGAGTCCAAGAACCAGTCGGTCGACTACGGCGGCGGCGACGTGGTGAACGGCCTCACCCGCACCGACGTCTGCGCCGAGCCCGGCGACTCCGGCGGCTCCTGGCTCACCGACAACCAGGCACAGGGCGTCACCTCCGGCGGATCGGGCAACTGCTCCAGCGGCGGCGTCACCTTCTTCCAGCCGGTGAACCCCATCCTCGACGAGTTCGGGGTGAGCCTCCTCACCGGATGACCCCCGCCGGCGGCCCGCGCAGCGGAGCCAAGGCCGGACCCACTACCCCCGGCACCCCGCGCATCTCGGGTGCCGGGGCCTCGCGCACCGCCGTACGCGTGAGGGCCGACTGGTACATCCCCGTCCTTCCATCCCCGGTACCCGTCGGCACCAGCGTCGGCCCCCGCGCCCAGCGGGGGCCGACCCCGTTGCACGCACCCCACCGCTAGCCTGGCCGTATGCGTGCACCGTTCTTCGCGCTCCGCCCCGGAGGCACCGCCGTCCCCACTCCGTGGGCGGTCCTGTTCGACCTCGCGTGCGTGACCGTGTTCGTCGCCGTCGGCCGCGCCAACCACCACGAGGCCGGTGTCCTGCTCGGCCTGCTCGGCACGGCGTGGCCCTTCGCCGCCGCCCTCGCCCTCGCCTGGGCGCTCGCCGGCGCCGCCGCACTCGCCCGCGGCCCCGCCGCGCCCGGTCCGGCACGCGTCCTTGCCAACGGCGCCCTCATCTGGGCGGTCACGGTCGCCGGCGGGCTGGCGCTGCGCGTCGCCGCCGGCGCGGGGGGAGCCCCGCTGTCCTTCGCCGTCGTCACAACGCTCTTCCTCGCCGTCACGATGCTCGGCTGGCGCGCCGCGGCCCTCGTCCCCGCCGGCCGCGCCGCACGGCGCGGCCGGGCCGCGCCCACGAGCTGACCGGAATCGGACTGGTGGGCACCGCAGGAGCTGTGCGACTCTGGAAGCCACCGGTCACCGCCCCTTTCCCCCGGAGCCAGCCATGGACCCTGTGAGCATCGCCCTCGCCACCGCGGTCGCCGGCGGCCTCGGCGGAAAGATCGGCGAGGCGCTGGCCGACGGCGGCCTTACGACGCTGACCCGGCTCCGCAAAGTGCTGTTCCCCCGCCTGCGGAGTCGGCCCGATTCGAGCGCCGCACTCGACGCCGCGCAAACAGACCCCTCCGACGATGCCGCGGTCCGAGTCCTCGCCGGGCACATCGTCGACGCCGAGGCCGCGGAGCCCGGTATCGCCCCCGTCGCCGCCGAACTGCGCGAACTACTGGCCGAGTCGGGCGGCACGGTGACCAACACCGTCAACGGCGACGTCAGCGGCACTGTCATCCAGGGCCGCGACTTCCACGGCGACCTGCGCTTCGACCGCTGAACCGGGCGGCACCGCCGGCGCCTATCCTGGAGGGGTGAGCGAGCAGACCGTCCCCCAGCCGGAGCCCGAGGCGGCGCCGCCGGCGCGCATCGTGGGGCTCGGCCCCTGGGAGGGCCCGTGGCCCGACGGCGCGCACTACGACCCAGACCTGCTCGCCAACGGCGACCAACGCAACGTCGTCGACCAATTCCGCTACTGGCGCCGCGAGGCGATCGTCGACCACCTCGACGCGTCCCGGCACCCCTTCCACATCGCGGTGGAGAACTGGGAGCACGACTTCAACATCGGCTCCGTCGTGCGCACAGCCAACGCCTTCGGCGCGGCGGCGGTGCACATCGTCGGCCGCCGCAGGTGGAACCGGCGCGGCGCCATGGTCACCGAGCGCTACCAGCACGTGTACCACCACGAGGGCCCCGCCGAGCTGCTGGCGTGGGCGGACGAACGCGAACTGCCCGTCATCGGCGTCGACAACCTGCCCGGCGCCGTGCCGCTGGAGACCTACCCACTGCCGCGCTCCTGCGTCCTCGTGTTCGGCCAGGAGGGCCCCGGACTCTCCGACGACGTCCGCGAGGTGTGCCGGGCGGTGCTGTCCATCGCCCAGTACGGCTCGACCCGCTCCATCAACGCCGGGGCGGCCGCGGCCGTGGCCATGCACGCGTGGGTCCGCGCGCACGTCTTCGACCAGCCGGTCTGACCCCGACCGCCGCACCGCGTCCGAGCCCCGGGGCACCGGCTCCGGGCCCGTGCGGCGCCGCGGCCGGAAATCCCGCGGGACGGCCGGTTCGCCTTATAGGCCGCCCTTCCGGCCGCTAGCCTGGACCGACGGCAAGCACCGTTGACGAGAGGCGGCAGGCATGGGCAAGGACGACTCTGCACAGGCGCGCGGTGCGTCCGGTGGGCGGGGGACCGATCCGGCGCCGGTCCGGGCCGCCGATCGCGCCGACATCCCCAGGGCGGCCCGCGCGCTGGGCCTCGCGTTCGCGGACGACCCGGTGTTCGCCTGGCTGTTCCCCGACTCCGCGATCCGGCCGGAGAAGGCGCGCCGCTTCTTCTGCATGCAGCTCGCCTTCGACGCGCGCGGGCTGCGGGGTGTCGACGTCGCCGAGCACGAGGGCGTCGTCCGCGCCGCCGCCCTGTGGGTGCCGCCGGGCATGAAGAACAACGGCCCCTGGCACGCCCTGCGGGTGCTGCCGCACGTGGTGGAGCTGTTCGGCACCCGGTTCCCCGTCATCGCGCGCGGCATGGGCCCGATGGAGCGGGCCGCGCCGAAGGAGCCGCACTGGTACCTGGCCGACATCGGCACGGACCCCAAGGAGCGCGGCACCGGGCTGGGCGGCGCGCTGCTCCGCCACGGCCTGCGCCGCGCCGACTCCGACGCGATGCCGTGCTACCTGGAGGCGTCCCGGCCCGAGAACATCCCGCTGTACGAGCACTTCGGCTTCGCGGTCGTCAACGAGACCACCTTCCCCGAGGGCCCCACGATCCACGGCATGCGCCGCGAACCCGCGGCCGGCTGAGCCCCGGAACCGGCGAAGGGCGGCCCCGCGACCGGGACCGCCCTTCGTCTCACGGGATCAGTCGAGGTTGCCGGACGCGAGCGCCCCGAGCAGGTCCTTGTTGAGCTGCGAGATCGTGTCGAGCGGGATGCCCTTGGGGCAGACCGCCGCGCACTCGCCGATGTTGGTGCAGCCGCCGAAGTCCTCCTCGTCGTGCTGGTTCACCATCTTCACCACGCGGGCCGCCCGCTCCGGCTGCCCCTGCGGGAGCATGCCGAGGTGGGTCACCTTCGCCGCGGTGAACAGCATCCCCGAGGCGTTGGGGCAGGCCGCGACGCACGCGCCGCAGCCGATGCAGGTGGCGGCGTCGAACGCGCGGTCGGCGTCGGCCTTGGGGATGGGGTTGGCGTGCGCGTCCGGCGCGGTCCCGGTCGGCGCGCTGATGTAGCCCCCGGCCTGGATGATGCGGTCGAACGAGCCGCGGTCGACCACCAGGTCCTTGAGCACGGGGAACGCCTTGGCGCGCCACGGCTCGACGGTGATCGTGTCGCCGTCCTTGAAGCTGCGCATGTGCAGCTGGCAGGTCGTCGTGGTCTCGGGTCCGTGCGCGACGCCGTCGATCACCACGCCGCAGGCACCGCAGATGCCCTCGCGGCAGTCGTGGTCGAAGGCCACCGGGTCCTCGCCCGCTGTCGTGAGCTTCTCGTTGAGGACGTCCAGCATCTCAAGGAAGGACATGTCGGTCTCGACGTCCTCGACCTTGTAGGTGACCATCCGACCCTCGGCGTCGCTGTTCTTCTGGCGCCACACGCGCAGGGTGATGTTCACTTGTAGCTCCGCTGCTTCATCTCGACGTACTCGTATTCCAGCTCTTCCTTGTGCAGGATCGGCGGCGCGCCGGTGCCGTTGAACTCCCACGCGGCGACGTAGGCGTAGGTGTCGTCGTGGCGCAGCGCCTCGCCGTCCTCGGTCTGGCTCTCGGCCCGGAAGTGCCCGCCGCACGACTCGTTGCGGTGCAGCGCGTCGATGCACATCAGCTCGGCCAGCTCGAAGAAGTCGGCGACCCGGCCGGCCTTCTCCAGCGCCTGGTTCAGCTCCTCGTTGCCGCCGAGGACCTTGACGTCGCTCCAGAACTCCGTCCGCAGCTCGCGGATGCGCTCGATGGCCTTGCGCAGGCCCTCCTCGGTGCGCTCCATGCCGCAGTAGTCCCACATGATGTGGCCGAGCTCCTTGTGGAAGGAGTCGACGGTGCGGCTGCCGTCGACCGACAGCAGCGTGTCGATGCGCGAGCGCACCGCCTCGGCCGCCTCCCTGGCGTCCGGGTCGTCCGCGTCGAGCTTCTCGAACGGGCCGGCGGAGAGGTAGTCGTTGATGGTGTTGGGCAGCACGAAGTAGCCGTCGGCGAGGCCCTGCATCAGCGCGCTCGCGCCCAGGCGGTTCGCGCCGTGGTCGGAGAAGTTCGCCTCGCCGGTCACGAACAGGCCGGGGATGGTGCTCTGGAGGTCGTAGTCGACCCACAGCCCGCCCATGGTGTAGTGCACCGCCGGGTAGATGCGCATCGGCACCTCGTAGGGGTTCTCGCCGGTGATGCGCTGGTACATGTCGAACAGGTTGCCGTACTTCGCCTCGACCGCGGGGCGGCCCATGCGCTTGATCGCGTCGGCGAAGTCGAGGTAGACGCCCAGCCCGCCGGGGCCGACGCCGCGCCCCTCGTCGCACACGTTCTTGGCGGCGCGCGAGGCGATGTCGCGCGGCACCAGGTTGCCGAACGCCGGGTAGATGCGCTCCAGGTAGTAGTCGCGCTCGTCCTCGGGGATCTCGCGCGGGTCGCGCTTGTCGCCGTGCTCCTTGGGCACCCAGATGCGGCCGTCGTTGCGCAGCGACTCGCTCATGAGCGTCAGCTTCGACTGGTACTCGCCGCTGACCGGGATGCAGGTCGGGTGGATCTGCGTGAAGCAGGGGTTGCCGAACAGCGCGCCCTTGCGGTGCGCCCGCCAGGTGGCCGTGACGTTGCAGCCCATGGCGTTGGTGGAGAGGAAGAAGACGTTGCCGTAGCCGCCGCTGGCGAGCACGACGGCGTCGGCGAAGTGGGTCTCGATCTCGCCGCTGACCATGTCGCGGACGACGATGCCGCGGGCGCGGCCGTCCTTGACGACGAGCTCCAGCATCTCGTGGCGGGTGTGCATCTGCACGGTCCCGGCCGCGATCTGGCGCTCCAGCGCCTGGTAGGCGCCGATGAGGAGCTGCTGACCGGTCTGGCCGCGCGCGTAGAAGGTCCGGGAGACCTGCACGCCGCCGAAGGAGCGGTTGTCGAGCAGGCCGCCGTACTCGCGGGCGAACGGGACGCCCTGCGCGACGCACTGGTCGATGATCTCGACGCTGACCTGGGACAGCCGGTAGACGTTGGACTCGCGGGAGCGGAAGTCGCCGCCCTTGACGGTGTCGTAGAACAGCCGGTAGATGCTGTCGCCGTCGTTGCGGTAGTTCTTGGCGGCGTTGATGCCGCCCTGCG
The DNA here is from genome assembly GCF_003014485.1 of Murinocardiopsis flavida. GTDB lineage: Bacteria > Actinomycetota > Actinomycetes > Streptosporangiales > Streptosporangiaceae > Murinocardiopsis > Murinocardiopsis flavida. The sequence goes on along the minus strand of NZ_PYGA01000008.1, from coordinate 48,512 downwards.
CGGCGATGCTGTGCGCGCGGCGCGGGCTGTCCTGGTAGCAGAAGGACGTGACCTCGTAGCCCGCCTCGCCGAGGGTCGCGGCCGCCGAGGCCCCGGCGAGGCCGGTGCCGACGACGATGACCGACAGCTTCCGCCGGTTCGCGGGGTTCACCAGTTTGGCGGAGAAGCGGCGCTTGTCCCAGCGCTCCTGGACGGGGCCCGCGGGGGCCTTCTCGTCGCGGACGGGGTCGCCCTCGATGTACAGCTCAGTCATTTATTCCACCAGCCCGAAGGTTACGGAGAGCGGTCCGAGCAGGAACCCGACCGTCAGCACGACCGCGATGAGCGTCGAAGCGGCGTGCAGCGGCCGCTCGCGCTTGGCCTTGTTGGCACCGAGCGTCGCCAGGGCGCTCCAGATACCGTGCCGCAAGTGCAGGCCCACTGCCAGCACCGACAGCACGTAGAACAGGGTCACGTACCAGAACTCCGGCTGGAAGCCGTTCACGAGCCGCTCGTAGGGGCTGGTGGACGCGCCGCCGGGGGCGATGTCGTTGGTCGTCAGGTGCAGGATGTGGAACACCACGAAGAGCACGATGACGACGCCGCCCCACCGCATGGTCTGCGTCGCGTAGCGGGCCGAGGCGCCCTGGGCGCTCTTCGTGACCGCGTAGCGGTGGCCCCGGGCCTTCTTCGCCCTGCTCCACAGCGCGACCGCGCTGTAGGCGTGCCCGAGCACGCTCGCCAGCAGGACCACGCGGATGATCCAGAGTGCGCCGCTGTGCGGGAGCATCGGCTCGCCGAGCTCGCGCAGGTGGTGCGAGTACTCGTCGAACGCCTGTTGGCCGCCGAACACCATCAGGTTGCCGTACATGTGTGCCAGGAGGAACAGCACGAGGATCACGCCGGTGACCGCCATCAGCGATTTGAGGGCCACCGTGGACCGAAATGCCGTCGACCTCTGCCTGGTCAGGGAACTGTTCGCCACACCTTGCCACTTTAGGCAGCGTTTATCGGTACGTCTAAGTCATGGCCATGCTCGTGTCCATAGCCGTAGGCTATGGAGCATGCAGTTGCAGCAGCTCGCGTACTTCCTCGCCGTCGCCGAGACCCGGCATTTCACCCGCGCAGCACAGGTTTCGCGGGTCGCGCAGCCCAGCCTGAGCAAGCAGATCCGCAGCCTCGAACAGGAGCTCGGCGCACCGTTATTCAGCCGTGCTAGGGGGAACATCACACTCACTCCCGCAGGTGAGGTGCTGTTGCCGCTCGCCCAGCGCATCATCACCGACACCGAGACCGCGCGCCGCTCCGTCGCCGAACTCGCCGGCATGCGCAAGGGCCGGGTCCGGCTCGGCGCGACCCCCTCCTTGTGCGCCGGCCTGCTGGCGGAGGCGCTCTCGGAGTTCCACCGTCGCTTCCCCGGCATCGAACTGCACGTGGAGGAGAGCGGGTCGCGCGACCTGATCGGCGCCTTGGGCCGCGGCGAACTCGACCTCGCCGTCATCATCCTGCCGCTGCACAGCAACGACCCGGCGTTCGTGACGGCGCCGATCCTGCGCGAGAGCCTGGTCGTCGCGAGCGCCCGGTCGGCGCCGCCGCCGTGCGCCGCCGTGTCGATGCGCGTGACCGACCTGCGCCACCAGCCCCTGGTGATGTTCCGGCGCGGCTACGACCTGCGCGAGTCGACACTCGCGGCGTGCCGCGAGGCGGGCTTCGAGCCGCGGCTGTCCATCGAGGGCGGGGAGATGGACGCGGTGCTGCGCTTCGTCGAGGCCGGGCTGGGCCTGGCCGTGGTGCCGAGCATGGTGCTGAAGAACCGGCCGGGGCTGCGGGGTACCCCGCTCGCCCGGCCGCGGCTGCTGCGCACCATCGCGCTCGCGCACCGCAAGGACGTCGAACCGTCGCACACCGCCCACGCGTTCCGCATGGAGCTGCTGCGCTTCCTCGCCGCCCGGCCGACGAGCGAGCTCGGCGACGACCTCGAACTCCTCTCCCCTGAGCCGGCGGGGTCGGCGGACGACGGCTGAGGGCGGCTGAGGCCGGCGGGCGATTGGGGCCCTGATCACACCGCGATCCGCCCTCGCGCGCCGTCCCGCGGCACTAGATTCGGCGCAGGACAGCGAGGCGCCATGCGCAATTTCCGCATTTCGCCACAAACCACGCAGAAAAGCTTAAATAATCACATAAACGGCAATCGGTATTTCCGCCGGGAATTCACATTGTGAATATCGGATCCCGCCCGGTGCGAGTGGGTTTAATCACACCCGAATTGCGCGGAACTTTTGCTGAATCCGTGATGATGCAGTCCTAACGTGGCATCCCATAACCTGCCCTGCTCGAAATCCCTCTTTCCGAGCAGCCGGTCTCCCCGCATGCCCGATTTCGGCACCGGACCGGCCCATGTCGCTAGATGGAGATGCCGCGACGATGACAGCGACTATGCCCCCGTCGGGGAAACCCGGCCACGCGCGAGCGCAGATCACGGCGAAGACCTACCGCAAGGACCGCTGGTGGGTGGGCCCTGTGCTCACCACGCTGGGGCTGGCGGTGTTCATCGTCTACGCCACCGGCCGCGTCTTCCAGCAGGACCACTACTTCGTAGAGGCGCACCACTACCTGACCCCGTTCTACTCGCCGTGCCTGGCGCTCCAGTGCGAGCCCGCCTCGGCGATGTTCGGCACACTCCCGTTCGAGTTCCCGTGGTTCCTGCCCTACGCGCTGGTCAGCCTGCCATTCCTGCTGCTCTTCCGGTTCACCTGCTACTACTACCGGAAGGCGTACTACCGCTCCATCTGGCAGGCCCCCACCGCGTGCGCGGTCACCGAACCGCACAGCTCCTACACCGGCGAGTCCCGCTGGCCGATGGTCCTCCAGAACCTGCACCGCTACGCCTTCTACATCGCGGTGCTGATCTCGGTCGTCAACACCGCCGACGCGATCATCCCGCTGTTCCACGGCACGGGCGGCGGATTCGGCATCGGCGTCGGCAACCTGGTCCTGATCGCCAACGTCGTCCTGCTCTGGGCCTACACGGCGAGCTGCCACTCCTGCCGGCACGCGTTCGGCGGGCGGCTGAAGTCGTTCGGCACCAAACCCGTCCAGTACTGGATGTGGACCCGGATCAGCCGGCTCAACACCCGGCACATGCAGTTCGCGTGGATCACCCTGGCGTCGCTGATGCTGACCGACCTCTACGTGGCCCTCGTGGCCTCCGGGACGATCACCGACCTGCGGATCTTCAACTAGGAGCGTGCCGCGGCGGCTTCCGGGACGGCGAGCCCGGAACGGTCCGCGGAACGCGGCCTAGCGACCGCGCACACCCCCGGCCGCCGATACCCGGGCGAGCAGTGGCATCGGCGGCGAACCCGAGCGCAACGAAAGTCAGGCACATGTCCGAGATACAACGGCACTCCTACGACGTGGTGGTGATCGGGGCCGGCGGAGCCGGGCTGCGCGCCGCGATCGAGGCGCGCCAGCAGGGCAAGAAGACCGCCATCATCTCCAAGTCGCTGTTCGGCAAGGCCCACACGGTCATGGCCGAAGGCGGGGCCGCGGCCGCCATGGGCAACGTCAACGCCAAGGACAACTGGCAGGTCCACTTCCGCGACACCATCCGCGGCGGCAAGTTCCTGAATAACCCCCGCATGGCGGAGCTGCACGCCAAGGAGTCCCCCGACCGCATCTGGGAGCTCGAACTCTGGGGCGCGCTGTTCGACCGCACCAAGGACGGCACGATCAGCCAGCGCAACTTCGGCGGGCACGAGTACCCCCGGCTGGCGCACGTCGGCGACCGCACCGGCCTGGAGCTGATCCGCACCCTCCAGCAGCGCGTCGTCCAGCTCCAGCAGGCCGACGCCGCCGAACTGGGCGACCCCGAGGCCATGCTCAAGGTCTACGCCGAGACCACCATCACCGAACTGGTCAAGGACGGCGGCGCCGAGGGGCGCATCGCGGGCGCGTTCGGCTACGTCCGCGAGACCGGCGACCTCGTCCTGTTCGAGACCCCCGCGGTCGTCCTCGCCACCGGCGGCATCGGCAAGTCCTTCACCGTGACCTCCAACTCCTGGGAGTACACCGGCGACGGCCACGCCCTCGCCCTCCGGGCCGGCGCCGGGCTGGTGAACATGGAGTTCATCCAGTTCCACCCGACCGGCATGGTCTGGCCGCCCTCCGTGAAGGGGATCCTGGTCACCGAGTCGGTGCGCGGCGACGGCGGTGTGCTGCGCAACTCCGACGGCAAGCGGTTCATGTTCGACTACGTGCCCGACGTCTTCCGCACCCAGTACGCCGAGACCGAGGAGGAGGCCGACGGCTGGTACGAGGACCCCGCCAACAACCGGCGCCCGCCCGAGCTCCTCCCCCGCGACGAGGTGGCGCGCGCCATCAACAGCGAGGTCAAGGAGGGGCGCGGCTCCCCGCACGGCGGCGTGTTCCTCGACATCGCCAGCCGGATGCCCGCGGTCGAGATCATGCGGCGGCTGCCGTCGATGCACCACCAGTTCAAGGAGCTGGCCGACGTCGACATCACCGCCGAACCCATGGAGGTCGGGCCGACCTGCCACTACGTGATGGGCGGCGTCGAGGTCGACGCCGACACCGGCGCGTCCCTCGTCCCGGGGCTCTTCGCCGCCGGCGAGGTCTCCGGCGGCATGCACGGGTCCAACCGGCTCGGCGGCAACTCGCTGTCGGACCTGCTGGTGTTCGGGCGCCGCTGCGGCCTCGGCGCCGCCGCCTACATCGACGGGCTCGGCGACGACCGCCCCGTGCCCGACGCCGACGTCGTGGCCCGGGCCGCCGAGGAGTCCGTCGCCCCGCTGGAGCGCACCGACGGCGAGAGCCCGTACGCGGTGCACCAGGCCCTCCAGACGATGATGAACGAGCTGGTCGGCATCATCCGGCGGGGCCCGGAGGTCGCCCAGGCGATCGAGGACCTCGACAAGCTCCGGCCCCGCGTCGAACGGGTGCGGGCCACCGGCGGCCGGGCGTACAACCCCGGCTGGCACCTCGCCGTCGACCTGCGCAACATGCTCGTCGTGTCGGAGGCGATCGCCCGCTGCGCGCTGGAGCGCGAGGAGTCCCGCGGCGGGCACACCCGGGAGGACTTCCCCGGCATGGACCCCGAGTGGCGCAAGACCAACCTCATCACCCGGCTGGTCGACGGCGGCGTGGCCCTGAAGCGCCAACCGCTGGATTCGCTGCGCCCCGACCTCCTCGCACTCTTCGAACGGACCGAACTGGCCAAGTACCTCACCGAGGACGAGCTTCCCGCCGAGGACGGCGCCGACGCACAGGAGGACACCGCATGAGCGAGACGCGCACTTTCAAGGTCTGGCGCGGCGACAACGGCGACGGCGAACTCGTCGACTACAAGGTGGAGGTGAACGAGGGCGAGGTGGTCCTCGACATCCTGCACCGCCTCCAGGCCACCGAGGCGCCCGACATGGCGGTCCGGTGGAACTGCAAGGCCGGCAAGTGCGGGTCCTGCTCCGTGGAGATCAACGGGCAGCCCAAGCTCGCCTGCATGTGCCGCATGAGCACCTTCGAGGACGGCGAGGAGATCACGGTCACGCCGCTGCGGACCTTCCCCGTCATCCGCGACCTGGTCTGCGACGTCTCGTACAACTACGAGAAGGCGCGCCAGATCCCCTCGTTCACGCCCGACCCGGACCTCGAGCCCGGCGAGATGCGCATGCAGCAGGCCGACGTGGAGCGCCCGCAGGAGTTCCGCAAGTGCATCGAGTGCTTCCTGTGCAACAACGTCTGCCACGTGATCCGCGACCACGAGGAGAACAAGGAGCACTTCTCCGGGCCGCGCTTCCTGATGCGGGCGACCGAACTGGAGATGCACCCGGAGGACACCGCCGACCGCCGCATGATCGCGCAGGACGAGTTCGGGCTCGGCTACTGCAACATCACCAAGTGCTGCACCGAGGTGTGCCCCGAGAACATCAAGATCACCGACAACGCGCTCATCCCCCTCAAGGAGCGGGTGGCCGACCGCCGCTACGATCCGCTCGTCTGGCTGGGCAGCAAGATCGGGTTGCGCAAGGAGGGCGCCGACACCCCGATCGTGCCGAACACCAAGCCCGGCCCGGCCAACGGCTGAGCAGCGCCGGGCGGGCCGCCGCCTCAGAGCGGGGGCCCGCCCGGCGGGTGCCATTCGCCGTCGGAGTGCATGTACCGCGTGAGGACGCGGGGCGCCATGAGCCCCACGGCGGTCATGGCGGTGTCGCGCAGCCGGGTCAGGAACGGCGACTCGCTCTGCACCGCCTCGGCGAGCTGCGCCGACCGTTGTACCAGCGCCGTGGTCCGCGGGAGCCGGGCCTCGCTGTAGGACTGGAGGGCGGTCGGCACGTAGGCGGTCGACCCGTCGATGTGGTGCGCGAGGACCACGGCGTCCTCCAGGGCCAACCCGGCGCCGAGGCCCAGGTGGGGGGTCATGGAGTGCGCGGCGTCGCCGAGCACCGCGACCCTGCCCTTGTGGTAGGCGGGCAGCGGGGTGTCGACGTGCCAGATGTCGGTGCGCACGACCGCCTCGGGGGCCGCCCCGGTGAACAGGTCGGGGATGGGCGCGTGCCAGTCGGCGAGCCGCGCGACGATCTCGGCCCGCTCGTCGCCGGCCCGCTGCCCCGCCGGGAGGTTCGCGGTGGCGTAGCAGTACAGCCTGCCCCCGGGGAACGGGAGGACGCCGACGACGCCGCCCCGGCCCCAGCTCTCGCCGAAGTCGACCGGCCGCGGCTCGACGACGGCCCGCCACGAGGTGAACCCCGCGTAGACCGCACCGGGGTGCTCCAGGAACAGTTCCGCGCGCAGCGGCGAGCGGACGCCGTCGGCGACCACGACGAGCTCCGCGCCGAGGTCGCCGGTGTCGGTGGCCACGCGGGCCGGACGCCGGGTGTCGCCGGGGTCGACGCTGGTGATGGCCGTGCCGGTGTGCAGGGTCTCGGGGCCACCGCCGATGGCGGCGAGCAGCGCCTCGACCAACACGGAGGACGCCAGGACCACCGCGTCGGGGTCGCCGGGGTGGACGCGCGGGCCGTGCATGATCCACCGGCCGTCCTGGCGGCGCACCCCGGTGCCGCCCACGCGCACGCCGAGCGCGCGGACCTGCGCACCCACCCCGAGGGCGTCGAGGGCGCGCAGCGCGTTGGCGGAGAGGACCAGCCCGGTGGCGCCGGGCTCCACAACGGGGGCGCGCTCGTAGACGGCGACCGACCAGCCCTTGAGGCGCAGCGCGAGGGCTGCGGCCAGGCCGCCGATACCCGCGCCGACCACCACCGCGTGCGGCTGCGCCATGGCTGCTTCGTCTCCCGACCTGTTCCCGGTCCGGTGGCCGCGCGATCACGGCCGGCTGGACCCTCAGGCTAGGTTCGGCGGGCGCCGCACCGCCACGGAATGCGCGGTTTCCCCCCGATGATGGCCTGACCCGGACGCGCGGTAAACCTTTTGCCGGTACCGCGCCGGGGCGCGGTACCGGTGGGCGCGCCCGGGCGGGCCGGGGTCAGCCGCGCTTCTTCTGCGCGGTGAGCCGCCCGCGGTCCTTCTGGTCCAGGATGACCTTGCGGATGCGCACGGCCTCGGGGGTGACCTCGACGCACTCGTCCTCGCGGCAGAACTCCAGCGCCTGCTCCAGCGACAGCTTGCGCGGCGGGACCAGCCGCACCAGCTCGTCGCCGGTCGAGGAGCGCATGTTGGTGAGCTTCTTCTCCTTGGTGATGTTGACGTCCATGTCGTCGGAGCGGGAGTTCTCGCCGACGATCATGCCCTCGTACACCTCGGTCGTGGGCTCGACGAACAGCGTGCCGCGCTCTTGCAGGTTGAACATCGCGAACGCGACGGCCGCGCCGGCCCGGTCGGCCACCAGGGAGCCGTTGGGGCGGGTGCGCAGCTCGCCGAACCAGGGCTCGAAGCCCTCGAACACGTGGTGCGCGATGCCGGTGCCGCGGGTCTCGGTGAGGAACTCGGTGCGGAAGCCGATGAGGCCGCGCGAGGGCACCAGCCAGTCCATGCGGACCCAGCCGGTGCCGTGGTTGGTCATCTGCTCCATGCGGCCCTTGCGGACGCTGAGGAGCTGGGTGATGGCGCCCAGGTACTCCTCGGGGGCGTCGACGGTGAGGCGCTCGGTGGGCTCGTGCAGCTTCCCGTCGACCTGCTTGGTGACCACCTGCGGCTTGCCGACGGTGAGCTCGTAGCCCTCGCGGCGCATCTGCTCGACCAGGATCGCGAGCGCCAGCTCGCCGCGGCCCTGCACCTCCCAGGTGTCGGGGCGCTCGGTGGGGAGCACCCGCAGGGAGACGTTGCCGACGAGCTCGCGGTCGAGGCGGTCCTTCACCAGCCGCGCCGTGACCTTGGCGCCCTTGACCTTGCCGACCAGCGGCGAGGTGTTGGTGCCGATGGTCATGGAGATGGCCGGCTCGTCGACGGTGATGAGCGGCAGCGGGCGGGGGTCCTCCGGGTCGGCGAGGGTCTCGCCGATCATGATGTCGGGGATGCCGGCGATGGCGATGATGTCGCCCGGCCCGGCCTTCTCGGCGGGCTTGCGCTCCAGCGCCTCGGTCATCAGCAGCTCGGTGATCTTCACCTGCTGCTGGGTGCCGTCGCCCTTGAGCCAGACGACCTGCTGGCCCTTGCGGATCTCGCCCTCGTGGACGCGGCACAGCGCGAGGCGCCCCAGGAACGGGGACGCGTCGAGGTTGGTCACGTGCGCCTGGAGGGGGTGGTCGGGGGTGTACTCGGGCGCCGGGATGGTGTCGAGGATGGTGCGGAACAGGGGCTGGAGGTCGCCGTTGTCGGGCATCTCGCCGTTGGCGGGGCGCTCCCGCGACGCCATGCCGTCGCGCGCGCAGCTGTAGACGATCGGGAACTCGATCTGCGACTCGTCGGCGTCGAGGTCCATGAACAGCTCGTAGGTGTCGTCGACGACCTCGGCGATCCGGCTGTCGGGGCGGTCGACCTTGTTGATGACCAGGATCACCGGCAGCTTGGCCGCGAGCGCCTTGCGCAGGACGAACCGGGTCTGCGGCAGCGGGCCCTCGCTGGCGTCGACCAGCAGCACCACTCCGTCGACCATCGACAGGCCCCGCTCGACCTCGCCGCCGAAGTCGGCGTGGCCCGGGGTGTCGATGATGTTGATGACGACGTCGTCGCCCTCGGGCGTCGTGTAGTGGACCGCGGTGTTCTTCGCGAGAATGGTGATGCCCTTCTCGCGTTCGAGGTCGTTGGAGTCCATGACGCGGTCGTCGACGTCCTGGTTGACGCGGAAGACGCCGGACTGCCAGAGCATGGCGTCGACGAGGGTGGTCTTGCCGTGGTCGACGTGCGCCACGATGGCGACGTTGCGAAGGTCCTTGCGGAGTGCGGAGCCTTCGGCGGGCGTGGCGCTGGGCATGCGAAAGTCTCGATCTCATCAGCTGGGAAGGACCGCGACTCCCGCGGTCGGACACCCAGTTTATGGGGTGTTCCCCGTTCCGCGCGGATCCGGCCGGTCGGAGGGGCGCGACGCGGGGCGTTCGCCGCACCCTGGTGTCGCGCGTTCCGCCCTCGCTGATTAGGGTAGGCATGCCTCACAATTGCGGGCATATCGGCGTACGGGCGGCCCGCCCGGCGCGGCGCCCGCCACTCCGCCACCACCGGCAGGCACCCACCTGGAGGACCCTGATGCCCCGCACCGCACGCCGCACCCACACCTGGCGGGCCCTCGCGGCGACCGCAGCAGCGGCGCTCGCCGTGTCGGGCTGCGGCACCGGCGGCACCGCCGCGGACGACGGCGCCGGCGGCGGCGACTTCGCCGACATCGAGATCGAGCACGCCCACGGCACCACCGCCATCACCGAGAAGCCGAAACGGGTCGTGACCGTCGGCTGGTCCGACGAGGGCACCCTGCTCGAACTCGGCGTCGTCCCGGTCGGCATCTCCGAGTCCACCTTCGCCAGCGAGGACGGCCGGCTGCCGTGGAACACCGCCAAGATCGAGGAGCTCGGCGGGAAGCAGCCCGAGCTCCTCGCCACCGACGACGGCATCCCGCTGGAGAAGATCGCCGCTCTCGCGCCCGACCTCATCCTCGGCGTGCAGTCCGGCATGGAGAAGAAGGAGTACGACGACCTCACCGAGATCGCGCCGACCGTCGCCTACCCCGACAAGCCCTGGCTGACCGCCTGGCAGGACCAGACCCGGCTCATCGGCAAGGCGCTCGGCAAGGAGGCCGAGGGCGAGAAGCTCGTCGAGGACACCGAGGCGGCGACCGCCGCCATCGCCGACGACCACCCCGAGTTCAAGGACAAGACCTTCGCGGTCGGGTCGGTCACCCCGCAGGACCAGCTGGCGTTCTACGTCCCGGGCGAGGCCCGCTACGAGCTCATGACGCAGCTCGGCTTCAAGCCCGCGAAGGTCATCGACGACCTCGACCTCGCGAGCGACACCGCGTTCTTCGGCACCATCGACCTGGAGAACGCCGACAGGGTCGACGCCGACGTGATGCCCATGTGGTACACCACGGCGCAGGACAAGAAGCGCGTGGAGGACAACAAGGTCTTCGCGAAGATCCCCGCTGTGCGCGAGGGCGGCTACATCGCCTTCGACGACCCCGCGGTCTCCATGGCGTTCTCCTCCCCCAGCCCATTGAGCCTGCCGTGGGCCATGGAGCGCCTCGAACCCGAACTCGCCAAGGCCGCCAAGGGCGACGCCTAGGGACCGGCCGCCCGCCGGGTGCCGCGCGCGGCACGGGGTCACCCGCCGTTGAGGTGCCGCCTGATCTCGCCGAGGAACGGGCGGTCGGCGGGCAGCCAGTCGAGACCGTCGATCGCCTCGGGGCCGAGCCAGCGCAGCGCGAGGTGCTCCAGCGCCGCCGGCTCGCCGTCCAGCACCTCGCACAGCCACACCCGCAGCACCGCCGGCGGCGCGCCGACGCGCTGCGGGAACGGGGCCTCGGTGCCGATGCGCGCCAGCGGGCGGACGTCGGCGCCCAGCTCCTCGCGGCACTCGCGGACGAGGGCGGCTTCGTCGGTCTCGCCGGGGTCGACCTTGCCGCCCGGCAGCTCCCACCGTCCGCGCATCTGCGCCGGCTCGGCGCGCTGCGCGGCGAGGAGCGAACCATCGCGCACAATGGCGCCGGCGACAACGATCACAGTGTCCGTCACAGGCCCCAACGCTACTGCGCGGCCGGTGCCGGCGCGCCCCGCTGCCCTCGACCGGAACCGGTCGGCGGCGGTGTGGAACCCGGGCGGCGGGGCACGGTGACCGCAGGGGACGCCCGCCGGTAGGGCAGCGGACAGGGGGCGGGTCGCATGCCGGGACTCCAAGCGCTCAGAGGTGCGGTGCTCGACGGCGTCTGGCTCGACGCCCCGGGGCACCGCGTCATCGTCACCCTGCGCGCCGACAGGGAGAGCGACCAGGTCAGCCACACACTGGTCCTCGAAGGCGTCACCGATTTCAGCTTCTTCGACGACGTGCCCGAACCGTGGGCCGAGGCCCAGGTGGCCGACATCGCGACCGAACACGAACCCGGCACCATGCGCCTCGACGTCTCCTTCGAAACCGCGGCGGCGGGCCTCGCCATCACCTGCGCCAAAGGAGTCCTGCACCGGAATTCCCGCAGGGCCTGACAAGTCACCCGAAAACCACCATTACGGGCGGGGCGATTCGGGGCCCGCGCGGGTCCGGACATGCCTCGGGCGCCGGCTCGCACCGACGCCCGAGGGGGCTGACGCTCTCCGGGGGGAGTGGTAAGAGCGTCAGCGTCCGCGGTGGTAGGCCGTCGCGATGCGCGGATTGCGCCACGATCCGAGATTCATGTGGGAAGCGTAGTTCGCGGACGCCGCCGGGCGTTGGGAAACACCGAAAAAGACCGGCCGGCCGCCGCGGCGCACCGGCTCAGTGCACCGCCGGCTCAGTGCGCCGCCAACCGGTGCGCCAGCGCCGTGTGCCGCCGCCCGGCGCTGGCGTTGCGCACCGCCTGGGCGACGGCCCGGCGCGAGCCCACCAGCACCACCAGCCGCTTCGCCCGCGTGATGGCGGTGTACAGCAGGTTGCGTTGCAGCATCATCCACGCGCTGGTGGTGACCGGCACGACCACGGCGGGGTACTCGCTGCCCTGCGAACGGTGCACGGTCATGGCGTAGGCGTGCGCGAGCTCGTCGAGCTCGGCGAAGTCGTAGGCGATGTCCTCGTCCTCGTCGGTGCGCACCGACAGCCGCTGCTCGGTGGGGTCGATGCCGGTGACCGCGCCCAGCGTGCCGTTGAACACGCCGTTGGCGCCCTTGTCGTAGTTGTTGCGGATCTGGGTCACCTTGTCGCCCACGCGGAAGACGCGGCCGCCGAAGCGCCGCTCGGGCAGCCCCTCGCGGGCGGGGGTCAGCGCGGTCTGGAGCAGCGTGTTGAGGTTGCCGGCGCCGGCGGGCCCCCGGTGCATGGGGGCCAGGACCTGGATGTCGCGGCGGGGGTCGAGCCCGAACCTGCGCGGGATCCGGCGCGCCACCACATCGACGGTCAGCTCCGCCGTGGCGTCGGTGTCGTCGCACGGGAAGAGGAAGAAGTCGTCCATCCCGTCCAGCAGCAGCGGCGCCCCGCTGTTCACCCGGTGGGCGTTGACGACCACGCCCGACTGCTGGGCCTGCCGGAACACCTGCGTGAGCCGCACCGACGGGATGGCGCTGGACGCGCCGTCGCGGGCCGTGCCGTCGATGAGGTCGCGCAGCACCTGCCCGGCGCCCACGGAGGGGAGCTGGTCGACGTCGCCGACCAGCAGCACGTGCGCGCCCGGCGGAACCGCCTTGAGCAGCTTGTTCGCGAGCAGGAGGTCGAGCATCGACGCCTCGTCGACCACGAGGAGGTCGCAGTCGAGCGGGCGGTCGCGGTCGTAGGAGGCGTCGCCGCCGGGCTTGAGTTCGAGGAGCCGGTGCACCGTGGCCGCCGGGTGCCCGGTGAGCTCGGTGAGCCGCTTGGCCGCGCGCCCGGTCGGGGCCGCCAGGACGATCCGCGCCTTCTTCGCCGCGGCGAGCGTGATGATCGACGCGACGGTGAACGACTTCCCGCAGCCCGGCCCGCCGGTGAGCACCCCGGCCTTGCGGGTGAGCGCCAGCCTGACGGCCTGCTCCTGCGCCTCGGCGAGATCGGTGCCCGTGCGCTCCCGCAACCAGCCGAGGGCCGCGGCCCAGTCGACATCGGCGAAGGCGCCCATGCGGTCCTCGGGTGCGCCGAGCAGGGCCAGCATCTGGTTCGCAAGGGCGACCTCGGCGCGCTGGAACGGGACGAGGTAGACCGCCGTGACCGGCACGCCGTCGTCGCCGGGGACCTTCTCGGCGACGACCCCCTCCTCGGCGACGAGCTGCGCCAGGCACTCGATGACCAGCCCGGTGTCGACGCCCAGGATCTTCACGGCATCGGCGATCAGGCGGTCCTCGGGCAGGTAGCAGTGGCCGTCGGAGGTGGACTCGGAGAGGGTGAACTGGATGCCGGCCATGACCCGCTGGGGGCTGTCGTGCGGGATGCCGACGGCCTGCGCGATGGTGTCGGCGGTCTTGAAGCCGATGCCCCACACGTCGGTCGCCAGCCGGTAGGGGGTGCTGCGCACGACGTCGATGGAGGAGTCGCCGTACTTCTTGTAGATGCGCACCGCCAGCGAGGTCGACACCTCGATGCCCTGGAGGAAGACCATGACCTCCTTGATGGCCTTCTGCTCCTCCCACGCCTCGGCGATGAGCCGGGTGCGCTTGGGGCCGAGTTTGGGGACCTCGATCAGCCGCTCCGGGGTCTGCTCGATGACGTCGAGCGCGTCGGCGCCGAAGTGGCCGACGATGTGCTCGGCGAGCCGCGGCCCGATGCCCTTGACCAGCCCCGACCCGAGGTAGCGGCGGATACCCTGCACGGTGGCGGGCAGCACCGTGGTGTAGTTCTCGACCTGGAACTGGCGGCCGTACTGGGGGTGCGAGCCCCAGCGGCCCTCCAACCGCAGCGACTCGCCCGGCTGCGCGCCGAGCAGGGATCCCACGACGGTGACGAGGTCGCCGCCGCGCCCGGGGTCGACCTTGGCGACGGTGTAGCCGGTCTCCTCGTTGGCGTAGGTCAGGCGTTCGAGGACCGCTTCGAGAACGGCAGGGGTGAACGGGCGATTCTCGGCCACGGGCGCCTCCTCCAGCCTGGGTCGGCCATCGTCGCACAACAGTGCGACAGGGCGCGGGCGGCCGCAGAGACCGGTCCCGCGCGCACGGGGCCCGGTTCCCGCGGTCCGGGCGTCAGGCGCCGTCGCGGGAATGCGACCCGTGGGCGAAGTACTCCTTGGCGCTCGTGGTCCGCGTGAGGAGGGTGATGACGACCGGCAGGATGACGACACCGTGGATGGAGACGCCGTCCAGGAACGAGATCAGCACGTTGACGATGACGTAGCCGAACAGGGCGATGCTGATGCCCCACTCGACGGCTGTGGTGGCCCTGCCGACCAGCGCCCCGCAGACGATCGACGCGATCCCGTAGGCGAGCCCGGCGATGCCGAGGACCACCGAAGAGGCCATGCCGGCGCCTTGGGCTGCGAGCACGTCCGCCGCCGCCGAATCCAGCGTGCCCATGGCCGACATCAGCGTGATCCCGCCGGAGAGCAGCACGATGACGCCGACGATGAAGAGCATGGCGCGCAGCGCCTTGACGGCTCCGGGCATTGGCCGAACGGCCATGGGGCAACCTCCGGTGGCAGCGGGCAGGCGATCCGTAAGCTCCGCCGATGCGTCGTCGGCGAACGGGGAGGGGAGAGGCGAAAATGGACAACCTAGCGCACCACCGGACCGGTGGGCATCGGGAGGGCGGGGCCCGCAGGCGGGCGCGGGGGCTGGACGGCGGCGCCGCGCCCCGCGGGCGCAGCGCGGCGGCCCGGCCGCTCCGCTCTACTTCCGGAACTTCTGCTTGGCGTTCTGGCCGACCTCGCGCGCCTTCCCGGCGACCATGTCCTTGCGGCCCTTGTTCGTGAGGCGGGTGTTGTTCGTTGCCTTGCCGGTGAGCTCTTCGAGCTTGCCCTTGATCATCTGGGCGTAGGCTCCGGCCTTCGTGCCGGCGCTCATGGAGAACCTCCAGGGTCGTTCGCGCTGCGGGCGGACGGGGGTGCCCGCCCCTCTCCCCTCCACTGCCACGCGGCGCCCGGTCCATGCGCGTCGGACGGCCCTGATCGGCGGGGCGGCGGCCAGGGGCCTGGTCGGGACGGCAGGGAGTCCGCGCACCGCGGCGGCCCGAAGGGGGATCAGGACGCGCGGTCGTACCGGTCGCGCAGGCCACCCGGGGTGTCGCACACGCCACCAGCCTCGCCGCGGAAGTGGGCCTCCACCTACCGGCTCGACCACGCGTGGACTTTCGGGTTTTCTTGTCGGTGTGGTGGGTCGGGGCCGTGCTGTCATCGAGCCGGTGTGCGTCGGCCGAAGCACATCCCGCCACTCGACCACCGGACCCCGACCCGAGCAGGCCCCCGACCCACCACGCCGAAAGTCCACCCGCGGTTGAGAGAACACTTTCGTCGAGCCTGCCGGAGCCGCCCTGGCGGGCGGCCGTGATGGATGGACAAAATAGGGGCGCGGCCTGATCCCCAGGTCAGCGGTAATCCCTCCGGCTATTTTGGGAACAGATCGGCAAGGGAACCGAGAGGAAACGGACACCTTTGCCGTGTTCAGTCGCCGAGACGAACGGGCGTGCAGTCAGCGGCCGCCAGCGCAGTCTCGGTGCCAGCGCCTCGTCGGCACACCGGCGAGGGCGCACACCTCGGCGCCCCGGACGTCCTGACCGGCCTGGCGGCCGACGCCGGCCTCGACCCGGCGGGCGTGCGCACCATGCCGGCCGGCACCGCCTTCGCCGACGCCGTACGCGCCGACCTGCTGCGCGCCCGCCACCTCGGCGTCAGCGGGGTGCCGAGCTTCGTCTTCAACGGCGCCCGGACCGCGTTCGGCGCCGAGTCCGTCGCGGCCCTCACGGCCCACCTCGACCAGGCGCTCGCCGCGGGCGCCGCACGGACCGACACCTGACCGACACCTGACCGGTGGGCTCCGGCGGGCCGCCGCCGGAGCCAGCACCCGACCCGGTCCGGGACAGCGGGCGCGCCGCCCGGCGAACCGCTACCCTCGTCACCCGTGACGCACTGACATGCCGCCCCAAGGACCCCGCGCCGTCGAGCAGCGCTCCGGCGCCGTCCCGGCTGCCCGCAGCAGCGGGCCGGGCGGCCTTTCCGCGACCATGTCGCGATCATGACGCGACCAGCGCTTCCCCACGGACACAGGTGACGATCGTGCAGGATCAGGAATTCCTCGACCACGTCGGCGACCGCCTCGCCGCACTCCCCCGCGTCGGCGCCGTCGCCCTGGGCGGCTCCCGCGCCCAGGGCACCCACCGGCCCGACAGCGACTGGGACTTCGCCGTGTACTACCGCGGCGCGTTCGACCCCGCTGACCTGCGCGCCCTCGGCTGGCCCGGGGAGGTGTCCGAAATCGGCGCCTGGGGCGGCGGCGTGTTCAACGGCGGGGCGTGGCTCACCATCGACGGGCGGCGAACCGACATCCACTACCGCGACCTCGACGCCGTGGAGCGGGAGATCACCGAGGCCGAGAACGGGCGCTTCCACCGGGAGGCGCTGATGTTCCACCTCGCGGGGATCCCCAGCTACCTCGTCGTCGCCGAGCTCGCCCAAGCCATGGTGCTGCGCGGCGAACTGCCCCGCCCGGCCTTCCCCGCGGCGCTGCGGGCGGCGGCGGCCGAGCAGTGGCGGGACACCGCGCGCCTCACCCTGCTCTACGCGCAGGCCAACAGCGCCCCGCGCGGGCAGCGCACCGAGGTCGCCGGGGCCATCGCCACCGCGGCCATGCAGGCGGCGCACGCGGTCCTCGCGGCCCGAGGCGAATGGGTCACCAACGAGAAGACGCTGCTCGAACGGGCCGGACTGCGCGGGGTGGACGCCGTCATCGCCGGGCTCGGCACCGGCCCCGGCACACTCGCGGCGTCGGCCGCCGGCGCCGAGGCGCTGTTCGAGGCGGCGTTCGGCGGCCGCCCGACGGCATGAGCCCGCCGGCCCGGGCGGCGCCCGGGCGCCGGTGTCAGCTCACCGGCTCGCCCGTGCGGTCGAGGTCCGGACCGCCCGCCTGCCGAAGCGCATCGGCGGGGCCCGACTGCTGGAGGAAGGACCGCACGATGATCCGCGCCAGCAGCGGGTGGACCCGCAGCGTGCCCGCGCCGGCCCGCACGTAGGTCTGGAACCCGAGTTCGGTGACCGCCCGCGCCGCGCGGCGCTTGCCCTCCTCCAGCGGCCTGTCGGCCGCCGTTGCGAGCGCGGCGCCCAGCGCCTCGATGTCGACCCGGCGCGGGCTGCGCTGCGCCGCGAGCACCAGCACCGCGCGCTGGTCCGCCGCCATACCGGCGATGTCGGCCCGCAGCACCTGGGCCAGCTCGGCGTAGGAGGGGTCGTGCTCCAGCACGTCGTGGTCGAGTTTGCCCAGCTCGGCCCAGAGGTCCTGGTAGCCGCGCAGCGGATGGAACATCGTGGCGCGGAGCCGCCGCGCGGCCGTGAGCGCCTGCCGGTGCCCGCCGAGGGAGCGGATGATCCGCCGCGTCGCCTCGTTCTCGGGCTCGCCCACCGGCCGGTTGCCGTGGATCAGCAGCTCCATCGCGTCGTGCTCGTCGGGGTCGTTCAGGTCGATCTGGACGCCGAGCGCCTCGTAGCGGCGGGTGCGCGCGACGACAAGGGTCGACCCCGCGGTGTGCGGGTTGCGCAGCAGCCGCGCGCGGTCCATCGGCACGCCGTCGGGGAGGCCGTCGACCACCCACAGGGACGCGCGCCCGTTGCGCTCCATCGCGCTGCGCACCCGGTCGAGGCGCTCGACGAGCCCCGTGCCCGTGGTGGGGATGTCGAGCAGCCGGCAGATGGCGCCGACCTGCGCCAGATAGGACGCGTTGACGGTGTCCCACGGGGTGGCGCCGTTGGGCTGCGCCCCCGAGCCCAGGTCGACCCAGAACACGCCGCCGGGGTAGGCGGCGCCGAACCGGAGCGCGTACTCCTCGGCGAAGGTGGTGGTACCGGCCCGGCGCATGCCCGACACGAGCGCGACCCCGCCCCTGCGGACACCGGTGAACATGGCCGCCGTCCCGGGGAGCAGGCCGCTGTGCACGGCCCAGTGCTGGCGGCGGAACAGGCCGGGGAACGGGTCGCCCAGCCGGGGTGGAGGGGGGTACCACGGCGTCCGCGACGGGTCGGGGAGCGGGCCGATGACGCCGCCGATCTCCGCGGCGTGGCGCGCCACCCGGTCGGCGAGCGCGTCGAGGTCGCCCGCGTAGTCGGGAAGGGACAGGGAGCGGATGTCGCGCAGTTCCAGCGGCTCGACATGGCCGAAGTCGGAGTGTGGGTTGACGACGACGATGCGGCCCCGCGAGCCGACCTCGCGCTGTCCGGCGATGAAGGCGCCGTTCAGCTCGTAGTCGCAGGCCCGGCTGGTCGGGAACGCGCGGCTGTACAGCGCCACCATGAGGGTGGAGTTGGCGAGCGCCGCGGAGATGGTCCCGCTGATGCTGGTGAACTCCTCGACCCCGCGGTGGTCGAGGAAGACGCGCAGCCCGCGTGCCGTCAGCGCGTCGCAGAGCCGCGTGGCGAGCAGCACGTCGCTCTGCGCGTAGCTGATGAACACATCCCATTCGGCGCGCCTCATAGGACCCTTACCCCTTCTGCTCCCGGTCGACAGGGGCGGCAGTGCGGAACGACCACGGCTGCGTCGCCGCGGGGCGGTGTCGGGCCGAGGGACCGCGAACACCGCTGTACGAAGGATTGCGACCGCGGTGCCCGGCGTCCGGGCGGCCACGGCGGCGCCCGGCCCCGGTGCGGTCGGCGTCCCGGCTCCGGCGCGAGGGCACCGGACCACCGGCCGAACGCCGCCGCGACGATGCGGTCACCGCGCGTACCGGCGACCGGGAACGCGGCCGCGGTCACTACCACGGCCCCGTACTGCCCCGGGTCAGGCGCCACCGAACCAACCGGGCGCGTCGATGCGCATCGGATCGGCGGGAACGACCTTGCGGAGATCGTCCTCCATGGCCCGCAGCCGGTCGGCGCCGATGGCCTTCTCCCAGCCGGCGCGCAGGTCATCGAAGATGAGCGCCGACCGGTGCAGGCAGTCCTTGCCGCGCTCGGTGAGGCGGACGACCTTGCGCCGCGCGTCGGCGGGATCGACGCCCCGCTCCGCGTACCCGAGCCGCTCCAGTGCCTCGATGCTCTTCGCCGCCGCCTGCTTGGTGGTTCCCATGCGGCGGCCGAGGCCGGTGGCGGTGGTCGCGCCGGACCCGATGGCCTGGAGCACGAAGCCGTGCATGGGCCGCACTCCGGGATGGCCTTGCTTCGCGAGTTCGGCGTGCAGCTCGTCTATGAGCGCGCGAAAACCGAGGAAGAGTCGCATCGGGAGTTCGAAACCGGGCGGGGCGCTTGACAAATTAGACAACCAGGTTAACTATATGGACAACTCAGTTGTCTAGTTTAGGACATACACCGTTGCCTGTCACCCGCAAGGCCCATTCCCGACGCACCGAAACCCCCAATGGGGTCATGACCACATTCGCCTCCCCCACCCAGGGCGGCAGCCGCACAGCACTCTGGGGCGTCGCCATGGCACCCGGCAAAGAGGGGCCCCTGCACGCCTTCGACACCGAACAGGTCTGGACCGTGACGGCAGGGGGCGCCGTTGTCGTCCTCGGCGGCGAGACCTTCGACATCGGCCCCGGCGACACCGTCGTCATGCCCGCCGACCTGCCCCGCCAGGTCTTCGCCGCGCCCGAGGACGGCCTCACCGCGACCGTCGCCGCACCGGCCGGCGGTACCGCGTACAACCCCGGCGGCATCACCCCCGACGGCGCATGCGCCCAGGCCCCACGGGACGCCGACCGCGTCATACCCCCCTGGACCGTGTAACCCGCACGACAGCGCCCCGCCCTCAAGCGGGGCGCGCGAGCGGGTGCGCGATCGGGGAGCGCACAATCGGGGGCGCGAGCGGGGCACGCGAGCAGGGCGCACAATCGGGGGCGCGATCAGGCACGCGATCGGGCCGCGCGAGCGAGAGGCACGGGCGCGGCGCACGATCGGGGCGCGCGAGCAGGGCACGCGAGCGGGTATACGAGCGGGGCGCGCGACCCGGCAGGCGCAGCCGAGAGCAGCCGTACAGGCGGCAGCGGGCCGGGCAACGGGCGGGGGCAGTGCCCGGATCCAGTGCCCGGATCCAGTGCCCGGATCCAGTGCCCGGATCCAGTGCCCGGATCCAGTGCCCGGATCCAGCGACCCGCCCGGCCTCAGCCCGGCCCGCCCGACCGCCGGACTACGGTCCGCAGGCAGCAGTCGCCATAGCGGTCACCAGACCCGCACCAGCACCGGCCCTCCTCCTCCGGGGGCCAGGCGACCCGCTCACGGCCGGCGCACAACCCCGCCAGGAAAAGGTCCCTGGCGCACTCCGCCTCGTCGTCGTCGACCGAACGCTCGAACAGCGTGGCGAGGTGCCGCAGCTCCGCGACCGACAACGGGACCAAGTCCCGCAGGTGCGCCCCACCGTTCCTGCGGTCCCACCGCCACAGGGCCTCTTGCTGCATGAAGTAGAAGTCGGTGTCCCCGCCCGGGCCCAAGAGTCCCGCGTCGGCGGCCTCGGGCGCGACGTCCCGCCGCACGAAGGGGGTCAGCGTCCGCTCGCCGTCAGCGGGGTAGTACATGCGATCCAGCTCGCCGGTCTCCTCCTCGCGCCGCCGCACCTCCTCATCGTGCAGGTCCGGCTCCAGGCCGATGCGGCGGCGCAGCTTCGCCCGCTCCTCCGCCGCCGCGTTGCGCAAGCGCTCCTCCCGCCCGTCCACCTGCGCGGTCACAAGCGCGCGGTCGTACCAGTCCAACGCCCGCTCCAGCGCACCCTCGCGCTCCCACACGATCGCCACACCATGCGCGTTGTGCACACTGACGGGCCCGTACACCCCCGCCTCGACATCGGCGAGGTCCGCTGCGACCTGCGGGCCCATCCCCACCTCCTGGTGCGTCATGAGCGCACGCGCCAGCACCGCGCTCTGCGCGACACTGACGGCGCCGTCGTCGGCGAGCCTCTCCCGTAAGCCGCGCATCCTCCCGTCCGGATCCGGGCAGCCGCCCTGCTCCCGCAGTGCCCGGTAGACGAGCAGCGTGTGGAACACCGCAGCGGGATCCGACCGGATCGTCCGCTCCACCTCGTCCGCCTTGCGCAGAAAGTCGCCGGGCTCGGGCAGCCCACCGACCCCCCGGCCGCCCGTCCCGATTCCGTCGCCCATGCTTCACCCCGTCCGCTTCGTCCGCTTCCCGCGGCGCCACCGAAACGGCCGACTCGATGGGCGACCCGGCGGGCCGGCCCGTCGGACGCTGCACCGCTCACCACCCCGGCCGTCCGACAACGAACCGGTAGCGTGCCACGAACGCTAAGAGACGGAAACACCCTCGCGCAGGCAAACCCCGAATGTTCCGTCACATTCCATCGGTACTTATCCACCCCGGGCACGTATCCACCGCCGACGGTTATCCACTCCAGGCACTCATCCACCGCAGACGGTTGCCCACCCCAGGCGCCCCGCACCACCTCGGGCAATGACGTCGGCATCGACCCACTCCGCACTGTCGGGGACCCGGCACCTGCGCGAGCGGTACTCCCGCGGAACAGGCACACGCCGGTGAACAGCGGATTCAGGACGGGGGTTGCACGCCGGGGCGCGGCGATGTGCGTTCGGCCCCGATCGGGGTAGCCGAGAAGCACACCGATCGGGGTAGCCGAGAAGCGCACCCCGCAACCCCCTCCCCCGGAGGCACCCGTGTTCGCCACCATCGCCGCGGTACTGTTCGGAATCGCCCTGCTGCTGGAACTCCTCGGCACGAGCATCGAAGGTCTGATCACCCCGACCACCCTCGCCCTCCTCGGCCTGGTCTTCGTGGCAGTCCACCTGGCCGGCTACGGCACCGGCTGGCCCCGCCGCTCCCGCTGAGCCCACTGAGCCCGCTCTTGCGGCGGCCGGTGCCACCACACAAGCATCCGGTGCATCGGCGCATCGGCAGATCAGCGCAAAGCCCCTCTGCCATGCCTGTGCGCACGACTCCGGTGCGGTAACCCGAGGCCCCAACGGCGCCGACCGTCGGCGCGCGGACGCGTAGGATCTCTGGACGGCAGTCCCCCGCCGCCGGCTCCCCGCCGACGGGCCCCCCAACCCATCCGGATCCGCCCGTGCCCCCACACACCGGTCCCGTGCCGACGTCGTCCACCCACGGCCCCGACGACCCGTTCTCCAAAGCCGGTCTCACACCGCCGGCTCCCACCGATCCGACCCGGATCGGCCCGTACCGGATCGCCGGCCGACTCGGGGCGGGCGGCATGGGCACGGTGTTCGCCGCGATCGACGCGGACGGCCACCCGGCCGCCCTCAAGATGGTGCACCGCGAGTACGCCGCCGACCCCGAGTTCCGGGCGCGGTTCCGCCGGGAGGTGGACCTCATCGGGCGGGTCCGCAGCCACTGCACCCCCGAGTTCCGCAGCGCCGACACCGAATCCGACCGCCCATGGCTGGCGACCGAGTACATCCCCGGCCCGACTCTGCGCCGGCACGTGCGCGCGCACGGCCCGCTCACCGACTCCATGCTCATGGGGCTGGCCGCCGGAATCGCAGAAGCGCTCCAAGCCATCCACAGGCTCGGGATCGTGCACCGCGACCTCAAACCCGGCAACATCATCCTCGCGCCCGACGGCCCCAAGGTCCTCGACTTCGGCATCGCCCGCGCGATCGAGGAGAGCGCCATCACGCGGTCGGGCGGCCTCTTCGGCACCGCGGGGTGGCTCGCACCGGAGCAGTACCAGGAGGCGACGGTCGCCGCCGAGGCCGACATGTTCGGCTGGGGCGGGCTGGTGTCCTTCTCCGCGACGGGACGCAACCCGTTCGGCACCGGCGAGGCCGCGATCCTCGCGTTCCGCACGATGGAGGACCCGGCGGACACCGAAGGGACGCCGGAGATCCTGCTGCCCCTCGTCCACGCCGCGCTGTCGAAGGACCCGGCGCAGCGACCGACGTCCGCCGAAGCACTGACCGAGGTCACCCGCCTGTGGACAGGGGCCGAACCGCGCACCGGGCGGCCGGCCGCCGCGACCGCACCTACCGCAGAAGCCGCAGAAGCCGCGGACAGCCTTCCCGGTCTGCTCGGCACCCAGTGGACCGGTATCCCCTCCGACGACACAACGGCGACCGACCGCTCATCCCAGTGGGCGTCGCTCGCCCGCCTCTCCGCTGCCAGCACCCATTGGAGGCACCGCCGCATCGCCATGACCTCGGGTGCGATCGCGACGGCACTGGCCGTCGGCGCCACGGCGTGGTTCATCGGCGACCTCGGCGAACGCCTCGGTCCGTCCGCCCCGAGCGCCACCGGCCCACCCAGCGGACAGAACGCCCCCGCAACGGGCAGCACCCAAGGCGACCAGGGCACCGCCAAGGGCACGCCGCAACCGCAACCAACACGCGGCGGGGCCAACCTCATCGGCGGAGACCCCAACGAGAAGCGCCACTTGAACGCCGTGAGCGCGTCGACCGTCTACAGCAACCCACACGCCGACACCATCGTCCTCACTGTCACCACACGTGTCGGCACCAAGGACGACTGGCGCGTCGGGCCTCTGCACAACGAGGTCACGCTCGTCCTCAAAGGGGCCGAGCAGAGCGGGTCGACCACCGATCTCGTTTTCGACGCCGGATACGACCGCGAGGTCGGCTCGTTCACGCTGCACAGTGACGACTTCGAAGTGGAGATCGCCGATGCGGAGGAAGGCGACGGCGCCAAGGTGAGCACACACACCCCAAGCGAGTCCGAGGTGCTGGCGACACTCACGCCCGAGGACAACGAGCAGCAGATCCGCGTCCCGTTCGAGGGGATCCCCTCCCGAGGCGCGGTGACGTGGGCTCCGGATCCGGCGGAGTTGTGGGCATTCCCCGCGGACGATTTCAAGGCCGACGATTCCTATGCGTGCTACAGCACCACTGACACAGAGTTCGCCGGGCAGGCCGTCGACACGCTCCGCCATGCCTGCACGCTGCCAGAGAACTGGAGCTAGATGACCGCCGATCGTGTGCGCATGGCCGCTCTCACTCCGGAGGACCCCAAGCGCCTCGGCCCACACCGTCTCGTCGGGCGGATCGGGGCGGGCGGTATGGGTACCGTCTACGCCGCCAGAGGAAGTGCCGGCGGCTACATCGCGGTGAAGATGATCCACGGCGAACACGTGGCCGAACCGGGGTTCCGCGCGCGATTCGCACGCGAAGTCCACCTTCTGCAACGCGTGCGCAGTACCAGCGTTCCGAGCTTCATCTCCGCGGATCCCGACGGCGCGACGCCCTGGCTGGCGACCGAGTTCGTCGCAGGCTCCACGCTGCAACGGCACGTCCAAGAGGCGGGCCCGCTTCCGCCCGGACTGCTATTGGCGCTGGCGGCCGGAGTCGCGGAGGCTCTGCTCGATATCCATGACGCCGGAATCGCGCATCGCGACCTCAAACCCGGCAACGTCATCCTCTCAGCGGACGGGCCCAAGGTTCTCGACTTCGGAATCGCGCGCGCCGCGGAGGACACCGGGCTAACCGCGACCGGCGGCGTAGTCGGCACGCCTGGTTGGATCAGTCCCGAACAGTACGAAGGGCATCCGGCAACGAGCCGCTCCGACGTCTTCGCGTTGGGCGGACTCATCGCATTCGCTGCAACGGGCCGCAACCCGTTCGGCTTCGGTGCCGCGAATGTGCTGGCGTTTCGGACGATAGAGGACCCACCGGACCTCCTCGGCGTGCCGGAGCAGTTGGCAGCGGTCATTGCCGCCGCGATGGCGAAGAACCCCCCAGAGCGACCGGCAATCGACGCCCTGTTGCCGATGGTACACAGGCTGTGGTCCGGTGACCGCGCCGACTCGGAACCGAGCGGGGCCCTGCTCGCGGAACTGCTCGATCGGCACTGGCGCGGACTCCCGACGAGTCCACCCGCCCCTCCGGCGCCGCCGCGACACCGTCGACTCCTCATGGTCGGTGCACCCGTCGCAGCCGCGTTGCTGACAGCCGGCGGCCTGGGAGTTCCAACAGCCCTTGGAACGGCCCCTTGGTCGAAAGAGAATGGGGGCAACAGCGGAGTCGGCCGCAATGCGTCGACGTCAACGGCTCCCGAGCCGTCGCGATCGCTGCCACCGGAAGCGGTTGCCGAGGCGGTCAACGGTTCCGACTACTCCCGGGTCCAGCTAAAAAAGGGTTTGCCCACTATCGAGGCGAACTCCGGCGAGCGAACGGGTTACACGGTGACCGTCAAGTCCGTCGAAGAACTGAACGACGGCCTCCGTTTTTCCGCGGAGGTTGCATTCTGGAGCGCCTCGCCACAGATCAATTCCGACCAGTTGACCCTGCGGAAGATTGGAGGGGGTCACATCCCACCGTCGAACCCGGAACCCCTCACCGCCGAAGGATTTTCCCCTACCAGGAACTTCGATCTGATCTACCCGACGACCGAAGAGTCCGGGCTGATCACTTTCACCGGAGGATCCTACAAGGAAGGAGAACTGGGAAACCCCCCAGTCAGCTTCTGCTTCGAAGTTGGAGGTGACTTCTCCCTCGACTACCACGACTGCACCTAGAGGGCACTGGAACTCCGGTCTCCCCACCGGCCGGAAACCAGGAGGTTCTCGACAACGAACAAGTAGTGGCTAATCCGGGAGCAGCCGGTCAAATCTTTCGAACAGCCGAGGTTCCGCACCCATGGCTTTCCCTTTTAGTTCATTATTCAGTTCATCGTCGGCCATTTTACTCTGCTTGATCTCTGCAAAGCTCAAGAACAGAACACCGCTCTTCTCACGACCCGCAGCGACGAACTTTCGCTCCCCGGACGATGTTTCGCCAAAAATATAGGCCGACTCCTCACCGAACCCCTCCAGGGCCCTCGGGCGCGACCCTTCCGGAAACTCTGATTCCAGCTTGGAAATTCCTTGACGCAGATGCCGATCGGCCTGCGAACCAATCGAACCCTCTTCACCGCCGGAAACAAATGCCTTGTACGTCAACTCCACGGTAAGGGTCCGATTGTACTCGGGTTCTATGACCCATTCACACCGGTCACTCACGGTTCGGTTGGAATCTTCGTCAGGTCCGCCTCTAGAGGCCGTGTCAATGTAGTGGCTGCCGTCATCCTTGCGCTCTGGCAGATCCCCTTGAAGACCTTCTTGCTCTAGGGCTTGACAAAGATCCAGTGCGCCGACCTTCATCTCTTTGACTGGCCCTCGTTCTGGCGCGACTCCCTTGCTGCCCTGCCCCGCAACCGGAGGACCGGCGACGGCCGACCCCAAGGTACGAACAATTCCAACAAGCACCCCGAAAACCAGCAATGCGGCAAGAATCCCGGAACCGAGAACGACGAAGAACGCCCTTTTGCCATGCAGGCCGCGTCTTTCCGTAGCCCGTTCTTCGCTATTCTCCATCCTGCTCCTCATCAGTCAAGACTCGCCTTGGCGCTCTCATCCTCCAGTGGGCGCGTGAATCCCATGATGGCGGACCGGCTCGGATCGTCGTACTTCCGTGTGGCAATCGGTCCGCAGTCGGTACACCACGCCTCTACCATCAGACCGTCGCCGACGACCATGCCGACGTGACCGGGGCCGGGAGGTTCACCCGCCCTCTGCACGTCAAAGAAGACCAGGTCACCTGGCTGTTCGTCGCCCTTCTTCACCCGTGGTCCGAAATTCCACTGGTCCTGGGAGACCCTGGGAATCGTCACGCCGATGCTTGAATACGCCTTCATCAGCAGTCCCGAGCAGTCAAAGCCCGATGGCCCGGTTCCGCCCCAGATATACGGCTTCCCTCGCTGCTCCAAAGCCCAATCGACTACGGCCTGGGTCGCATCGTCGGGAGCCTTCCCGATCCTCTCTCCCTGGCTATCGATCTCGCAGTTCACAGCGACCTCGATCGATGTACCCGTCGAGAAATCGCCATCAGCGTACTTCTTCGCCCACCCGAGAACGTCGTCGACATACCACCATGCATGGTTATAACCGAATATCGCCTTGCGCATATCATCCTTTGCGCCATGGGCGATCAGATAGTCAGCGGAGGCGGGAATGGCATCCTCGGGGTCGTATACGTCCACGACCCCATCCTTGTTACCATCCTGCCCGTACCCTTTTTCCGGCCGCTTGTCGACGGGCATGACGGGATCGCCGCCCCAACTGTTTCCGGCCGGGTATCCGTCTTTCACGCCAAACTGCATCGGCCCAGCTGCGCCCCAGTCATTATGCTTTTCGGTGATTCCCGGGCCGTCCCACCGGCCGTGCTTGCTCTCGACCTGGCCGACTCCCGCGAGCACGTTCCAAGGGATGCCCTTGTCCTTGCCGACCTTCCGGTAGATCTTGAGGTAGTTCTCGGGAATCGAGTCCTCGGCGTACCCACTGGTGTCGGCCTGTTCGGCCGCTTCGTCCGAGGTGCACTTCAAGCCGCCGGCCGCAAGCGAGCCGATCCCCTGGTTCATCGACGCCATCGGCACGATCAGTACCGCCAACGCGACAACTGCCACCATGAAGAGTCCTACCGCGATGGCCAGCCGGGTGGCACACGAGCCCGAATCGGATGGTTCGGGGCGTGCGAAGCGGCGGATCATTGAACACCCCTCAACCCATGCCGCACAGGTCAGCGCACATCAGCCATCTCCCAGATTCGCCGCATCAGCGGGTTGGAAGTCGTAGACCTTCCACTGGCCGCCCTCGTCGATGACGGTCACCGCGAAATCGCCGAGTTCCTCGGTCTCTCCACTTTCGCTCGCACTTATGGACTGCGCTTTCACGACGAAGACGACCGACTTGTCGTCGAAGCTGCGAATGGACCGGACGTCCGCCCGGCCCTCGGAGACGGTCTTCTCCTTCGCCTTCTCCCCCCAGAGCGCCGATGCTCCCGAGCTCCTGGCGAGGGTCTTGGCGTAGTCCTTGGCGGCAAGCGACTCCAGTTTCGACTGGTAGTCCTCTTTCGGTGTCTGGTAGTCGATGGTTCCGTATGCTGACGCGAATTCCTGGGCGACGGCAGCCGCCGACTTCAGTTCGGATTCCTCGAACGGCAACCAATCGAGCACCTTCATGTCCTCGGTGTCGGCCGTGGGAATCGGACTCGGCGACGCCGCGCCCGCGCCGCCTCCCGCCGACTCGCGATCCTGGCCGGCACCATCCCCCGGGCCGCCGCCGTTGAATCCCCCAAGGCTCAGATAGATACCGAAGGCGACCAGCGCCACGACCAGTGTGCCGAACACCAGTCGCTGGGCCGTATCCGAGAGGGGTTTTGGCATGTCAGGGGGTGCCTATTCTGATCGGAGGTGCTGCCTCGGTGGAACAGGGTGCGGGTGCTGGTCGGGAATTCGGGGTCAGTCCTCGTCTCTGAGCCAGAATGGGATGTCGCGCCTGCCGTTCCGGCGCTGCTGGCCGCCGTTCTCGGTCCAGAAGGGGCTCATCGGCTGGTCCTTGCGGCTGCCGCCTTCGGATTTGAACCAGTTCCCCGCCTTCTCCATGCGGCCTGTCGGCGCGGGTCGGGGTGCGCGCGGCGGAGGTGCGGGCCTGTCGCGGCGCTGAGGTGCGCCGCCCCATCGGGAGCCCTTCGGGATGGTGTTCCCCTGCGGTGGCGTCTCCGACCGCCCATTGAAGATGCCCCGGCCGGTACTCGGCGCGGGCCGCGATTCGTCGGCAGGACCGCCCCCGGAGGAATTGCCGCCCCCGCCCGATGCGGGTTGCGGGCCGCGGCCCGTGGCCCCGAACACCGACGACCACCCGGTGTCCCCCACGCCGGTGTACCCCCCAGCAGGCCGCGGCGGTATCGCTCCCCGGGCCGGGGCGGCAGCGGACCGGCCGCCGAGTCCACCACTCGCCGCCATCGACTCGCCGAGCCGTGGCGCCTGCGCGGAACTGCGCGGGGTCGGGGCGCCTTGCGGCCGCTCCGGGGCGGCCGACGCCGCCTGCCCGAGTCGCAACGGCGGCGGCGCGGTCTTCGACTGCACCGGGCCGTAGCCCGCCCTGCCGCGCACCCGGCCCGTCTCGCCCCGGACCGATGCGCCCTCGTGCTCGCCGGTGTCGGGCGCGGCCGCTCCCGACATCCCCGGCGCAGTTTCACCGGGGTCGACTCCACCACCGCCGGCGGGCACTCCACCGGCCGCTGTCGCGAGCTGCGGGGCGCGCCGCAGCCCCCAGCGCTGCGCGCGCATATACGCGACCGGGGGCAGCACGTTTGCGCTCTTCCCGAGAACATTGCTGGTCATAGCGTCATTGACCATGCGCGACGTGAAGGTGTTCGCATTCACGGACGCGAAGAGGTGAGCGAACGGCTTCCGGTAGATGAACAACGCAACGGTGAAGAGCGCCAGCAGGATCATTTGCAGCCCCCAGCCGAGACCGGACGCCATGACGAGCCCGTAGCACATCACCAAGAGGGAGATGAGGAGGACGACGAAGATCTGCTTGAGCAGCAGGCCGATCATCATCTCCAGCCACCGCAGGAGCACCGTCCGCCCATACCCCGGATGGATGCCGATCAGCAGGAATATGGGCGACAGGAGCAGCAGCAGCAGGAAACCGATCTTGAGAACGATCAGAGCGACCGCCCCCGCCAGGATCAGCCCGCCCGCGAACACCGAGGCGAAGAGGGCGAGCGTGGCGACGCCCAGCCGGCTCCCCTGCTGCGATCCGTCGAACAGCGGATAGACCTCTGGATAGGTGTTCTCGATGTCGGCCGCGATCTCTTCGTAGTCGTCCTGCTTCTGCTTGTACAGGTCCTCCGAGTCGACGTCGCCGTCCGCGACCTCTTGGAGTTCCACCCTGCTCACGCCCTGGGCACCCAGCAGGGCGACGCCGTGCTGCTCGGCGGCGATGTCGGCCACGGGGCCGGTCCCGAACTCCCCTGCCATCCACGGTCGGCACACGAGCCCGGACCACAGCATCTGGGAGTTCTTCCTGACGGCGAACTCGCTGTCGCTCTCCCACGCCGCCTTCTCGATCCCGGGAGCCCCGGTCGGGCAGTTGTCCGAAACACCCGGGACGGAGATCTTCGAGACGGCGGAATTGACCAGTTGGCCACCGGAATTCACAGCAGTGCTCGCGTAGCCGAGGATCTGCCCGGGATTGACGAGGATCCAGATGCCGAGCGTCATGGCGAGCACCATCCACACGGAGCTTTCGACCGTGAGGGTGACGCGCTTTCGGACCAGGCCGAACCAGCCGAGCCAGATCGCGCCGAGGATGACCACCGTCGGCAGGAGTGGCTGCCAGATCCCCCCGCGGAGCTCGTTGATCACGTTCTCGACGAGGCGGTTGAAATTGTCGAGGAGCCCGTCGGACGTCGCCGCCTGGTAGACCGTGATGGTCGACTGGTTGATGGTCTTCGAGAGGTCCCACGCCGTGTTGCTCAGGGTCGCTACGGCGCTTGTTCCCAGCTTGTCGACGCACGACTCCCGGATGACGTGCCATTGCTGCCCGGAGGTCCCGTACTGCCCGTAAAGGCTCGAATCGGGCGGCAGGTTGTCGGGCGATGCCGCGGTCGAGGCGGCCGACTGCGGTGGCACCAGCAGCCCGTCGGCGCCGCTGCCCGCAGCCTCGGGGAGGGGTGCCGGTTCGCCCTCGCAGCCGGGGACGGTGGCCGCGTAGCTGGATCCCATCGGGACGAGCAGGAAGCCCAGCATCATCACCGCGAGGAGCACCCCGCGCCGCAGGCGCCGGGACAGGGTGTTCGGCCGCCGCGGGGGCGGGGCCGGTGGCTCAGGCGGCTCAGGCCGCTCAGGGGACTCAACGGTGTCGGCCAGTCGGTGTCTGGTCATCCGTGCAGCTCCTGACCTGGTCCCCGGGTGTCGTGCGGTTCGCGGGCGGTTCGGCGCCCCCCTGCTGGGGCACCGCCCGAGCCGGCCGGTCTGGATGCGGCGCCGCCGCCGCTTCCGGTCCCCACCAGTGCGCCGCCGGACGCTTCCGGTGGGACGCCTCCGTGCGGGTCGCCTCCGTGCGGGTCGCCTCCGTGCGGGTCGTCGTCCGCGTGGTCGCGGTGCCCGCCGTGGTCGCCGTGCTCGGCGTCGTCGGGACGCTGCCGTGTGGGGTTGGTGTCGAGCCAGGCCAGGAGTTCTTCGGAGACGAGGTCCACCGCGATCCGGCCGGCCCTGCCGTCGAGGTCGCGGAAGATGCACTCGCCGTTGCCGAGGTTGCGCAGCGCCGCCCCGTGCTCTTCGGACGCCTCGACGCCGAGGAGTGCCATCACGCTGTCGACCTCGACCCGCTCCGACGACCGGAACGCGAACACGCTCGACAGGCAGTTGGTGACCTGCTCGTTCAGCAGGTCGCCGGCGTTCTGGCTGACGAGGATCAGCGCGGTGTTGCGCGAGCGCCCCATGCGCGACACCTCCGGGACGAGTTTCGCGCCTTCCGGTGTGGAGGTGATGGCCCACGCCTCGTCGAGGAAGATGGCCTTGGGCAGGTGCCGGTCGAGGCCGTTCATCAGCCGCCGGGCGAACTGGCTGACCAGGTACAGCAGCGCCACACTGAGCCGCTGCTCGTAGCTGTAGTCCTCGCGCTGGATGGTGGAGTCGGGCAGGGTCAGCCCGCCGAGGGTGAACACCGTGGTCCAGCTCTCGGTGTCGATCTGCGCTTCGCCTTGGGGGTCGAAGCACAGCCCGGCGAGCCGCATCTCCGACATGGACCGCAGCACGGCCCCCAGGTTCCTGGACGCCGGGTCGTGCGACGACTCCAGGTAGGCGACGACCTTGTCGAGGCTGGGCCGCGGCTGGTTGGCGACGGCCGCCACCGCCTGGATCATGGCGGATTCGCGTTCCTCGCTCATGCGGGGCAGGAGCAGCCGCAGGGTTTCGGTCGCCATGGTCTTCTTGGTGGCGAGGTCGTCGCCGAACGCGAACGGGTCGAGGAGGCCCGGTTCGGCCGACGCCATGGACATGATGCGCGCCTTGCGGCCGCGCCGTTGCAGCAGCCGCACCAGGGATTCGGCGTCGCCCTTGGGGTCGATGGCTGCGACGGTCACCCCGCGCAGCGCGAGCTGGTAGATGAGCAGCAGCGCCAGCGTTGTCTTCCCGCCGCCGGGTTCGCCGGTGATGGCGATGGCGGTGGGCCGGTTGCGGGCGGCCGCCACCATCGGGTCGAAGTGGACGATGGACCGCGCCCGCCCCAGGGTCTCGCCGATGTAGGGGCCGATCCACCCCGATGCGGAGGAGTCGCTGCGGTCGCCCAGGTCGACCGTTGCGACGGGCATGCCGCCGGCGATGGTGCGCAGCGGTTGGCGCTGCACGTAGGCGTTGAGGCGGATGCGGTCGCCGGGCAGCGACTCGCAGAACAGGGAGAACTGGTCGCCGGTGGAGTTGACGATGTCGATGCCGATGTCGCGGTAGTGCTCCACGACCGCTTCGACCCGCTGCACGAGCAGCTCCTCGGTGTGCGCCGACACCATGAGCCGGTGCCAGCCGTACACGAACGGCAGCCGCTCCTTGGTGATGCCGTGCTCCAGCAGCCGGGCCGCGTCGATCTGCTCGGCGAGGTCCAGCGGGGCCTCCACCCCGGCCTCGCGGATGTGCGCGTCCATGTCGCGGGCGTGCGCGAGCTTGCGTCCGACGTCCTTGCTGGCCTTGGCGGGCGGCACCAGCTTCATGCGCAGGGACACCTCGACGGGGAACGGGAGCGCGTCGGCGTAGTGCAGCCAGGGCTCGCCGTCGGGGAACGGCATGAGGTCGGGGAACCGCGAGAACGACAGGTAGGCGACGTAGTTGTCGCCGCCGGGCTGCTCCAGGCGCAGCAGCGAGCGACCGTTGTGGACGGTGCCCTCGACCAGCCCTTCGATCTCGCCCTTGCCCCAGGTTCGCCGCCCCGCAGCGGAGCGGCGGGGTTCCTCGATGGCGCCGGTGACCGCGTGCCGGATGAGCCAAGCGAGCTGGGTCGATGACGCGTGCCGGGCGTGCAGCGCGCTCGCCGCGAGCGCGCGGCCGAGGCGTTCGGCCTGCTCGGTCCAGCGGGAGATCTCCTTGGGGTCGATCGCGTCGTCCTCAAGGCCGAGGATCTGCTCTGTGCGCTGGTAGGCGGTGAAGAGCTGGGCGAAGACGCCGCCGGTGAGCTGCGCGCGAACCCCCCTCTGCCCCAGCCGCACCCCCAGGTAGATCTCCTTCGACCAGAAGTCCTTCGCCCACACATGGCGGTACATCTCGTCGAGGTAGTCGTACCAGCCCGGCCCGGAGTCGGAGGTGTCGTCGAGCTTGGTCGCCCACGCCGCGGCAGGGTAGGTGCGGTGCGCGACGCGCAGGTGCACTTCGGCGTCGTTCATCCTGATCGCGGCGAGCGCGATGGTGATGTTGGTGGCGAGGGTCTCGCGGTCCTCGGGCGTGGAGAACTCGTAGTTGATGGTGGGCAGCCGGAAGTACGCCCACGCTTCGGTGTCGCTGAGCAGGACGCGGTCGTCGAAGTAGCGGACCGCGAGGCGGCTCGCCCCCGTGGTGCCGTTCATTGGGTGTCCTCCGGCTGGAGCGTCGTTGTGGCGTGCGTCGTGACGGTGGTCGGCGGCGGACGGGTCCGGGTGCGCCGGGTCATCGGCGGGCCTCCGATGTCACCCGGGTTCCCGGGGTCGGGCCTGCCGCGAATCCGCCGGCCAGTACCCCGCCGAGGGCGGCATGGGCCCGGCGGGTGGTGGGGCGCAGCGCGCTGACGTCGATCACCGCGCGCGCCGATGCGAGGTGGTCGTCCCACGGCACCCGGGCGATCGCCCGGCAGCGGCCCCGGGCGACCTGCTCCGCCGCGTCGACGTCGGCGAGGCTGCGGCGGCTCACCCCGTTCACCACGACAACGGACTTCGCCCGCAGGTTCGCGTACCCGTGCCCGTCGAGCCACTCGAAGGTCATGGCGACCGCCCGCGCCGCGTCGGCGTTCGCGGGGGCCACGAGGACGAGCGCGTCGGCGATGGGCAGCGCCCGGGCGACACCGGGCGCCGCCGGGTCGAGCAGGGTGATCTCGTAGTGCCGCTCCAGCAGCTGCGCGAGCCCCACGTAGTCGCGGTCGTCGAGGGTCTGCACGTACGGATCGTCCAGGGTGGTGACCACTTCGAGCCCGCTGGGCGACTGCGACGTGTACCCGCGCATCCCCGCGTACCCCTGGATGCGCTCGGCGTTGGCGAACAGCGAGGTGAGAGTCTCGGTCGTCTCGGTGCGGATGCGCCGCGACAGCCCGGCGCCGCCGGGGTTGACGTCGACGGCGACGACCCGCTGGTCGCGGTGGGCGGCGAGGGTGTGGCCGAGCATCAGCGCTGTCATGCTCTGCCCCGCTCCGCCTGTGCAGCCCAGCACGATGATCCGGCGCGTTCCGGTGAACTCGGTGCGCAGCCGCCGGATGTCGGCTTCGGGGACGTCCGTCTTGGCGGCGGCGGACGCGTTGCCGCCGGTGACCACACGGGCGAGGCGGCGCCAGCCGCGGGTGGCCCCGCTGTCGGGGGGCGCGGCGGGCTCGTCGGCCGGCTCCGGAACGGGGCGGGCCGGGGCTGGCGTCGCGGCCCGCGCCGGGCGGTCGGGCCGCCGCTCCGGGGTCGCCGTGAGGGCGTCGTGCTCGCCGGTGCCGTGGTCGAGTTGCAGGTCGGGCTTTGCGGCCGGGGCGGGCTTCTCGGTGTCGTCCTTCGGCGCGGGCACCCCGCCCGCCGGGGTGAACAACTGCCCGAGGCGCCGCGCGTTCTGCGCAACCCGGGTGAAGACGCTGTCGTCGCCCGCCTCGACCTCGACCGGCCGGGTGCGCCGCACGGGCCGGGACGGCGGGGCGGTGTCGCGCTTCGGCGCGGGGGCGCCGCCGGGACGTTCGGCGTGGGTCGGCGCGCGCTTGGCCTTCGCCGGCTCGCCCGGTGTGGCGGGCCCGTTGGACCGCATGCTCCGCGACAGCCGGTTCGAACGCGGCGGCCCGGTGGGAGCGGGGTGGGGCTGCGTATCGACGTCCGCGGCGGCCGCGGGGGCGGCGGGCGCGTCGTCGGACGTGCCATCGGCGGCGCCGGCCGCGTCGGGCTGCTCGGTGGCAGCAGCGGGGACGACCGGGTCGGGGGGCGCCGGGACAGCGGGGGCGATCGGCGCGGCGACGGCGGGGACAGCGGGCACGATCGGCGCGGCGGCAGTGGAGGCGGCGGGGGCGATCGGCGCGGCCACCTCGGGAGCGGCGGGACCGGACGCCGCCGACTCGTCGGCGTCCTCCGCGCCGGGGTCGGCCGCCTCGGCGTCCAACGCCTGCGCCGCATCCGCCGCACCGTCCGGGTCGGCGGCAGGGGCCGCGAGGAGGTCGCCACCTGTGTCGGTGCCCGACTCTGCGCTCGGCTCCGTGCCCGTTTCCGCGGTCGCCTCTGTCGGCTCTGCCGCGGCCTGCTCCGGCTCCGTCGTCGCGGCGTCGCCGAGTGCGTCCTCGCCCTCCGCCGCTGCCGGGACGGGCGGGGCCGCTTCGCTGTCGGCGGCCGTCTCGCTGTCATCGGCGGCGGGCCGAACCGGAGCGTCGGCGGTGGGCACTGTGCGGCTCTCAGCCGCCTCCTGGGGCGCGGCGGGGCCGTCACCGCGGTCACCCGGCACCTCGGCGGCGTTCGGCACCGCAGCAGCCTCGTGGGCCGACGCGGCGGCCACTGCACCGGCCGCCGCAGCGTCCGATGCGGGCTCCTCTACCCCGGGCTGTCCCGGGCGGGCGGCCCGGGGACGGCGGGCGGCGAACGCGGCCTGCTCGGCGGCCTCGATCTCGGCCAAAGTCGGCCGCCGGACCACCGGGGAGTCGGGGCCGCCGGAGTCGCTGAAGCTCTCGTGCTCACCAGTGCCGTGGTCGAGTTCGAGTGCCGGTTTCGCGTCGTCGGGGTGGTGTTCGGCCGTAGGCACTGCGGGCGCGGCCCCTTCGGCCCCTTCGGCTCCCTTTGGCTCCCCTCCCTTGGACTCCTCGGCCCTCTCGGACTCCCCGATCCCCTCGGGCCCCTCGGCGTCCCCGGCCCTGGCGGTCTCCGCGGGCTCCCCGGCCCTCTCTGGCTCCTTGGCCTCCTCGGCAGCCCCCTCAGCGGCCTCCTCGGCCCCCTTGGGCTCCTCTGTCCCCTTGGACTCCGCTGCGCCCGCAGGCTCCGTGGGCTCGGCGGCGGCCGGGCCGTCGACGTAGGCCAGGGACTCCGCTGCGAACGACGCCGCGGTGATCTCGGGGTCGTCGTGTCCGCTGCCGCCGGCCGGCCGTGCCGCGACCGCCTCGTCGGCGCCGGTGTCGACCGCGCCGGATTGTGCGGCGGCGGGCCCCGCCGCAGGCAGGTTCCAGGGCGCGGCGTGCGGGCGGCGGCGCGGCGCGGCCGACCGGGCGTGCGGGTCGCCCTCGGTCGCCGGAGCGCCCCGGCCCTGGGCCTTCGCCGGGGGCGGCGGGGCTTCGTGGCGGACCGCCTCGCGTTCGTGTTCGAGCCGGCGGGCGACCTCGCGGCCCTGCGACCGGCCGCGCAGCCGCTTACTGCCCTCGGCCGCGCCGGGGTCCGGGGCCGCCTCCCGCGCCGCCTCGGGGGCTCCGGTGTCGGCCGCCTGCTCCAGTGCGCGCCGGTGCTCGACCCGCTCCTGCTCCGCGGTCGGCGCACGCTCCCCCACGCGCCACCCCGCCGCCTCGGGGTCGGGGGCCGCCATGATCTCCTCGGCGCGGCGCCGCGCGGCCTTGCTCTCGACTGCGGGCGGAGCGGCGGCCGCGTGCTCGTGGGAGTGCTCGTGGGAGTGCTTGGACGCCAGGGGCCACGGGGTCTCGCCGGAGGAGGTCCGCAGGGAGGTCAGCCACTCCCCGCTGCCGGTGTCGGCGTCCTCGGCGGTCTCGGTGCCGCGCGCGGCCCCGGCCTCGGCGCCGTTGCCGCCGCGCGCGTGCTCGCGCTCGGGCCCCCAGCTCAGCCTGCTGGGCGCGTGCTCGCGGCGCTTGGCCGTACCGAGCTCCCGGCGTTCGGCGGCGGGGGTGCCCGATGCGGGTGTGGACTGCTTGGCGGTCTTGGGCAGGCCGAAACCGAGGTAATTGAGCGCCGCGCGGGGCGCCGCCCGCAGGCCGGGCCGGTCGGTGTCGCGTTCGGACCGGGCCGGTGCGGAACGGGTGGGTGCGGGTTCCGGCGCCGAGGGCGGGGACGCGAGTGCCGTGCGCGCCTTCGCCGGACGCAGGGCGCGCTTGCGCTCGCGGTCGGCGGCCTTCGCCGCGCGGGACTGCTGCTTCTGCGCGGTGGCGGTGAGCGGCAGCGGCCCCGCCGCGGGGTCGCGGTGCCACACCCGGACGCCCACGAGGATCACCCGGGGTTCGCGTTCGGGTGTGAGGCGCGTGTAGACGCGGGCCTCGGCGAGGTAGCGGCCCTGGGAGAAGACGAGTTCGGTGAGCCGCTTGCCCTCGACGACGGGCCGGGTCGCGAAGAACGCGATGACCATGGGCGGGACGATCCACAGGACGTGCCACGGTGTCGCGAAAGGCACCCCGAGCAGGCTCATGAGGAGCATCCACACCACGGTCACGCCCAGCCACACGCTGAACGTGACGAGGGGCAGCGGCATGGGCAGCCGGAAGTCGTACAGCTTGTACAGCCGCTTCTCGATACGCCAGATCTTGGTGTACGTGGGCAGGTCCACGCTGTACGACCCTCCTAACTCGGCACTCGGTTCGCGCTACTCGGGGGTCTCCACACCCATCGCACGGGCGATGGCGACGGCGATGGTCTCGATGATGCCGGGCACGTAGAACACGATCCCGATGAAGATCGCCAGGATGATGAACTGCGCGAACCTGGTGATCTCCCTGGTGAACAGGAAGAAGATCGCGACGATCGAGACGATCACCAGGAACAGCGGGCCGAAGAAGCCCCGCAGCCATTCGGCGAGGCCCTCCGTGTTGGGGGCGTCCTCCGATGTGGCGAGGACGACCGCGGTGGCGGCGTCGGCGGCGTCGTTCAGCAGGGGGAGCATTCAGCCACCGCCTTCCCGGTGCTCAGGTCTGAACTGCATGGTCCTTCACGTCTCCTTGCTCGGGCCGGGTCGCGGTGGGTGCTCCCGGTCATCATGTGCCGAACGAGTTGGGGGCCCCTCGAAGGTCGCGCACCGACCAGTCGCCGCCCGTCTGCTCGACGGTCACCAGGTAGCTCTGGGTGAGCTGGGCGGGGGCGGCCCCATTGTCGCCGGGCAGGGTCCAGACCACGGTGGCGCGGACCTCGCGGACGTCGTCGCCGGAGGCGGGCGCCTCGGGGACGACGACGTCGCGCAGCTCGCCGAAGCGCACTGCGTCCTTGGGGAGGGAGGCGATCTGCGCGCCCTCTGCGAAGTAGCGGCCGAGGTGCTCGGGGGTCTGGGCGTACGCCTCGAAGAACCCTTCGAGGAACGGCTCCAGCGTGGCGCGCGCATCGGCGTCGGTGCGCATGTCCTCGCCGTCGGGGAGTTCGGCCTTTGCGGGCGCCGCGAGCAGCGCCGGCTCGCCCGAGAGGACGAGGGAGCCGCCGCCGTCCGCGGCGTAGACCGGGACGTCGAGGCTCATGGGCTTGCTGTTGACGTCGGCGCTGAGGGTGACGACGGCGTTGTTGGCGTCCTTGGCGTCGACACCGAACACCTCGATGTTCTTGCCGGTCAGGCCGGTTCCGGCGAGGTCGAGGCTGGAGCCTCGGCCCTCGGGCAGGAACTGCGCGAGGGCTTCGTCGCGCTTCTGGCCCTCCTTGGGATTCAGGTAGGCCTCGCCGAACCGCAGCGCGAACGCCGCCGCGGCGGTCTCGGGGAACTCCGGCTTGTCGGCGGGAGCGGGGCCCCCGGCGGACGGCTCGGCGAAGGACGACCGGAACGGCAGCCATATGCCGTTGAACAGCACCACGATGATGAACGCCCAGAGCACGGCGCGGCCGAGCCACACCCACCACCGTCCGCCCGCTCCGGAGCGGGGCTGTCGCCGGGGTCGGGGGCCCACCGGTTCGGCCTCGTGGTGATCGGCCGCCTCCGGTGCGGTGGTCGCCTCATCCGAGACACCGCCGCGCCGCGCGGTCGACTTGCGAGCCATTACGCCTCCATCAACACCCGAGCACGCCCATCGCGGGCGACCGCGTCCCTGCGACGCATGTCTACCCCATCCCTATGGTGCGGCATTAAGCAGGATGTACGCGGTCATTGCACGAACGTGTTTCTTCCCGACCTGCTGCTCTTACCCGGTGCCCGATGCCCCCAAAGCCCCATGACCGGGTAATTCACTCCCAAACGGCGGGATTTGGCGAGGTCAAGCGGGTTGATCTGGTTATCCGGAAACTGTCCTCTTGCCATGGGGACAGTCGAGTGTGGCGAATCCATGATGGATTACACGTTGAACCGGAACTCCACGACGTCCCCGTCGTGCATGACGTAGTCCTTGCCCTCGATGCGCACCTTGCCCGCGGCCTTGGCCGCCTGCATGGTGCCCGCTGCCACCAGGTCGTCGTACGAGACGACCTCGGCCTTGATGAACCCCCGCTGGAAGTCGGTGTGGATGACCCCGGCGGCCTCGGGCGCCGTGGCGCCCTTCGGGATGGTCCACGCCCGCGACTCCTTGGGGCCGGCCGTGAGGTAGGTCTGGAGGCCGAGGGTCGCGAAGCCGACCCTGGCGAGCTGGCTGAGCCCCGACTCGCTCTGGCCCAGGGACTCCAGCAGCTCCATCGCCTCGCCGTCGTCGAGTTCGGCGAGCTCCGCCTCGATCTTGGCGTCGAGGAACACGGCCTCGGCCGGCGCGACCAGATCGGCGAGCTTGGCGCGCAGCGCGGCGTCGCCGAGCTCGTCGGTGTCGAGGTTGAAGACGTAGAGGAACGGCTTCACCGTCATGAGGTTCAGTTCGCGGAGCAGCGCGAGGTCGATCCCCGCCGCGGGGCCGCCGGTGGACAGCGGCCGCCCGGAGTTCAGGACCTCCTGGGCGGCCTCGGCCGCCGCGGCGCGCGCCTTGGCGTCCTTGTCCTTGGCGTTGATCCTGGCGTCCTTGGCGAGCCGCGGCACCGCCTTCTCCAGGGTCTGGAGGTCGGCCAGGATCAGTTCGGTGTTGATGGTCTCGATGTCGCGCGAGGGCTCCACGTCGCCGTCGACGTGGGTGACGTCGGCGTCCTCGAAGGCGCGGATGACCTGGCAGATGGCGTCGGTCTCGCGGATGTTGGCGAGGAACTGGTTGCCGAGCCCCTCGCCCTCGGACGCGCCGCGCACGATCCCCGCGATGTCGACGAAGGTCACGGTGGCGGGCAGCACCTTGGCGGAACCGTGGATCTCGGCGAGCGCGGCGAGGCGGGGGTCGGGCACCCCCACGACGCCGACGTTGGGCTCGATGGTGGCGAACGGGTAGTTCGCGGCCAGAGCGTCGTTCTTGGTCAGGGCGTTGAACAGCGTGGACTTGCCGACATTGGGCAGTCCGACGATTCCGATAGACAGACTCACAGCCTGTGAGTCTAGGCGGTCGCCGCCCCCGGTCCTCCCGCCATGGCGCGGGATCGCCGCCGCCGCGCCGTTCCGGTGTTCGGCCGGAATCGGCGGAGGAGACGTTTCGTGACACATGGATGATGTCTGACTGAATTGGCCTGCGCGCGGCGGACCCGGGGCAGTAGCGTCGATCACGCACCGCAGCGGGACGGGAGCGCCCCGCAGTCGCGTGGTGCGGGTTGGGAGGCCCGCGCCCGCGGACCACGGCGGGTCGGCGCGGGGGGCGTGCGCTGCGCCCCTGATGCACCCGGCGCCGCCGAGGGGCGCCCGTCCCGGGGAGACACGGCATCGCAGGGAGTGGGAGTTCATCGTGGTCAGTGAGCAGGTCCGCGCGTTCGTGCGGCGGCACCCGACAGTGCGGCACGCGGCCCGGCGCATCCGCGTCCACCTACCGCCCGTCCTGGGCGGGATCGACCGCAAGCGCGTCCCGCCGCGCGTGCGCCGGTTCGACCTCCGGCTGCCGCGGCGGGCGGGGGCGCCCGCGGCCGGGCCCGAGTCGCTCGACATCTCGCTGTCCGGCGACTACTGGGTGCCGCGGCGGTTGCAGCGCGCGGGCCTGGCCGGATACGAGCCCGAGACGCTGGCCTGCTTCCTCGCGGCGCTCGACACCGCGCGCCCCGGCGCCGTTCTCGACGTCGGCGCGAACGTCGGGGTGTACTCGCTGCTCGCGGCGTCGCGGAGCCGCCGCTCGGTGCACGCCTTCGAGCCCACCCCCGATGTGGCGGCCGCGGCGCGCGCCATCGCCGCGGCGAACCGGCTCGACATCCGGGTGACCGAATTGGCGCTGAGCAACCACACGGGCACGGCGTCCCTGCGGCTGTCGGCCACCACCGACGCGTCCAACTCGCTGGCGGCCGGCTTCCGCAGGGAGCTGGGCCGGCTCCCCGTCCCCGTCGACACCCTCGCCCACTGGCAGGAGCACGCCAAGGTGGCGCCGTCGGTCGTCAAGATCGACACCGAGACCACCGAGCCCGATGTGATCGCGGGCGGCCTGGAGGTGCTGCGCCGGTACCGCCCGTGGGTGTTCTGCGAGGTCCTGCCGCACCGGGGCGGCGGCGAGCGGCTCATGGCGCTGCTGGAGCCGCTGGACTACGGCTGGTACCACCTCAGCGGCCGACCGCCGCACCCCGAGCGCACCGCCATCGAGGGCCGCGGCGCCGACACCGGCGACCGCATGTGGATGTTCGCGCCGGAGCCGCCGAGCGACCGGTTCTGGACCGCGGCCGACGAGTGGCGGGCCGCCATCGACGCCTGCGGCCCCGCGGCCTGACGGCGGATCGCCCGTTGCGGGGCCGCCGGTTCCGGTCCGGCCGCCCCGCAGAAGAGCGAATCGGGTTCGTGCGCGCGTCGGGAACGCCCCTTCCGCCGCGGATTGAGAGCATGGGCGGCTATGGACGCGTTGAATGTGATTCTGGTGCTGTTCGTGGGGATCGCGGTCGGGGCGGTGCTCGGCTGGCTCCTGGCGCGCAGCCGCACCGCTGAGGCCCGCGCGCACGCACGCGCCGCCGACGACCGCGCCGCCTACATCGAGGAGCAGCTCACCGAGCGCTTCCGGTCGGTGTCGCTCCAGGCCCTCGACGACACCAACCAGCGCTTCCTCGAACTCGCCGAGGGGCGCATGCGCGCCGTCGGCGCGGAGGCGGGCAACGACATGGAGCAGCGCCGCCAGGCCGTCGAGCACCTCGTCGCCCCCTTGAAGGAGACGCTGGCGCGGGTGGAGACGCAGCTCCGCGAGGTCGACGCAGGCCGCCGATCGGCGCACGCCGAGCTCGCCAAGCAGGTGGACATGGTGCGCGAGGGCTCCGACCGGCTCGGCGACCAGACCCGTGCGCTGGTGACCGCGCTGCGCCGCCCCGAGGCG
The DNA here is from genome assembly GCF_003014485.1 of Murinocardiopsis flavida. Taxonomy (GTDB): domain Bacteria; phylum Actinomycetota; class Actinomycetes; order Streptosporangiales; family Streptosporangiaceae; genus Murinocardiopsis; species Murinocardiopsis flavida. The sequence continues at coordinate 6,243 of NZ_PYGA01000008.1, read as the reverse complement.
CGGGGGCGCTGGGGCGAACTCCAGCTGCGCAGGGTCGCCGAGCTGGCGGGGATGGCGTCCTACTGCGACTTTGACGAGCAGGCCACCGCTGCGGCGGGCGGCGGCACCCAGCGCCCCGACATGGTGGTGCGCCTGGCCGGCGGGAAGAACATCGTCGTGGACTCGAAGGTGTCGCTCGCCGCCTACCTGGAGGCGGTGGAGTCCGACGACGACGGGCTGCGCGGCGACCGGCTCACCGCGCACGCCCGGCACGTGCGCACGCACGTCGACCAGCTCGCCGCGAAGTCCTACTGGGCGGCGTTCAGCCCCGCCCCGGAGTTCGTGGTGCTGTTCATCCCCGGCGAGGCGTTCCTCGCCCCCGCGCTGGAGCGCGACCCGGGGCTGCTGGAGTACGCCATGGGCCGCCGCGTCCACATCGCCACGCCGACGACCCTTATCTCGCTCCTACGGACCGCGCAGTACGCATGGCAGCAGGAGGCGCTCAGCGAGAACGCGCGCGCGGTGTTCGAACTGGGCAAGCAGTTGCACGCGCGGCTGGCGACCCTCGGCGGGCACGTCGACGGCCTCGGCCGGGCGCTCTCGCGCACCGTCACCGCCTACAACCAGACCGTCGGCTCACTCGAAGGGCGGGTGCTGGTCACGGCGCGCCGGTTCGGCGAGCTGGGCCTGGTCGACGGCGACCTCGAAGCGCCCAAGGGCGTCGAGGAGCAGGCCCGCCCGCTGGCGGCGCCCGAACTCGTCACGGATCCCGGTGAGAGCGGGCCGGGAACCGGGGGCGGCGACCCGCGCGTCGCACTTTACGGAAATGCGTTCGACGATGATAACGATGACCGCAAAGGCGACACGACACCCCAGAGAGAGACAGATTTTTCACAGACAGTGAAATACTGATTGCTGTGAGTAGCACTAGGGAGCGACCAGCGATGACGCCGCGCGACGCCGATGGGCCGCGCGACCCGAACCAGCCGCACCGGCTCGCCCGGCGGCAGCGCAGACCGGCCGGACCCGGGTCCTCGGCTCGCGGTCCGGCACCGTCGACCGCCCCGCTGCGCCTCACCGCGCGCGGAGCGATCCTGATCATCGTCATGGTCGGCTTCGCGGCGGCGCTCGCCGACAGCATGGTCGCGCTGCCCATGCTGAACGGGATCGCGTTCGTCGCGGTGTGCACCCTGGCGGCGTTCTTCGTCCGTTCGACCGACCTGCTCACGCTGAGCGTGAGCCCGCCGCTGGCGTACTTCGCCTCGGCCCTGCTCGCCGAAGGGGTCCTGACCCTCGGCAGCGACGGGTTCGCCCGCGGCGTGGCGATCGGCCTGGCGACCCGGCTCGCCGACGTGGCGCCCTGGCTGTTCGCCGGCACCGCGCTGGTGCTGGTGATCACCCTGTTCCGCGGCCTGCCGCGCAACGTGCGGGCCCTCAGCGACGAGCTCAGCGGCCGCGCCCAGCGCCGCGCGCAGAAGTAGCCCGCCGCGGGCCCGCCGCCCCGAGCCTGCTCAGACCCGAGCCTGCTCAGAACGGGGCGGGGCCGTCCTCGTCCCCCGGTTCGTCGGCCGCCATCGCCGCGGCGAGCTTCGCGCGGGCGCCCTCCAGCCACTGCTCGCAGGTGGTGGCGAGCTTCTCGCCGCGCTCCCACAGGGCGAGGGACTCCTTGAGGCTCAACCCGCCGGATTCGAGCGTGCGCACCACGGTGGCGAGCTCCTCGCGGGCCTCCTCGTAGCTCAGCTCGGGGCCCGGCTCGGGCTCCTCCGCCGAACCGGTCCCCCCGGTCCCCCCGGTCTTCTTCGCGTTCTTCGCGGTCGTGCCGCTCATGTGTCCCCCTCGTCCTCGCCGCCGGCTGCCGCGCCGGCGGTAACGGTGATGCTGTCCTCGGCGAATCGCACGCGCAGCTCCTCGCCCTGGTCGGGTTCTGCCGCGCTGCGGACCACCGCGCCGTCGGACCGCTGCACGATGGCGTAGCCCCGCTTCAACGTGGTGGACGGCGAGAGCGCGAGCAGCCGGGCGCGGGTGTGGGCGAGGTCGTCGCCGACCCGGTCGAGCGAGGCGGCGACGCACCGCCGGGCGCGGTCGCGCAGGCCGGTGACCTGCTCGGTGAGGCGGTCGATCTCGCGCAGCGGGCTGGCGAGGACCGGGCGGGACCGCATGCCCGCCACCCAGGACTCCTCGCGCGCGATGCCGCCCTGGATCACCCTGCGCCCGCGGTCGCGCAGCTGGCGCACCAGTTCGAGCTGCTCGCCGACGTCGGGGACGACCTTCTTCGCTGCGTCGGTGGGGGTGGAGGCGCGGAGGTCGGCCACCAGGTCGAGCAGGGGGCTGTCCTGCTCGTGGCCGATGGCGCTGACGACGGGGGTGCGGGTGGCCGCGACGGCGCGCACCATGGCCTCGTCGGAGAACGGCAGCAGGTCCTCCAGGGAGCCGCCGCCCCGCGCGACCACGATGACCTCGACCGAGGGGTCGGAGTCGAGCTCCTTGAGCGCGGCGACGACCTCGCCGACGGAGCGGTCGCCCTGGACGGCGACCTGGCGCACCTCGAACCGCACCGCGGGCCAGCGCCGCCGGCCGTTCTCCAGGACGTCGCGCTCCGCCGCGGAGTCGCGCCCGCAGACGAGGCCGACGGTCGCGGGCAGGAACGGCAGGGCGCGCTTGCGGGACTCGGCGAAGAGCCCCTCGGCGGCGAGCGTGGTGCGGAGCTGCTCGAGCCGCGCCAGCAGCTCGCCCAGGCCGACGTGCCGGATCTCGGTCGCGAGGAGCGAGAACGTGCCGCGCGCGGTGTAGAAGTCGGGTTTGGCGTGGATGACGACCCGCGCACCGGCCTGGGGCACCGAACCGGCCGCCTCAAGGACCCTGACCGGGCACACCACCCGCGCCGAGACGTTGGCGACGGGGTCGCGCAGCGTGATGAACGCGGTGCTCCCCCGCCGGTTCAGCTCGGCGATCTGGCCCTCGACCCAGATGCGGCCGAGACGCCCGATCCAGCCGCTGACGGCCTGCATGACCACGCGGACCGGCTGGGGCGCCTCCGGAGAGCTCTCCATACCCATGGTCCCCGAGCCTAGAGGAGGCCGCCGACGTTTCGCTGTCGGCGGCCGCGGCGGCGGGTCCCGGCGGTGCGACCGCGGGTCAGGACCCGCTGTTCTCGGCTTCGATCTTCGCGATGCGGTTGTCGAACATCTTCACGAACGGCTCGCGGTCGGCGTTGGCCTTCTCGTAGGCGCGCAGCGCGCGCACCTGAGCGAGGGTGAGCTTGCGCAGCCGCGCCCGCATCGAGGCGACGGTCACCTCGTCGTAGTTGGGGACGGCGAGGGCGGCGGACCCGGGGATCTCGCCCTTGCGGATCTCCGCGAGCAGCTCGGGGTCGGCGGCCTGGGTCTTGGCCTCGGCGACGTTCAGCTCCTCGGCGATGGTCGCCTCGTCCTCCGGCGGGACGAGCGCCTCGCGCTCGGCCTTCGCGTCGGCGGCCTTGGCCGCCGCGGGCTTCGCGGCGGTCTTGGCGGCCGGCTTGTCCGCGGCGGGCTTCGCGGTCTTCTTCGCCGCGGGCTTCTTCGCGGCGGCCTTCTTGGCCGCCGGCTTCTTCGCGGGCTCCTCGACCACGGCGGGCGCGGTCTCGGTGGCGGCGGCGACCTCCTCGGACGCGGCGGGGCCCGCGGCGTCCTCGGCCGCGGCCTCGCGGACGCCGCGGGCCTCCTCCTCGGCGGGGCCGGCGGCGTCGTCGGCCGCCGCCTTGCGGGTGTCCTCGGCCTTCTTCGCCGCCCCGGCGGAGGTGGGGTCGGCGTCCCCGACCGGACCCGGTGCCGCTGCTCCGGTGGAACCGGTTCCGGCCTCTCCTGCGGCGCCCACGGGCCCGGGCGCCGTGGCGCCGGTCACGGGGGCCTCGGCGGCGCCGCTCTGGCCGGAGCCTGCGGTGTCTTGGCCGCGCTTACCGAAGACGCGCTTGACCGCGTCGCTGATCCTGCTGACGATCGTCGGGTTCGACATGGGACTGGGGGCTCCTGTGATCTTCGCGTGCTGAAGGGGGCGCCGCGGCGCGTCCCAGGGGCGGTCGGGGGGTTGACCGAATCGCCCCTTTTGCACGTACCGCTGACATTGCGGCTGCTACTTAAAGCAGGTTAGCCAGAATAAGGGAACTAATACCCGCCGAAGCGGATCGTAGCGCCATGTGTAGGCGGGTCGGTATACAGGCGAGTTCCCGGTGTTATCGGGAGCCTGCTCGGCCGCCGCCACCGTGGGTCGTGTCACAGCCGGAGCGGCACGGGGACACGGCCCCTAGACTTGGCGGCATGACTGCGACGAACCGACGTGTCCTGCTCGCCAAGCCCCGGGGCTACTGCGCCGGAGTCGACCGCGCTGTCGTCACCGTCGAGAAGGCGCTCGAACAGTACGGCGCGCCGATCTACGTGCGCAAGCAGATCGTGCACAACACGCACGTCGTGCGCACCCTGGAGGAGCGCGGGGCCGTCTTCGTCGAGGAGACCGGCGAGGTCCCCGAAGGCGCCATCGTGGTGTTCTCGGCCCACGGCGTCTCGCCGATGGTGCACGACGAGGCCGCGCGCCGGAACCTCACCACCATCGACGCCACCTGCCCGCTGGTCACCAAGGTCCACAAGGAGGCCAAGCGGTTCGCCGCCGAGGACCGCGACATCATCCTCATCGGCCACACCGGCCACGAGGAGGTCGAGGGCACCAGCGGCGAGGCGCCCGAGCACATCCAGATCGTCGAGAGCCCCGACGAGGTCCACAAGGTCCAGGTGCGCAACCCCGACAACGTGTCGTGGCTCTCGCAGACCACCCTGTCGGTCGACGAGACCAACGCCACCGTCGACGCGCTGCGCGAGCGGTTCCCCAACCTGCTCGACCCGCCCAGCGACGACATCTGCTACGCCACCTCCAACCGCCAGGACGCGGTGAAGGCCATGGCGCCCGAGTGCGACCTCGTGGTGGTGGTCGGCTCCGACAACTCCTCGAACTCGGTGCGGCTGGTCGAGGTGGCTCTCGAGGCCGGGGCCGGCGCCGCGCACCTCATCGACAACGCCTCGCTGATGGACGACTCCTGGCTCGACGGTGTCGGCACGGTGGGTGTCACCAGCGGGGCGTCGGTGCCCGACCTCCTCGTCCAGTCGCTGCTCGACCGGCTCGCCGGGCACGGGTTCGACACCGTGCAGGAGGTCGAGACCGCGCAGGAGAGCCTCACGTTCTCGCTCCCGAAGGAGCTGCGCCGGAACCTGCGCTCGCTGCCGGTGGTCGAGGTGACCTGACCCCGCCGCCGCGCACCGCGGGGGCCGTACCGCTCGTGCGGTACGGCCCCCGCTGCGTGCGGTCAGCACGTTTCGGACAGCGCCGTTCGGTCGGCGCTGTCCGGTCAGTGCTGTTCGGTCAGCGTTGTCCGGTCAGCGTTCGTTGCCGAACTGGTCGCGCAGTGCGTCGGCCGCCGCGGCGTCGGGGTCCTGCACGACCTCGCCCGCTGTGTCGGCGGCCTGGCCCGCCTCGCCGACCTGCTCGCCGAACTGCTCCTGCGCGGCGGCAGCGGGGTCGGCGAACTGCTCCTGGACGCCCGCGGCCTGGTCCTGGAGGCCGGTCGCGGCCTCCTCCACCTGCCCGCCGTAGTGGTCGCCGGCCGCGCCGACGAACTCGTCGGCCGCGCCGCCGGTGGCGCCCTGCGCGGCGTCGGTGGCACCGGCGACGGCGTCGCCGCCCTGTTCCGCGGCGCTGCCGACGAGGCCCTTGACCCAGTCGAGAATATTGTCGAGCACGGTTCGATCAACTCCAGTCTCAAGACGCATTACGGCGCGTGCGTCATTGGAAACCAGGTCTACCCGCCGCGGATTTAAGGCAACGTTAAGGGCCCACATTGAAACGCATGGGAACGGTCACAGTTATTGACCTCGGCTCACGTTTGCGCTGGTTAATGGGGTGAATTGTTCAGGCTTTCCGGGTTGGTCCGGTCTGATCCGGCCCTTTTCGGGGTGGTCGGGGCTCGTTCGTTGACGTGGTGTTGACGCAGGAATGGTGCGGGTGCGGCGGGCTGGCCTGCGGGGATGGGGGTGCGGAACCGTCGGATTCACTCGGGCGGGCGGGGTCGGTGGGGCCGTGAGTGTCCGGGCCGGTGCTTCTCGGGCGTGGGGCGCTGCGGATGCGGGCGGATTCGGGCGGTGCGCGCGGCGGGGGCGGCTCCTGGGCGGGTTCCCCGCGAGGGTGGCGGGTTCTGGTCACGGGAGCGGCACGCGGCGGGAGAGCGGAGGGCCGCACGCTGGC
>NZ_PYGA01000007.1 GCF_003014485.1 Murinocardiopsis flavida | reverse complement strand
GGGTGTTGCCGCGGTCGTTGCATGTGGGTGAGCCGTCGTCGCATGTGGCGTGGGCGGGGGGTGGGGTGCGGTTGTTGAGGGAGGAGGTGGCGTGGACCAAGGCGCAGGGGGAGGGTGTGCGGCGGGCGGGGGTGTCGTCGTTCGGGGTGAGTGGGACGAACGCGCATCTGATCGTGGAGGAGGCCCCTGAGGAGGTGCCGGTCGAGGTGCCGGTTTCGGTTGGGGGTGCGTCGGAGGGGTCTGCCCCGGTGTCGGGGGACGGTTCCGGTGCGGGGCCGGTGGTGGTGGCGTGGGACCGGCTGAGCGCGGTGTCCGGGCAGGAGTCTGCCCCGATCTCAGGGGAGACGTCTGTCCTGATGCCGGTGCCGGTGGTGGTGTCGGGGGCGAGTGGGGCGGGGTTGGAGGCGACCGCGGCCCGGTGGGCCGGGTTCCTCCGCGACCAGGACCAGGGAAATCGTCAGAACCGGCAGGACCGGGCCGATGGGTCTGGTGTGTCGGTGGTGGATGTGGGGGTGACGGCCGGGGCGGGCCGGGCGGGGTTGGAGCATCGGGCGGTGGTGCTGGCCCGCGACACCGCCGAGCTGGCCGGGCTTTTGGAGGAGGTCGCGGCGGGGCGGGAGCCGTCCGGGGTGGTGCGCGGGACCGCAAGCGCGGGCGCAGGCGCGGGTTCGGGCGCAAGCGCGGGTGCTCAGGTGGTGTTTGCGTTTCCGGGTCAGGGGACCCAGTGGGTGGGGATGGGGGCCCGGCTTTTGGCGGAGTCGCCGGTGTTCGCCGCACGCATGGCCGAGTGCGCGGCGGCGTTGGGCCCGTTCGTGGATTTCGATGTGCTCGCGGTGGCCCGGGGGGATGCCGATGCGGCGTCGTTGGAGCGGGTGGAGGTGGTCCAGCCGGTGTCGTGGGCGGTGATGGTCGCCCTGGCCGCCCTGTGGGAGGCGGTGGGGGTCCGGCCCTCGGCGGTGGTGGGGCATTCCCAGGGGGAGGTCGCGGCGGCGTGTGTGGCGGGGGTGCTGTCGCTGGCGGACGGGGCGCGGGTGGTCGCGGAGCGCAGCCGGATCATCGCGGGTTCGCTGGCGGGGGCGGGGGCGATGGCCGCGGTCGCGCTCAGCCCGGAGCAGGTGCAGGAGCGCCTCGACGCCGACGCGGCCGCTGCGGGTTCGGACGCGGGTGCGGATCCGGCGTGGGGTGGGGTGTCGGTGGCGGCGGTGAACGGGCCGTCCTCGGTGGTGGTGTCGGGGGACACCACGGCTGTCGAGAACCTCGTCCGGGAGTGGTCTGCGGAGGGGGTGCGGGTGCGGCGGATCGCGGTGGATTACGCCTCGCATTCGGTCCAGGTGGAGCAGGTCCGCGAGGAGCTGATCGCAGCACTTGAACCCATTGTGCCGGGGGCGGGGCGGGTGCCGTTCTACTCCACGGTGCGCGGTGAGGTGGTGGCGGGCACGGAGTTGGGGGCGCAGTACTGGTACTGGAATCTGCGGTTGCCGGTGGGCTTCGCCGGGGTGGTCGAGCAGTTGGTGTCGGAGGGGCGCGGGGTGGTGGTGGAGGTGAGCGCGCACCCGGTGCTGGGGGTCGGGGTCCAAGAACTGGTGGAAGCCGCCGGGGGTGCGGTGGTGGGGTCGCTGCGCCGCGGCGAAGGGGGCCTGGACCGGTTCCTCGAATCGGTGGGGCGGGTGTTCGTGTGCGGGGTGGGGGTGGACTGGCCGGCGGTATTCACCGGCTCGGGCGGCCAAAGCGCAGCAGGGCTGCCCACGTATGCGTTCCAACGCCAGCGCTACTGGTTGAATCCGGCCCCCGCCCCTGTCGGCGTCGACCACTTCTGGCAGTCGGTGTCGGCTGAGGAGCCCGATGAGCTCGCCGCGCGTATGGGGGTGGACCCCGCTGCGGTGCGGGTGGTGCTGCCCGCATTGGAGAAGATGCGCGAGCAGGATCGGGAGCGGTCGCTGGCGGACGAGTGGCGCTACAAGCTCACGTGGCGGCCGGTCCACGGGCGCAAGGCCGGTGACCTGGTCGGCAGGTGGTTGGTGTTGGTGCCGGAAGGCCTCGCGGAGGACAAGGCGGCGCGCGCCATCATGGACGGATTGCAGGCGCTCGACGGTGTCCCGGTGCAGATCCTGCCGGTTGCCGCCGACAGCAGGGAAGGCCTCGCCGAGGCCATCCGTACCGCTGCCGACGGGGACGGCGACCAGGCCGAGGTGGCCGGGGTCGTGTCCCTGCTCGCGTTGGACGACGACCCCCACCCGGTGCATCCGGGCATGTCCCAAGGCATGGCGGCGACGATCCTCGCGGTGCAGGCGTTGGCGGACGCGGCGGTTTCCGCGCCGTTCTGGCTGGTCACGCGCTGCGGCGTTGTCGTCGAGGAGGCGCATGAGCCGGTGAGTCCCGAGCAGTCCGCACTGTGGGGGCTCGGTGCCGTTCTCGCGCTGGATCAGCCGAGGAGCTGGGGCGGTTTGATCGACATGCCGGCCGACCCCGACGGGTCGGACGTCGGGGAGCTGGTCGCCGCGCTGTCGCAGCCGGGTGAGGACCAGGTGGCCATCCGGCGGGGCGCCACGTGGGCGCGGCGCCTGGAGCGGGCCCCGGTCGGTGCTGCGGGGCCCCCGCAGGGGGAGTGGCGCCCCCACGGCACGGTCCTGGTGACCGGGGGCACCGGCGGGGTCGGCGCGAATGTCGCCCGGTGGCTCGCCCGGGAAGGCGCCGAGCACCTCGTGCTGGTGAGCCGGAGCGGGTCGGCGGCGGCGGGCGTCCAGGAGCTCGTGGCGGAACTGACCGCTTCGGGGGCGCGCGTCAGCGTCGTCGCCTGTGACGTCGCCGACCGAGGGGCGTTGCGGGATGCGGTCGCGGGCGTGGCGGAGTGGTCGGAGCTGACCGGCGTCCTGCACGCCGCCGGTGTCGGCCATGACGGCGTGCCGCTGGGCGAGACCACTCTTGCGGAGTTCTCCGCCGCGACCCGCGCGAAGGTGATGGGCGCGGCCAACCTCGCGGAGCTGCTTGCCGACCACCCTCTCGACGTGTTCTTGATGTTCTCCTCGGGCGCCGCCGTCTGGGGGCAAGGGGGAATGGCGCCCTACGCCGCGGCGAACGCCTACCTGGACGGCCTGGTCTGGCAGCGGCGGGCCAACGGGCTCAACGGCAGCGCCATTGCCTGGGGGGCGTGGGGCGGCGGCGGCATGGTCGACGCCTTCGGCGCGGAGCAGATGGCGAAGTTCGGGATCCGCGTCATGCCGCCCGAGCCGCTCACCACCCTGATCGGCCAGGTCGTGGCGGGCGGCGAGAGCCACCTCGTTGTCGCCGACATCGACTGGCGGCGATTCGCCCCGGTGTTCGCCATGGCGCGGCCGCGCCCGTTGATGACCGGGATCGCCGACTACACCCGGGCGCTGACCGAGTCGGAGCCCTCCGATGACGCGTCCGCCGCCGCCGCGTTCCGCACGGCCCTCGCCGAGATGTCCGAGCCGGACCGGGTGGACGAGCTCACCAGGGTGATCCGGGAGTCCGCTGCCCGGGTCCTCGGTCACACCACCCCCGATTCCATGGGGGCGGGGCAGCACTTCTTGGAAGCGGGCTTCGACTCGCTGACGGCCATGGAGCTGCGCAACAAGCTCAACGCGACAACCGGGGTGCAGGTCCCGACCACGGCCGTCTTCGACCACGCGACCCCTGCGGAGCTGGCCCGGCACCTGGCGGCGGAGTTCGTCGCAGGGAAGCGGGCCCTCGCGGGCGGCGCGGAGGCGCCTGAGGCCCCGACGTCAGGGGAGACGCTGAGCGACCTGCTGCGCGGCGCCATAGCGTCGGGGAAGATCCATGAAGGGCTCGACGTCCTGGAGGTGACGGCGAAGCTGCGGCCGTCCTTCGCCGGGCCGGAGGAGGTCGTGAGCCCGACCGAGCCGGTGCGCCTGGCCTCCGGGCCGAACCTCCCGAGGCTGTACTGCTTCAGTACGCCCATGGTGCTGGGCGGGGCGGCGCAGTTCGCCCGGTTGGCCACCCACTTCCAGGGGGTCCGGGACGTATACGCGCTCCCGGTGCCGGGGTTCGGCCCGGATGAGGCGCTGCCGGAGACGGTCGACGCCGTCGTCCGCACGTGGGCCCAGACCATCACCGCCACCGATGAGCCGTTCGCCCTGCTGGGCTACTGCGCCGGGGGGATGTTCGCGCATGCCGCGGCGACCCTGCTGGAGGAGGCGGGCACGCCCCCCAGCGGCCTGGTGCTCCTCGACGTCTTCCTGCCGGAGACGAGCATCATCGATGATCTCGGGTACCAGCTGGTCGAAGGCATGTTCGCGCGCGAGGAGTCGTTCGGCCCGTTCACTTCGGCGCGGCTTGCGGCCATGGGGCGGTACTACCGCCTCTTCCAGCAGATGCGGCTCGGGGACACCGCCGCGCCCGTCCTGTTCATCCGGCCCGACACCCCGTTGCCGTCGGGGCCCGAAGGGATCCGCTCGCGCGAAGGCAATTGGCGCTCCTCCTGGGCGGAGGCCCATGACCTCAGGGAGGTGCGCGGCGACCACCTGAGCATGCTGGAGGGCGAGTCCGCGTCGATGGCGGGGGCGATCGAACCCTGGCTGAGCGGGCTGGCCCGGCATCCCGAGGGGCGCGGGGACGGCGCACGGTGAACGGTCGGCACAGCGCGACCTGTCGTTGCGGCACCCGGAACCATGCGGTGGGTCGCCGTGGAGGCCGGTGCCGGTTGCCGGAGATCTCGGAGCGGGGGCGCTGATGCGCGTGCTATGTCATCGAGGCCAGCGATTCGAGGTGGCCGACCAGGTCGTTGGGGGTCGGCGCGGACAGTGCTTCCCGGCGCGCCGCTTCGGCGCGTTCGGCGTATTGGGGGTCGCCGATCAGCCCTTTCAGCGCGGAGCGGAGCAAAGCGGCCGATGCGTCGCCGGCGGGCAGGTGGAAGCCCAATCCCTGGGCGGCGACATCAGGTCCGATGCGATGGATGTCGTACAAGGGGTCCGGGACCAGTATTTGAGGTACCGCCTTGACGATGGCGTCGGCGGTGGTTCCCGGCCCGCCGTGGTGGATGATGGCATCGCAGCTGTCGAGCAGGTAGCCGAGTGGAACGTATCCGGCGATCCGGACGTTGGCCGGGACCTTGGGCGCGTCCGGCAGTGCGATGGGGTCGAGGAGGGCGACGACGTCGAGGTCGAGGTCGTGGACGGCCTCGAACAGCATCGACGGGTCGAATGTCATACGGCCACCGAACATCTCCCGCATGGTGTAGCCCATGCTCACGCACGCTCGCGGCCGCTGTTTCCTTCGGGCGCTCAGCCAGGGTGCGATGGCTTTCGGCGAGTTGTGGGGAACATGGCGGACCGGGAGATACTCGTGGCGGACCGGCAACCTGAGCCATGACGGCATCCAGTCGACGGTCCTCTGCCCGAACACCGCATCCTCGGTGAATTCGCAGCCGTATCGCCCGAGCCGTTCGGACATCCATTCCTCGACGGGATCGTCGTCGTTCTGCCGGAGATCGCGCCGCATGTCGAGGTAGAGCTCCCTCATGCGGGCCCAGTGGTCCCGTCCGAGTGTGACTCGGACGTGGGCCGCGCCGGACGCTCGGGCCGCAACAGGCCCTGCGAAGGTGTTGGCGTCCCAGAGCACCAGGTCCGGTCGCCAATCCCGGCTGAATGCGACGAGGTCGTCATACATCGAATCGTCGACGGGGAAGTCCCAGCCTGTCGAGGAGGCGAAGGCCGCCAGGCATCCTCGGACGTATTGGTAGGTCAGAATCTCCGGCCGATCCTCGGCGAGGTCGAATCCCGATCCGTACACGGTCGTCTCGATGGGCGTTGCGGCAAGGCGCTCGGCGAGTCTGGACGCTCTGCCGACGGCCACCGCGGACAATCCGGTGCGTTCCACCGCCCCGAGGAAGTCGGGCGGGGCCGCCACGACCACCTCGTGGCCTGCTGTTTTGAGCGCCCAGGCGAGTGGAGCCATGCGATAGAGATGAGTGCTGGCGGCGATCTGGGTGACAATTACGCGCATAATGCCTCTCCATCAGTGAAGCGAGAGTGCCACATCGCCCCGGACCACCGGTCGTTGTGGTATCAGGGACCGACGACGCTGCGGGGAGATGCCGGATGCGCTGGACCGTCCACTCCGAGACATCGCTGTACACCGACCCCTGGTTGGACATCCGGGTCGCCGATGTGGAGATCACCGGGGGGCGGCGCCTCCAGCACCGGCTGATCCGGTCGGGTGCCGGTGCGGGCGCCGTCGTCATGGACGATCGGCGGCGCGTGCTGCTGGAGTGGCGGCACCGGTTCATCACGGACACCTGGGCCTATGAGATCCCGATCGGCGGGGTCCACGACGGTGAGGACCCCGCGGCTGCGGCGGCCCGTGAGGTCGAAGAGGAGACGGGGTGGCGCCCGGGCGCCCTCCGGCCGCTGCTCTACACCCAGCCGAGCCCGGGGATCAGCGACTCCGAACACCACGTGTTCCTCGCCGACTCCGCCGTGTACGTGGGGCCGGCCGCGGAGGACTGGGAGGCGGAGCGGGTCGAGTGGGTGCCCCTCGGCGCGGTCCCGGAGCTGGTGGCCCGCCGGGACATCGTCGCGGGCACCACGCTGAACGCCCTGCTGTACGTGCTCGCCGACGGCAGCCGACTCTCCAGTGGCCGGCCGACCGCTCGACCGACATGGGAACGCCGCTGAACGACATGCTCCAGTTGCTCGCCGAGCGCCGCGAGACCACGACCGAGTCCTAGGTCCGACCGCAGAGGTCGGGAACGGCCCGGTTGCCGCCGTCGCCTCTGCGGAAGGGGCGATCCGGGTGCGCGCGGTCAGGCCCGGGGCTCGGTCCGCCTGTCAGCGGCGCGGTGCTTCTGCTGATAGGGCGATATCGCTCGGACGGATCGGAGCGCGCGGGAGGCTCAGCCCTGTGGCGTCGCGAATGGCGTTCAGGATCGCCGGGGTGGCGGAAAGGGTGGGGGGTTCTCCGACTCCGTTCAGACCGTACGGGGAGTCGGGATGCGGCAATTCGAGCATGGTGATCGGCATCGGGGGAACGTCGGCGATGGTCGGTATCAGGTAGTCGGTGAATGAGGGGTTTCTTACCCGGCCCTGATCGTCGACCTGGATCTCCTCCATCAGCGCCAGACCGAGGCCCTGCACGCTTCCGCCCTCGATCTGACCCTCGACAGCCTGCGGGTTCATCGCCTTTCCGACGTCCTGCGCGACAGCGAGTTCCACGACCCGCACCAGCCCCAGTTCGGGATCGACGTCGACGACGGCCCGGTGCGCGCAGTAGGCGAACGCGATGTGCGCGTTCCCCTGGCCGGTTTCAGGGTCGATCGCTTCGGTGGGGCGATGGCGGTACTCGAATTCGCCCTCGATCGGGTCGGCCGGGACGAGACGCGCGATGGACACCAGCGGCTCGCCGGTGAAACGGTCGACGACCATGTCATCGCGGAGGGCGAGGTCGGTGGCCGGCCGTCGGGTCTCGCGCGCGGCACGATCCAGTACCTCGGTCGCCACCTGTCGGCACGCTCCCTGCACCGCGCCGCTGGACATCCAGGTCATGCGGGACGCCGAGGCCGATCCGGCGTCTCCGATCCGGGTGTCGGCCGGCAGGACCACGACGTTCGACACTCCGAGCTCGGTACGAGCGATCTGCGACTGAACGGTGGTGATCCCCTGCCCGCATTCGGCCGCCGCGGTGTGGATTGCGACATTGGGCTCACCCGCGGCTTCGGAGAGCGTGACACGGGCGGTCGAGATGTCGTCGACCCCACCGGAGTATCCGATCGCCTTGACGCCGACCGCGTACCCGATCCCCCGGCGGACGTCGGAGGCGCGTGTCGTGTTGCCGCTTCCACCGGGCAACGGGCCGGGGCCGGCGCGGCCGCCGGCTCCGTTGGACACCGGCTTGTCGCGCACGATGCCCAGCAGCTCACCCACCGGGGCGGGGCCGTCGACCTCCTGCCCTGTGGGCAGGACCGTTCCGGTCGTCATCGCGTTCCGCAACCGCAGTTCCAGCGGATCCATCTCCAACGCGGCGGCGAGCCGGTCCATGTTCGACTCGCAGCCGTAGGTCGATTGGACGGCGCCGAACCCCCGCATCGCACCGCACGGAGGGTTGTTGCTGTAGACCGCGAATCCGTCGATCTCGCTGTTCGGAACCGAGTAGGCGCCCGCCGCGAAGTAGGAGGCGTTGGCGATGACGACCGGGGAGGTCGATGCGTACGCCCCGCCATCGAGGAGGAGCCGCGCCTTGACGTAGACCAGCCTGCCGTCTCGTGTGGCGCCGTGTTCGAAACGCATCCGTGCGGGGTGGCGGTGGACGTGGCCGAAGAACGACTCGTGGCGGTTGTAGCTCATCTTCACCGGCCTCCCGAGCGCGAGGGCCAGCATGCAGGCGTGCACATGAATGGACAGGTCCTCGCGGCCCCCGAACGCGCCGCCCACGCCGGCCAGCGTCAACCGCACCTTCTCCGGAGGAAGATCGAGGCAGGGGGCGAGCTGCTCCAGGTCCTTGTGCAACCACTGCGACGCGACGTACAGCTCCACCCCGCCGTCCTCGGTGGGGATCGCGAGCCCGGACTCGGGCCCGAGAAACGCCTGATCCTGCATGCCGAGCTCGTAGTCACCGGACACGACGACCTCCGCCTCCCGCCGCGCCGAGTCCATGTCGCCGTGGCGGATCCGGACGTGGCGGACGAGGTTCCCGTCGGCGTGCACCGGCCGGATCCCGGGTTCGAGCGCAGTGGTCACGTCGGTGACCGGGTCGATCACCTCGTATGCGACATCGATCAGCTTCGCCGCCTGCCGGGCGGTTTCAGGATCGTCCGCGGCGACCAGCGCCACCGGCTCGCCCTCGTAGCGCACGCAGTCGATGGCCAGAACGGGCTGGTCCGCGACCTTCATCCCGTAGGTCTTCGCGCCGGGGACGTCATCGTGGGTGAGGACGGTGTGCACGCCGGGCACCGCCAAGGCCCTGCTCACATCGATCGACCGGATGAGTGCGGCGGCATGCGGACTGCGCAGCGTCGTGGCCCAGACCATGCCCTCGGCCCAGAGATCAGAGGAGTACGCGAACTGCCCGGTCACCTTGAGCGTGCCGTCCGGTCGCACGGCACTGTCCCCCACACCGCCGTGCCGGTCCTGGCGTGGTTCGGCGGTCTGCACCAGGTCGCTCATCGCGCGCTCCGCTGTGCCGAGTGACCCGTCAGCCGCCGGCGGTCGATTTCCAGAAAGGCGAACATGGAATTCCCTCTTTGCTGGGAGAGGCTGAGATTCGGAAAATCCAGGAGAGGGTGAAAATGCTCCTGAACGACGTTCGGTCCGCTCGTGCGACCGCACTGCTGCTACTATTCAACTCGTGTTGAATGGATCGCAAGCGACGTTAGCAACACGAGTTGAATCGGTCAACGCCCATGCTTCGCCGACCTTTGCTCCCTGGTGGGAACCGGCAGTGGCCGCAGGCGGCCAGGGCGCGTCCCGCCGGAGCGCCGATGAGCCGGGCGCTCCCGGCGGAGGTCGGCGGGCGGGGGAATGCGGGGGAAGCGAAGACAACGGGCGCGCGGCAGGACCCGCCACGCCCGATCGGCGCCGACGGGTCGCTAGGGTGAGGGAATGCAGCAGGTAACCCGGCAGGATGTGGCACGACTCGCCGGCACATCCCCGGCCGTGGTCAGCTACGTCCTGAACAACGGGCCGCGTCCGGTAGCCCCCTCCACCCGGATCCGTGTGCAGGACGCCATCGAAACCCTCGGCTACCGGCCCAACCAGCTCGCGCGTGCGCTGCGGTCCCAGCGCAGCAATACGATCGGGCTCGTGGTGCCCGACAGCAGCGAAGCGTTCTTCACCGAACTCGTCCACGCGGTGGAACAGGCCGCCTTCGCAGCAGGATCGCTGGTGCTGCTCGGGAACTCCAGATTCGATCGGCGGCAAGAGCTCAGATACCTGGAGTCACTGGCGAGCATGCAGGTCAGTGGGATTCTTCTCGTGCGTTCCGAATCGGGTGAGTCGGAAACCGAAGGCCGTGATCTCGCCGATCTCGGTGTCCCCGCCGTCTACCTCAACCACCGGGCTCCCCGCGACTCCGGAGCGACATCGGTCCTGCTCGCCAACCACCGTGGTGGGAGTACGCTCACCGAGCACCTCATCGCCCACGGGCACCGCCGAATCGGCTGCCTCACCGGCACCGCGCCGTCCGGCCCGGTTTTCGATCGCGCCGAGGGGTGGGCCGCGGCGATGCGCGCCGCGGCACTGGATCCCTCGTTCGTCCTGCGTACGGGATTGGATCGGCATTCAACGCGCGAACAGGTCAAAGCATGGCTCCAGGGCCCCGAACCGCCTGACGCCATCGTCGCGACAGCCGACGGCCTGGCACTGGACGCGCTGTCCGCGGCTCAGGAGATCGGCCTGCGCGTTCCCGGTGATCTCGCTGTGGTCGGTTTCGGCGGCACAGGGCCGTCCGCGCACAGCTGGCCCCCACTCACGACGATCGGCCACCCTTTCGCCGATTTCGGGCGGCTCGCACTGGAGACTCTGACGTCGGTGCAGAAGCAGGCGCAAAGCGTCCCTGACCACGTCCTCGACGTCGACCTCATCGTCCGCCGGTCCTGCGGCTGCTGACCACGAGATGATCGACATGCTTGTTCTGCCCGCGGCGATCGTCGGAAATCCGCACCGGACAAGGGTGCGCGGCGCCGGCCGCCCGGCCGCGACCCCACCGGGTCCCCTGATTTGCATGTAAAATGAAGGTCCCAAGCCGTCCGATGACCGAGGCGTTCATGTTCCAACCACCGTCGCTTGCGAGCCTGCCGCCTGGGGAGTCGCTCACCGAGCGCACATACGAGGTGCTCAGGAACGCGATCCTGCGCAACCAGTTCCCTCCGGGGACGGCGCTCAGCGTTCCGAGGCTTGCGCGCGAGCTCGACGTCAGCCGCACGCCGGTCCGCGAGGCCGTACAGCGGCTCATCTACGAGGGGCTCGCCACCCATGAGTCGCACCGAGGTGCGCAGGTGAACGTGGTCGACATCGAGGACCTGCGCCAGCTGTACCTGGTGCGCGAGCTGCTCGAAGGACTCGCGGCGCGCCTGGCGACCGAACGCCTCGGAGCGGACGACCTGGTCGAGCTCCGGCGGATCCTGTCCGATCACGAGGACGTACTGGCCGTTGACGGAGACAACTCCGCTCACATCGAACTGGACATGCGGTTCCACCGGAAGCTCCGCGACATCGCCGCCAATGCCCACCTCACCGCGACCCTCGAACCGATCGCCGGTCGCTCCCATCTCGCCCTACACTCACTCTGGCGTACCGACGACGCCCCCCGCCTCGCTCTCAAGGAACACGAGCGGATCGTCGACGCGATGGTGACCGGCGATCCCGAACTCGCCGAGGAGGCCGCACGGCAGCACGTATCGAGGCTGCGGGTCCGGCTGGCCCAGTCGACGCCACGGGCGCAGGGTTCCGCGCAGATCGCCGCGGCCAACGGCAAAGCGGGTGGGGCGCACGGATAGTGTGCGCCCCACCCGCGGGGAGACCGGAGGCGGTGCGCCGGACCGCATCGCGCCCGGTCGGACGGGAGACGTGCTGGCGCGTCGCCCCCTACCGCGCCTCGGCCGCCTCTTCCGCCCAGGCCGAGGGCGTGTACCCGGCATAGTGGTCGGCGTGCGTGTTCGCAGCGGAGACCTGGGGGACGTCGCCGCGCAGGTACGCCTCCGCGGCCGCCTGGTCCTTCAGCGGCGGGGTCGGCGCCAACCCCAGCAGTTTCGCCATGTTGTTGCCGAGGTAGCCTTCGAGGTCGTCCTCTGACAGGTTCAGGCCCTGTGGCGGCTCGTGGCACAGGACCTCGAGTTCACGTGCCCACATCCCCGGCTCGTTCGGCGGAGAGTCGGTGCCGAACACCAGCTTGCTCTTCTTCATCTCCTTGGCGAACTCGACGATCCGCGACTGGAGCAGCCATCCCGACTCGCCGATGACGTTGTGCGAGTCCTGGATCATCCAGAACGCTTCGAAGCAGTAGACGCCACCGGTCTGGATGCCGAAGTGGCCGAGGATGAAGGTGACCCCCGGGAACTCCCTGATGATCGGATAGAACTGCGTGGGGATCGAGTAGGGGCCGTCACCGGTGTGGATGAGCACGATGATGCCGAGCTCGTCGCACACGCGCATGACGGGGCGCAGCCAATCGAGGGCCCGGTCGGGCCGGTACGCGTGCATGTTGGCGTGCAGCTTCAGCATCTTGTAGCCGTACTCGCGCACGTGGAACTCGAGCTCGGCCGCACCGTTCTCCGGGCCGAACCGCGGGTTGTACATGAAGTTCCCGACGAAGCGGTCCGGGTACTGCTGGACCAGTGACGTGACGTAGGCTTGGTAGTCGCGGATCCCCTCGCGTCCCGTGCGGTCGCCGTCGCGCCAGGCGGTGTTTCCGGGCGGCGGCATGATGCAGCTCACGTCGACCCTGCGGGGCTTTCCGTTGATCCAGAACGGGCCGTCCATCATCTTCAGGACGCGCTCTCCGGTGAACGGTTCTCCGGTATGGCGCCATGCTTCGTCGACGAGGTTGGTCGGATGGACATGCGTGTCGATGATCACTGTGACTCTCCTCAGGTTGGTCGTTCAGACGCCCCCGGCCACGCATTGACCGCACCTACGGGCCGCCGATCACATACGGCGACGAGCCGGTCAGCTCGATTGTCAGAGTGCAGCACAGCGCCAGACGCATTGTCAATGAGATTGCATGTTGCATGCAACTAGGTCGACGTTCCTCGGCCGGCCCGCGAAACCGCCCAGTTATCGCTCGAAGCGCAGGTTGATTACCTGCACGGCCATCGATGGTCGATGGTGACTCGGAGCCCAGGGTGACGCCGGGGGTCTTGACAAGGCCGTACCACTGCATATTGCATGTCGTGTGCATAGACGATGGATGACCGCTGAGCGACCTTCCTATCCTCTCGATCTCAACGACGATTTCGCCGATAGCGGGTCAGGTGGCGCGGGACGCGAGGAAGGGCCCCGATCCCCATGGCGGACACCCCTGACGCGCATCAGAGGGATTCTCGTAAGGGTTAGGGAAAATGGTCTGGGACAATTCGCGAAAAGCAAAAGAAACCCCGCCCGACACGCCTGCCTCCGCAGTTGACGAACGCCATTCCGCGGTCCGAACCACATTGTTCGGCCTCCAGCACGTACTGGTCATGTACGCCGGTGTCGTGATCGTCCCCATCGTCGTCGGCTCCGCGCTCGGACTGAGCGACGCCGACATCGCCAAGCTCGTCAGTATCGACCTGGTGCTGGCCGGGATCGGAACCCTGCTCCAGTCGCTGGGCGTGTGGAAGTTCGGGATCCGGATGCCGCTCGTGGTGGGCGCGGCATCGAACGGGATCATCCCGATGGTCCTCGTGGGAGAGAACCACGGGCTGCCGACGGTCTACGGGTCCATTCTCGTCGGAGGTGTCATCTGGATCTTCATGGCACCGCTGTTCGGAATGCTCCTCAAACTGTTCCCGACCGTGGTGACCGGAACCGTCATCGCCCTTATCGGCCTGACCCTCATTCCTGTCGGGCTGCGGATGATCGTCGGCGACGACCCCGAGGACCCCGGCTACGGAAAACTGAGCCACATCGCCCTTGCCGGGTTCACCATCGCGCTGATCGTCGTCTTCCGGCGGCTTCTCAAGGGGGTCGCCGGTCAGCTGTCGATCCTGTTCGCCCTGATCGTCGGCGCGGTCGTCGGGTGGGCGGTGGGCATCGGCGACCTGAGCCACATCGGTGCCGGCCCGGTGATCGGACTGATGGGGCCCATGCACTTCGGCACCCTCCAGTTCCATCTGCCCTCCATCCTGCTCTTCCTGGTCATCATCTTCGTGATCACAGTCGAAGCCTCAGGGCAGGGCGTAGCGGTGGGACAGGTCGTCGGCAAGCGGGTCGGACCGTCCGACATCGCGCGACTGCTCCGGGTGGACGGGTTGATGACCGCGCTGAGCGGACTCTTCAGCGGCTTCGTCTACACGACGTTCGGCCAGAACATCGGGCTCATCGCGCTGACCGGAGTCCGAAGCCGGTTCCCGGTCGCGGTCGGTGGGGTGATTCTGCTCGCCCTGGGGGTGTTCCACCCCGTCGGTGAGGTGTTCGCCTCCTTCCCGAAGCCCGTCATCGGTGCCGCGGCCGTGGTGACCTTCGGGGCCCTCATCGTCACCGGGGTGCAGCTGCTGTCGTCGGTGGACTTCAACCGCCCGAGCAACCTGATGATCGTGATGATCTCGCTGAGTGCCGGACTGATCCCGGCCTACATCCCGGACTTCTACACGCGGATGCCCCACTTGGCCGAGATGTTCCTCGAAAGCGGGGTCGCCACCGGGACCGCACTCGCCGTCACGCTGAACCTCGTCTTCCATGCGGGGCGCCGCCGCGGCGACGGGTCGGCCGCGCCGCCGGGTGAAGGCCGGCCCGGGTCCGGAGAGGAACCCCGAACGGACTGAACGGCCTCCGGTTGCCATCGAGACACGCGAGCCGCGCCTGTGCCACGCCACGGAAGGGTCATCATGACGGACCATCGAATCGCCGACGCCGACCCACCGGGCGCCGTTCGACAACGCCAGCGCCTGGTCGTCGGAATCAGTGGCGCCAGCGCCCCGCACCTCGCCATCCACCTGCTCAGCGCCATCCGGAAACTGGGCAGCGTCGACACGCATCTCGTGATCTCGCGGGCCGCCAAGCGCACCATCGAAATCGAGTCGGGCCGGCGCGCCCGCGAGATCGCCGCCCTCGCGACCGAGTACCACCGGAGCGACGACATCGCCGCCGCCATCGCCTCGGGGTCCTTCCAGACCATGGGGATGGTCGTGGTCCCTTGTTCCATGAAAACGCTGGCCGGTATCGCGCACGGCTTCTCCGATACCCTGCTCACCAGAGCCGCCGATGTGTGCCTCAAGGAGCGGCGCCGCCTCGTCCTCGTCGCCAGGGAGACCCCTTTGAGCCTGGTGCACCTGCGCAACATGGTCGCGGTGACCGAGGCGGGCGCGACGGTGCTGCCTCCGATGCCCGCCTTCTATCACACGCCCGACACGATCGAGGACCTTCTCGACCACTGGAGCGGCAAGGTGCTGGACCAGTTCGGCATCGACCACGACCTCTACCGCCGCTGGGCCGGGGTGCCCGTCCAGCCGGGCACGGTCGGGGGTGCGCAGCGATGAACCGACCCGAATCCTCCTCCCGCCAGGACCCGCACGTGTTCCTCGCGGAGTACCTCGCCACCTACCCGGAGGATGTGCTGGTCGTCGACGAGACGGTACCGTCCGACGAAGGGGTGACCGGGCTCATCTACGAGCTCGCGGCGCGAGGGCGCAGCGAGATGGTGCTCTGCCGCGACGTCGACGGCCTCGGTGTGCCGGTCGTGAGCAACGTCTTCGCGTCCCGGCGACGCGTCGCGCGCATGCTCGGGGTCGGCCCGGCCGATCTGCACTCGGCCTACATGGCGCGCTCCGCCACGCGCCTGAAGCCCAGGCCGGTGGACACCGGGCCGATCCTGTCGGACGTGGCCACCGGCGACGACGTCGACCTCGACACCCTCCCGATGCTGCGCCACTTCGCGTCGGACCGGGCGCCCTACATCACGAGCGGCATCATCGTCGCAGAGGACCCGGACACCGGAACCGGGAACATGAGCTACCACCGGTCGATGGTGCACTCCTCGCGCCGACTGGCCACGAGCCTGCACTCACGCGGCGATCTGTGGCGCATGCTCCAGAAGTACGCCGAACGGGGGAGGCCGATGCCCGTGGCGATGGTCATCGGTGGACACCCGCTGTACATGCTGGCCGCATCGGCCCGGGTCGGCTACGAGGTCGACGAGCGGGAGATCGCCGGCGGGCTCTTCGGGGAACCCTTGGACGTCGTGGCCACCCCCGGGTTCGGCATCAACGTGCCGGCGTGGGCCGACGTGGTACTCGAAGGGACGATCGATCCCACCGCCCACGCCGACGAAGGGCCCTTCGGGGAGTTCTCCGGCTACTCCTCCAACCGCTCGACCAACAACGTGATCGACGTCGCCACCGTGCTGCGGCGCCCGGACCCGGTACTGATCGACGTCGAGGGCGGGAACACCGACGATCACCTGAACCTGGCCCGGATCCCCCGGGAATCGGAAATGGCGGCGCAGCTCAAGGAGCGGTTCCCCGATGTGACCGCCGTCCACTACCCCACATCGGGAACGCACTTCCACTGCTATGTGGCGCTGCGCCAGCGGCGTACCGGCCAGGCGCGCCAGATCATGATGGCCCTGCTCGGCTGGGACCCGTACGTGAAGACGGTGGTCGCCGTCGACGACGACATCGACGTCACCAGCGACACCGATGTCCTCTGGGCACTGGCGACGCACTTCCAACCCCACAGCGACCTCCTGATGGTCGGCGGCCTCCCGGGATCGCCACTCGACCCCTCGTCAGGGAGCGACGGCAGCACGTCCCGGATGGGCTTGGACGCCACGCGCGGGCCCGGATTCGAGGGTCGCCGCATCGAGATCTCCGCCCACGCACGGGAACGGGCGCGGCGGATCCTCGGCTGAGGGACCGCGCACACGTCCTCTCAGCCACGAAACCGCACATCCGCAGCAGACTGGAGCGACCCACCATGGGCAACCACGCCAAGATTCCGGTGACCGTCCTTACCGGATTCCTCGGATCAGGGAAGACAACGCTGGTCAACCGCATCCTCACGGCCGATCACCGGCACCGGATCGCCGTTATCGAGAATGAGTTCGGCGATATCCCGATCGACAACGCGCTGGTCCTCTCCGGTGACGAGGAGATCATCGAGATGAGCAACGGGTGCTGCCTTTGCTGCACGGCCCGCACCGATCTCATCGACATCCTCCGCAGACTCCTGGAGCGTCAGGACCGGTTCGACCGCGTGCTCATCGAGACGAGCGGAATGGCGGACCCCAACCCGGTCGCGCAGACGTTCTTCGTCGACGAGGAGGTCGCGGCGAACTTCGAGTTGGACGGGATCGTCACGATGGTGGACGCACTGCACGTCGATGCGCATATCGACGAGGTGGCCGACAATGGGGTCGGCGCGCACGTCACCGACCAGATCGCCTTCGCCGACCGGGTGATCCTCAACAAGACCGACCTCGTCAGCCCTTCGAAGGCGGATTCGGTCGCAGAGCGGATCAGGCGCGTCAACTCGACCGCCGACATCATCAGGTCCAGTTACGCCGACGTGGACGTGGCGGACGTCCTGGGAATCGGGGCGTTCACCGGCGCGGGCAGGAACGCGGAGGACCCCGACCGGATGGACGGGGGCACGCACCTCCACGACCCGACGCTGGTCTCGGTCGAACTGGAGATCGAGGACGACGTGGACCTTGCGGCGGTCGAGTCATGGGTTGCGGGGCTCCTGCGGGACCGTGATGAGGACGTATACCGCATAAAAGGGCTTCTTTCCCTCGTCGGTGATCCCCGCCGTTTCGTGCTGCAAGGGATCCACAGCATGTTCGAGATCACTCCGGGAACGCCTTGGGGCGGCGATCGGCGCAGCACCCGAGTGGTGTTGATCGGCCGAAACCTCGACCGCGAAGAGCTCTCTCGTGACCTGCGGTCCTGTGCCGCCGGAGTGGCAGCCTTCGGCGACCCCGCGTCGTGCGGTGCGCCTTCGGCCACCGGAACGCTGTGAAGGAGCCGGCCGTTGCCCACGCCCCGCGCCCTGGTCCGCCGCGTCGTCCGCACCCCGGTCCTGCCGGGGCCCCGGGTGCGCCGACTGGTCCAGCTGTACGTCGGTCTCTACCTGTTCGGCCTCGGTGGCGCCCTCCAGATCTCCTCCGGGCTGGGGGCGAACCCCTGGGACGTGCTGCACCAAGGGCTCGCTCGGCAGAGCGGGCTGTCGGTCGGCACGTGGACCATCATCATGAGTGCGGTGGTGATGCTGCTGTGGATCCCGCTGCGCGAGCGCCCGGGGCTGGGCTCGCTGAGCAACGTCGTGGTGGTCGGCCTGTCGGTCGACGCGTCCCTGTGGTGGCTCCCCGAGTTCGACGGCCTCCTCGCCCGGTCCGCGGCCCTGGTGCTGGGCATCGTGGTGCTCGCCGTCGCCACCGGGTGCTACATCGGTGCGCGGCTCGGCCCCGGCCCGCGCGATGGGCTCACGACCGGCCTCGCCGCCCGCGGCTGGTCGGTGCGCGGTGCCCGCACCACGGTCGAGGTCAGCGTCGTGGTGGCGGGGTGGCTGCTCGGCGGCACCGTCGGAGTGGGCACCCTGCTGTTCGCCGCCGCGATCGGGCCGCTGGTGCAGGTGTTCCTGTCGCTGCTGGACGTCCCCGAGAAGGCCGCCCGGCCGTTCGACGGCGAGCATGCCTGAGCTTCGCATTCGATCTCGGTCCGAGTGCCGGTCGTCCAGACGCCCCCGGCCGCGCAGTGATCGCACCTGCGGGCCGCCGGATCTCGCACGGCGACGCGCCGTCCAGCGCGGTGAGTCCGAGTGCGACACAGCGGCGAACGGACTGTCGTTGATATTGCATGTTGTATTCCACTGCGTGCGCCGACGATCGCTCCGACGCGGCGGACGTCGCCCGGCCGGCCGTGCGGCAAGCGGTCGGGGGTCCAGTGCGTAGGCGCTGCACTGGATGTTCACGGAATCGGCGACAGCCACTTGGTCGAGGCCAGTGCGCCCGGGCTGTACCCATGCGGGTCGGGAGAACGGGGCCTGCTGGACCTTTGAGCGACGCGAACGGCTTGACAAGTGCCGAATGGCCAGGATTGCATGTGACATGCAACATAGTCGACCAACACTCTCCCGAACCCGAAAGCCCTCCTGAGTCACCTTGCTGAAACGCGTACTTCACCGACGATGAGCCGGGGCGGTCTTGGCCCGTTCCGGAGGTTGGGGATGCATGTCCGCTATGAATGGCAACCACTGCGACCTGCTGCTGACGGGCGGGACTGTCGTCTCGGTCGATGACGACCGCACGATCTATGATCCCGGCGCTGTCGCGATCACCGGTTCTCGCATCGTGGCCGTCGGTCCCGAACACATGGCGGCCGACTGGCAGGCCGACACGGTGATCTCGTGTCGTGGGCAGGCCGTCCTGCCGGGCCTCGTCGATGGCCACAACCACCTTTTCCAGGCGCTCGCTCGTGGTCTTGGCGAGGGGATGTCGATCGTTCCGTGGCTATGCGAGTTCATGTGGCCCTACTCCATCGCCGTGAACAGAGAGGACGCGCTCGCGGCCGTGCGACTGGCGGCGGCGGAGGCGCTGCGGGCCGGGATCACGACTGTCGTGGACAACCACTACGCACCGACCGACGTCGAGACCACCCTCGCCGTGGCGGACGTCATCGAGGGTTCCGGCCTGCGTGGCGCGGTCGCCCGCGGCGTCGTCGGACAGCCGACGGACATCGCGAAACGGCGCGGGCAGCCGGCGGAACTCTTCCGTTACTCGTCGGCCGACGAGTTGGCGATGACCCGCGAAGCCATGCGGGAGCGCCCGGCCGGATCGAAAGTCGAGGTCTGGCCGGCCCCCCTCAACCTCACCTACATCGACCGCGACCTCGTCCGGGCCTGTGCCGAACTCGCCGCCGAGTTCGGCACACGGTGGCACACGCACTGTTGCGAGGGGAAAGGCGACGCCCCCGGCTTCCTCGACGCCTATGGTGAGCGTCCCGTGCGGTGGCTTGCTGACGAGGGACTGCTCGACCGGGCGACCCTCGCGCACGCGGTCTGGCTCGATGACGAAGAAGTCGAGCGAGTCGGAGCCGCGGGCGCGGGCGTGGCGCACAATCCCTCCTCCAACGCCTATCTCGCCTCCGGCACCCTACGGTTGCGAGACCTGCGCAGGAGCGGCGCCGCGGTGTCGCTGGGCACCGACGGGCCCAGCTGCGGCCACCGCCAGGACCTGTTCGAGGGAATGAAGCAGGCGATCTACGCACAGCGGCTGGCGTCGCTCGACCCCGGCGCGAGCCGTGCGGAGGAGGCCCTCGAACTCGCCACACGGGAGGGCGCACGATACGCGGGCGTTCACGCGGGAGTCCTGGAACCGGGCCGCCTCGCCGACGTCATCGCCGTCGACCTCGGCGGTGTCCACCTGCAACCTCTCCACCGTGTCGTCAGCGCGCTCGTCTATTCAGCGCGCCCTTCCGACGTCGCCCTCTCCGTTGTCGGCGGAGAGGTCGTGTACCAGCACGGCAAATGCCTGCGCGTCAATGAGGACGCCGTTTCCGAAGACGCTCGATCGCATGCGAGCCGGCTGGTGCGGCGGGCCGGGATGACCGACCTTCTCGTCCCCTGGCAGCACTGAACCACGGTCGAAAGAGCGCTTCGCCCGAACACGCGCGAATGATCCGCGCCCCCGTCGCTCCCGGCGACCCACCAATGGTCCAGCCCCTGGAGGACCCATGTCCTTACGGTTCCTACGGCGCCGCGGTTCCGGCTCCGAACCGGACGCGGTCGATTCCGTCCCCCGCCTCAGAGTCTTCGTTCCCCAGAGTGTCCAGCACGTCATCGTCGCCTACACCGGTATGGCCACCGTCCCCCTCGTGATCGGCCTGGGCATCGGCCTGTCCAGCGCACAGATCGCCATGCTGGTCTCGGCCAACGTACTCATCGGTGGCGTGGCCACCCTGGTGCAGACCCTGGGCGTGTTCAACATCGGCGTGCGACTGCCGATCATCATGGGGTCCACGTTCACCGCCATCACGCCCGCGATCCTGGTCGGCCAGCAGGGAGGACTGCCGGCCGTCTTCGGGGCCACCATCGTCGTCGGTCTCATCACATGGCTGGTCGCGCCCTGGTTCAGCAAGATCCTGCGGCTCTTCCCGCCGGTCGTCACCGGCACCACGATCGCCATCATCGGCTTCTCACTGCTGCCCTCGACGGCGTCACTCATCGCCGGCGACGACCCGGCGGACCCCGAGTACGGGTCCCCCGACCGGTTGCTGCTGGCATTGGGCACCGTCGTCCTGTTCCTGCTGCTGGAACGCTTCGCAGGGACGGTGCTCAGCCGGTTCGCGATCCTGATCGCGATCGGGCTCGGTACCGCGGCCGCGCTGCCACTCGGGCTGGCCGACTTCTCCGCGGTCGGGGACGCCGCCTGGTTCGGGATCGTGCGACCGTTCGAGTTCGGCATGCCGACGTTCACGCTCATGGCCATCATCCCGATGCTCTTCGTGCAACTGGTGAACATGATCGAGTCCACTGGGGACACGATCGCCACCGGGCAGGTCGTCGGACGTCACGTCGGCCCACATGAGGTCGCGCGGTCGCTGCGCGCCGACGGGGTGAGCACGGCCTTCGCGGGCGTCTTCAACAGCTTCCCGTTCGTGACCTTCGGCAACAACGTCGGACTCCTGAGTCTCACCCAGGTGACCAGCCGATTCATGGTCGCGGGGGCCGGAGTGATCCTGATCGTCATCGGGTTCATGCCAAAGATCGGCGCTTCGATCGCCAGCCTCCCCGAACCCGTGTTGGGCGCGATCGCCCTCGTCATCTTCGGCACCGTCGGTGCGATCGGGGTGAAGGTCCTGGTCCGAGCCGATATGAGCCGGGCCCGCAATCACCTGATCATCGCCGTCTCCTTCGGTATGGCCCTCCTTCCGGTGGGATCCCCCGATGTGTACGCACAGCTGCCTGACGGGCCGCAGACGCTCCTGAGCAGCGGCATCGCCGTGGGAGGACTCACAGCGTTCGTGCTGAACCTGCTGCTCAACGGAGGTTCCGCCGACGGCGACACGACGACCGGGGGAACGGAGAGAGAGGCGGAACGCGCGGCGGCCCCGGCCTCGGCCGATGACGGTGCCCGGCAGAACCCGGGGGAGTCCGGGGAGCCGCGGGAGACCCCGACCGCCGACCCCGAGCGGAACTGACCGGGTCGCGACCCTGCCGCACACGCACCGCGTGCGGGCCCCACCCCTCGGATCGCCCAGGGTGGTGTTCGCCGGCCGTGCGACACAGCGAAGGGCATGTGCCGGATCACTGCCGGAACATGCCCTTCGCCGGTGAAACGTGGTGGGCGATACTGGTTTCGAACCAGTGACCTCTACCGTGTCAAGGTAGCGCTCTACCCCTGAGCTAATCGCCCGAGTCGATGCTCGGAGGTGGAGACGGGATTTGAACCCGTGTAGACGGCTTTGCAGGCCGCTGCCTCGCCTCTCGGCCACTCCACCGGATCCAGACAAACCGGCCGGGACCGGATTGCGTCTTCCGAGCGGACGACGGGATTCGAACCCGCGACCCTCACCTTGGCAAGGTGATGCTCTACCAGCTGAGCCACGTCCGCGTGCTGCCCGGCCCGTTGCGGGCCGCGCCGACACGTAGAACTTTATCGGAATCTGCTCAGACGGCAAATCCGCGGGGCGCGGCGCCGCTGCCGATATACAGGGGACATGGGATCTCGCAGCGCGCCGCGGCAGCCGATGGCCTGGTCGGAGGCTCGCACCGCCGCGCGCGAGTGCGGCCGCGCGGTCGGCCCGGTGCCCGGCGTCCGGGTCGCCGTCGCGGACGCGGCGGGCGCGGCCCTGGACGCCGAACTCGCCGCCCTGGCTGCGGTCCCCCCGTTCGACGCCGCCGCCATGGACGGTTTCGCCGTCGCCGGCCCGGGGCCGTGGACGCTGTCCGGGCGGCTGCTGGCGGGGGCCGCGCCCGCGCCGTCCCCGCTGGCGCCCGGCCAGGCGGTCGAGATCGCCACCGGCGCGCGCGTGCCGCCCGGGACGGCCGCCGTCCTGCCGTACGAGGACGCCGAGCACGGCAGTGAGAAGGTTCACGGCGAGATCGCCGCGGGCCGCCATATCCGCAGGGCCGGACAGGACGTGGCGCGGGGCGCCTCGGTGCTGCCCGCAGGTTCGGTGGTCACCCCGGCGGTGCTCGGCCTCGCTGCGAGCCTCGGCCACGACACCATCGCTGTGCGCCGACCGCGCGTCGCCGTGCTGGTCACGGGCGACGAGATCGCGGCGAGCGGTGTCCCCGGCGGCGGCCGTGTGCGCGACGCCATCGGTCCGATGCTGCCGGGGTTGGCGGCGTGGGCGGGCGCGGCGGCCGACCCGGTCGTGCGCCTCGGCGACGATCGTGCGGCGCTGGTCGCCGGATTGCAGGCGGCGCTGGACGGGGCGGGCGCCGATGTGGTCGCGGTGTGCGGCTCCTCGTCCAGGGGGCCGGCCGACCACCTGCGTGCGGCGCTCGCCGAGATCGGGGCGGCGGTGCTGGTGGACGGGGTGGCGTGCCGGCCCGGTCATCCGCAGATGCTCGCGCGGGCGCGGCGGCCGGGCGCGGACGACGCCGTCGTCGTGGGCCTGCCGGGCAACCCCTACGCCGCGGTGGGCGCGGCCCTCACCCTGCTGGTGCCCGCGCTGTGCGCCCTGGCAGGACGGCCGGAACCGGGGCCGCCGGGGCCCGAGCGGCTGCCCGTTGCCGGGGAGGTGCCGGTGCACCCGGACGACACCCGGCTGGTCGCCGTCAGCGTGCGGCGGGGCCGCGCCGTCCCGGTCGGGCACGACCGCCCCGGCGCGCTGCTGGGCGCGGCGCTCGCCGACGGGGTGGCGGTCATCCCGCCGGGCTGGACGGGGCCCGACGCGGAGCTGCTCCGCCTGCCCGGGTGATCCGGCGGCGACATCCCGCCGGATCACCCGGGCCGCGCCGCGGCCGGTCCGCCTACCGGCGGGCGGCCGCGGAGTCGGGCTCCGCCGCGGGGTCCTTCTCGCCCCGGTGCGGCGACCCCGCCCCTTGCCCGCGTAGCAGCAGACCCGCCTGCACGGCGGCGTAGGCGACCAGCAGCGCCGCGATGAGGCTGGTCGCGTGCATGCCGTCGGTGAACGCGGCGCGGGCGGTGTCGAGCAGGGCGTCGCCCGATGCCGCGGGGAGTTCACCGGCCGCGGTGACCGCGCCGCCCAGCGTCTCCTTCGCGGCGTCCATGGCGGGCGCGGGGACGCCGGGGACGTGGTCGAGGTGCAGCCGGTACATGGCGGTGAGGACGCTGCCGAGGATCGCCACGCCCATGGCGGCGCCCAGCTCGTAGGCCGTCTCGGAGATCGCGGACGCGGCGCCGGCCCGCGACGGCGGGGCGGCGGTGAGGATCGCGTCGTTGGTGAGGGTGTCGGTGATGCCCACACCGCAGCCGATCACCGCGAAGGCGACCGCGACCAGGACGGCGCCGCCCTCGGTGGGGGCCTGCGTCATGAGCAGGAACCCGGTGGCGGTCATGACCAGGCCGATGACGATGACCGTGCCCATGCTGAGCCGCCGCGCCAGCGCCACGGCCGCGAAGTGCGCGGCGACGGAGAGGCCGAGCCCGGGGAGCAGCAGCAGCCCGGCGCGCAGCGGGCTGATGCCCTGCACGATCTGCAAGTACTGGGTCAGGAAGAACAGCGACGAGACCATCGCGAAGATGACCATGAAGTTGGTGGCGACGCCGACGCTGAACGCGCGGATCTTGAACAGCCGCACGTCGATCATCGGATCGGCGAGGCGGAGCTGGCGCCGGACGAACAGGTAGCCCAGCAGCAGGCCCACCGCGATGGCGGCGACCGGCACGGGGGCGAGCCCGTACTCGGCGATCTTCTTCACGCCGTAGACCACCGGCAGCATCGCCAGCAGCGAGAGGGCCGCGCTGGGCAGGTCGTAGCGGCCCGGGCTGGGGTCGCGCGACTCGGCGACCAGCAGCGGGGTGAGGACCAGGATGAGCGCCATGACGGGCAGGTTGATCAGGAAGACCGAACCCCAGTGGAAGTGCTCCAGCAGCCAGCCGCCCACGATCGGGCCGAGCGCCGACCCCGCCGAGAACATCGACGCCCAGGTGGCGATGGCGACGAGCCGCTGGCGCGGGTCGAGGAAGATGTTGCGCAGCAGCGACAGCGTCGACGGCATGAGGGTGGCGCCGGCGAGCCCGAGGAGGGCGCGCGCGGCGATCAGCACCTCGGCGCTCTGGGCGTACGCCGCGAGCAGGGACGCCAGGCCGAAGCCCGCCGATCCGATCAGGAGCAGCCGGCGCCGGCCGACGCGGTCGCCGAGTGTGCCCATGGTCACCAGCAGCCCGGCGAGCACGAACGAGTAGATGTCGACGATCCAGAGCAGTTCGGCGCTGGAGGGCGCCAGCTCCTCGCTCAGGTAGGGAACGGCGAAGCCGAGCACCGTCATGTCGACGGAGATCAGCAGTACGGGCAGGGCGAGTACGGCGAGAGCGGCCCATTCGCGCGGCCCCGCCAGGGGCGCTGCGCTGTCGTGGCTCGCCCCGGTCACCGCGGAGCTCATTGGTCCTCTACTTACGGTTCTGGTCCCCGGGGGACGCGGATCGGCTGCGGACGGCGGCATCGGATCAACGGACGTTTTCCGGTGGTCCGGATCGCATGAGTTCTACCGTCCAGACGGTACAGTACCGTCCGGCCGGTAAAGTTCCAAACGTGACTGCTTCGACGACGCGCGACCGCATCCTGGACGCCCTGCAAGAGATCCTGGTCCAGGAGGGCGGCTCGGCCGTGACCCTGGAAGCCGTCGCCGCGGCCGCCGGCATCTCCAAGGGCGGCCTGCTCTACCACTTCCCCTCGAAGGAGGCCATGGTCAACGGCCTGGTCGGCCGCCTCGCCGAACAGGCCGACGACGAGTTCAACGAGGCCAGGTCGACACCGGGCGGCGTCGTGCGGACCTTCCTGCACACCTCGGTGCCGCAGTCGTCCGAGGCGGCCGTGTACTGGTCGATCATCGCCGCGCTGCGCAGCAACGAGTTCGGCTCCGAGGAGGCCCGCCTGCGCATCAACCACATCTTCGCCATGTGGTCCACGCTGCTCAACGAGGAGATCGGCGACCCCGTCCTCGCCGAGACCATCAGGCTCGTCGGCGACGGCCTCTACCTCAGCGCGCTCGCCGGGCTCCCGCAGCCCGACCCGGAACTGCTGGCCGGGCTGACCGACCGCCTCATCGCCCAGGCCGACGCCGCCCGGCTCGGCCGCTGACCCGCCGCCCCACCCGCGCCATCGCCGGTCCCCGCGCCGACGGGCCGCTCACGAACCGCCGCGGTTCACCCGCACGGCGAGCTGGGTGCGGTCGCGCAGCCGCCACTTGCGCAGGATGCTGGAGATATGGTTCTTGACCGTGCCCTCGGTGATGAACAGCCGCCGCGCGATCTCGCGGTTGGGCGCCCCGGTGCCGACCAGTTCCGCGATCTCCCGCTCGCGCTCCGAGAGCAGGTCCCCCTCGGCGTCCGCCGGGCTCCGGGCGGGCGCGGGCGCGGCCCCGCGCAGCGCCGCCACCACCCGTTCGGCGGCCGGCGAGCCGAGCACGGTCTCGCCGCGGGCCGCGCGCCCGATGGCGTCGACCAGTTCCTCGGGCGGGGTGTCCTTGAGCAGGTAGCCCTTTGCCCCGGCGCGCAGCGCGCCGAAGATGGAGTCGTCATCGTCGAACGTCGTCAGGACCAGCGCCGCGACCCGCGGGTGCTCGGCGCCGAGCCGGGCGATGAGGGTGACGCCGTCCATGCGCGGCATCCGCGCGTCGACCAGTGCGACGTCGGCACCGGTGCGGCCGAGTACGGCCAGCGCGTCGGCGCCGTCGGCGGCCTCGCCCACCACGTCGAGACCGTCCTCGATCTCCAGGAGTTTGCGCAGGCCGCGCCGCATCAGGATCTGGTCGTCGACGATGAGGACCCGGATCGGCGGCCGGCCGGTCACGCGACGGCCCCCGCAGCTGCGCCTTCGGCGCCGGCCCGGTCGCCGGGCCCCGGCAGCTCCAGCAGCAGTTCGAAGCCGCCTTCGGGCCGGTTCCGCGCCGTCAGCGTCCCGCCTTCGGCCGCGGCGCGCTCGCGTAGGCCGCGCAGTCCGAACCCGTCGCCGACCGCCGCGCTGTCGGCGCCGCGCCCGTCGTCGCGGATGCTGAGGGCGACGCCGGACCCGCTGCGGGCCAGGACGGCGCGCACCGTGCGGGCGCCGGAATGGCGCAGCGCGTTGGTGCAGCCCTCCTGGAGCGCGCGGTAGCAGACCAGTTCGGCGTTCTCGGCCAAGGCAGGGGGCGCCCCCTCGACGCGGAACGCCACGTCGACGCCTGTCCCGGTGAAGGAGTCAGCCAGCGCGGCCATGGCGTCCGGTCCGGCGCGGCCCTTCAGCCGCAGCGGTTTCAGCGCGCGCACCCAGCGCCGGGTGTCGGTGAGCGCCTCCTGGGTCAGCGACTGGGCCTGGCGGACCTCCTCCCACGCGTCGTCGGGCCGGGCCGAGCGGAAGCGCTGGGCGTTGGCCAACCCCATGTTGATGACGGTGAGGTAGTGGCCGACGCTGTCGTGCATCTCGCGCGCCATGCGCGCCCGCTCCTCGGCGACGGTGAGCTCGCGGGAGAGTTCGGCGCGGCGGCGCAGTTCTGCGTGCGCGGTGCGGAGCTCGCCGAGCAGTTCGCCGGTCTCCGCGCTCTTGCGGTGGGCCTCCGTGAGGGCGGTGGTCACCACCATGACCGCGCCGCAGAGGAAGACGATCCCCATCGTCTCGAACAGCGCGCCCCACACGGTCTGCGCGGGGTTGGACAGGTGCAGTGCGAGGCAGACGGCCCCGGCGAGCGCGGTGAAGGCCGCGGCGGCGCGGGAGCCGAAGACGACCACCAGGTACCCGACGGCGGTGGCGTTCAGCAGGAACGCCGGGATCCCGCCGCCGACGGCGACCAGCCCGAGGACGGCGGCGAGGAACGGGACCGCAGCGGCCTTGCGCCGCGCGGGGGCGGCGGGGTCCCAGGTGAGGAGCGGCCACATGGCGACGGAAAGGAGGAGGGCCGCGATTGCGATGGCCGCGGTCGCGGCCGCGCCCTGGCCGTCGCCGCCGTACGGGCCGGACCCGAAGAGCGCCTGCACGATGAACACCGCATAGACGGCCACCGGCCCCTGGAAGAAGAGGCTGAACGCTCTCGGGGGCCGGTGGCCGTCGAGGGCGATCCAGCGGTTGAGGTCGCGGGATCCGGCCGAGCTGTCCATGCTGTGCAAGGTAACACCCAGGTCGGGGGCTGTTGCGGGGCCGCGGGTCACGTCGCGGTCATGGGTGCGGGCATGACCGCGGTCATGCCCGTGCGTGCGATCGGGCGTCCGGCCGTGCCCGGAGCAGGGTGCCGCCCGCGCGATGTGCCGGCCGCCGTGCCGTCCGTACGGTCCCGGTATGTCAGTCGAACAGAGAGTTGAACCGGGGATCCGGGACGCGTTCCTGAGCGCGGGGGCGAGTGGTCGGCGGACGACCTACCCGCTGCTCGCCGTGGTGCTGTGCCAGGTCTTCTACATCGCGGTGTTCGCCGGTGCGCCGCTGTCCGGCGCGGCCGAGCGGATGGGGGCAGCGGAGGGTTCCCCGTCCGGGATCGCCCTCGGGGTGCTCGGCCAGGCCGCGACCCTGCTGGCGCCCTACGTCCCGCTGTGGCTGTGGCTCCGCTACTACGAGCGGCGCTCGTTCTTCGCGTCGACCGGGTTCCGGTTCGGCCGCGGGACCTGGCGGGGGCTCGCGGCCGGGCTCGGGGTGGCGTGGCTGTTCGCGCTGGGCTGGATCGGGGTGTCCCTCGCCGCGGGCACCGTCCGCTTCGCCGGTGTCGGCGCGGTGCCCGCGGTCGAGGCGGCGGCGACACTCGCCATTGGCGTCGGCATGCTGCTGCTGCGGATCGTGATGATCGGCATCGAGGAGCAGCTGTACCGCGGCTGGCTGCTCCAGGTGATCGCGCTGCGCTGGGGCGCGGTGGCGGGTGTGCTCGCGTCGTCGTTCTTCTTCACCCTGTGGCACTTCTTCTTCATCGGGACGCTGCTGCTGTCGTCGGGGCGCAGCCACGAGCCGCACTGGGTGCTGGTGCTGAACATCTTCCTGTGGTCGGTGTTCGCGGCACTGTGGACGCTGCGTTCCGGGGACCTGTGGGCCGCGACCGGCTTCCACGCCGGTGTGCTGATCCTGCCGATCTTCCTGCCCACGGTGGCCACCCCGGAGACGGTCGAGGAGTACCCGGGGCTCGTGGTGTTCCTGATCGACGCGCCCACCCACTACAGCGGGGGAGCCGGGTTCGCCGGCCTGTTCGAGGGCCTCCCGGCGACCGCGCTGCTGGCCCTGCTGGTGGCGGCCGCGGGGGCGGCGGTGTACCGGAGCAGGCGGAGCGCGGTGCCGTCGGCCCGGCCGGGGCGGTAGGGCCGCCGGGTCACCCCGGCAGGCGCTGTTCGAAGACCTGGACCTCGGTGTCCTTCACCGGGATGCGCTCGGTGGGGGTGAACCCGGCCCGCTCGTAGTAGCCGATGAGGGCGCCGTCGCCGCCGGCCCAGCAGTCCACGCGGAGCAGGGCGATGCCGCGGTCGGCGGCCTCCTGGCGGGCGCGGTCGAGCAGGGCCGCCCCGATGCCCTCGCCGGCGTGCGTCCGCGCGGTGATCAGCAGCCGGATGTAGAGCTCCCGCTCCGCGGCGGCCGGGACGTAGGGCATCGGCTGCTCGGCGACGAGCAGGGCCCCGGCGGCGCCGCCGCCGGACTCGGCGATCCACAGGTCGCCGCCGTCGACCAGGCCGCGCACCATGTCGACCCGTTCGGGACGCTCGGACCAGGGGCGGTCGCCCCACTGCGCGGCGCGGCCGCGTGCGGCCAGCCACGCGACGGCCTGGTCGAACAGGCCGAGGAGGGCGGGCACGTCCCCGGCGCCGCCGGTTCTGATGCGGATCACGGCGGTACCCCTTCGTCGCGCGGCTCCCGCACCGATCCGACCACAGGCCCCTTCAGACGGCGACCGCGGGGTCGTCGGACACCTGGCGCAGCATGGGCAGGCCGAGGTCGGCGCAGAGGCGGGCGACGGAGTCGTCGTGCCGGAAGTCGGCGAGGTGCAGGCCGCGCACACCGGGCAGGGCGAGCGCGTGCCGGGCCTGCTCCAGCGCGAGCTGGTAGGCGGCCTCGCGCGGGTCGGGCGCGGTCTCGATCTGCTCGATGAGCCCGGCGGGGACGCTGATGCCGGGCACGTTGGCGTCCATGAACCGCAGCGCCCGCGCCCCTTTCACCAGGCAGACGGTGGGCAGCAGGGCGACCTTGGGGGTCAGCCCCGTGCGGGCGGCGAGGTCGGTGAAGGCGGCGAGGCGTTCGGGGTGATAGCAGATCTGGAGTTGCAGGAAGCGCGCCCCCGCCGCGGCCTTCTTCAGGCCGCGGCGCACCCGGTAGGCGAACGGCGGGGCGGCCGGGTTCTCCACCGCGCCGATGAGCAGTGGGGGAGCGGGGCTGATCGCCCGGCCGGACAGGTAGCGCCCGTTCGCCATCGTCGCGGCGGTGCGGATGAGCTGCGGGGCGTCCATGTCGAAGACCCTGCGCGCCTCGGGTTCGTCGCCGGCGGTGACGTCGTCGCCGGTGAGGCAGCACACCGTGGTGATGCCGTGCAGTGCGGCGCCCGCGATGTCGGCCTGGAGCGCGAGGCGGTTCTTGTCGCGGCAGACGAGTTGCAGGATCGGTTCGGTCCCGGCCTGCCGCAGGGCGATGGCGATGGCGACGTTGGAGGCGTGGGCGTGCGCCGCCGCGTTGTCGGTGGCGTTGACGGCGTCGACGTAGGGGGCGATCCGGGCGAGGCGGGTGCGTACCGCGTCGAGTCCGCCGCCGTCGACGACGGGGAGTTCCGCGGTGACGATCGGCCGCGCGGGCGACGGGTCGTTGATGAGTTCCGCCAGGGTGCCCACTGCGGCCCCCTAGCCCGCTGCTTCGGACCGGCCGCCGTGCGCGGCCGCGGTCTCGGCCGACCAGCCGTCGGGTGTCCGCTTGTCGCGGCCGGTCAGCAGGTTCACCCAGGACGAGGTGCCGTGCAGTTGGTTGTCCACGGGCGGGCGCAGTTCGTCGAACTCCTCGCGCCAGACGCGCGGGAGCTTCTCGGAGCGCGCCTGCGCCTTGAGCCAGACGCACGTCATGTCGGGGCGGACTTCGCAGGCGCCGTCCTCGCGCACCCCGCCGCACGGGCCGTTGCGCAGGGTCTTGGGGCAGGTCATGGGGCAGGTCATGCCGGTGGCGTGGAGGACGCACTGGCCGCACATCCGGCAGTCCCAGACGGGCTTCTTGAGGGCGTGTTCGATGGTGTTGATGAGCTTTGCCACGAGTCCGTCCCGCTTTCCGCGGCCGGGGGCCGGCCGCAGGGTGGTGTGCCGTCCGTCGCCGGAGATGATGTTTCTTAATACGCAACATCGTGCGTATGAAGAAACGGCCTCGCCGTGCTTGCAGCGTAAATCCGGCTAATTCGTTGCGTCAATAGATGTCTGTTGCGTTAGGCGAAACTTACCTCGCACTGAACCCCTTGACATGAGTGTTTTCCGCGGGGGACGCTCTGTTGCGCATAGCGAACAGCGTTGCGCATCGAGTGGTGGAGGTCCTCATGGCCGTCATCGAGAATCCGGAGATCCTGCTCTACAGCCGGATCAGGAAGTCTCCGTTCTTCTACGCGTCCCGTCGGCACGGGGTCGCCAAATACAGCGTCTACAACCACACGTACCACCCGAGGCACTACGGCGACCCGGTCGGCGAGTACTGGCACCTGCTCAACGGGGTCACCCTGTGGGACGTCGGGGTCGAGCGCCAGGTCGAGATCACCGGCCCGGACGCCTTCACCTTCACGAACATGCTGGTTCCGCGCGACCTCACCAAGTGCAAGGTCGGCCAGTGCAAGTACGTGTTCGTGACCGCGCCCGACGGCGGGATCATCAACGACCCCGTTCTGCTCCGGCTCGGCGAGAACCACTTCTGGCTGTCGCTCGCCGACAGCGACGTGCTGCTGTGGGCGCAGGGCCTGGCCTACAACAGCGGCCTCGACGTCACCATCCGCGAGGCCGACGTCGGCCCCGTCCAGGTGCAGGGGCCCAAGTCCAAGGACGTCATGGTCGACCTGTTCGGCCGCCGCGTCCTCGACATCCCGTACTACTACTGCGAGCAGTACGAGCTCGACGGTATGGACGTCGTCGTCTCGCGCACCGGCTACACCAGCGAGCTGGGGTACGAGATCTACCTGCGAAACGCCAGTCGCGACGGCGTCAAGCTGTGGGACAAGGTGATCGAGGCCGGCACCCCGCACGACATCCGGGTGATCGGGCCGTGCCACATCCGCCGCATCGAGGGCGGGATCCTCGCGTGGGGTTCCGACATCGGGCTCGACACCAACCCCTTCGAGGTCGGCTACGGCTACGAGGTGAGCTGGATGGTCGACCTCGACCAGGAGGCCGACTTCATCGGCAAGGAGGCGCTCACCCGCATCCGCGACAACGGCGTCGACCGCAAGCTGGTCGGCGTCGAGATCGGCGGGCCCGTCCTGGGCTCCTACAACGACGGCTCCATGCTCGACGTCTTCCCGGTGCGCCGTCCGGGCGAGGAGGCCGTCATCGGCAAGGTGACCTCGGCGTGCAACTCGCCGAAGCTGGAGCGCAACATCGGGTTCGCCATGGTGCCCATCGGCGACTCGGCGATCGGCACCGAGCTGACCGTCGAGCGTCCCGAAGGCCGGTTCACCGCGACCGTGGTGGAGAAGCCCTTCGTCGACCCGAAGAAGGTCACGCCCAAGCAGGACCTCGCGGGGGCGGCGGCCGGCTGAAACCTGCCGGAGCCGGGGCGCGGCGCCGGACCCCCGTGCACGGGGGTCCGGCCTCGGCTGTGCGCAAAGGGGCCGCCCCGCGGTCGCGGAGCGGCCCCGGTGCGGCCGGCCTCAGGGGAACACCACGGTGCGGTTCCCGTTGAAGAGCACACGCTGCTCGCTGTGCAGCCGCACCGCGCGGGCGAGCACCTGGGCCTCCACGTCGCGGCCGAGCGCCGCCAGGCGCTCGGGGTCCATGGAGTGGTCGACCCGGGCGACCTCCTGCTCGATGATGGGCCCTTCGTCGAGGTCGGCGGTGACGTAGTGGGCGGTGGCGCCGATGAGCTTCACCCCGCGCGCGTGGGCCTGGTGGTAGGGGCGGGCGCCCTTGAACCCGGGCAGGAACGAGTGGTGGATGTTGATGGCGCGGCCTTCGAGCTGCTTGCACAAGTCCGGTGAGAGGACCTGCATGTAGCGGGCCAGCACCACCAGGTCGACGCGGTGCTCGCCGATCAGCCGCAGGAGTTCGGCCTCGGCCTGCGGCTTGGTCTCCGGGGTCACGGGCAGGTGCCGGAACTCCACCCCGTAGGACGCGGCGAGCGCCGCGGCGTCCGGGTGGTTCGACACCACCAGCGGCACCTCGATGCCGAGCGTGCCCAGGTGCCGGCGGAACAGCAGGTCGTTGAGGCAGTGCTGGTGCTTGGAGACCAGGACGAGGACGCGCGCGTGCTCGGCGGTGCGGTTCAGCCGCCACGCCATGGCGAACGCCTCGGCGACCGGCCCGAAGGCGTCGGCGAGTTCGTCGCGGCCGTAGCGCGGGTCGAGCGCGGTGAAGCGCACCCGCATGAAGAACCGCCCGCTCTCGGGCTCGTCGAACTGGCGGCTCTCGGTGATGTCGGCGTCGTGGCGGACCAGGAACTCGGAGACGGCGTACACGATCCCCGGCCGGTTCGGGCAGTCGAGGGTGAGGACGTGCTCCTCACCGGTCGCCGGGTGGGCTGACTGGACCATGAGGGAGCCTCCTTGGGTTGCGCCATAAGAAACTTGTCCTTCAATAGGCAACACTGCGATGTGCGCTCCGTGTTCGTCAAGGGCGGCGCCGCGCCGAAATCGGACTGGTGGGTACCCCTTGACAGGTTCCCTCGCACATTTCACGCTGTTGCGTAAGTCGCGTTCCGTTGCGCTGACAGAAACTCATCGGCGATGCGAAGAGGTGCCATGCCGTCTCCCGACTCCGCTCCCGGAACCTCCCCGAAGATCGTCCTGATCGGCGCCGGAATCGTCGGCTGCGCTCTGGCCGACGAACTCACCGCGCGGGGATGCACCGACGTCACCGTCCTCGACCAGGGCCAGCTGTACGCCACCGGCGGGTCCACCTCGCACGCGCCCGGCCTGGTCTTCCAGACCAACGCCACCAAGGCCATGACCGACTTCGCCCGCTACACCGTGGAGAAGTACGGCACGCTGCGGGCCGCCGGACGCGACTGCTTCACCCCCGTGGGCGGCCTGGAACTCGCCGCGACCCCCGAGCGGCTCGACGAGCTGCACCGCCGCTGCGGCTGGGCGCGCTCCTGGGGCGTCCCCGCCCGCGTCATCGACCCCGCCGAATGCGCGGCGATGCACCCGCTGGTGCGGGCCGACCGGGTCGTGGGCGGCCTGCACACCCCCACCGACGGCCTGGTGCCGGCCATCGCCGCCGGCCAGGCCCAGGCCGAGGCGGCGGTGTGGCGCGGCGCCCGGTTCCTGCCCGGCCACGAGGTGCTCGACATCGAGATCACCGGCGGGCGGGTCACCGGAGTCCGCACCGACCAGGGCCGCATCGCCTGCGACCTGGTGGTCTCGTGCGCGGGGATGTGGGGGCCGCGCATCGCCCGCATGGTCGGCGCGACCCTGGCCATGACCCCGCTGCAACACCAGTTCGGCTGGACCGGCCCCGTGCCTGCGCTCGCCGGGGCCGCCGCCGAGGCGCGCCACCCGATCCTGCGCTACCAGGAGCGCGACCTGTACTACCGGGAGCGCTACGACCGGATCGGCATCGGCTACTACGGGCACCGCCCCATGCCGGTCGACCCCGACGCCATCGGCACCCCCGGCTCCGACGACCGCCCCATGCCGTCGATGCTGCCGTTCACCCCCGACGACTTCGCACCCGCGTGGAGCGACAGCGAGCGGCTGCTGCCCGACCTGGCCGCGGCAGCCCTCGACGAGGGCTTCAACGGGCTGTTCTCGTTCACACCCGACGGCCTGCCGCTGCTGGGGCCCGCGGCGGGCGTCGACGGGTTCTGGACGGCGGAGGCCGTGTGGATCACCCACTCCGCCGGGGTGGCGCGCGCGGTCGCCGAGTGGATCGTCGACGGCGCCTCGACGTTCGACATGCACGGCAGCGACGTCAACCGGTTCCAGCGCCACCAGCTCGCCCCCTCCTACGTCGAGGAGCGCGACTGCCAGAACTTCGTGGAGGTCTACGACGCGCTGCACCCCTTGCAGCCCATGGAGTCGCCGCGGCCGCTGCGCACCGCACCGTTCCACGTCCGCCAGCGCGAACTCGGCGCGTCCTTCCTGGAGGCGTCGGGCTGGGAGCGCCCCCAGTACTACCGCGCGAACGAGCACCTGGCGGCCGGCATCCCCGACGTCGGGCCGTGGGCCGGCCGCTTCTCGTCCCCGATCGCCGGGGCCGAGGCGCGCGCCACCCGCGAACGCGTCGCCCTGTACGACATGAGCTCGCTGATGCGGCTCGACGTCACCGGCCCCGGCGCCGAGGCGTTCCTCGACCGGGTCACCACCGGCCGGGTCGACCGCGCGCCCGGCGCCGTCGGCTACTGCCTGATGCTGGACGAGCGGGGCCACCTGCGCAGCGACGTCACCGTCGCCCGGGTCGCCGAGGACCACTACCAGGTGGGCGTGAACTCCCCGCTGGACCTCGACCGGCTGCGCCGCCTCGCACCCCGCGACGGCTCGGCCCAGGTCCGCGACATCACCGCCGGGACCACCTGCATCGGCGTGTGGGGCCCGCTGGCGCGGGAGCTGGTGCAGCCGCTCGCCGACCACGACCTCACCAACGACGGGCTGCGCTACTTCCGGTGCGCGCGCATGCACATCGGCAACGTCCCGGTCCTCGCCATGCGCGTCTCCTACGTCGGCGAACTCGGCTG
This sequence comes from Murinocardiopsis flavida, assembly GCF_003014485.1. Lineage (GTDB taxonomy): Bacteria > Actinomycetota > Actinomycetes > Streptosporangiales > Streptosporangiaceae > Murinocardiopsis > Murinocardiopsis flavida. Next base: position 230,993 of record NZ_PYGA01000007.1, on the reverse strand, counting down.
GGAGCTCTACACCGACGCCGACATGGGGCTGCGGCTGTGGGACACGCTGCGCGCGGCCGGCCGCCCGCTCGGCGCGATCGCGGCGGGGCGCGGCGCGTTCTCCAGCCTGCGCCTGGAGAAGGGCTACCGCGCGTTCGGCACCGACATGACCGACGAGCACGACCCCTACGAGGCCGGGGTCGGCTTCGCCGTCCGCTTCGAGCGCAAGGGCGACTTCATCGGCCGCGCCGCACTGGAGGGGCGCGACCCCGACACCGTCAAACGCCGCCTGTGCTGCCTGACCACCGAGGACCCCGCCGACACCGTGCTCGGCGCCGAGCCCGTCCACCTGCCGGGCGCGACCACCGCCGCCGGCTACGTCACCAGCGCGGCCTACGGCTACACGATCGGCAAGGGCATCGCCTACGCGTGGCTGCCCGCGGAGTCCGCCGGACCGGGCACCGAACTGGAGATCGGCTACTTCGACCGCCGCATCCCCGCCGTCGTCGCCGAGGAACCCCTGTTCGACCCCGCGATGGAGAGGCTGCGCGTATGACGGCGACGACGCACCCCGCACCCCGCTGGACGTCCCGCGACCCCGAGTCCGGCTACGACGTCGTGGTGGTGGGCTCCGGCGGGCACGGCCTCGCCACCGCCTACCACCTGGCCCGCGACCACGGCATCGGCAATGTCGCCGTGCTGGAGAAGGGCTGGCTGGCCGGCGGCAACATGGCGCGCAACACCGCCATCATCCGCTCCAACTACCTGTGGGACGCCAGCGCCGGCATCTACGAGCACGCGCTGCGGCTGTGGGAAGGGCTCGCCGACGACCTCGGCCGCGACGTGCTGCTCAGCCAGCGGGGGGTGCTCAACCTCGCGCACACCCTGCACGACGTCCGCGACTCGGTGCGGCGGGTCAACGCCAACCGCCTCAACGGGATCGACGCCGAATGGCTCGGCCCCGACGAGGTGAAGAAGCTCGTCCCCATCCTCGACACCGGCCCGTCGCTGCGCTACCCGGTCATGGGGGCCACCTACCAGCCGCGCGCCGGGATCGCGAAGCACGACCTCGTCGCCTGGGGGTACGCGGAGGCCGCCGAGCGGCTCGGCGTCCACCTGGTGGAGGACTGCGAGGTCACCGGCTTCCAGCGCAGCGGCGACCGGGTCGTCGGCGTGCACACCACCCGGGGGCCCATCGCCGCGGGCCGGGTCGCGCTCGCGGCGGCCGGGCACACCTCCGTCCTCGCGGCGACGCTCGGGCTGCGACTGCCGTTGCAGAGCCACCCGTTGCAGGCGCTGGTCACCGAACTGCTGGAACCCGTGCTCGACACCGTGGTCATGTCCAACGCGGTGCACGTCTACGTCAGCCAGGCCGACAAGGGCGAGCTGGTCATGGGCGCCGGGATCGACGCCTACAACGGCTACGGGCAGCGGGGGTCCTTCGCCACCATCGAGCACGAACTCGCCGCAGGTGTCGCGCTGTTCCCGCTGTTCGCCCAGGCGCGGCTGCTGCGGACCTGGGGCGGGACCGTCGACGTCACCCCCGACGCCTCGCCCATCATCGGCCTCACCCCGTTCTCCGGCCTCTACCTCAACTGCGGGTGGGGCACCGGCGGGTTCAAGGCCACGCCCGGAGCGGGCCACGTCTTCGCCGACACCATCGCCAACGACCGGCCGCACCCGCTCGCCGCGCCCTACACGCTGGAGCGCTTCACCACCGGGGCGCTGGTCGACGAGCACGGCGCCGCCGCCGTCGCCCACTGACCCCATGACACGAACCGAGCCGCCACAGAAGGAGGCCGCCGTGCTGCTCATACCGTGCCCGTGGTGCGGCCCGCGCGACGAGGCCGAGTTCCGCTACGGCGGGCAGGCGGGGATCGGCTACCCCGCCGACCCGGCCGCACTCTCCGACGCCGCTTGGGCCGAGTACCTCTTCTTCCGGGACAACCCCTCGGGGTGGTTCGCCGAGCGGTGGTTCCACACGGCCGGGTGCCGCCGCTGGTGCGACGCCCTCCGCAACACCGAGGACAACGCCATCGCCGGGGCCTGCCCGCCGGGCGGGACGCTGCCGGAGGTGCCGCGGTGAGCGGGCCGGAGCGGGTCGAGATCGTCTTCGACGGGCGCACGCTGGCCGCCCGGCGCGGGCTGAGCCTCGCCGCCGCGCTGCTGGAGGCCGGGGTGCGCACCGTCTCCACCGGCGCCGCCACCGGGCGGCCGCGCGGCGTGTACGGCATCGGGGCCGAGGAGCCGGGCGCCTTCGTCCGGGTCGAGTCGGCGGTCGGCGCGCCCATGGCGGCGGCGACCGAGGTGGCGGTCGAGGACGGGCTGCGCGCGAGCGGACTCGCGGGGTTCGCCCGCCTGCCCGCCGGTCAGGAGGAACCCGCCGCCGTGCGCCGCGACAAGGTGTGGGCGCACTGCGACGTGTGCGTCGTGGGCGGCGGCCCGGCGGGGCTCGCCGCCGCCCGCGCCGCGGCGGACGCGGGGGCGCGGGTGATCCTCGCGGGGCGCGGCGCGGAGTTCGGCGGCGGGCTCACGGGCGCCGCCGCGGCGATCGGCGGCGTGCCGGAGCGAGAGTGGCGGGCCGGGCAGGCGGCGGCGCTCGCCGCGGCGGCCGAGGTCCGACTGCTGCGCCGCACCGTGGTCACCGGCCGCTACGACCACGGCGAACTCATCGCCCTGCAACGGCGCCCCGATGCGCCCGCGGGCGGGGCGCTCGAACGCCTCTGGCACATCAGGGCCGGCGCGGTGGTCCTCGCCACCGGCGGCGCGGAGCGCCCCATCGCCTTCGAAGGCTGCGACCTCCCCGGCGTCATGCTGGCCGGTGCCGCCGCCGGGTACGCCCGCCGCTTCGGCGTGCGGCCCTGGCGCAGCGCGGTCGTGTTCGGCTGCCACGACGAGGCGCTGTGGAACGCCGCCGAACTGCACGACGCCGGGGTGCGGATCGCCGCGGTCGCCGACGCCCGCCCGGAACCGGGCGCGGCCCCTGCCGCGGCGCTGGCCGAACGCGGCATCGCGCTGCACCGGGGGCACGGCGTCCTGCGCGCGCGGGGCGGCGCCGACGGCACCCTCGACGCCGCCGTGCTCGCCCCGGTCGACCCGGCCGGCCGCGCCTGCGGCGACCCCGTCGAGGTCCCCTGCGACCTGCTCGCGGTCTCCGGCGGCCACGACCCGGTCCTCGACCTGGCGGCCCACACGGGGCTGCGCCCCCGCTGGTCCGCCGCCCGCGCCGCGTTCCTGCCCGCTGCGCTGCCCGAGGGTCTGCACTGCGCGGGCGCCGCAGCGGGCACCCGCGCGGCCGAGGACGCCGTGGCCGAGGGGGCCGCCGCCGGGGCCGCCGCTGCCGCCGGGCCGGAGGTGCCCGGCGGCGGCGCGGCACCGGGACCCGTCGCCGCGCGAACGGCGCACGGTGCCGCGGACGGCGGCGCGCCGCCCATGGCACTGTGGGCGACCGCCGGTCCCGACACCGACGAGGCGGCGGTCGTCGTCGACCTGGCGCGCGAGGCCACCCTCGCCGACGTCCGCGCCGCCGTCGCCGCGGGGCGCAGCTCCGTGGAGCACGTCAAGCGCAGCACGACCATCGGGACGGGGCCCGACCAGGGGCGCACATCGGGGGTCCTGCTCACCGGGCTCCTCGCCGCGATGCTGGGCCGCGGCATGGACGAGGTGGGCGGCACCACCCGGCGCCCGCCCTACGCCCCGATCCCCTTCGCCGCCCTCGCGGGGCGCGACACCGGGGAGTTCCTCGACCCGGTGCGGCGCACCCCCATGCACGCCTGGCACGAGGCGCACGGCGCGGTGTTCGAGGACGTCGGCCAGTGGAAGCGGCCCCGCTACTACCCGCGCGAGGGCGAGGACATGGGCGCCGCGGTGCTGCGGGAGTGCCGCGCGGCCCGCAGCGGCGCCGCCGTCCTCGACGCCTCCACCCTCGGCAAGATCATGGTGGCGGGCCGCGACGCCGGGGTCTTCCTCGACGCCATGTACACCGGGATGGCGTCCACCCTCAAGGTCGGCCGCTGCCGCTACGGGATCATGTGCACGGCCGACGGCATGGTCTTCGACGACGGTGTCGCGGTGCGGCTCGCCGACGACCGCTACCTCATCACCACCACCAGCGGCAACGCCGACACCGTGCTCGCCTGGCTGGAGGAGTGGGCGCAGACCGAGTGGCCGCACCTGTGCGTGCAGTTCACCCCGGTCACCGACCACTGGGCCACCGTCAGCCTCACCGGCCCCCGCTCGCGCGAGATCATGGCGGGGCTCGCGCCGCGCATGGACGTCTCCGCGGCCGGGTTCAAGTTCATGACCTGGCGCGACGGCGAGGTCGCCGGGGTGCCGGCCCGGGTGCTGCGGGTGGGGTTCACCGGCGAGCTGACCTTCGAGATCAACGTCGCGGCGCACTACGGCGCCGCGGTGTGGGAGGCCGTGCAGGACGCCGGCCTGGAGCACGGCATCACCGCCTACGGCACCGAGACCATGCACGTGCTGCGCGCGGAGAAGGGCTTCATCGTCGTCGGCCACGAGACCGACGGCAGCGTCACGCCACTGGACGCCGGCATGGGCTGGGCGGTCTCCACGAAGAAGGACTTCGTGGGGCGCCGCTCGCTGGCCCGCGCCGACTCCGCGCGGGCCGACCGGGGCCAGCTCGTCGGGCTGGTCCCCGACGACCCGCGGCGGGTCCTGGCCGAGGGGGCGCAGCTCGTCGCGGCGTCCGACGCCGGCGCCGCCCCTCCGGTGCCCATGCAGGGGCACGTCACCTCCTCCTACGACAGCGCGGCGCTGGGACGCTCCTTCGCGCTGGCGCTGCTGCGCGGCGGCCGCGACCGGCACGGCGAACGCGTGCTCGCCGTGCACCTGGACGAGGCGACCCCGGCGCGCGTGGTCGATCCCGTGTTCTACGACAAGGAGGGCAGTCGACGTGACGGATGAGCGCACCGCCGTACCCCGGCCGCGGCCGGAACGGCGCAGCCCCATCGCCCACCTGGCGGACCGCTGCGCCGGCACCGGCTCGGCCGCGACGGTGCGGCTGCGCGAGGTCCCGTTCCCGGCGCAGGCCGAACTGCGGGTGAGCGAGGACGAGGAGGCCGCGGTGGTCCGGCTGGCAGCGGAGTTCCTCGGCTGCCCGCTGCCGGGGCCGGGGTCGGCGCGGGGCGACGGCAGCCCCTACGCCCTGTGGTGCGGGCCCGGCTGGTACCTGGTCGTCGACTCCTCGGCGAGCGGGCCCGGGCTCGCCGCGGCGCTCGAATGCGCGGTGGGCGGCGAGTACGGCATGGCGTGCGGCAGCGTCACCGACGTCTCCGCCCAGCGCACCGTGCTGGAGCTGAGCGGCCCGCACGCGCGCGACGTCCTCGCGCACGGCTGCATGCTCGACCTGCACCCGCGGGTGTTCGGGCCCGGCGGCTACACCCAGACCCTGCTGGCGGGCGCCGCGGTGGGCCTCCAGCAGACCGACGCGGCGCCGACCTACCGCGTCCTGGTGCGCGCCGCCCACGCCGAGCATCTGACCCGGTGGCTGCTGGACGCCATGACCGAGTACGCGGAGTGAACGGTGCACGGGGGGTACGCGGGCACGGCGGCCGGGCCGCCGAGTTTGTGAACGGGTATCGAAATCGCAGCTCAGAGCGTATCAATCAGGTCATATTCGAGCGCGTGGCGGGCGTCGTATCCGGGAATGTTGGAGAAGCCCCACTATCGTGGTCGTTATGGCTTCCTACGACCCCTCCAATCAACAACGTACGTCGAGAGCGGAGAACAGGGCGGAATCAGGAGGTCCGCGGCGCAAGCCGGGAGGGGAATCGGAATCGTCCCGTTCCGTTTCGGTCGCGGTCTCCGGCAAGGAGGCGGCGCCCGTGCAATCGGTCGACCGGGCTGTGACGGTGCTGGAGATCCTGGCGCAGAACGGCGAGGCCGGGGTCACCGAGATCGCCGTCGAGCTCGGCGTGCACAAGTCCACCGCGTTCCGCCTCGTCGGCGCACTCGAACGCCGCGGCCTCGTGGAGCAGCCCGGGCTGCGCGGCAAGTACCGCCTGGGGTTCGGCATCATCCGGCTGGCCGGCTCGATGGCGTCCGGCCTCGACCTCACCCAGCAGGGCCGCCGCGTCTGCGAGGACCTCGCCGCCGAGCTCGGCGAGACCGTCAACGTCGCCATCCCCAGCGGCGACACCGTGGTCAACATCGACCAGGTGCGCGGCTCGTCCGCCGTTGTCAGCCAGAACTGGATCGGCCGCCAGAACCCCCTGCACGCCACCTCCAGCGGCAAGGTGCTGCTGGCCCACATGCGCCCGGTCGACCAGCGCCGGGTGCTGCGCGGCGACCTCGACGCGGTCACCCCCGACACCGTCACCGACCCCGAGGTGCTGCGCGCGGAACTGCTGGACATCCTCGACCGCGGCTACGCGACGGCGGCCGAGGAGCTCGAAGTCGGACTCAACGCGGTCGCCGCCCCGGTGCGCGGGGTGGCCGGCGACGTCATCGCCGCGGTGAGCGCATCAGGGCCGTCCTACCGCATGGCCGAGGAGCGGCTCGACGAGGTGGGCGAGGCGGTCGCGAAGGCCGCGGCCGAGATCTCCGAGCGCATGGGGCACATGCCCGGCCCGTGACCGGCCGGCGTCACTCCCGCTCGCGCAGCGCCGCGGCGAGTTCCGCCTCGGCGCGCCCGATCAGCTCCTCGGGGGACGCGCCGATGTCGAGGACCGTGCCGGGCTCGTCGGGCGCGAGCGGTTCGAGGGTCGCCGCCTGCGAAGCGAGCAGGCCGGCCGGCATGAAGTGCCCGGACCGCTCGCGCAGCCGGGCCGCGATGAGGTCGACGCCGCCGTCCAGGTGGACGAACCTGACGTCGGGCGCCCCGCTGCGCAGGATGTCGCGGTAGTCGCGGCGCAGCGCCGAGCACGCCATGGCCGAGTGCTCGCCGGCGCGCTCGCGCTCGGCGATCCACTCGGCGAGCGCGCGCAGCCAGGGTTCGCGGTCGGTGTCGGTGAGGGGGACGCCGGCCGACATCTTCGCGATGTTGGCCGGCGGGTGGAAGGCGTCGGCCTCGGCCAACGGCAGCCCGAGGCGGCGCGCGACCGCCACGGCCACGGTGCTCTTGCCGCTGCCCGAGACACCCATGAACACGAAGTGCATTTCCCGTCCTCCCGCGGTGGCCGTGAGACCCCCGATATTCTGAATCGTATGACCAATGTGTCGGCGCGTCACGGTCGGACCGCGCGCCGGCCGACGACCTGTGGAGACCCATGAGCCCCAGCGCCGATCCGGTGACCCTGCACAACCGCGTGCTCGCGGAGTTGGGCCCCTCGATAGCGGCGGGCGCGTACGCGGCGGGCCACGTGTTCACCCTCGACCGGCTGGAGCGCGACTACGGGGTGTCCCGCACGGTCGCGCGCGAGGCCGTCCGGGTCCTCGAATCGATGCGGCTCGTGGTGAGCCGGCCCCGCACCGGGGTGCGGGTGCTGCCGCGGGAGGAATGGAGCGTCTTCGACCCGCAGCTCATCCGCTGGCGCCTGGCCGGACCCGACCGGATGGACCAACTGCGCTCGCTGACGGGGCTGCGCGCCGCGGTCGAGCCGGTTGCGGCCGCCGCCGCGGCGCAGCGCGCGACGGCGCCGCAGCGGGCGCGGCTCACCGACCTGAACCGCCGGATGGCGGCGTTCGGCGAGGCCGGCGACCTCGACTCGTTCCTCCGGCTCGACATCGAGTTCCACCGCATGATCCTGGAGCTGTCCGGCAACGAGATGTTCGCCGGGCTGTCCGACGTGGTCGCCGAGGTCCTTCGGGGGCGCACCGCCCACGACCTGATGCCGGACCACCCCCGTCCGGAGGCCCTGCGGCTGCACGCCCATGTCGCGTCGGCCATCGACAGCGGACTGCCGTCGGTGGCCGACGCGGCCATGCGCGCCATCGTGACCGAGGTCGTCGAGGCGCTGGACGGCCTGGACGCCTACGCCGGGACCGGACCGTAGCCGTGCGGCGGGGCGCCGGTGGAGCGCCCGGCCTAGAGGACGAGGCTGAGCGCGAACGCCAGCACGAACCCGATCACGCCGATCAGGGTCTCCATGACCGTCCACGTCTTCAGCGTGGTCTTCGTGTCCATGCCGAGGAACCGGCCCACCAGCCAGAACCCCGAGTCGTTCACGTGGGACAGCGCGGTGGAGCCGCAGCCGATCGCGACGACGATCAGCGCGAGGTCGATGCCCGACAGGCCCGACGTCGCCTCGATCGTCGGGGCGACCAGCGCGGCGGTCGTGGTCAGCGCGACGGTCGCCGATCCCTGGGCGACGCGCAGCGCCAGCGCGATCACGAACGCCGCGACGATCACCGGCAGCCCGGTGGACTCCAGGCTGGTCGCGAGCGCCGTGCCGATGCCACTGGCGCGGAGCACGCCGCCGAACATGCCGCCCGCGCCGGTGATGAGGATGATGGCGCACACCGGCCCCAGCGCGTCGTTGACGATCTCCTCCACCCGCTCCCGCGGGTGCCGGCCGCGGCCGAGGACGACCATCGCCACGAGCGCGGTGATCAGCAGTGCGACGGGGGTCTGCCCGATGAGCAGCAGGATGTCGGCCCAGAGGGCGCCCTCGGGGGCGACGCCCGCCTTGATGAGCGTGTCGACGCCCGTGTTGCAGAAGATCAGCACCATCGGCAGCAGCAGCACGCCGAGCACGGTGCCGACGTGCGGGGGGTGCTCGTACTTGAGCTCGCCGTCGGCGGTGAAGTCGTCGGGGACGGGGATGCTGAAGCGCCGCCCCGCGTAGAGGCCGTAGAGGTAGCCGGCGACGTACCAGGTGGGGATGGCGAGCAGGGTGCCGACGACCACCGTCAGACCCATGTTCGCGCCGATGAGGTCGGCCGCCGTCACGGGGCCGGGGTGCGGCGGCACGAAGCCGTGCATGACGGCGAAGGCGCCCGCTGCGGGCAGCGCGTAGGTCAGCACCGATCCGCCGAGCCTGCGGGCCACGCCGAAGATGACGGGCAGCATCACGATGAACCCGGCGTCGAAGAAGATCGGGAAGCCGAAGAGCAGGGAGGCGACGCCGAGGGCCAGTGGCGCCCGCTTCTCGCCGAAGAGGCCGATCAGGGCGTTGGCGAGGACGGCGGCGCCGCCGGTGACCTCCAGCAGCCGGCCGATCATCACACCAAGGCCGACGAGCAGCGCGACGCTCGCGAGTGTGCTGCCGAACCCCTCGAGCAGCGTGGGCATGATGTCGGCGAGCGGGATCCGGGTCGCCAGCGCGACGAGCAGGCTCACCAGGACGAGCGCGACGAAGGCGTGCAGGCGCACCTTCATCACCAGGAACAGCAGTAATGCGACGGACGCCGCTGCGATGAGCAGCAGCGGCCCTGTGGCGTAGACGGGTTCGATGGTCTCCACACGTGCCTCCGGTAGAACGTGGCCGACGGGGGGCGGAGGCCGACACGGGCGGTCTGCACCCCGAACACATGGCCGCAATGGTAATACGATTTGCGGCGATCGTGTCCCGGGTCACTCCCGCCGATCCACGGAGTGCTGTGCGTCCCGCCGATCCGCGGAGCGCGGTGCCTCGGTTCAGCCGAGAGCCTTCTCCAGGCGGGGGACCAGGAGGTCGAGGGCCTCGGGGATGCTGAGGACGGTGGAGGAGCGCACCGGGGCGAAGTCGTCGTTGCTCAACGCGACGTAGCCGCCGTCCTCGACCGCCGTGAGGCGCTTGAACACCGGGCCGTCCTCCAGCCCCTTGCGCAGCTTCGGCACCGAGTAGTGCACGAGCACCAAGTCGGCGTCGATGGCCTCGACGGCCTCGTAGCTGACGTCGGCGACGAACTCCTCGCCCTCCAGCCCCAGGGCCGTGTCGGACATCCGCAGCCCCAGGTCGGCGAAGAAGTGCGCGGTGACGTCGTCCTCGGTGCGCATGGTGTCGAGGACGCCGGGGCGCCCGGCCTGGCTGAAGCTGTACTCCTTGCCCTTGAACTCGGGGTGCTCCGCCGCGGTGCCGTTGATGCGCTCCTCCAGGTCGGCGACGACCTCGGCGGCCTCGTCGGAGCGGCCGAGCGCCGCGCCGGCCGATTTCGCGGACTGCTGCCAGGTGTCGGCGTTGGCCGCCGTGACCGGGCCGAGAGTGGGGGCGATCTCCGCGAGGCGGTCGTACTGGTCGGCGACCGTGTGGAGGCCACCGGCCAGGATGAGGTCGGGGCGCGCGTTGGCGACCTGCTCGATGGGGATCGCGCCGTCGCCGTCGGGCTTGATGACGGTGACATCGGAGTCGGCGAGCGCGTCCTCCTGCCAGGGCGCGATGCCGGAGGAGGCGCCCCAGAACGCCTCCACCGCCACCGGGGTGACGCCGACGGAGAGCGCGAGGTCGGTGTCGATGACGCTGAGGCTGACCACCCGCTTGGGCGGGGCGTCGAGCCGCACGGTGCCCAGCGAGTGCTGCACGGAGATCGCGGCGTCCGCGCCGCCCTCCGCGGCCCCGCCGCCGCACGCCGCGGCGGTGAGGAGGGCGCCGGCACAGAGGACCGCCGCGGTGGACCGGCGCAGAGGCGTGGAGGGGCGGAAGGGGGCCATGGGTGGTTCTCCAGTTGTTCGCACTTTAGGAATGCCTAACCTAAATGTACGGGGGCATCCGGAAACGCCGCCACCCGGCCTGGGGGTCATGGGGCCGGGCCGGGCGGCGCCGCCGTCCGGCCCGGGGCGGCCCCGGCACCACGCTCGGGAAAACGCCGGGACCCGGCACCGGACGTCCGGTGCCGGGTCCCGGGTGGGACAGTGGCGCTACTCGGCCCGGGGCAGCCGCAGCGTCACGATCTGGAACGGGCGCAGCGCGACGACGGTCGCCCCGTCCTCGGTGCGCAGCTCCGGCCCCTCTTCGAGCGCGTCCTCCAGCAGGTCGACCGCCGTGGCCGCACCGGAGGCGAACCCCGCGGCGACGCGGCCGACGGCCCGCGCGCCGTGCGCCTCGTACAGCCGCACGACGACGTCGCCGCTGCGGTCGTCGGCGAGCTTCACCGACTCCACCACCACGCCGTCGCCCTCGACGGCGACCAGCGGGGCGACCTCGGCGCTGCCCGGCGCCTCGCGCTGGGCGAGGTTGATCCGGTAGCCCTCCCGAACCGCGTCGGACACCGCCGCGCCCGGCGCCAGCGCGTAGCGCAGCCGGTGCAGGCCCTGGTCGGTCTCCGGGTCGGGGAAGCGCGGCGCGCGCAGCAGCGACAGCCGCACGGTCGTTGTCGTGCCGCCGTCGGGGCGTACGTCACGGGTGACGTCGTGGCCGTAGGTGGAGTCGTTGACGACGGCGTGGCCGTACCCCGGCTCCGCCACCTGCACCCAGCGGTGCGCGCAGGTCTCGAACTTGGCGGCGTCCCAGGAGGTGTTGGTGTGCGTCGGCCGGTGGACGTGCCCGAACTGGATCTCCGACGCGGCGGACTCCGCGCGCACGTCCAGCGGGAACGCCGCCTTGAGGAAGGTCTCGCGCTCGTGCCAGTCGGCTTCGGTGTCGATGTCGAGCACCGCGGCGCCACGGCGCAGCCGCAGCACCTGGGTCACCCGCGAGGCGCCGAAGGCGCGCACCACGGTGACCGCGGCGGCGTCGGCGCCCTTCTCGGTGAGGGCGACGTCCTCGGCGTCCACCAGGTCGGTGACCCGGTTGCGGTAGAAGGAGTCGACGTCCCAGGCGTCCCAGGCGTTGGGCAGGTCGGGGTGGATCTGCAACAGGTTGCCCATCGCGCCCGGCGCCAGCGCCTCGCGGTCGGCGGCGATGTCGAAGGCCGAGGTGACCAGGCCCCGCTCGTCGACGCGGATGCGCAGCAGCCCGTTGTCGAGGACGAAGCCGCCGCCGTCGGCCGCCGCGGCGACGTCGCCGCCGTCCTGCGCGGGGCGCGCGGTCGCGCCGAGCGCGGGGACCCCGCCGCGCCCGTGCGGCGCGGCGTTGAACACCACGGTGCCGGGTCCGCCGCCGGCGAGCGCGTGCTGCGCCGCCGCGATGATCTCCTCCAGCTCCACGGCCAGCGCGGCATAGGTGTCGGCCGCCTCCCGGTGCACCCACGCGATGGAGGAGCCGGGCAGGATGTCGTGGAACTGGTTGAGCAGCACCGCCTTCCAGATGGTGTCGAGCCGGTCGTGCGGGTAGTCGAAGCCGGTGCGCACCGCCGCGGTCGCCGCCCACAGCTCGGCCTCGCGCAGCAGGTGCTCGCTGCGCCGGTTCCCCTGCTTGGTCTTTGCCTGGCTGGTGTAGGTGCCGCGGTGGAACTCCAGGTACAGCTCGCCCCACCACACCGGGGCGTCGGGGTACTCGGCGGCCGCCTTGGCGAAGAACTCGTCGGGCCGCTCGATTGCGACTCGGGGCGAGCCCTCGAGGTCGGCCAGGCGCTCGGCGCGGGCCAGCATCTCGCGGGTGGGCCCGCCGCCGCCGTCGCCGTGGCCGAACGGGACCATGGAGCGCGTCGCCCGGCCCTTCTCCCGGTAGTTGCGCACCGCGTGGCCCAGTTCGGCGCCCGTCAGCTCGGCGTTGTAGGTGTCGATCGGCGGGAAGTGCGTGAACACCCGGGTGCCGTCGAGGCCCTCCCACCGGAACGTGTGGTGCGGGAAGGTGTTGGTCTGGCTCCAGGAGATCTTCTGGGTGAGGAAGTACTCCGACCCCGACAGTGCGATGAGCTGCGGCAGGGCGGCGGAGTAGCCGAACGAGTCGGGCAGCCACACCTCGCGGGTGTCGATGCCCAGCTCCTCGCGGAAGAATCGCTTGCCGTACACGAACTGCCGCGCAAGCGCCTCGCCGCCCGGCATGTTGGTGTCGGACTCCACCCACATGCCGCCCACCGGGATGAACTGGCCGGTGGCGGCCTTCTCCTTGACGCGGGCGAACACCTCGGGCCGGTGGTCCTTGAGCCATTCGAGCTGCTGGGCCTGGCTCATCGCGAACAGGAAGCCGGGGTCGTCGTCCATCAGCGCGGTGACGTTGGACGCGGTGCGCGCGACCTTGCGGATCGTCTCGCGCAGCGGCCACAGCCAGGCCGAGTCGATGTGGGCGTGCCCGATGGCGGAGAGTTGGTGGGCGCTGGCGTGCGCCGGGGCTGCCAGCGCCGGGGCGAGCTCCGCACGCGCGGCGGCGGCGGACCCGTTGACGTCGTGCAGGTCGACGGCGTCCAGGGCGCGCTCGACGGCGCGCAGGATCTCCCAGCGGCGCGGCGACTCCGCCGGCAGCTCCCGCATCAGCTCACCCAGGACGTCGAGGTCGAGGGCGAGCCCCCAGACGGTCTCGTCGAAGACGGCGAGTTCGAGCCGGGTCAGGGCGTACAGCGGCTCGTCGCCCGCTGTTTCGCGCTCGCCCAAGGCCGTGGCCTGGAAGCCGTTGGCGTCCAGGATCAGCGGGTTCGCGGCGGCCTCGACGTAGAGCAGGATCTCCTCGCCGCCCTGGGCGGGCGCGCCGACGCGCACCCAGGCGTTGCGCGGGTTCAGCCCTTTGACGACGCTGCCGTCGGCGCGGTAGACGAGCCCCTCGGCGCAGAACCCGGGGCGGTCGGGGGCGAAGCCGAGGTCGATGACGGCCTCGACGACCTGCCCGGCCCACTCCTGCGGGATCCGGCCGGACACCTCGAACCAGGTGGTCGCCCACGGAGGTCCCCACGCCTCGCCGACCCGCGCCGGGCGGTACTCGGCTGCGAGGCCCTCGGCGACCGGGACCGGCTCGCCGGGCGCGTCCCAGCGCCGGACCGACAGGGGAACCGGGGAGCGGTGCGCAGCGGGCCGAATGCGCTCACTGAGAACCCGCTCGAGCCGGTCCTCCACCAGTTTGCGGTCGTCGTGCATCAAGACTCCGTAATCGTCGTGGGGGTCCTTGCCGGTACCGTCCCAAGTCACCGGAGCCTTAGTCAAGACTTTAGATAAAGCGGCTTCGGTGCGCCACGCGGGGCACCCGGATGACCAGGGTCGGCCGCGAAGGCGGGGACAATGAGGTGGTCCGGCTGCTATTGGGTCGATAGTGCCCGGTCAGTGGAGTGTGCCGGGTAGTGCTCGCACTACCGTCGGCGTGGGGACACCACCGGTGCGCCCCCGCACGCGACCCGAGAGACTTCCGTAAGCCGAACGGGGGAGTGTCGAGTGGAGGCGAGCACGAGATGATCGAGCAGGCGAGCCCGGTGCTCCGGACGAGACGAGCGGAGCGTATGCGCAGGCTGAGCAACGAGGTGCGCCGCTACGCGTGGGGTTCCACGACGGCCATCCCACGCCTGCTCGGAGTGCCCGCCGATGGAGGGCCGCAGGCCGAACTGTGGCTCGGCGCGCACCCCGGCGCGCCCAGCATGCTGCGCACCGACGACGGTCCCGTCGGCTTCGACGAGGTGATCTCCGCCGACCCCAAGGGCGTCCTCGGCGAGCGGGCCGTCGCACGCTTCGGCGAACGCCTCCCCTTCCTGCTGAAGGTGCTCGCGGCAGAGCAGCCGCTGTCCTTGCAGGTCCACCCCGACGCCGTGCGGGCCCGCGCGGGCTACGCCGCGGAGGACGCCGCCGGGATCCCGGTCGACGCGCCGCACCGCAACTACCGCGACCCCTTCCACAAGCCGGAGCTGGTGCTCGCCCTGGAGCCGTTCGAGGCGCTGTGCGGGTTCCGCGCCCCCGCGGCGGCGCGGGCCGAGCTCGCCGGGATCCCGGGCGAACTCGCCGCGACCCTGCGCGCCGACCTGTCCGCCCCCGGGCCCGGCACCGCGCTGCGCGCCGCGATGACCCGGCTGCTCACGCTCCCCGGCGCCCGCCGCGGAGCGCTCGTCACCGAACTGGTCGCCGGGCTCGCCGGCGGCGCCGCCGCGGGGCGCGGGGTCCCCGCCGCACGCGCGGCCGAACCCGGCGCCCACGCCGCCACCGTCCTCGAACTCGCCGACCGCTACCCCGGCGACCCGGGGGCCGTCGCCGCGCTGCTGCTCAACCGCATCACCCTGCGCCCCGGCGAGGCGCTGTTCCTGCCGGCCGGCAACGTCCACGCCTACCTGCGCGGCACCGCGGTGGAGGTCATGGCGAGCTCCGACAACGTGCTGCGGGCCGGACTCACGGGCAAGCACGTCGACCCCGCCGAACTCCTCGACGTGGTCGACTTCTCGGTGCTCCCCATCCCCTACGCGCAGGGCCGCGCGGTCGGCGGCCGCAGCGAGTACCGGCCCGAGGCCGACGACTTCGCGCTGTCGGTGATGGGCCCGGGAGCGGTCCGGACGGTCCTGCCGGGCGGCGTCCCCTGGGTCGTCCTCGCCCTCAGCGGCCGCGCCGAGCTCGGCTGCACCGGCGGCGCGCCGCTCACCCTGCGCCAAGGGGAGTCGGCCTTCGCCACCGCTGCTGAGGGACCGGTGACGATAACGGGTCGTGGCCACTTCGTGGCCGCGACGGTCGGCGGGGGGTAGCCGTGGAGCAGGAGCAGGAGCAGGAGCAGGAGCAGGAGCAGGAGCAGCGGGAGGCGGTTCGCGGGCCGGGGGTCGGCGCCCGGCAGCCGTCCGAGGCATCGGTGCGCGACCGCACCGGCCGCGACATGGCGGCGTGGTTCGCGGTGCTCGACGCGTGGGGCGCCGCAGGGCGCGATCACACCGGGATCGCCCGCCACCTTGTCGAGGAGCACGCCGTCGACGGCTGGTGGGCGCAGAGCATCACGGTCGCCTACGAGCAGGCCCGCGGGATGCGCGCGCCCGGCCAGCGGAGCGACGGCTCGTTCTCCGCCAGCGGGAGCACGACCATCGCCGTGCCGGTCGAGCGCCTGTTCGAGGCGTTCGCCGACACCGCGTTGCGGCAGCGGTGGCTGCCCGACGCGGCCCTCACGGTCCGCACCGCCACCGCGCCGAAGTGGTTCCGCGCCGACCTCGACGCCGACGCGTCGCGGATCGCGGTGGGATTCACGGCGAAGGGCCCGGCGAAGAGCCGGGTCGCCGTCCAGCACGAGAAGCTGGCCGACGCCGAGGCCGCCGCCCGGGCGAAGGAATTCTGGCGCGACCGCCTGGCAGCCCTGAAACAGCTCATCGAAGGCTGACAGTCTCCGCGTCGATCGTGCTGTCCTTGACCACCACGTCGAAGGAGCCCTCAGGAATGGCGAGATCCAAGGCGACATATTCGCGCGCCATCGCTTCAGCCTCGTTGATGCGGTGAGCCTGGGTCACTCCCACGCCGTCGATGTGGAGCTCCCCTTCGTGCTTCCATCGTTTGGCGTGCGCCTGGTAGGTCTTCACCGCAACCGCCCTCCGGGTTATTCGTAGACGGTTGAACGGTGCCCGACCTTGAGCACCCAGACCACGAGTTCACCGTTGTCCACGGTGTAGCTGAGCCGGTAGACACCGACTCGGAGTCGACGGCGATCCGGCTGGGAGACCATGGCCGTCGTGCCAAAGCCGTAGGGATCGGTTTCGAGATCGCCGAGCTTACGGAGGATCGCGATGGCCTGCCGCTTCGGGATCTTGCGCAGATCGGCTTGAGCGGCGGGCTCGAATCGGGTGACGTACTTGCTGTTACTCATTCAGGTCGGGCCAGGGTCTCGGCCATGACCTCTTCGAGAGTGGCGCCTTCGCCGGTCGAGGCGGCCATGCGCTCATCGATGATCCGGTTCAGTTCGCGCTCTTCCCACTCCTGGAACTGGCGAAGGGTGTCCATGGAGACGACGGCGGCCACCTCTTTGCCGTGACGGGTGATGACGGTGGGGGAATCCTCACGGTCGGCACGCTCGACGACATCAGAGAGGTGGTCGCGGACATCGCGGATCGACTGGGTCTGCATGTCACTCATGTACTAAGTGTACCAACGGTACGAATGGGTCCGACTGTTCGGACGGTTGGATTGCCCGATTGGCCATCCGCGGGTGGAGATGGATTCGCCACGCCCCCGGTACGCGGGGGGTTGAGGGGGTCAGCGTTCCACGATGGCCCACCACACGGCGTTCTTCAGGTTCAGATAGACCGTGAAGCGTGCGCTCGGGTCGCCCTGGTCCTCGGCGTTGACCGTGACGATCCGGCCGTCGAGCGCGCCGTCCTCCAGTTCCCGCAGTACCGCGTCGGTATCGGTGTCGGCGGGCAGCAGGATGTTCCCCGATGGGCCGTTGATCAACAAGTGCTTTGCCATGACGGGTTCATTCCCCGCGGCGGGCGTCTTGCTCAAGCGGCGGCGCACCGGATGCGGGGCCGGGAGCGCCCCGGCGACGCGGGCGGCGGCGGTCACCGGAGCGGAGAGAATTCCGAAAGCGCATACGCGCACGCCAGGCGCGCTCTACATTGATGGCTCCTACACGATTCAGTACCCGTGGCTTCCCGCAGCCGAGCCCGGGCGCGCCCGGATAAACGGGAGTGGGCTGCGATGCGGCGACTTCGGGCTGAGTTCCTGCGACACAACGGCGCCACGGTGGTGCGCCTGACAGGCGATGTCGACCTGTCGAACGTCCGGGCCCTCGAAGCCCGCCTGGCGGCGGCCGAAGCGGTGGACGCCCCCTGGATGGTGGTCGACCTGACCGGCATGGGGTTCGTCGACTCCACCGTCCTCGGCGCGCTCCTGCGGCTGGAGCGGCGCTTGGCCGGTGCCGGCCGCGGCCTCTCCGTCCTCGCGCACGACGGGCGGGTCAGCCGGGTCCTCCGAATCGGCGGGCTGGGTTCCCTGCTGCGGTCCTCCCCGACCCGGGGCTGAGCCTTGACGGCCGCAGTGGGCGCCGTGACCGCCGGCGAGGCGGCGGCGCGCGGCGCGGTGCCGTCGCGGCGGCATTAGCCTGGGGCGGTACCGACCAGACGAGCAGGGGGCACCCCACCATGGCGCTTGAGCGTCCCGAGATCGACTTCATCGACGGCCCGCCGCCGGCCGACCTCCAGGTCACCGACATCACGGTGGGCGAGGGCGCGCAGGCCGGGCACGGCGCCACCGTGAGCGTCCACTACGTCGGCGTCGCGCACTCCACCGGCGAGGAGTTCGACGCCTCCTGGAACCGGGGCGAGCCCTTGCAGTTCACGCTCGGCGCACGCCAGGTCATCAGCGGCTGGGACCAGGGCGTCATGGGCATGCGGGTCGGCGGCCGCCGCCAGCTCGTCATCCCGTCCCACCTCGCCTACGGCGAGCGCGGCGCCGGCGGCGTCATCGAGCCCAACGAGACCCTGGTCTTCGTCTGCGACCTGGTCGCCGTCTCCTGACCCGGCGCCCCCGCGGCCGCGCGGCGGGCCCGGCCCGGGTCCGCCGCGGTCGGCCCGCGGTCAGGGGCTGAGGGCGGCCAGCGCCGCGGCGGCCGCGTCGAGGCGGGCGGTCGAGGCGAGTCCGGCGTGGTAGATGTGCAGGTCGTCGGCTCCCGCCGCGCGCAGCGCCGCCCAATGTCCGCCGAGCTGTTCGGGGTCGGCCGGGTGCGGGGGCAGCACGGTGACGTAGGCGCCGACACGCGGCCCCGGCCCGGCGGCTCCCTTGGGCGGCCGGGTGGCCGCGCGGAGCGCGCGGACGGCGGCCGCACCCTCCACGGCCGGCCCCCAGCAGCCCGCGAGGTAGGCGTCGGCGTCGGCACCGGGGCCCAGTACCGCCGCCGAGGGGCCCGTCGACCACGGGTCGGCGCTCGCGAAGAACGACAGCCGCCCGACGCCCGCCGCTCGGGCGGTGGTGGCGACCTCGTCGCGCAGGGCGGTGACCGCTGCGGAGCGCACGGCGAGCAGCGGGCCTCCGGCGCCGCCCAGCGCCTCGTCCGGGCTCGCGGCGCCCGTTCCGACCGCGTCGCGCACGGCCGCGGCCGCGTCGCCGGGGTCGGTCCCGGACCAGGCGAGCTCCCTGCGGCAGGCCGCGCAGAAGCACACCGACAGCAGCGCCTGGTCCACCGGCGACCAGTCGGCGCCGTCGGTCTTCTCGTGCATGCTCTGGTGGCCGAAGCCGAGCGGCCCGCACGCCTCGACCACCAGGCCGTCGGGGCGGCCCAGGTCGAGTACCTCGCGGACCACGCGCACCGCGTACTCGCGCACGACCGCCGACGTGGGGCACAGCGCGTAGGCGTAGCGGTCGCCGAACGCGTTGCGGACGGCGAGGTCGGGGTGCGCCGTGCCGAGGACGGAGCTGTGGGTCAGCACCGTCCAGGCGTCCACGGCCAGCCCGTGCCCGCGGAGGGCGTCGCGGGCGGCGCCGAAGGAGTCGGTGCCGCCCGACCATTCGGCTCCTGACGGCGGCACCAGCGGGGAGCCCCGCCAGCGGTCGGGCCGGATGGGGACGTAGAGCGCCGCGTGGCGGGCCGAGACCACCCGGTGGTCGGGGTGGCGCGGGGTGGCGGCCCGCACCGAGTGGTAGGCGGCGGCGAGCGCGACCGTGCCGACGCCGAGCCGCGCGGTCCGCTCCGCAGCAGCGGGGTCGCCCACCACGTCCCAGGGGTAGAGGTAGGCGGTGGCGCCGACAGGGCCCGGGTCGCGGGCCGGCGGGGTCACCACCGCGCCGGCGAGGGGTCGAAGGCGGGGTCGAACCTGCGCATGTACCCGGTGTCGTCGCGGGCCTCGCGGCGCGCCGCCAGGTAGGCGCGGTGCAGCCGGTCGAGGACCTCGTCGTCGAGCTCCACGCCGAGGCCGGGCCCTTCGGGGACGGGCACGCCGCCGTCGGCGAAGCGCAGCACACCGGGGCGGACGACGTCGTCCCTGCGGTTCCACGGGTAGTGCGTGTCGCAGGCGTAGGTGAGCTCGGGCGTCGCCGCCGCGACGTGGGTCATGGCGGCGAGGCTGACGCCGAGGTGCGAGTTGGAGTGCATGGACACCCCGATGCCGAAGGTCGCGCACAGCCGGGCCAGCTCGCCGGTGCGGCGCAGCCCGCCCCAGTAGTGGTGGTCGGTGAGCAGCACCTGGACGGCGTCCTGGGCGATGGCGGGCGGCAGGTGCTCGGGGGCGACCACGCACATGTTGGTCGCGAGCGGCATCGGCGCGGTGGCGGCGACCCGCGCCATGCCCGCGATACCGGGGACGGGGTCCTCCAGGTACTCCAGCACCCCGTCGAGTTCGGCGGCGACGCGGCGCGCGGTCTCGACCGTCCACGCGCAGTTGGGGTCGATGCGCAGCGGATGGTCGGGGAACGCCGCCCGCAGGGCGCGGACCGCGGCGATCTCCTCGTCGGGTGGGAACACGCCGCCCTTGAGCTTGATCGAGCGGAACCCGTACTCCTCGATCATCGCCTTGGCCTGGTCGACCACACCGGCGGGGTCGAGTGCCGCGCCCCACTCGTCGGGGATCGCGGGGCGGCCGTCGAGCGGGGGGTGCTCGGCCCACTTGTAGAACAGGTAGGCGCTGAAGGGCACCGTGGCGCGGACCGCGCCGCCGAGCAGTTCGCTGACGGAGCGGCCGGTCAGCCGCCCTTGGGCGTCCATGCACGCCGTCTCGATCACCGAGAAGGCGTTGCGCGCCCCCATGGGGTCCGGGGTGCCGCCGGGCGGGGTGCCGGCGCGCAGGACGGTGCCGATCGTCCGCTCGATCCCGTTGGTGTCGAACACGCTCATGCCGATGAGGTGCGGGCGCACCGCCGCGAGCCGGTCGAGCTGGGGGCGCTGGCCCGCGCATTCGCCCAGGCCCACCACGCCGTCGTCCAGGACGAGTCGGACGATGCAGCGCAGCACCAGGGGTTCGTGGACGCCGATGGCGTTGAGCAGCGGCGGGTCGCGGAAGGCGACGGGGGTGATGCGGACGTCGCGGATCAGCATCAGGCGACCAGCCCCAGGCCGTGTTCGATGAGTTTCGCCAGGCGGTCGACGTGGTCGGTCCCCGGGTCGCGCAGCGGTGGGCGGACCCCGCCGACGGCGTGCCCGCGCAGCCGGACGCCCGCCTTCACCAGCGCGACCGCGTAGCCGGGGACCTCGTCGCGCAGCGCGGCGAACGGCGCGTAGAACTCGTCCAGCAGCAGCCGCACGGTGGCGTCGTCGCCCCCGGTGACGGCGCGGTTGAACGCGAGCGCCACCTCGGGGACGAAGGCGAAGGCGGCCGAGGAGTACAGCGACACGCCCAGCCCCCGGTAGGCGGGGACGGTGATCTCCGCTGTGGGCAGCCCGTTGAAGAACCGGAAGTCCTCGTCGACCTCCTGGCGCACCCGCAGCACGGTGCGCTGCATCAGCTCGATGTCGCCCACCCCGTCCTTGATGCCGGAGACCCGCGGCAGCCGCGCCAGGTGCACCGCGGTCTCCGGGCTGGGGACGGCGTTGGCGCGCTGGTAGAAGATGGCGTCGAGCCCGGAGGCGGACGTGACCGCCGCCGCGTAGTCGACCAGGCCCTGCTGCGGCGCCGTGACCAGGTAGGGGGGCAGCAGCAGGATGCCGTCGGCCCCGGCGCCCTCGATCCGCCGCGCCTGCTCCTGGGCGACCGGCACCGGCCCGCCGGCCGCGGCGAGCACCGGGACCCGCCCGGCGGCAGCGGCGACGGCCACCCGGGTGACGGTTTCGAGCTCGGCGGGCGCCAGCGCGTTGAACTCGCCCGTCCCGCACGCGGCGAACACGCCCCCCGCCCCGGCGGCCACGCCCGCGTCGACGTGCGCGGCGAGCGCGCCCTCGTCGACGCCCCCGTCGTCGCGGAACGGGGTCACGGGGAAGAACAGGATTCCTTCGAGCTGCATCGGTTCCTCATCGCGGTTGCAGGATGTGCGCGGACGGGGTGTGCGGCGCCGGCTCAGCCCTTCGTTGCGCCGGAGGTGAGCCCGCGGACCAGGGAGCCCTGGAGGCACAGGTAGACGATCAGGCTGGGGACCAGGGCGATGACCGCTCCGGCGACGACCAGGCCGGGGCCGACCTCGGGGTCGGAGCGGAGCAGCGACAGTGCGACGGTGAGCGTGTAGTCGCCGGGGTCGTTGGCGGCGATCATGGGCAGCAGGTACTGGTCCCAGATCATGATGAAGCCGAACACGCCGATGACGCCGAGGGCGGGGCGGCACAGCGGCAGCACGATCTGGAGCAGCATCCGCAGCTCCCCGACACCGTCCAACCGGGCGGCCTCCTCGATCTCCTTGGGGATCTCCTTCATGAACTCGCTCATGACGAGGATGGAGAACCCCCAGGCGCCGACGGGCAGGATGACGCCGAACACCGTGCCCTTGAGGCTGATGCCGACCAGTGGCAGGTCCCCGATGACGATCGACAGCGGGATCGCGATGATCTCTTCGGGCAGCATCATCGTGAGCAGGAACAGCACCATGACCAGGGCCTGCCCGCGGAACTTGCGGCGCGCCAGCGCGTAGGCGGCGAGCACGGCGACGGTCATCTGCAAGAGCAGGCCGCCGCCGACGATGAACAGCGAGTTGGCGAAGTAGCCCCAGACCCCGGCCGGGCCGGCCGCCTCGAAGTTGTCCAGGGTGGGGGAGTTGGGGATCAGGGACAGCTGGGTGGAGTCGGTGCGGGCGTCGAACGCGCCGGAGACGATGGCGACGAACGGCGCGGCGAACACGAACAGCGCGATGGCGCACAGCAGGATCCGCAGCGCCAGTCCCGGGCCCGGCCGCGGCGACCAGCCGAGCGCCGAGTCGAACCGGTGGCCCGTGCGGGCGCCGTTCCGCCTGCGGCGGCCGTTGCCGCCGGGCACGGTCCCGCCGACGTTGCCGGACGCGGAGGTCAGGATGCTCATGAGGCGGCCTTCCTGCGGGTGGCGTACTGCACGCCGAGCGTCAGCAGCATCGTCGCGATCAGCAGCAGGACGGAGGCCGCCGAGGCGACCCCGATGTCGTTGCGCTCGAACCCGAGCGAGAACACCCGCGTCATCCACACCTCGGTGGAGCCCGACGGGCCGCCCCCGGTGAGGACGTACACCTCTGTGAAGATCCGCAGGCCGCGGATCGCCGAGAGGGTCAGCACGATGGCGAGCGCCGGGCGCAGCGCCGGCAGGGTGATGTGCAGCAGGCGCTGCCCGATGCTCGCCCCGTCGACGGCCGCCGCCTCGTAGAGGTTGCGGTCGACCCCGGTGAGCCCGGCCAGGATGATGACCATGTTGTACGGGCCGAGGACCCAGATCCCGACGGCCATGACCGACCACAGTGCGCTGTCGGGGCTGTCGAGGAACGGCATCGGGCCGACCCCCACCGCGCCGAGCAGCGAGTTGAGGAAGCCGCCCTCGGTGGGGAAGTACAGCAGCCGCCAGATCTCGCCGACGACCGCGAGGGCCGTGACCACCGGCAGGAACACCGCGGTGCGCAGGAACCACAGTGAGCGCGCCTGCCCTTCGAGGAGCAGCGCCAGCGCGAATCCGACGATCAGCCCGCCGGCGGTCTGGCCGACGGCGAGGATCACGGTGTGGCCGATCGCCGACTGGAACCGGGGGTCGGTCAGCACGGTGGCGTAGTTGTCGAGCCCGACCCAGATGTTGCCGAGGAACGGCTGCACCTCGAACAGGCTCAGCCGGAAGCCCTCGACCATCGGGTAGAACTTGAACACCGTCGCGAGGAGCAGGCCCGGCGCCAGGAACAGCCACGGCAGCCAGGAGCGGCCCCGCAGGAACGCCGGGCGCGCCCGTCCGCCCGCGGGCGCCGCCGGAGGGCCGGCCGGCGCCCCGGCCCCCTCGGCGGCGCGGCTGCGTGCGGGCACCGTCACTTGAGCACGTCCTGGGATTCGAGCTCGTCGTTGATCGCGGTGTCGAGCTCATCGAGGGCGGCGGGGATGTCGCTGTCGCAGTCGGCCATGACCGCGTTGAGGCCCTCGGCGAGGCCCTGGCGGACGGGGGTGAAGTTGATGGCGGAGGGGAACGCCTTGGCGTCGTTCTCGTAGGAGTCCTGGAAGACCTTCCAGCGGTCGTCCTTGCGCACCTCGGCGGCGTCGAGCCCGGTGTTGACGGGCAGCCGGACGACGGGCTGGCTGGTGCCCGTCATCGCGATCTCCTGGCCCTCGGGGGAGATGAGGAACTCGGCGAGCTGCTTCTTGTCGGCCTCCTTGCCCGAGCCGGCGCCGAAGTAGATGTTCTCGCCCTCGGCGAGGGTCGTGGCGCCGCCCGGGCCGGCGGGGGTGGGGATGACCTCGTACTTCTCCTTGCCGAGCTTCTTGTCGTACTCGGCCATGACGTAGGGGCCGGTCAGGTAGATCCCGGCGGTGCCCTCGGGGAAGAAGGGCGCGTTGCTGGTGGTGGCTGTCAGCGCGCCGGGCTGGACGTTGCCCTTGGTGCAGAACTGGGTGCGGATCCACTCGACGGTCTTCTCGTTCTCCGGGGAGGCGACGGCGGACTCGAAGGTGCCGTCGCCGGTGTCGGCGACGATGTCGCCGCCGCCCTGCCAGAGGTAGCTGGACGCCCACCAGCCGAGGTAGCCGTTCTCGGTGCTGCCGGGCACGACCATCCCGTAGGTGTCGTCCTTGCCGTTGCCGTCGGGGTCGTCCTTGGCGAAGGCCGTCGCGAGCTCCTCCAGGTCCGCCCACGTCTCGGGGACGTCCTTGCCGAGCTTCTCGCGCCACTCCTTGTTGACGAAGGTGCCGAACGCCTGGCGGGAGAACGGGATGCCGTAGGTCTTGCCGTCGACGCCGACCGAGCCCTTCCAATCGGAGTCGGCGATGTCCTCGTTCCCCTTGATGTCGCCGGGTTCGATGGGGGTCAGCAGGCCCTGCGACTGGTAGTTGCCGAGCGAGCCGCTGTCGTTGATCAGGACGTCGGGCAGGTCCTTGGAGCCGGCGCGGGTCTGGAGCTGCTGGTCGAACTCCATGACCGGCTTGTAGTCGACCTTGACGCCGGTCTTCTCGGTGAACGCGGCGAAGACCTTCTCGTAGGTCTTCGCCGGGTCGGGGGCGCTGCGGCTCCAGACTTCGAGGGGCCCGCTGTCGTCGCCGCCGCCACCCCCGCTACAGGCGGTCAGCCCGAGGAGCGCGGCGGTGGACAGCATTGCCATCGTTCCCGTGGCCCGGGGTGACCCTCGCATGCCGACTCCATTCGCCTATATGAATCGTTTCTATATTTGTAAACTTTGCGGTATGTTATGGATCACATTTTCAGGTGTCAAGGCGTGCGCGAGGGCGAAACCCGGTTTCGGTCCGCCCCGCAGAGAGAGGGAGCCGACGTGGTCGAACGGGTGCTGGTGACGGGTGCGTCGGGGCGGATCGGCACACTGCTGCGGCCGCTGATCGCCCGACCGGGCCGGATGCTCCGGCTCCTCGACACCGCGCCGCCCACCGGGCTCGACCCGGCGGCCGAGGAGGCCGCGGCGGGCTCCGTCACCGACATGGCCGCCATGGAACGCGCGTGCAAGGGCGTCGACCTCGTCGTCCATCTCGCGGGCCACCCTTCGGAACGGCCGTGGGCGGAGATCCTCGACACCAATATCCACGGCTGCTACACCACGCTGGAGGCGGCGCGCCGCCAGGGCGTGCGCCGGGTGCTGCTCGCCAGCTCCAACCACGCGGTCGGCTTCGTCCCCGCAGCGGCGGCCGCCGACACCGACGTCCTCGTCCCGCGGCCCGACACCTACTACGGCGTCAGCAAGGCCGCCATGGAGGCGCTCGGCAGCGTCTATGCCGACCGGTTCGCCATGAGCGTCGTGTCCGCGCGCATCGGCACGTTCGCCGCCGCCGCCGACATCGCCGACATCCGCACCCTCGCCACCTGGTTCTCGCCCGGCGACGCCGCCCGGCTGGTCGAGGCCAGCCTCGCGCTGGAGGAGCCCGGGCACCGGCTGGTGTGGGGCATCTCCCGCAACACCCGCCGCTGGTTCTCCCTCGCCGAGGGCGAGGCCATGGGCTTCCACCCGCGCGACGACGCCGAGGACCACGCCGCCCAGGTCCCCGGAGCGGGCGAGCCCGGCGGCGCTCCCGGCCCCGGCATCCGCATCGGCGGGACCTTCACCGCGGACACCTCCCCGCTCGGCGGGCGCTGGTGAGGCCGCCGCGGGGCACGGCGCCCGGTAGCCGCGCCGAGCAGCGGAACCCCCGGCTGCCATGACCGCCGAACCCGATTCCGGCCCCGCATCCGAAGCCCCGCACCTGAAGGACATGCGATGACCCGAGCGGTGCAGCGGCCGGCCGAGGCGACCCCCGGTCCGGCCCCGCTCCCCGAGACCAAACTGGTGAAGTCCGCGCAGCGGACCATCGTCATCATGGAGACCCTCGGCGCCGCCCAGGGGCCGATGACGGTCATCGAACTGCACCGCCGCACCGGCTACCCGCGGTCGAGCCTGCACCAGCTGCTGCACACCCTGCTGGCCATGCGCTGGATCCAGCAGAGCTCCGACGGTTCGGCGGTCAGCGTGGGCCCGCACGCCCTGCTGTGCGGCACCTCCTACCTCGACCACGACCCCGCGCTGCCGTACGCGGTGCGCACCCTGGAACTGGTCCGCGAGCAGGTCGGCTACACCACCCACTACGCGCGGCTCGACGGCCCCAACGTCATCTACCTGGGCACCCGCGAGGCCACCGAGCCGCGCCGGGCGACCTCCCGTGTGGGCCGCCAGCTGCCCGCGCACGCCACCGCGCTCGGCAAGTCGCTGCTCGCCGAGCTGACCCCCGCCGAGGTCGACGCGGTCCTCGCGCCGCTGGGGGAGCTGCCGGCGCTCACCCCCGGAACCATCACCGACCGCGCCGGGCTCGCCGAGGAGCTGCACGGCACGCGGGAGCGGGGCTACGCGGTGGAGCGCGAGCAGAACACCCCCGGCCTGGGCTGTGTGAGCGTCGCCGTGCCGTACCGGATCCCCGCCACCGACGCGATCAGCTGCTCCGTGCCCATCGGCGCCGCGACAGACGCCGAGCTGCGGCGGGTGGCCGAGCTCGTGCGGGACCACGTCCACCGCCTCGCCGCACGCCTGCGCGCCGAGGGCATCCGCTGACCCCTGCCCCGCCCGGGCGGACGGCCGTGCGGGCGGGGCAGGGGGCAGCGCGAGCGGCCGCCGGGGGCACGGGGGTCAGTGGAAGTCGCGGCTCTGCGCCACGGTGGGGGCCGGGAGCGCCTCCAGGCGCGCGGCGACGAGGTTGATCGCCCCGTTGCGGCGTTCGAGTCGCCCGCCGACCAGCAGCGCCGCCGAGCGGGCCCCGGCGCCCTTGCACCGCCGCCAGACCTCGGGCGGGCAGACGACGTTGACCATGCCGGTTTCGTCCTCAAGGCTGATGAAGACCACCCCGCCCGCGGTCTCGGGCCGCTGCCGGTGCGTGACCTGCCCCGCCGCCTCGACGCCGGTGCCGTCGGGCACCGAGGCGAGCGCGCGGGCCGCCAGGACCCTGCGACGCTCCAGGGCGGGGCGCAGGTGCGCGATGGGGTGGACGGCGGAGGTGCCGGTCGACCAGAGGTCGGCCAGGGTCTCCTCGACGGGGGTCATGGGCTCAAGGCCGGGGGGCTCGGTGCCGGGCAGCATGTCGGGGAGCTGGCCGTTGCGGGCGCGCGCGACCGCGCCGGCGGCCCACAGCGCCTCGCGGCGGCTCAGCCCGAAGCAGCGGAACGCGTCGGCGGTCGCCAGCGCCTCCAGCGCCTTTTCGGACAGCCGGGTGCGGCGGGCGAAATCGGCGAGGCCGGTGTAGGGGCGCCCGGCGGCGACCGCCTCGGCGGCCGGGCCGCCGAGGTCGCGCACACTGTCGAGGCCCAGGCGGACGGCCGGCTGCGGGGCCTGCGGCGCGTGCGGGTGCCGGGTGCGCACCACCCGGCCCGGACCTTCGACGGTGGCCTGGTCGGCGCTGGCGTTCACGTCGGCCCTGAGCACCTCGATGCCGTGCCGCCGGGCGTCGGCGATGAGGGTCTGCGGGTGGTAGAAGCCCATGGGCTGGTTGCGCAGCAGCGCGGCGGTGAACGCCGCGGGGTAGTGCCGTTTGATCCAGGCGCTGGCGTAGGCCAGGTGCGCGAAGCTGATGGCGTGCGACTCGGGGAAGCCGTAGTTGGAGAACGCGAGGATCTTGGTGTAGACGTCCTCGGCGACCTCGGGCGTGATGCCGTTCGCCGCCATGCCGCGCAGCAGCCGCTCGCGCAGCTCGTGGACCTTCTCCGGGGCGCGCTTGGAGCCCATGGCCTGGCGCAGCAGGTCGGCCTCCGTGGGGGTGAACCCGGCGCAGTCGATGGCGAGCTGCATCATCTGCTCCTGGAACAGCGGCACGCCCAGGGTGCGCCCCAGCGCGGGCTCCATGAGGGGGTGCGGGCACTCGGCGGGTTCGAGCTTGTCGCGGCGGCGCAGGTAGGGGTGGACCGATCCGCCCTGGATGGGGCCGGGGCGGATCAGCGCCACCGCCACCACCAGGTCGTAGAAGCGCTCCGGGCGCAGCCGGGGCAGGGTCGACATCTGCGCCCGGCTCTCGACCTGGAACACCCCGACGGTGTCGGCGCCGCACAGCATGGCGTAGGTGGCGGGGTCCTCGGTGGGGATGTCGCCCAGCGTGTAGCGGACCCCGTGGTGATCGGCGATGAGGTCGAAGGCGTCGTGCAGGCACGCCAGCATCCCCAGTCCGAGCAGGTCGAACTTGACCAGCCCTGCGGCGGCGCAGTCGTCCTTGTCCCATTGCAGCACGCTGCGCCCCGGCATGCTCGCCCACTCCACGGGGCACACCTCGCCCACCGGGCGGTCGCAGATGACCATGCCCCCGGAGTGGATGCCCAGGTGGCGGGGGAGCCGCAGCATCCGCTGCGCGAGCGAGGCCACCGGGCGGGGCACCCCGCGGGACTCCGGGTCGTCGGGGTCCCAGTCGCGGGAGTCGACAAGGCGCGACCAGGAGTCCTGCTGCCCGGGGGAGTGGCCGAGGGCGCGGGCGGCGTCGCGCACCGCCATGCGGGGGCGGTAGGTGATGACGTTGGCGACCTGGGCGGCGCGCTCGCGGCCGTAGCGGTCGTAGACGTACTGGATGACCTCCTCGCGGCGGCGGTGCTCGATGTCGAGGTCGATGTCGGGCGGGCCGTCGCGCTCGGCGGAGAGGAACCGCTCGAACAGCAGCTCGTGGCGGACCGGGTCGACGTTGGTGATGCCGATCGCGTAGCACACGGCGGAGTTGGCGGCCGAGCCGCGCCCCTGGCACAGGATGCCGTTGCGCTCGCAGAACTGCACGATGTCGTGCACGATCAGGAAGTAGCCGGGGAAGCCGAGGGAGGCGATGAGGTCGAGTTCGCGCTCGATCTGGGCGTAGCAGTCGGCGGTGCCCGGCGACCCGCGCGGGCCGTAGCGGCGCTCGGCCCCCTGCGCGGCCAGCTCGCGCAGCAGGCTCGCCTCGGTGTGCCCCTCGGGGACGGGGGAGTCGGGCAGGCGCGGGGCGATCACCGTGAGGTCGAACGCGCAGGCCCGGCCCAGCGCCGCGGTGGCGGCCACGGCACCGGGGAAGCGGGCGGTACGGGCCGCCATCTCGGCGCCGGAGCGCAGGTGCGCGCCACCAGCGGCGCTCAACCACGACTCCATGTCGTCCAGGCCGCGCCGCGCCCGGACCGCAGCCAGCGCCTGGGCGAGCGGGGCGTCGCGCGGGGCGGCGTAATGCGCGTTGCAGGAGGCGACCAGGCCCGCTCCGGCGCGGGCGGCGAGGTCGGCGAGGGCGTCGTTGCGGGCGTCGTCGAGCGGGTGGCCGTGGTCGGTGAGCTCGACGTGGACGTTGTCGGCGCCGAACCGGTCGCGCAGGTCGTGCAGCCGCGCCAGCGCGGCATCGGGTCCGTCGGCGGCGAGGGCCGCGGGCACGCCGCCCTTGCGGCAGCCGGTGAGCACGGCCCAGTGCCCGCCGTGCGCCCGGGAGAGGGAGTCGAGGTCGTAGACGGGGCGGCCCTTGGCCCCTCCGGCGAGCTGCGCCTCGCTGATGGCGGCGCACAGCCGCCGGTAGCCCTCGGGGTCGCGGGCGAGGACCAGCAGGTGGCTGCCCGCGGGGTCGGGGCGGCCGTTCTGCGGGGCGGGCAGGTCGAGGCTCAGTTCGGCGCCGAACACGGTGGCGACCCCGGCCTCCTTCGCGGCGGCGGCGAACTGCACCGCGCCGTACATGCCGTCGTGGTCGGTGAGCCCCAAGGTGCCGATGCCCAGCCGGGCCGCCTCGGCGACCAGCTCCGCGGGGGTGCACACGCCGTCGAGGAAGCTGAAGGAGGAATGGACGTGGAGTTCGGCCCATTCCGGCCCGCCGGAAGGCGGGCGCACCGCCGGGGCCGGGCGCGCGGGGGCCTCCGGCCGCGGAGGGGCGTCCCCCGCCACCGGAGTACCACCCCAGGACAGCCGCTGCTCCAACTCCTTCCAGGGGACCGGCGGATTGTCGAACCCCATTGGCAGCCTCCTCGGAGATTGATTCGAACTCGTGTTCGCATTCTATCTCTTTCTGCTGCTCATGGAGTCGGGGGCGCGGTCGCAGGGCCAGGACCGCGCGGGTGGTGGCGGCACGGTAGGGCCAGGCGCAGGTCCCCGCAGCCCTTGCGGGCGCCCGCAGGGTGCGGGGCGGTCCCCCGCGCCCCGCCGCGCGATCACTCCTGGATCACCGACAGGACATTGCCCGCGGGGTCCTTGAACCACGCGATCAGCGGCCCGCCGCCGCGGTGGATGCCCTTCTCGTCCATGCCGGCGCCGTCGTAGTGCTCGAAGCGCACGCCCCGGGCGCTCAGTTCGTCGACGGCCGCGTCGATGTCCGGCACCGGGAAGTTGAGAATGGTGAAGGTCGCCGGCACGTGGTCGGGTTTGGCGTAGACGAACACGTCGCGGCCGCCGGCGAGGCGCAGGGTGAGCATGCCGTGCTCCGCGGAGTCGGTCGCCACCTCCAGGCCGAGTGTGTCGCCGTAGAACCCGACGGCGCCAGTCGCGTCGTCCACCGAGAAGCCGCTGAAGGCCTTGCTGTTCGCGAGCATGGTCGTCCCTCCGTCGTAGTCGCCGCCGCGGCGGGATGCGCGGCGTGTACCGGGTCTGACCGCGCTCGGGCACCGAACTCATCGCCGGGCGCCGCCGCCGCGGACGGGCCTCCATGGCGTGGTCGGCCATTCACCCGTTCCACTGAGAGGCCCGGTGGGTGAAGTGCGGCCGACGGCGCCGCGTCCGGCAGCGGAGCTCTCCCAACGGCGGGGCCGCCCGCACCGGCCGCAGGGGGAGGGCGGCAGACTGGGCGCCGGCCCGACCGGTGCTCGCCAGAGGAGGACGCACATGCCCCAGGACCCGATTCGGATCGGCAACGCTCCCGTCAGCTACGGCATGTGGTCGCGCGAGGCCGCGAAATCCGGCGGCGCGCCCGATGTCCTGCTGCGCACCATGGCCGACGCCGGCTACGCGGGCAGCGAGTTGGGGCCCGTGGGCCTGTTCGGGGACGCGGCGCGCACCGCGGAGCTGTTCGCGTCCTGCGGGATGTCGATGATCGGCGCCTACGTGCCCATCCGCTACCCGGCCGATGACGCGGCGATCGAGGAGGACTTCGCCGTCCTGGAGCAGACCTGCGCGGTGCTCGACGCCTGCGGCGGGGGCCTGGTCATCCTCGCCGACGAGACCGAACCGCTCCTCGACCGCAACCCCGCACACGACCCCGCCGACACCGCCCTCGCCTTCGACGCGGCGCAGTGGGACCGGTGCGCGCGGCTGACCAAGGAGGCCATGGCGGTCGCCGAGGGGCACGGGCTGCCCGTGTCGTTCCACCCGCACATGTGCACCCACATCGAGTCGGCGGCGGAGATCGAGCGGCTGTGCGACCTGACCGACGTCCCGCTCACCCTCGACATCGGCCACGCGCGCCTCGCCGGTGACGACCCCGTGGCGCTGCTCCGCACCTTCGCCGACCGGATCAACCACGTGCACATCAAGGACGTGCGCATGGACGTGCTGCGGGCGACACTGGACGCGCCGGGGACGGCGTTCCCCATGGCGGAGGCATCGGTGCCGCTCGGAGCAGGCGACGTGGACCTCGCCGCCTTCACCGCCGAACTCGGCCGCGTCGGCTACGACGGCTGGCTCGTGGTCGAGCAGGACCGCGACCCCGACCCCGACGCCGACTACGGGGCGATCGCCCTCGAACAGGGCGAGAACCTGCGCGTCCTGCGGGAGCTGTTGGCCGCGTCCGGGCACTGAAACGCCCGCATGACGCGGGTGCGGGACGCGGGGGCGCCCCGCGTAGCCGCTCGGCGGACAGGACGACCGGGCGGGGCGGCGGACCGAGTGGGCCGCCGTGCGAGGAGAGGAGCAGCGAACTATGGGGGACACACGGGTACGGGTCGGCGTCATCGGCCTCGGCCTGATCGCCCAGGCGGTGCACCTGCACACGCTGCGGGTGTTGCGCGACCGGTTCGAGCTGGTGCACGTCTGCGACCTGTCGCCGGGGCTCGCCGGGCAGGTCGCCGCGGAGTGGGGCGAGCATGTGCGGCACTCGACCGACGCCGAGGCCGTTTTCGCCGACGACCGGGTCGACGCGGTGCTGCTGCTGACCCCCGACGCGCACACCGACCTCGCCCACCGGGCGCTGGCACGCGGCAAGCACGTCTTCGCTGAGAAGCCGTTCAGCTTCTCGGCGGAAGGGGCGGAGCAGGCCCAGCGCGACGCCGACGCGCGTTCGCTGGTGCTCCAGGTCGGCTACATGAAGATGTACGACCCCATCGTGCGGCGCGCCCGCGAGGAGATCGCCGCCATCGGGACGCCGCGCCTGGTGCGGGTCACCGTCCTGCACCCCGCCGACGACCCGCAGTTCGGGCACGTGCGGCTGCTGCGCCACAACGACGTCGACCCCGCTGCTCTGGACGCCGCTCGGGCCGCCGGCCTGGCCGACCTCGACGCCGGGATCGGCGACGTCGCGGAACCCTGGCGTTCGCTGTACAGCGATGTCCTGCACGGTTCGGTCGTCCATGAGCTGTCGGTGCTGCGGGCGCTCTTCGACGAGGCGCGGCCGCACTTCGACCACGCCCAGGTCGGGGCCGGCACGGTCACCCCCGGCGCGCCGTTGTCCGAGCCGCCCCAGTTGCAGGCCCTCGGCCGCCTCGGCACCGCCCAGCTCGCCCTGTCGTGGAACTGGCTGCCCGATCACCCCGACTACGGCGAGGAGATCGCGGTCTTCGGCTCGGCGGGCAGCGTGCGGCTGGACTACCCGGGCCCCTACCTCCTCGACCACCGCGCGACGCTCACCGTGGAGCGCGCGGACGGTGCCGAGCGGATGTCGGCGGCCCTGCGCTCCGACCACCGCACCGGGTTCGTGCACGAGCTCATCGAGCTGCACGCCGCGATCACCGAGGGCGCCCCCGTACGCTCCACCGCCGCCGGGGCCGCCCGCGACAGCACGGCCCTGCGCGACCTGGCCGACGCCCTCGTCCGCTCCGGCGGCTGACCGGGGGCGGGGCCGGCGCGCCTCCACCCCGCTCCGGTCCCGGCGTCCCCACTCCGGCCTCGCCGTCCCCGCCCCGGCCCCGCGTCGGGGCGGTGGTCCCGCGTCCCCGCCTCGGTCCCGCGGCGGCCGGTGCCCGGACGCTACCGCTGGCTCTGCTCCAGGCGTTCGCGCGTCCAGCGCTCGATCGAGCGGCCCCGGCTGTCCTGGAAGTCGGGGACGGTGCTCTCGGGATCGACCAGGATGATGCGGTGGCCCTCGTCGCAGAGCTTGGTCGCCGTCTCCGCCGAGGTCCGGCGGGCCACCGGCAGGACCTCGGCGACCCGGCTCATGTCGAAGACCACGAGCTCGGTCTTCGGCGGGTTCGTGATGAGTTCGTGGACCAGCGACTCGATGCTGCTGAGCACCATGTCCCCCTGGAGGACGTAGATCGTCGCCTCCTGCCCGTCCACCGACGCCGTGCGGGTCTCCCGCAGCGACGACCGCGACGGCCGGTTGGCCTCCATGAGGTGCAGGCCGAGGTCGTCGGAGAGGCGCTGCATCATCGCGACGCCCCGTGCGCTGTTGCCGTGCGGGTCGAGGCGGGGGGAGAAGACCGCGACGCCGACCTGCCCGGGGAGCACGCCGATGATGCCCCCGGCCACACCGCTCTTCGCGGGGATGCCGACAGCGGTCAGCCAGTCCCCGGCGGCGTCGTACATGCCGCACGAGGCCATGACGCTGAGCAGGTGCCGGGTGCCCGCCCTGCTGAACAGCCGATCTCCGGTGTTGGGCTGCACGCCTCCGTTGGCGAGCGTGGCGGCCATGAGGGCGAGGTCGCGGACGTCCACCGACGCCGCGCACTGGCGGATGTAACCCTCGACGGCGCTCCGGGGCTCTCTGGTCAGGCGGCCCGAGGAGTGCAGCAGGTAGGCGAGGCCGAGGTTGCGGTCGCCCGTCGCCAGCTCGGAGGCGGCGACCGCCTCGTCGATCTCGACCGGGCGGTCCGCGAGCTGGGAGAACAGCGCGAGCAGCCGGTCGACGGCCGACTGCCGGTCGTCGTCGATGAGTGAGTGGGCCGCGATCGCCCCCGCGTTGATCATCGGATTGCGCGGTTGCCCGGTCTCGGGGTCCAGGGACAGCTCGTTGAACGCCTCCCCGCTCGGCTCGACGCCGATGTGGTGGAGCACCGACTCCAGGCCGCGGTCCTCGATCGCCAATGCGTAGGCGAAGGGCTTGGACATCGACTGGATGCTGAAGCGGTGACCGGTGTCGCCGCTCGCGTACACCGTCCCGTTGACCGTGCACAGCGCGACGGCCACCCGGTCGGGGTCGGCGGCGGCCAGTTCCGGTATGTAGTCGGCCGACTCCCCGGAGACCACGTGCTCCGTCTCGGCGATGATCGTGTCGAGGTAATCGAGGATCGGTGACCGCATGAAGGTTCCCCCCTGAGGTGATGCCGGTGTCATCCGGTTGCCGAGGCTTCCACACCCCGCACCCCGGAGCGGCCACCGCCGCCCGGTGAGTCCCGGCGGGTGGCGTCGCGGCCCCAAGCGCGCACGGCCAAGCCCCCGGACGATCGTCATCCGGGGGCTCAGGCCGGGGTGCGTAATCTTGGCGGGAAATGGAGAAAGAAGGGGAGTTCCCATGGCGCCGAAGCAGCCCAAGACCGAGCTTGACGCCCGCTACAGCGCCGCACTCAACCCGCGTCCAGGCGCGGAGGACGTCACCGCCGTCGATTGGGCCGAGGCCCAGGGCCTGTTGCGGGCGGCCGAGGTCTTCTGGATCACCACGGTCCGGCCGGACGGCCGGCTGCACGTCACGCCGCTGGTCGCCGCCTGGCACGACGGGGCCCTGCACTTCAGCACCGGGTCGGGCGAGCAGAAGGCGAAGAACCTGGCCGCCAATGCCCAATGCGCGCTGACCACAGGGCACAACGCACTCTCCGGCGGCATCGACATGGTGGTCGAGGGCACGGCAGAGCGGGTAACGGATCCGGCGCGTCAGGAAGAGGTCATCGCCGCGTTCGAGGAGCAGTACGGGGACCACATCACCTCGCCTGAGGGGGTCTTCCACGGCTTCGGCGACAATATCCGCAAAGGCAACGACATGCTGTTCGCGGTGGCACCCGGCACCGCGTACGGATTCGGGCACGATGGCCAGGTGTTCAGCCACACCCGCTACACCTTCTCGCGGGCCCGTCAGTCGTAGACCGCCTCGACCTGCCATTGGCGGTCTTCGATGACGAGGAGGTAGGCGCGCGGGCCGGAGGTGACCTGGAGGCGGGCGCGGCGGTGCCGGGACGCGGGGTCCCACCAGCGTTCGACGCAGGGCCAGGGACCGGCCCAGGAGTCGATGTCCACCGGGTCGGCCCCCGCGATGCCGAGGCGGGCGGGGGGAGCGGAGACGGCGGCGCGCCCGTCGACCGCGACCGGGGCCCCGTCGGCGTCGAGGACGGCGGCCGGTAGAGGGTGGGGCGGAACCACGCTGGGGGCGGGGTCGGGGACCCCGCCCGGCCAGGGGCCCTGCTCAGCGGGGGTAGGCGGTGGCAGGTCGCCCATCGGTACCCGGACGATGCCGTCGGCGGGGCCGCGGCCGCCGCCGAGGACCGCCCGGACGAGGGCGTGGTGGCCGAGCATGCCCTGCACTCGCGCTGCGGCGCGCTCGACCCGGCTCGACGCGTCGGCCCGGCCCCACAGCGCGGACTGCCGCCCGTTGTCGGGGACCAGGTGGTCGGGGATCAGGCGCAGGGCGACGACCCCGCCCGCGCCGTCGCTGGGGTCCTCGCCCGCGCTTTCACCGGAGCCCTCGCGTGCCATCTCACCAGGGCCGTCCCAGGTGCTGGCCCCTGCTTTCCCAGCAAGGCCGTCCCCGGGGCCACCCCTTGCCCCCTCGCCGGCGCCGTCCTCGGTCCGCGTGCCGCCGCTCCTGGTCCGCGTTCCGCTGTCACCGGTCCGCGTTCCACCGCTCCCGGTCCCCGGTCCGCCGTCCCCTGCCCGCGTCCGGCCGGCTCCCTCTGGTGCGCCGGTGAGCTGCCACAGCACCCGTTCGGCCACGGCCAGCTCCGACAGGGCTCCGTCGTGCCGCCACAGTCGGCGCAGCACCCGGCCGTCGGACCAGGTGACCTCGGCCGCGAAGCGGACGCAGACCAGCCCTTTCGCCGCCATCCCCGCGTGCAACTGCCCCGCCAGCGCCTTGGCCTGGAAGACCACGGTCTCGGCGCGTTCGGCGGGCGGTTCGAAGGACGCGCCGACGGTGAGGTCGGTGGCCGGGGGAGCCGGTGCGGGCGGCCGGGCGTCCAGGCCGCCCGCCAAGCGGTGTGCCGCCGTCCCCTCGGCGCCGAAGCGCTGGGCTACGCGTCCGGGGGGCAGCGCGGCGAACGCGCCCAGGGTGTGCACCCCCAACCGGCCGAGCAGGTCGGCGAGTTCGGGCCGTTCCAGGATCCGTACCGGGAAGGGCGCCAGGAAGTCGGGGGTGCGGCCGGGGTGCACCACGACGCCCTCGCCCCGGGTCCGCGCCGCCAGGACCGCCGCGAAGACCCCGTCGGCGACACCGGCGCCGCAGGCGTGCCCCAGGGCCGTCACCGCGTCGCGGACCGCATCGCGCAGGGGTTTCTCCCCGCCGTGGTAGCGGGCGGGACCCCGGACCGAGAACGCGCACAGGCCCGGGCGCAGCACCTCCACCCACGGGGTGATGGCGGTGACCGCCTCGACGACCGGCTCGAACAGTCGGCCCTCGGTCTCGATGTCGCGCAGGTGTACCACCAGGTCGGGGCAGAGGCGCTGGGCGTCGCGCAGGCGCTGGCCGCGGCGCACCCCGGTGCTGCGCGCCGCACGCGAGCACGCCGCGACCCGCCCCTTCGACAGCACGGCCCCGGGGGTGTCCGGGTCGATGCCCGCAGCGGTGACCGGCCAGTCGGGGCACCACACGGCCATGGTGCGCACCGGCCCGTCCGCGGTCACGCCGCTGTCCGGCATTGTGCGGTTCGGCAGTGCACGTCCCGGCAGTGCGCGTCCGGGGCGGCCGCCGCGGGGCGGTCGCTGCTGTCCGGTGGTTCCTCGGGGCGCATGGCGTGGGGCGTTCTCGGGATCGGGGCCCGCTCGGCCGGGTGCCTGCGGGACGGGGGTGCTCGGGTCCGGGGTGTTCGGTGCGGGGCGGCCAGTGCCCTTGCCGGCGCCCTTGTCAGGGCCAGAGCCATGGCCAGGGCCGCGGGCGGCAGGGGGCAGTGGGCGGGGGCCGCATGGGGGGTCCGGGGCGGTCACGCCACTTCCGTGGTCGTCGTCCCCGCGGTGCGCGGGGCCGCGCGCACCGGCCGGACGCCGCCGTCCTGCGGCGCCTCCGCTGTCCGGTCGGGGCCGACCGCGCCGTCGGGGCCGGGCAGCCACAGGGCGGCCCGGCGACCGCCGCCCGCTCCGCGGCCCAGCGCCGCCACCGTGGCCCGCCGGCCGCGCAGGTGCCCGTGCCCCTGGGCGAGGCCGGTCCACACCGACGCGGTGACCTCCAGCCGCAGCCAGGTCCCCTCCCACGCCGTACCGGCGACGACGAGGACGCAGCCGTGCCGCCGCGCCACCGAGGTCAGCCGCCGCGCGAGCGCGGGGGCGACCGGTGCGGGGGCACGGGTCAGGACCAGGCCGACCCCTTCGGCGAGCGCGGCGACGGTCTCGGCCCAGCGGCGGCCGGGGTCGTCCACCAGCAGCAGGCGCTGCGGGTCGGCCCCCATGCCGACGGCGGAGCGCACGCCGAACTCCGGTACCCCCACCACCGCGCACCAGGCGCCGCCCTCGGACGCCCCTGCCACCAGCGCGGCCGCCAGTGACGCCGAACCGCCGCCGGCCACCGACACCAGCGAGCCGGCCGGCAGTTCCGGGACGAGGGTGCGCAGGGCGGGCAGGACGGCGGCCGCCGGGCGTCCCCGCACCGGGACGTCGGACTCCGCCGCCGCCACCGCACTCCGCAAGTGCCGTACGCGCGGCTGCCCCTGTGCTTCGGTGACCGACACGTCCCCCCTCGACCGCGGCCGCACAGCGGCGGCACCGTCCACCGGGGGGAAGACCGGCGGCTTTCGAACTCATGTTCGCAGCAAGATCATTGTGCCGTCCACCCGCCCCGAGGCGCCGTTGACCCCTCTGAAGTGCGCGAATCCTTTGCGGCGCAGGGGATTCGGCCGTTCGCGCCGGGTGTCGGCCGCGCCGAATCTTTACCCGGAGGAGGCCGGCTCCCGGGCGGGCGGCGGCCCCGGCGGAGGACCGCGTGCCCAGCGGCGGTCGGCCGCCCCGGCGGCAGATCGCGGCCCGGCGGCGGACCGCGGGCCCGGTCGGCATCCCCGCGCCCGAGCCCGCCCCCGTCGGCCGAAAACCGGTTTTCGGCGGCCCTCTCGGGCCAATTCGATTTTCCGATGCCGGCGAATCGGTGGCACCGGGAGACGTACTCCGCGCTGGCGGGGAAAGGCGACTCGAATGCCTGTGCGATCAGTATTGTTCTCAATGGTCGGCCGGACATGTTTTCCGTGGTCGCCGTCGTGCGTCCGGATATGTGGAAACACAGGGTTTCGCGAGTTTCCGGATGGCGTCCGTCCGCCCAATTGGCCGCCCAGAAAAACGTCCATGGCCGATCTGGAATCGGTCGGACGCCGGTGGACAACTACGGCATTTCGTTATGTTTGCAAATTTGTCCGGGTGTCCCGAACGAGCAGATCGCACGGTTCTCTCCCGTTTTATGACCGCCACACACGGAAACTTTCCGCACGATGCCGAAATCGGCCAACCGGCCACTGAAATCGCGGATCTCCGATTGGGTATGGCTGCTCAGATATACAGCTGTACCCGTCGTCGGAGAATTTCCATTCCGCTTGCACGGCTTGCGGTTTCTGTGTTCTCTTTGGTGCTGGTCCGGTGATGAGATCCCCCCTGATCCCCCTGATCTGCTTAATATTCGTGCCGGACTCTCAAATTGCTTTCTAGAATGGTGGTGTGCTCTGTGACGGAGACGGTCGAATCGAATCCCGCGCGGCAGGACGAACAGCAGCGGATGAGTCTGGGCACTTCGGCGGCGCGCAATCTGGCGACGACGACGAAGACCACGCCGCAGATGCAGGGCGTCACGTCGCGGTGGCTGTTGAAGGTGCTGCCGTGGGTGGAGGCGCGCGGCGGAGCGTACCGGGTGAACCGCCGCCTCGCCTACACCATCGGCGACGGCCGGATGACGTTCGTGAGCACCGGCGCCGACATCCGCGTCATCCCGGCCGAGCTGCGCGAACTCCCCTCCCTGCGCGGGTTCGGCGACGACGCGGTGCTGGCGGAGCTGGCCGGCCGGTTCGAGCAGCGGGAGTTCCAGGCCGGTGAGGTGATCGTGGAGTCCGGCCGTCCCGTGGACGGCGTCTACCTCGTCGCGCACGGCAAGGTCGACAAGATCGGCCCGGGCAAGTACGGCGACGACACCGTCCTCGGCTCGATCGGCGACGGCGGGTACTTCGGCGACGCCGCGCTCGCCCCGAACCCGGGCGAGTGGGACTTCACGGCCAAGGCCGTCACCCGCTGCACGGTGCTGCTGCTGCCGCACCGCGCCCTCGGGGAGATGAACGGCCACTCCGAGGCCCTGCGAACCCACGCCGAGCAGGCGCGGAACCAGCGCTCGCAGCCGATGAACGCCCACGGCGAGGCCGAGATCGGGATGTCGTCGGGGCACGGCGGCGAGCCGGTGCTGCCGGGGACCTTCGTGGACTACGAATCGGCGCCGCGCGAGTACGAGCTGAGCGTCGCCCAGACCGTGCTGCGGGTGCACACGCGGGTGGCCGACCTCTACAACGAGCCGATGAACCAGGTCGAGCAGCAGCTGCGACTGACCATCGAGGCGCTGCGCGAGCGCCAAGAGCACGAACTGGTCAACAACCGCGACTTCGGGCTGCTGCACAACGCGTCCCCCGACCAGCGCATCCACACCCGCACCGGCCCACCCACCCCCGACGACCTCGACGAGCTCATGGCCACGGTGTGGAAGGAGCCGGGCGTCCTCCTGGCGCATCCGCGGGCGATCGCCGCGTTCGGCAGGGAGTGCAGCCGCCGCGGCATCTACCCGCACAGCATCGACATGGCCGGCCACAAGGTCCCCTCGTGGCGCGGCGTCCCCATGCTGCCCTGCAACAAGATCCCCGTCACCGACACCCGCACGAGCTCGATCATGCTCATGCGCCTGGGCGAGCAGGACCGCGGTGTCGTCGGGCTGCACCAGACCGGGATCCCCGACGAGTACCAGCCCGGCCTCTCGGTGCGGTTCATGAACATCAGCGAGCAGGCCATCCTGTCCTACCTGGTGAGCACCTACTACTCCGCCGCCGTGCTCGTACCCGACGCCCTGGGAGTCCTGGAGGACGTCGAGCTCGGCAGGGACGCCTGAGCGCCGCCCCGGTGGCGGCCACCGGGGCGGCCCCTGAGCAGCGGCCTCTCGGCCGTGACACTCCCTAGCGGAATTGGTGGATCTGGTTGTGACTGTGACGGAATCGAACAGCGGCACACGGGAACAGGAGCAGGCCCGGCTGAGCCTGGGGACCTCGGCGGCGCGCAATCTGGCGACGACGACGAAGACCGCGCCGCAGATGCAGGGCGTCACGTCGCGGTGGCTGTTGAAGGTGCTGCCGTGGGTGGAGGCGCGCGGCGGCGCGTACCGGGTGAACCGCCGCCTCACCTACGAACTCGGCGACGGCCTGGTGACGTGCGTCAACACCGGTGCCGACGTCAGCGTCGTCCCGAAGGAGCTGTGCGAGCTGCCGCTGCTGCGCGGGTTCGGCGACGACGCGGTGCTGGCGGAGCTGGCCGGCCGGTTCGAGCAGCGGGAGTTCCCGGCGGGTGCGGTGATCGTGGAGTCAGGGCGGCCCGTGGACGGCGTCCACCTCCTCGCGCACGGCAAGGCCGACCGGATCGGCCGGGGCAAGTTCGGCGACGACACCGTCCTGGACGTCATGGCGGACGGGTCGCACTTCGGCGGCGAGGCCCTGGCCGAGGCGGAGTCGGAATGGGACTGCACCGTCAAGGCCCGCACCCCGTGCATCGTGCTGACCCTGCCGCGGGAGGCGGCCCGCCGTATCAGCGGCGACTCCCCGGCGCTGCGCGCCCACGTCGAGCGGCGGCGCGCCGGTCCGGGGCGGCCCCACAACAAGCACGGTGAGGCCGAGATCGGGATGTCGTCGGGGCACGGCGGGGAGCCGGTGCTGCCGGGGACCTTCGTGGACTACGAGGCGGCGCCGCGCGAGTACGAGCTGAGCGTCGCCCAGACCGTGCTGCGGGTGCACACGCGGGTGGCCGACCTCTACAACGAGCCGATGAACCAGGTCGAGCAGCAGCTGCGGCTGACCATCGAGGGGCTGCGGGAGCGCCAGGAGCACGAGTTGGTCAACAACCGCGACTTCGGGCTGCTGCACAACGCGGCCCTGAAGCAGCGCATCCACACCCGCACCGGCCCGCCCACACCCGACGACCTCGACGAACTGCTCTCGCGCCGGCGGAAGTCGCGGTTCTTCCTGGCGCATCCGCGGGCGATCGCCGCGTTCGGCAGGGAGTGCAGCCGCCGCGGCGTCCACCCGGAGACGGTCGAGGTCGAAGGCCACCCGATGCCGTCGTGGCGCGGTGTCCCCCTCCTGCCGTGCGACAAGATCCCCATCACCGGGGCGAAGACCAGCTCCATCATGGTGCTGCGGACCGGGCTGGAGGACCAGGGCGTCGTCGGCCTGCGCCAGACCGGGATCCCCGACGAGTACGAGCCGGGCCTGAACGTGCGGTTCATGGGCGCCAGCGAGCAGGCGGTCACCTCCTACCTGGTGAGCACCTACTACTCCGCCGCCGTACTCGTTCCCGACGCGCTCGGGGTCCTCGAAAACGTCGAGATCGCGCGCTGAGGAGGGGCACATGGCCACCATCGAGGAAAAGGCAGCGGGCCGTTCGGCACACGAGGTCCTCGCGCAGAGCCGCGACCTGATCGACCCGGCCCTGCGCGCCGCGGTCCGCACCCTGCCGGACGCGATGCAGCGCATCGCCGCGTACCACTTCGGGTGGTGCGACGAGAACGGCGACCCGGACGACGCCGACGGCGGCAAGGCGCTCCGCCCCGTCCTGGTCCTGCTCGCCGCCGAGGCGGCGGGCGGGACCCCCGCTTCGGGTGTCCCCGCGGCGGTGGCCGTGGAGCTGGTGCACAACTTCTCCCTGCTGCACGACGACGTCATGGACGGCGACACCACGCGCCGCCACCGCCCCACGGCGTGGACCGTGTTCGGCACGAGCGCGGCGGTCCTCGCCGGGGACGCCCTGCTCACCCTGGCCATGGACGTGCTGGCCGCGAGCGAGAGCCCGGCGGCGACCGACGGCATGCGGATGCTCAGCGCCGCGGTGCTGCGGCTGCTGGAGGGGCAGAGCGCCGACCTCGCCTTCGAGAGCCGGCAGGACGTCGACGTGGCCGAATGCGTCCGCATGGCGGAAGGCAAGACCGGGGCGCTGCTCGGCTGCGCCTGCGCGCTCGGCGCCGCCTACGGGGGCGGCGACCGCGACCTCGTCGCGCTGCTCCGCGACTACGGCGAGCACCTCGGGCTGGCGTTCCAGCACGTCGACGACCTGCTCGGGATCTGGGGGTCCCCCGAGACCACGGGCAAGCCGGTGTGCTCCGATCTGCGCAGCCGGAAGAAGTCCCTGCCGGTGGTGACCGCGCTGCGGTCGGGCACCCCGGCGGGGCGGGAACTCGCGGCGCTCCACGTCGCCGACCGGGAGCTCTCCGACGCGGAACTCGCCCGCGCCGCCGAACTGGTCGACCTCGCCGGCGGGCGCGAGTGGAGCCGCAGCCAGGCCGACGACCTGCTGGCGCGGGCGCTGCACCGGCTCCGTTGCGCGGACGTGCGCAGCGGGCCCGCGGGGGAGCTCGGCACGCTCGCCCGGCTCGCCATCCGGCGCGACCACTGACGGCTCCGGCACCGACCCGGGCCCGCGGCGCAGCGGCACGGCACCGGACGGCACCACCCGGGCCGCGCACGCGGGGGATCGCCGTGCCGCCCGCAGCGGGCGCCACGGGCGTGCCGCGCCGCCGCAGCCCGACCCCGCCGACCTTCGAGACCAACGCAGCCCCCGTCGGCTGACGAGAGCAGGAACGCCAATGGAAGCATTCGACCTGCCCGACTTCTACCTCCCGCACCCGGCCAGGCTCAACCCGCATCTGGAGCGGACCCGCGAGCACAGCACGGAATGGGCCCGCCGGATGGGCATGCTCGACACGCCCGAACCCGGCGGCGGCATGGTCTGGGACGACGCGGCGCTCGCCGGGATGGACTACGCGCTGATGTGCGCCTACACCCATCCGGACTGCGACGGCCCGATGCTCGACCTGATCACCGACTGGTACGTGTGGGTGTTCTTCTTCGACGACTGCTTCCTCGCGCATTTCAAGTACTCCCGCGACTTCGCGGGCGCGAAGACCTACCTCGACCACCTCGAACGGTTCATGACAGAGGAGGGGGAGGAGCCGCCCGAACCCGAGAACGCCACCGAAGCGGGGCTGGCCGACCTGTGGCGGCGCACCGTGCCCGCGATGTCGGCGGACTGGCGGCGGCGCTTCGTCACCAGCACGCACAACCTCATGGTCGAGTCCATGTGGGAGCTGGACAACATCGAGCTCGACCGGGTCGCCAACCCCATCGAGTACATCCAGATGAGGCGCAGGGTCGGCGGGGCACCGTGGTCGGCCAACCTCGTCGAGGTCGCGGTCGGCGCCGAGATCCCCGCGGAGATCGCGGCGACGCGGCCCATGCGGGTGCTGGCCGACACCTTCTCGGACGCGGTGCACCTGCGCAACGACCTGT
The DNA here is from genome assembly GCF_003014485.1 of Murinocardiopsis flavida. Taxonomy (GTDB): domain Bacteria; phylum Actinomycetota; class Actinomycetes; order Streptosporangiales; family Streptosporangiaceae; genus Murinocardiopsis; species Murinocardiopsis flavida. The sequence continues at coordinate 187,154 of NZ_PYGA01000007.1, read as the reverse complement.
TCTCCTACCAGCGCGAGGTCCAGGAGGAGGGGGAGAACTCCAACGCGGTGCTGGTCTTCGAGCGGTTCCTCGGCCGCTCGACGCAGGAGTCCGCCGACCTGGTCAACGAGCTGCTGACGTCGCGGCTGGTGCAGTTCGAGAACACGGCCCTGGGGGAGCTGCCGGTCCTGTTCGGCGAGCACACCGTGCGTCCCGACGGGCAGGCCGGGGTCGCCGCCTACGTCAAGGGGCTCCAGGACTGGCAGGCGGGCGGGCACGAATGGCACGCGCGGTCCAGCCGGTACATGAACGAGGGCGCGGCCCACCGCCCGGCCGGTTCGCTGTCGGGGCCGACCGGGCTGGGCACCGCGACCGCCCGGCCGGCGTTCTCCTCGGCCGTCCCGGGGCTGCGGCGCAGGTCGCGGCAGCAATCCCAGCCGCTGTTCCGCCCGGTCGGGCACCTGCCGCTGCCGGAGCTGCCCATGCCGTTCCCCGTCCGCACCAGCCCGCATCTGGACGGGGCGCGGGTGCGCGCGGTCGCCTGGGCGCGCCGCATGGGCATGTTCGACTCGGTGCCGGGGGTGGAGCACGGCGGGGTGTGGGACGAGGAGCGGTTCATCGGCCTGGACCTGCCGCACTGCGCCGCCATGATCCACGCCGACGCCGACCCGGACGGGCTCGACCTGTCCTCGGACTGGCTGGCCTGGGGGACCTACGGCGACGACTACTTCCCCCTCGTGTTCGGGATGACCCGGAACCCGGCGGCGGCCCGGCTCTGCAACGAGCGGCTGCCCGCCTTCATGCCGCTCGACGGCGAGCCGACCCCCGAACCGGAGAACCCCATCGAGCGCGGCCTCGACGACCTGTGGCGCCGCACGGCGGGCCCCATGGCGCCGCCCGCCCGGGCGCAGTTCCGCGCGGCGGTGGCGGACATGACCGCGAGCTGGGTGTGGGAGCTGGACAACCAGACGCAGAACCGCGTGCCCGACCCGATCGACTACATGGAGATGCGCCGCAAGACCTTCGGGTCGGACATGACCATGAGCCTCGCCCGGCTCGCGCACGCCGGGGACGTCCCGCAGGAGATCTACGACACGCGGGTCATGCGCGAGCTCGATACCGCGGCCCAGGACTACGCCTGCTTCACCAACGACCTCTTCTCCTACCAGAAGGAGGTGGAGTTCGAGGGGGAGGTCCACAACATGGTCCTGGTCGTGGAGAACTTCCTCGGCGTCGACCGCTTCGAGGCGCGGGACGTGGTGGCCGACCTGATGCGGGCGCGGATGGCGCAGTTCGAGCACATCGTCGCCGTCGACCTGCCGAAGCTGTTCGAGGAGTTCGGCCTCGACGAACCGGTCCGCCGGATCCTCGCCCGCCACGCCGACGACCACAAGGAGTGGATGTCGGGGATCCTGGAGTGGCACCGCAAGTGCGTCCGCTACACCGAGGCGGAGCGCCGGCACCACATGCCGCCGGAGATCCCCGCCGCCTACGCGTGGCCGCCCACCGGCTTGGGGACCTCGGCGGCGCGGCTCGCGGCGGGGCCGCGCCCGACCGCGGCGCGCTGAGCGGGGCGCCCCGCCGCCCGCCGGTCGGCGCCCGCCGGCACCGCGCCCCGCCGCCCGCCGCCCGCCGCCCGCCCGCGAGGGGGCTCAGCCGCGCGCGGCGGTGCGCTTCAGCAGCAGGGCGAGGAGGGACCCCGCCGCCATGACGGCGGCTCCGGTGAATCCCGCCGCGGTGAGCCCGCGGACGAGGGACTCGGTGCCGGCGGTCAGGTCCGCCGCGATCCCCGCGACGGCGAGGAGCGCGGCCAGGCCGACCGCCGCGCCGATGTTCTGGGCGGTCGTCACCAGCGCCCCGGCGACCCCCTGCTCCGCGGGGGCGACCTCGGACGCCGCGGCGAGGAAGAGCGCCGGGAGTCCGATCCCGCCGAACAGGGCCCACAGGAACCCGGGCAGCAGCGCCCAGTAGGAGTCCCCGAAGGCCATGCCCGCTGCGAGGAGCGCCATGGTGGCGCCCGCCCCGAGGAGGGCGGTGAACAGGGTCGCGCGCAGCCCCCACCGGGCGAGGAGCCGCGGGAACAGCACGCCCGAGCCGATCACGCTCAGCGCGCTGAGCGGGAAGAAGCCGAGCCCCGCCTGGAGCGGGCCGAAGCCGAGGACGTCCTGGAGGTAGGTGGTCGTCAGGTAGTACTGCGCGCCGATCACCCCGACGAACACGAAGATCAGCGCCATCGCCGTGGAGAGGCCGCGGTGGGCGAGGATCCGCAGGGGCATGAGCGGGTCGCGGGTGCGCTTCTCCACCAGCAGGAAGATCCCGAGCAGCGCGATCCCGCCGAACAGGGGCAGCAGGGTGCGCGCGGCCGACCAACCGGCCTCCGGCCCGCTGACGAGGCCGAACACCAGCAGTGAGGATCCGGCGGTGGCGATCAGCGCGCCGGGCAGGTCGAACCCGCGCCCGTCGGCGGCGGGAGCCCCGGCGGGCAGCAGGTACGGGGTCGCGAGGAGGGCGAGCACCGTCAGCGGCACGTTCACGAAGAAGATCGACTCCCAGCCGAGCGAGCCGGTGAGGACCCCGCCGCCGACGGCGCCGATCGCGGCGCCGGTGCTGCCCGCCATGCCCCAGGCCGCCAGCGCCCGGGTGCGCTGCGGCCCCTCGGGGAAGATGGTGTTGATGAGCTTCAGCGCGGCGGGGATGAGCATCGCGCCGCCCAGCCCCTGCACGGCGCGGGCGGCGATCAGCGCCGCCGCGCCGCCGGACAGGCCGGCCGCCAGCGAGGACAGGCCGAACAGCGCCAGGCCGAGCATGAACACCCGGCGGGCGCCGATCCGGTCGGCGGCCCGGCCGCCGAGCAGCAGGAACCCGCCGAGGACCACGGCGTAGGAGCTGACGACCCATTGCAGGGACTGCGCGGAGAAACCGAGGCCGCGCCCGATCTCCGGCAGCGCCACGAACACGATGTCGAAATCGGCGGCGATGAGCAGTTGGGTGAGCGCCAGCAGGGCGAGGACGAGGCCGGACCGCGGCGGCGGTCCGGGCGGCACCGTCGCTGCCGGTGCGGGGCGGGCGTCGTCGGCGGCGCCGGCGGCGTTCGTGTCGATCATGAGATGCCTTCGTTCCACATGATGCCCTTAGGGCACGTCTTGTTACTGAAGGCATGATCTGTGACGATGGACGGGAGCGGAAGAAGGCACTTTCATGTCACAGCGGAACACCGATGTGTCCCAGCAGGTCGTCGCGGCGGCCTGCCCGGTGGCCGAGATCCTCGACCGGGTCAGCGGCAAGTGGGCCATCTCGATCATCGTCGCCACCGTCGACGGCCCCATCCGGTTCACCGAACTGGAGCGGAGCGTCGAGGGGATCAGCCGCCGGATGCTCACCCTCACCCTGCGCAACCTCGAACGCGACGGCCTGGTCACCCGGACCGTCTACCCCACGGTCCCGCCCAAGGTCGAGTACAGCGCCACGGAGTGGGCCCGCGAGGTCTACGGTGCGCTGGCCGAACTGACCGCGTGGGCCGAGCGCCACCGCGAGTCGATCGCCTCGGCCAGAGCCGCCTACGACCGGGCGCACGCCGAGCCGGCCCGCTGAGCCGGGCGCGCTCGCACCGCCCATCGGCGGGGCGTCCTATGCGGGCGCCGGACGTGTAGGGGCCGCTGCCGCGGGGCCGCGGGGCGGGTCCGCTGCGCGCCGCCCGCCCGTCCTGCGGGCGGCGCCCCGACGGCTCAGCCGACCGGCTCGCGGGCCGCGTGGTCGAGTTCGCCCGCACGGGCCTGCTCGATGAGCGAGGCGAACTGCCCCGAGCTCATCTGGACGCGCTGGCCGAAGTCGTCGGTGATGACGACCCGTCGTTCCGGTTCGGCGCCGGGGTCCACCCACAACTGCGGGCAGCCGCAATCGCACTTTCCGCAGAAGGTCGCCAAGGGTTCGAGCCTGTGTGGTGCGGTCATGAGGGTCACCACCTCCGCTCCTGTTCATGATCGGTGGGGCGGCCCCGCAACCTCACCGGAGAGTGATTCTTGGCTGCTGGCCCGGCGGCGGGTCGGCCTGGAGCGGGGCGATGCGGGGGCGGCCGGCCGTGTACTCTGCGTGGTCGCATTGCACCGGAACGAATTGTCGCGGCCGTATGCGGACATGGGGTTGACGCGCGCGGATGCGGACCGATAGATCTCAACCGGACCTTTCGGTACAAGTCGAACACCCAGTGTCACGCAAGCGAATCGGAGCCCCGGCATTGGCAAGCCCCGACCCCGATGCGGCCCTGCGCGCCTACGCGGAGATCGCGCCCTACTACAACGCGTTCGCCGCCGACCCCGACTACGGTGCGTGGATGGGGCTGCTGCACGGGATCGTGCAGCGCCACGGACCCGCCGGGAAGCTGCTCCTCGACGCCGGGTGCGGCACCGGGCTCAGCTCGGTGCGGTTCGCCGACCTGGGCTACGCCGTCACCGGTGTCGACGCCGTGCCGGAGATGCTCGACCAGGCCCGCGCCGACCCCGCGAACGAGGGCATCGACTTCCGCCACGGCGACCTCCGCGACCTCCCCGCCTTCGGCGCGTTCGACGTCGCCGTCTGCACCAACCAGCCGCTGCACTACATGGACGGCGAACAGGGACTGCGCGCGGCGTTCGCCGGACTCGCCCGCAACCTCGCCCCCGGCGGGATCCTCGTGTTCGACATGCTGACCGCCCGCACCTGGGAGCGCCAGGCCGCCGGGCCCAAGGTCCGCGACCGCGGCGCGAACATCACCCTGTGGCGCACCGAGATCGGCGCCGCGTTCCCCGCGACCTCACCCGTCCGTCAGAACATGGACCTGTTCGTGCGGCGCGCCGACGGCGCCTGGACCCGCGTCAGCACCGTCCACCCGTACCACCACTTCCCCGACCGCGCCGTTCGCGCCGCTCTCGCCGAATCCGGCTTCGAGCCGCTCGGCGCGGACGGGTTCCGCGCCGGGGCCGCACACGAGGGCCTCGACGAGGAGCACGATGTCCTCGGTCTCTACGCCGCACGCCGAGTGTGAGGGCACCCGTAGTCCTGCCGCGCCGTGCAGAGGAGGGAGGTGGGCCCGTTGGACATCGAACGCGTTGAGGAAACCCCGTTGTGGATCTGGCAGGAGTAGCGGAGGAGCGGTACCGCGCCGGTGCGGATGCCGCCGGTCCCGGCGTCCGCACCGGCCATCGACAACGAAGGATCCCCCTATGCGCCTGCGCCGAGCGCGCACGACCGCGTGCTTCTGGCGCGACGGCCGGTTCGCTGTCACGAACTACCTCACCGGCGACACGGTGCGGATCGACCCCGCCGCCGCCGCCGTCCTGACCGCCTTCGACGGCTGGACGACGGTCGAGGACGCCGCCGAACGCCTGGGGCACGACCCCGCCGACCTCGCCAAGACCGCCGACGCGCTGTGCGAATGCGCCCTGCTGTTCACCGAGGACGATCCCCGCGCGGCCGCCGACGACGCCGTCGCCGAGCAGTGGCGGCACTGGGCACCGGCGGGGCCGCTGCTCCATTTCGGCACCAGGAACCTGCCCTTCGCGGCGCCGGAGGAGCAGCGGCGCCTGCGCGCCGAGGTCGGCGCCGACCAGCGCGCGCCGATGTTCAAGAGCTACCCCGACGCCGACCGGATCCTGCTCCCGCGCCGCCCGCTCAGCACGGGGGAGGCGTTCGACAGTGTGCTGTACCGCAGGCGCACCCACCGCGCCTTCGCCCCGGGCCCGGTGCCGCGGGTCTCGTTCGCCACCCTGTTGGCGGCCGTGTTCGGGCCGAGCGACTTCGTGGACTCACCGGGCTTCGGGGCGATGATGCTGCGGACCAGCGCCGCGGGCGGGGCGCGCCAGGAGATCGAGGCCTACGTCGCCGTCCTCGACGTCGCCGACGTCCCCGCGGGCTTCTACCACTACAACCCCCGTGAGCACGCGCTCGAACTCCTCACCGAGGGCGCCGACCGCGCCGGGCTGAACGCGCTGTGCGCCGGCCAGGAGGGGGTCTCCGGCGCCGGGTTCGCCGTGTTCCTGACCGGGGTGATCGGCCGGATGTCCGCGAAGTACCGCACGGCCCGCGCCTACCGTGTGATGCTGATGAACGCCGGACACCTCGGCCAGACCTTCGCCCTGACGGCCACGGCACTGGGGCTCGGCCCCTTCCAGACCGCGGCGTTCGACGACGCCGCGGTCGAGGCGGCGCTGGGCGTCGACGGTGTCTCGGAGACGGCGCTCTACGTGCTCGCGGCCGGGGTGGCGCCGGGCGACCCCATGGCGGGGGACGCCCCGCAGCGCCGCCGCCCGGCAGGGCCGGGCGCGTTCCGGCTGACCCTCTAGCGAGCGGCCGCTGAGATCCGAAGGCTGCAACGGAAGGCTTAACCGTGGCTGACGACGCGGTCCCCGCGCGACTGGGACACCGCTTCCACCGGCTCTGGGGCGGCTACGTCGCGAGCAACTTCGCCGACGGCGTGCTGCTGACCGCGCTGCCGCTCATGGCGCTCACCCTCACGCGGGACCCGCTGCTGATATCAGGGCTGACCGCCATGTGGTATCTGCCATGGCTGCTGTTCGGGCTGCACGCCGGGGCGCTGGCCGACCGCATGGACCGCACCCGGCTCATCGTCGGCGCGAATGCGCTGCGCGGCGCCCTGATGCTGGCGCTGCTCGCCGTGGTCGCGGCCGGCGGGCTGCGGATCTGGGTGCTGTACCTGGCGATGTTCCTCCTGGTGGCGTGCGAGACCGTGGTGGACAGTGCCGGGCGCGCGATCGTCCCGGAGTACGTCGCGGCCCCGCTGCTGGGCCGCGCCAACAGCAGGCTGGAGGGCGGCCGCACGGTCGCCGAAGGCTTCGTCGCGGCCCCGGCCGCCAGCTTCGGCCTCGCGGCGTCGCCGCTGCTGCCGCTGGGGCTCAACACCATCGCCTATGTCGCGAGCGCCGCTGTCATGCCGCGAGGACCCGGTGGCGGCGCGGGGGCACCCGCGGAACGGGCCGCGCGCGGCCCACTGCTGCGCGACATCAAGGAAGGGTTGGCCTTCATCTGGGGCGATCCAGTGCAGCGGGGCCTGTGCGTGACGAGCTTCCTGGTGAGTATCGCGGGCGCGATGCTCAACGCCGTCCTCGTGGTGTTCGCCGTCGAGCGCGTCGGGGTCCCGCACGCCTGGTACGGCGCGCTCGTGACCGCCCTCGCGCTGGGGTCGGTGCTCGGCGCGGTGTCGTCCGAGGCGGTGACGGCCCGTACCGGCCGCGCACGGGCCCTCGTCTCCGGCTACGTGGTCCTGGGCGTGTCCGCCGCGCAAATGGCGGTACTGCCGCACCCGGTGACGTCGGTGCTCGGCCTGTTCCTCACCGGGATCGCCACGATGATCGTCACCATCAACCTGATGACCATCACGCAGGCGATCACGCCGGCGGGGATCCTGGGGCGCGCGATCAGCGTCCGCAGGGTCGTCGCCCGCGGCCTGGGGCCGCTCGCCGCGGTGGGGGCCGGGCTGCTCGCCCGGGTGGACCTGGCGCTGCCGATCCTCGCGGCAGGGGCTATCGCGGTGGTCGTGGGGATCGCGTTCAGCGGCCTGTTCACCCGCGCGGCCCGCTGCGCCGCCGCGGTGCCCTGACGCCGGGCGTCAGCGGGGCGCGCCGGGCCCGTAGCCCTGGCCGGGCTCCCCATAGGGGCTCGGGGCGGCCTCGCCGTAGGGGTGCGGGCCGGGCCCGCCGTACTGGTACGAGTCCTGGCCGGCGTCGTGGCCGGGTCCGGCGTACCCCTGCTGCGGGCCGTGCGCTGCGGACGCGGGATAGCCGGGCGGCGGGTACCCGGAGGCGTTCGCGGGCGGCGCTGCGCGCCACCGCGAGGGGAACAGCGAGGCGGCGATCAGCAGCCCGCCCAGGACGCCCAGCGCCGGTGTCGACGTCAGGATGTTCGGGCCGCCGTAGATGTCGCTTATGAGACTGGCCGTTTCGCCCACGGTGCTGGCCGCGGCGGAGAAGAGGACCAGCAGCACCCCGGGGATGAGCGACGCCAGTGGCGAGACCCGGGGGCCGACGAGGCCGCCGATGAGCATCCCGACCACGACGAGGAGGAGGAGCCAGAGCAGTGGGCCCCCGGCGCCGAACTCGAACCGCGTGATCGCCCGGAAGTGCAGGGCCATCGTCTCGGTGACACCGAGTACGAGAAGGGGGAACGCGATGAGTCCGACGGCGGCGCCGACGATGTGGCGCGCGGCATTGGGCATTTCGGGTGTCCCTCTCGGTCGCCGATCCGTGCGGCACCCAATCTAGGCGCCGGACAACGACGCGCGCGACCAGGGGACGGCGCCACCCGGTGCGTGCGCGGCCAGGGGACGGCGCCGCCCGGTTTGCCATGCGCCCGCGGGAACCGGCGTGCCGGGGTGTGTCGGGCGGCGCTACCGTGAACCCGTGGCAACGGGTTCGGTCGACGAGTTCCAGGCGCAGCGCGGCCGGATGTTCGGGCTCGCCTACCGCCTCCTCGGCTCGGCCGAGGAGGCCGAGGACGTCGTCCAGGACGCGTACCTCCGGTGGTCGGCCGCCGACCACGCGGCGATCATCGCGGTGCCGGCATGGCTGGCGCGCGTCGTCACGAACCTGTGCCTCAACCGGCTCACCTCCGCCAGGGCGCGGCGCGAGCGCTACGCGGGCCCGTGGCTGCCCGAACCGGTGGCGACCGCCGACGGCGCGCTCGGCCCTCTCGACACCGCTGAGCAGCGCGAGTCCGTCTCGCTGGCGATGCTGACGCTCTTGGAGCGGTTGACCCCCGTGGAACGGGCCGCCTTCGTGCTGCGCGAGTCGTTCGGCTACTCCCACCGCGAGATCGCGGCGATCCTGGACGTGTCCGAGGCGAACGGCCGCCAGCACTACCGCCGCGCCGTGCTGCGCCTCGGTGACTCCGGCGCGCGGTTCGCCCCCGACATGGGGCAGTGGCGGCGGCTCGTCGAGCGATTCCTCCGGGCCGCGGGCGAGGGCGACCTCGGCGCGCTGGAGCAGATGCTCGCCGAGGACGTCGTGACCTGGTCCGACGGTGGCGGGAAGGCGAGGGCCGGCCGGCGTCCCGTGGTCGGACGCGCGAACGTCGCGCGGCTCCTCGCTCTCGGGCTCGCCAAGTACGGCACCGACGTCCGGGTCGCGATGGCGGAGGTCAACGGCGCCCCGGCGGTCATCGGCCACCGCGGCGGACGGCTCATGGGCGTGCTCGTCGTGGACGTCGCCGATGGCCGCGTCAGCGCGCTGCGCGCCGTTCTCAACCCGGAGAAGCTCCGGTACCTCGAAGAGCAGCTCCCGGAGCTGTCACATCCGGCGGTGGGTCCCGGTTCTTAGCGGGTGACGCACGAGCCGCGGCCCGCGCCCTGCCGCCCGGCAGGGGCGCGGCGGCGGCACAAGGAGCATCCGTGACGAAGACGATCCTGGTCACCGGGGGTACCGGCATGGTGGGCCGCCTGGTGGTCGACCGGCTTGCCGCCGAAGGGCACGCCGTCCGCGTACTGAGCAGGCGCGCACCCGAAGCGGTGCCGGGGGCCGCCGCGACGCTGGCGGCCGACCTCCGCTCGGGCGGCCCTCGGCTGGCGGCGGCCGTCGAGGGCGCCGACACCGTCGTCCACCTGGCGAGCACCCCCACTGGCGGCGATACGCGGTCGGCCGCGAACCTGTTCGGCGCGGCCCGCCGCGCCGAGGTGCCGCACGTGGTGCTGATCTCCATCGCGGGAGTGGACCGCAGCCCGCTGCCGTACTACAGGACGAAGCTGCGGGTGGAGCAGGCGCTGGCCGACTCGGGCCTGGGCTGGACGCTGCTGCGCACCACCCAGTTCCACGGCCTCGTCCAGAAGATCTGCGCGCTGCTGGCGAAGGCGCCGCTGGCGGTGGTCCCGCTGATCCCCCTCCAGCCCGTCGACGCGGGAGAGGTCGCCGACCGGTTGGTGGCACTCGCAACGCGGGAGCCCGCAGGGCGGGCCGCCGACTTCGGCGGGCCGCGCGTCGCTACGTTCCCCGACCTCATGCGCTGCTACCTGCGCTGGTCAGGGCGCCGCAGGCCACTGATGCCCGCGCCGCTGCCCGGGCGGACGATGGCGGCCTTCCGCGCGGGGCGGCATCTGGCGCCGGCGGTCGGCCGGATCGGCTTCGAGGAGTTCCTCGCGGCCCGGCGTCCGCACCCGCGCCGTGGAACGGAGGAGCGGTGACCGGGGCTGCCCGCGAGCGGCGGGACCGAGGAGCGGTGACCGGGGCGGCCCGCGCCTGGCTCCGGGCCGGGCTGGTCGGCCTCGCCCTGGTCGAGTTCACCGTCGGGGCGTGGCAGGCGCTCCTGCCGGCATCCTTCTACAACGACATCGACTGGGTGGCGCGGTACCCGCCGTTCAACGACCACCTGATGCGCGACCTCGGCGGCCTGAACCTGGCGCTCGGCGTGGTCCTCGCCGGTGCCGCCCTGGTGCTGGAACGCCGGTTCGTCGTGACGGCGCTCCTGGCCTTCCTGATGTACTCGTCGTCGCACGTGCTGTTCCACGCGACCCACACCGAGCACTTCACCCGCGCTGAGGCGACCGTGCAGGTCCTGACACTGGGCGTGGGGGTCCTCATCCCGCTGGCGCTGCTCCTGCTCGCGCGCCGCGCGAGCGATCCCGCGCCGGACGGCTGAGAGCCCGCCGGGGCGCCGGTCCTCCGCCGGGGGATCGGCGCATCCGCGGGCGTGCCCATGGCCGGGGGACGTCGCCCTGCCAAGACGTCGGGTGCGCCGTGCCGCGTCACCGCGGTCGGGTGGTGCGTGCGGCGGCGGATCCCACCGAGGACCGGGGTCGGCGCGACTCCGGTACTACCAGCGTCGGCGCACCGTGCCCTTGGGCCCGGCGACCAGGCTCGCCGCCGGTACGTCGTCGGCGACGACCGTCCCGGCCGCGACAACGGCGTCGCGACCGATGCTGACGCCGGGCAGGATCGTCGCTCCGGCGCCGATCCACACGTTCTCCGCCACGTCGATGGGCGCGCCGCCGAGGAAGCGGCGCCGCTCGTCGGGGTCCACGGGGTGGCCCATGGTGATGAACGTGGCCTTCGGGCCGACCATCACGCGCTCGCCCAACCGGATTCCGGCGTAGTCGAGGAACGTGCAGCCCTGGTTCACGAAGACGCGCTCCGCCAGGTCCAAGCCGAGGCCGTGGTCCGTGTAGAAGGGCGGGTAGATCGTCACGTTCGCAGGGGGAGGGCCGCCCAGGATCTGCGCGAGCAGCTCCGCCTTCCCCGCCGCATCATCGAACGGGAGGACGTTGAGGCGCGAGGTCAGCTCGGTGACCCGCAGCACCCTCTCGTGCATCGCCGTGAACTCGACACCCAGCACACGCTCGCCCCTGGCCAGGAGCTCGGGGTCGTGGATCCGCATGAAGCGGTCGTCGGTCATCCGGCGATTGTCGCGCATCTGTCGCGCACACTCCGCCGAGGTCGGCGGCGGGACCCCCGGCCGTCCGTTCGGCTAGCGGGCGGGTGTCTTCAGTTCCGCTTCGAGGATCGCGGCGCGGGCGTGCAGCGCGTCGACGGCGGCGGCGATCGCAGGGCTGCCGCGGCTGCCGCGCCGCGTGCAGGTGAGGTACCGCCGCGACGGTGCCTGGTCGGCGGCGATGGGCAGGTGCGTCACCGGCCGTCCCGGCGGGAGTTGGGCCAGCCGCGGGACCAGGGCGACCCCGAGCCGGTGCGCGACCATGCCCGCCGCGACCGTCCACTCCTGCACCTCGTGGGCGATGCTGGGGCTGAACCCCGCCGGGCTGCACGCTGCGAGGACGTGCTCTCGCGATGTGCTCCCCGGCAGGCAGAGGATCCACCGCTCCTCCGCGGCCTCTTCGAGCCGGACGCTGGTGCGCGCGGCCAGCGGGTGCCCTTCGGGGACGAGCAGCTCGAACGGGTCGTCGATGAGCGGGCGCTGGTCGAACCGCCGGTCGGTCGCCGCCGGGCCGCTGGGGGTCGCCTCGACGATGGCGAGGTCGGCGCCGCCGTTGAAGAGCAGCTCGAAGCAGTCGGCCGACTCGGCCTGCCGGAGTTGGACGGTGAGGTTCGGGTTGGCGTCCTCCAGCTCCTGGGAGATCGGCGTGAGCAGGGTGCAGATCGCCGTGGGGAACCCGGCCAGGCGCAGGACCCCGGCGGGGCGGCCGTTGCTCGCGCTCAGCTCGGCGGCGGCCTGCTGCCAGCGGGACTCGATGGCGGCGGCGTGGGAGAGCAGGCCGCGGGCCGCGGGCGTGAGGCGGACCCGGCGGCCGTGCGGTTCGAGCAGCACGGTGCCGAGGTCGCGGCCGAGCTGGCGCACCTGCTGGGAGGCTGCCGAGGGGGTCATGTGCAGCGCGTTCGCCGCGGCGGTGACGGTGCCGTAGTGCGCCACCGCTTGGAGGACCCGCAGCCGCCGAAGGTCGATCATGTAGGTCAGTCTTCACAATTCAGTGCGGAAATCCAACCTGGACCTGTATCGCCCGGCCTTCCATGCTGGAACGCGGACTCCGAGGCACGGAGGCCCCGCCGGACGGCGGGAACAGGGAGGCGAAATGTCGATGGGCAGGTGCCCGCACTGCGGCTGGACCGACGCGCACCCGTTCCGGACCCTGTCGCGCCATCGGACCGCGACCGGTCTGACCGTGTGGGCGCGCTGCTGGTGCGGGTCCTTGCAGGTACGCGTGATCGATGAGGCGGGGGTCCGGGTCGCGGCCCGCGGCCGTCCCGCGGAGGGGGCCGCCGATCCCGCCTCCACCGCGCCCCCGTTCCAACCCTGCCCCTGATCGGCCCGGCCGCCGCCGCAACGGCATCGCGGCGGCGGCGATTCGGGCTCCGCCGGGCGGTGCGGGGCGCCGGGGGAGGAGGATGGGGGTCCGCGACACCCGCACCGGAAGGTCCCCGTGGCACCCGCCCGCAGGCGGCGGCGAAGCCGCCGCAGGTCCGAGCAGTACCGCTTCGCCATTGCCGCCGCCGGGGTGCTCCTGCTCCTGGCAGGGGCGTGGCTGTGGCGCAATCGCGCCGAGGTGCTGCCGTGGCTGGCGCCGGTCGCGATCGCCGCCGCGGTCCTCGCCGTCGCCCTGGTCTGGCTCACCCGGCGCCTCCGCGACGCGCGGCTGCGGCGCTACCTCGCCGACCACGCCGACCTCGGCTTCGTCGACGGGCTGACCGGCCCGGCGTTCGAGCTGCACGTGGCGATGCTGCTGCGCCGCGACGGGTGCACCCGGGTGGCGGTGATCGGCAAGGCGGGGGACGGCGGGGTCGACATCACCGGCCGCACACCCGGCGGCGTCCCGTTCGCCGTCCAGTGCAAACTGTGGAAGCGGCCCGTACCGCCCAAGGAGATCCGCGACTTCCAAGGCGTGCTGGCCACCACCCACCGGGGCCACGCGGGCGTGTTCGTCGCCTCCGGCGGGTTCACCGCCGCCGCGCGCACCGCAGCGGGCCACAGCGTGCTGATCCTGGTCGACCGCGAGCGGCTCGCCCGCTGGATGAGCGGAAAGGCGCCGCTGCGGCTGCCGCACGCGGCCGCCGGCGCGGATTGACGTGATCCGCGGCGGCGGGCGGGGCCGTCGGCGTGCGGAGCGCCGTCCGTCCGGCGGCCGCCGCGGGGCCGATAGCCTGTGCTTTCGCGCCCCGCGGCGGCGCCGCGCAGCAGGCACGGTCCGCGGGACGGCGCAGCGCCCTGGCGAGCCGACGGCCCACCGGGACACACCCCAAGGGAACGCGTGCGGCACCGACCAGAAGGGCCTGACATCCGTGAGCACTGAAGGCAGCACCAAAGCGGTGGTGACCGCGCTCGGCGCGAACCTCGGGATCGCCGTCACCAAGTTCGTGGCCTACGTCCTCACCGGATCCTCGTCGATGCTGGCCGAGTCGATCCACTCCGTCGCCGACTCGGGGAACCAGGCGCTGCTGCTGCTCGGCGGCAAGCGGGCGCGGCGCGGGGCGACCCCCGACCACCCGTTCGGGTACGGCCGCGAGCGCTACATCTACGCGTTCATCGTCGCCATCGTGCTGTTCAGCGTCGGCGGGCTGTTCGCGCTGTGGGAGGCATGGCACAAGATCAGCGATCCGCACCCGATCACCGAATGGCAGTGGGTCCCGATCGCGGTGCTGCTCGTCGCCATCGTGTTGGAGTCGTTGGCACTGCGCACCGCCGTCCGCGAGTCCAACGCTGTGCGCGGCTCGGCGGGGTGGGTGCAGTTCATCCGCCGGTCCAAGTCGCCGGAGCTGCCGGTGATCCTGCTGGAGGACACCGGTGCGCTGCTCGGCCTGGTCTTCGCGCTCGCGGGGGTGAGCCTGACGCTGATCACGGGCAACGGCATCTGGGACGGACTCGGCACCGGCGCCATCGGCGTCCTGCTGGTCGTCATCGCGATCGTCCTCGCCATCGAGGTCAAGAGCCTGCTGATCGGGGAGTCGGCGACGGACGAGCACGTGCGCCTGATCGAGCAGGCGATCGTGGCCGGCGACGACGTCGACCACGTGATCCACATGCGCACCCTGCACCTGGGCCCCGAGGAGCTGCTGGTGGCGGCGAAGATCGCCATCGACCTGGAGGACGACGCGCGCGAGGTCGCCGCCGCGATCAACGGCGCCGAGGCGCGGATCCGCGCGGCCGTGCCGATCGCCCGGCTCGTCTACATCGAGCCCGACATCCTCCGCGGGCGCGCGGCGCGGGCCGCGGCCCCCGCCACCGACGCGCCCGACCCGACTCCGTAACACCACGCGCCGCCCGGCCCGGCGCCGGAGCACCGCCCGGCTCCGGGCGCGGGTCAGCGGGTACCGGCGATGTCGGGGTCGGCGTGCGGGGCGCCCTTGAGTTCGTGGAAGCCGGGCGTCCCCGCGACCAGCACGGTGCCGTCCCACAGCTCGCCGGCCTGCTCGCCGCGCGGGAGCCGGGAGATCACGGGGCCGAAGAACGCCGTCCGCCGGCCCGCGGGGTCGGTCGCCGCCACCACGGGCGTGCCGACGTGCCCGCCGACCAGCGCGATGCCTTCGGCGTGCGACGCGCGGACCGCGTCGTCGTAGTCCGTCGACATCCCCGCTTCGGCCAGCGCGCGCGGCAGCCCCGCCATGGTGAGCGCGTCGTCCAGCGGGCCTGCCCAGTCGTCGCCCGCGCCGTCGACGGTCCACAGCGCGGTGTAGAAGCGGCCGAGCGCCGCGCCGCCGTACTCCTGCCGCACCGCGGCGCAGATGCGCACGGGGACCCACAGGTAGCCCTCGGGGTCGCCTTCGGGGTCGTCGTCGCGCCCCTCGTTGAGGACAGAGAGGCTCATGACGTGCCAGCGCACGTCGATGGGCCGGACCGCGGCGGCCTCCAGGACCCACCGCGACGTGATCCAGGTGTAGGGGCAGGACGGGTCGAACCAGAAGTCGGCGGTCCATCGCGTGGTCACAGCCCGCTCCTCCGTCTCAGCGGCGCGCCGGTGCGCGTCGCAACGGAGTATCGCACCGGGCGTGCCGGAACGGCGCCGGGCGGGGCCGGGGCGCGCCGACGGGTTCGGCCGGGCGCGCCGGTCACCCCTGCGCGCCGGGCTCCGGGGCGTAGAAGGCGGCGGTCTTGCGCGCGGCGGTGTCGGCGGTCTCGGCGTCGGCGCCCGCTGCGCGGTGGGCCGCGCCCCACGCCCGGCTGCTGGCGGTGACGAACTCCCGGCCCTCGGGGGTCCCCGCCCAGGTGTCGGGGTCCGCCGTCCGGCCGTCGGCCAGGTGCCAGGCGAGACCGAGCAGCCCGAGGTCCCAGCCGACCCCGGTCGCGCCGGGACCGAACTCCGCCCACATCTCCGGCGGGACGACCCCGGTGTGTTCGAGCTCGAACAGCGTCCCTTCGCCGTCGGCGGTCAGCCGGACCTCGACCTCGGAGACGTCGGACTCGCCCGGGTCCTCCCCGAACACCCAGGTCACCTTGAGCAGGCGGGGCGGCTCGCAGCGGAGGATGTCGCCGCCGGCGTTGCCGTCGAGCTGGTAGCTGCCGCCGGGGCGGAGGTCGCCTTCGACGGGGAGGAACCACCGGCCGATCCGCTTGGGGTCGGTGCACGCGTCCCAGACGTCGGCCACGTCGGCGGCGTAGTGCCGCCGCAGCAGGACGGCGGTGCCCTCGCCGGCGGGGATGCGGCGGGTGCCCAGCGCGCGGTGGGTCCCGTTGATGTGATCGTGGTTGTCGGACACGTGCTCTCCTCCGGTGGCCGGTGCGGGTCGCCGTGCGGTGCCGTCCGACGGCGGTTCCATTGTTTCAGGTTCCACTTATATAAGTCAATAACGTTATAACGAGGTCGGGGGCATGGCGACCACGGCATCCGGGCGCGCGGCGGTGCGGACACGCTCTAGGGTCGGGAGGGACGGGCGTCCATGCGTACAGGCCGGGGGAACAGATGAGTGCTCGCTTCCAGGAGCTCGACTGGCGCGCGACGCCGATGGGCGATATCAGCCTGCGGCGGCGCCACGACGCCCTCGTCGGCGGCGACGTGTACGAGATCAAGCTCGACGACGACTTCCTGATGTCCAGCATGTTCACGGCCGCCGAGATCGAGCTCGCCCGGCTCGCGCTGGCGGAGCTGCCGGGCGAGGGGCTCGACGTCGCAGTGGGGGGCCTCGGGCTCGGCTACACGGCCGAGACCGTGCTCGAACACCCGAACGTGGGCTCCCTGGCGGTGGTGGAGGCGCTCCCTGAGGTGATCGACTGGCATCGGCGCGGCCTGATCCCCGCAGGCGCCGTGCTGGCGGCCGATCCCCGGTGCACCCTTGTCCACGGCGACTTCTTCGCGATGGTGGAGGGGGCGACGGGCCTCGACCCGGCGGAGCCGGAGCGGCGCTTCCACGCCGTCATCGTCGACATCGACCACTCGCCGCGCCACCTGCTGCACCCCGGACACGCGGGGTTCTACGAGCCGGAGGGGATGCGCCGCCTGGCGGACCGGCTGCACCCGGGCGGGGTGTTCGCCCTGTGGTCCAACGACCCGCCGGACGACGGCTACACGGCGGCGCTCGCCGAGGTGTTCACCGACGTGCGGGCCGAGGTCGTCGGCTTCCCCAACCCCATCCAGCAGC
Organism: Murinocardiopsis flavida; assembly: GCF_003014485.1. GTDB lineage: Bacteria > Actinomycetota > Actinomycetes > Streptosporangiales > Streptosporangiaceae > Murinocardiopsis > Murinocardiopsis flavida. The sequence continues at coordinate 170,181 of NZ_PYGA01000007.1, read as the reverse complement.
GCGAGTCGACCAACACCGTCTACCTCGCCCGGACGCCGGTAGGAGGCTGACCGCGACGCCACCGGCGTAGGGGTCGCCCTGACCCAATGCCGTTGACGTAAGGAGTCCGGCCCATCCCACGCCCACCCTCCACGCCCGGCGGCTACTCGCTGCGGCTGGGTTGTGGGGCGGTGTCCGTAGCGGAGGCATTTGATTAGCTAGCCTAGCTAACTATATGCTGGGCGGGTGGAATCGACGTCGGAAGGGCTGGCCCAGCACCTCACCAGGGCAATGCGCGACCTGGTGCTGCTCATGCGCCAGGCAACGGCCGACCAGCCCGTCACCGCCCAGCAGCTCGCCATCCTCGGCTCACTCGAACACGGCCCGCGGCGGGTCGGCGCACTCGCCGAGGAGCACGGCGTGCGGACCCCGACCATGACCGCGCACCTGGGGCGCATGGCGGAGGCCGGGCTGCTGACCCGCACCGCCGACTCCGCCGACGCCCGCGCCGTCGACATCGGGCTCAGCGAGCAGGGCCGGCGGCTGCTGGTCGAGGTCCGCGCGGTCCGCGCGGCGCGCCTGGCCGAACGCCTCGACGCGCTGAGCGCAGCCGAACGGGCGGCGATCGCCCGGGCCCTCCCCGCGTTCGCCGAACTGTGCGAGCCGGGCCCCGCCGACGCGGTCGGCGCCCGCGTCCCCGGCGGCTGAGCCGCACCGCCGCTCCGCGCCCCGGTTGTTCCGCATCTCCAGTACATCCTATGATCCGATGATTGCGAGTGCTCATGTCCGCGTCCTCCGACGCAGCGTTATCCGCCCCCGCCGCCCGGCGCGACTCGCCGTGGCGCCAGCCGGCCCCCGTCTGGGCGACCGCCTTCGCCGCCGTGGTCGCGTTCATGGGCATCGGCCTGGTCGACCCGATCCTGCCCTCCATCGCCGAGGGCCTCGACGCCACCCCTAGCCAGGTGTCACTGCTGTTCACCAGCTACTTCCTCGTCACGGCCGTCGCCATGCTGCTCACCGGGTTCGTGTCCAGCCGGATCGGCGGCAAGGCCACCCTGCTGCTCGGACTGACGCTGGTGGTGGTGTTCGCCGCGCTGTCCGGCGCCTCGGGCTCCGTGGGCGAACTCGTCGCCTTCCGCGCGGGCTGGGGGCTCGGCAACGCCCTGTTCATCGCCACGGCCCTTGCGGTGATCGTCGGGTCGGCCGCGGGCGGGATGGAATCGGCCATCGTGCTGTACGAGGCGGCGCTGGGGGTCGGCATCGCGTCCGGACCCCTGGTCGGCGCGCTGCTGGGCAACTGGCACTGGCGCGCCCCGTTCTTCGGCACCGCCACCCTCATGGCCGTGGGCTTCCTGTGCATCGCCGCGTGGCTGAAGGCGACGCCGCGGCCCGAGCGGCGGATCCGGCTCGCCGACCCGCTGCGCGCACTCGCCCACGGCGGCCTGTCCACGACGGCGTTCACCGCGCTGTTCTACAACTTCGCCTTCTTCACGGTGCTGGCGTTCACCCCGTTCCTGCTGGGCATGTCGCCCTACGGGATCGGCGCGGTGTTCTTCGGCTGGGGGCTGATGGTCGCGGTCTCCTCGGTGTTCGGCGCGCCTGCGCTGCAACGGCGCATCGGGTCGGCGGCGGTGCTGCACACCGCGCTCGCACTGCTGGGCGCGCTGATGCTCGTGGTCGCGTTCAGCGGGCAGGCCGGCATCGTCGTGGCCGTCGTCCTCACGGGGGTGCCCATCGGCCTGAACAACACCGTGTTCACCGCCGCGGCCATGGAGGTCTCCGACGCGCCGCGCCCGGTGGCGTCGGCCGGCTACAACTTCGTGCGCTGGATGGGCGGCGCGCTCGCCCCCTTCATCGCCACCAAGCTCGGGGAGGAGGTCTCCCCGGCGCTGCCCTACATCGTCGGCGCGGCGTGCTGCGCGGTCGCCATGGGGATCCTGGTGCTGCGCCGCCGCCACCTCGCCCCGCTGAAGGAGCTGGACGCCGAGCAGGGGCCGGCCGCGGCGCCGGCCACCGCCTGACCGGACTGCGGGACGCCGATCCGGGCGGCTCCGGCCGGGGCGGTCCGCGGGACGCACGCCGGACCGGCGCCCCAAAGCTGTGCGCAGGCGGTCCGCCCCGGCGCGGCGGAAAACCCGGTGGCGCCCCCGGCTGCCCGGCTGCCATGATCGCGCGATGAAGCGAACGTTCGACGACCTGGTCGGCGAGGCCGCCGCCGTGTCGGTCGACGGCTGGGACTTCTCCTGGCTGGACGGCCGCGCAACGGAGCAGCGCCCCTCCTGGGGCTACCAGCGCGCCATGGGCGAGCGGCTGGCGGCGGCGACCGCAGCCCTCGACGTCCAGACCGGCGGCGGCGAGGTCCTCGCCGGTGTCCCGGCGCGGCCGCCGCTGATGGTGGCGACGGAGTCGTGGCCGCCCAACGTCGCCGAGGCGACCCGGCTGCTGCACCCCCTCGGCACCGCGGTCGTCGCCGATGCCGACGAGCCGCCGCTGCCCTTCGCCGACGAGGCGTTCGACCTGGTGGTCAGCCGCCACCCGGTGACCGTGTGGTGGACGGAGATCGCCCGGGTGCTGCGGCCCGGCGGAACGTACTTCTCCCAGCAGGTGGGCCCGGCGAGCGTGTTCGAGCTGGTCGAGTACTTCCTCGGGCCGCAGCCGGAGGCGCGCCGCGCCCGCCGCCCCGACGACGCCCGCGCGGCGGCGGAGGCCGCCGGGCTCCGGGTCGCCGAGCTGCGCGCCGAGTCGCTGCGCATGGAGTTCCACGACATCGGCGCGGTCGTCTACTTCCTGCGCAAGGTCGTCTGGATGGTGCCGGGATTCACCGTCGACGGCCACCGCGACCGGCTGCGGGAACTGCACGAGCGGATCGAGGCCGAGGGGCCCTTCGTCGCCCACTCCGCGCGCTTCCTGATCGACGCCCGCAAGCCCGCCTGACAGCGGCCTGACAGCGGGCGGCACCGCCGGACCGTGCGCGCCGCCCGCTCGGCGGTCCCGACAATGGGAGCGGCCATGCGCCGATTCGAGGCACCGTGGGGCACCGCCGAGGTCTACGCCGCGGAGCCGGTGCCCCCGGAGCTGCGGACCCTCGCCCGCGACCTCGCGCCCCTCGGCCCCCGGTTCCGCCCCGCCCTGCTCCGGTTCCGGATAGGGGAGGGGAGGCGGGCCCCGTACGCCGCGGTCTGGCCGCCCGACCGCCCGGTGCCGCGCCTCACCGGCGGCGGGCCGCTCACCGCCGGTGAGGCGCGCGATCTCGTGTTCGCGGAGGTCCAGCGACTCACGTGCCGGGTCTGCGGGACGACGGTCCGCGGCGTCTACCCCGGCGGCGCGCTCGGCGGCGGGGACCGCGCCGCGTCCGCCCACCGGCCGGTCGACGGGTGCGCCGCGTGCGGCAGCAGCTTCGCCGCCTCGCGGGTGCAGGCGCTCGCCGTGCTGCCGCCCGCGGCATCGGGTCCGTGACACGCCGCCCGCCGCAGCGGGCGGGACCGCCGGGCCCGCCTCAGGCCGGGGCGCCGCCGGGCCCGCCCTCACGCCGGGGCGGCGGCGGGGCCGTCCTCTGCTGCGGGAGCCGGCGCGGGACGGGGCGGCGCCTCGGCGTCGATCGGCCCCAGCCCCAGCGCAGCCAGCGGTCGGCCCGCGCGCAGCGGGGGATTGTCCAGGGCCTCGGCGAGCGCCGTCCCGGAGTCCTCGGTGATGGTCGGGGCGACGATGTCGCACTCGCGTCTGGGGTTGGCGACCCACAGGGACCCGGCGCGCCGGATCCCGTACCTGTCGCCGTACCTCTCCCGCAGTGCCGCCAGCGCGGCGTCATCGGAGCTGGAGACCATCAGCCGACGGTAGGGCGCCGCGGCGGGAGAGGGGGCACAAACTGTGCCCCCTTCGTGCCGGGCGGCTCAGTGGAGCAGGCCCACGTGGTCGGCGAGCTCCGCGGCGCGGCTCCGGCGCTGCGCCGAACCGGTCTCCAGCTCCTCCACGATGATGCGGCGGGCGTAGCCGTTGTAGCGGACCGTCTCGGGCGCCGCCTCGTGCGCCGCCGACAGGACCGCCAGTGCGGTGTCGGGCTGCCGGTCGAGCTGGTAGGCGCGCGCCTGCTCGATGGCGTGCCGCGCGCGCCGCGGCCGCGAGGGGATCAGCCGGGCGGCGGCGCGCCGGGCCTGGCGCACGGACTCGCCCCCGGCGCGCAACTCCACCGCGATGGTCGTGGCGTGCGCCCCCATGATCGCCCGGGAGAACGAGGTCACCGGGTGGTAGTAGCCGCCGGGCAGCCGCGCCGCCATGGCGTCGGCCGCGTCCCAGTGCCCCCACGCCGTACCGCTCTCGCCCCGCCGGGCTGCGGTGTACCCCGCCTCGAACCGCAGCGCCCCCCAGATCGCGAGCACGGCGGCCGGTGCGTTGTCGACGTGGGGTGCGAGTGCCGCGATGGTCTCGCCGGTGACGGTGTCGGCGGCGTCCCAGTCGCCGGAGTCGCGATGCGCCTGGGTCATGAGCCAGGACGCGATGCCGATGGCGTGGGGGTCGCCGAAGTCCTGTGCGGCGACCATTCCGCGTTCGGCCACCCGCCACAGCAGGTCCTGTGCCGGCTGGTAGGCGAGGAAGAGTCGACGTCTACCGACTGGCAGCCGGTGAGCTGGGCGAGGTCGCGGGTGCGCAGCGCCTCGGCCAGGCGCAGCAGCAGCGACAGCTTCGGGGTCGCCAGCCTGCCGCACTCGACCGCCTTCACCCACGACCCGGACCGGCCGACCAGGCCGCCGAGGACTTCCCTGGTCATGCCGCGCCGGGTGCGCAGCAGCTTCAGCCGCTGCCCGAAGGCCAATTCGGTTCCTGCGGGGTCGGGGGAGTCGTCCGCGGGCATGGGCACCTGCCTTCCGCTGAAGCCGAAGACCAGGATAGGCGGCAGCCCTGTCGGCTCATGGGGGCTTTTGCCGAACCCGCATAGGCTGCGGTCCGGCAGGTCAGCGTGCCGGGGGCCGGTCCCGGCCGGCTGCGCGGGGCGGGATGCGGCGCACAGCGGACCAGGCGTGCTCGGCGGTCGTCGCCGCCATCGGCAGCAGCGGTGTCGTGGTGCCCATGGCGAGCTCCCGCGGCAGCGCCGACGCGCCGTCGAGGAAGTCCAGGACGTCGCGCATCCCGTTGCGGCCGAAGAGGCGGGTGAAGAACGCCGCGCCGTCGACCCGGCCGCGGTCCAGGGCCCTGAGCAGGATCGCGTCCATGGCCAGGTGCCGGCGGCGGTGGGGGACCGGCGGCACGGGGACCGCGCCGCGCTCCAGCGCCCGCACGACCGCCGCGGTCTGGCGCTGGATGCCGCTGAACGTGTAGCCGGTCGACGGGCGGGTGGCCCCGCCGGCCGCGCCGATGCGGAACACTCGGCGCCCCGTGCGGGTGCGGAACCGGGCGTCGGTCATCGGGATCGCGCCCTGCTCCGACGCCGTGACGGTGAACGGGCCCAGGCCGAGGACACGGCCGGTGTAGTCGCGCAGCGCGGCGTCGTATCCGGCGTCGTCGATGACCGCGCGGGTGAACTCGGTGTACTCGACCAGCGCCGTGCGCTCCGACAGTGGCAGGACGTAGCCGAACGACACGCCCGAGCGGGGCTGCGGTGTGCGCAGGTCCATGAGGACGGCGCCGCCGGGGTCGAAGGCGTCGGCCTCGGTGGCCACGAACCAGCCGCGGAAGTGCTGGAGCAGGGTGGTGCGCGCCGGGGGGAGCGGTTTGGGCGGCCGAGAGTCGAACACCCAGCGGGCCGCGATCTCCACGGGCGCGCCGTCGGCGCCGACGGCACGGACAGTGGCGCGCGCCGCGCCGTCCTCGATCGCGGTGACCGCGGCCCGGTAGCGGGTGGCGCCGCCGGCCGGCCCGGCGTGCACGTGCGCCTCGAAGTCGCGCGACCGCAGCATCTTGTAGGCGAGCGGGGCGATGCCGGAGCGCAGCCGCCGGCCCGCGGGGTCGACAACGGCGAGCCGGTCCCAGCGGGCCGCGAGGACGGGGTCCCACGGCCCGGTGCCGCGCTCCCAGTAGCACCAGGTGCGCTCGGGGGGACGGAGCGGGCCGTCGGGCGGCTCCAGCAGCGCGACCGAGAGGCCCCGCGCGGTCGAGTGCGCGAGCCGGTGGGCGAGGGAGAGTCCCGCCGCTCCGGCGCCGACGACGGCGATGTCGAACTCGCGCATGCCGACTAGCATTGCACGCACGGCCGGGGCGGTTCCACGGGAACGGGTGAGCATGCGCGGCAGCGACACAGCAGCGGTAGCGGTATCGGTCACCGACGCGTTCGACCACCACGCCGCCTCCTACGACCGCCTCGTCGGCGCCAACCCGGGCTACCACCGCCACCTGCGCATCTCCGCGCGGCGCCTGGGTCTCCCTTCCGGCGGCTCAGGCCTGCGCGTCCTCGACCTCGGCTGCGGCACCGGCGCCTCCACGGCCGCCCTCGCCCGGGTGCTGCCCCGGGCCGAGATCATCGGCGTCGACGCCTCGGCGGGCATGCTCGCCGCAGCCCGGGCGAAGCGCTGGCCGGCGCGCGTCCGGTTCGTGCACGCCCGCGCCGAGGAGCTGTCGGCCGCCGACATCGACGGCCCGGCCGACGCCGTCCTCGCCGCCTACCTGCTGCGCAACTGCCCTGAGCCCGACACCGCGCTCGCCGCCATGCGCGCGCTGCTCCGCCCCGGTGGCCGGATCGTCCTGCACGAGTACTCGGTCGCCGACTCCGCCGCGGCGCGCGCCGTGTGGTCGCTGGTCTGCTGGAGCATCATCATCCCCCTCGGCCGCGCCGTCACCGGCCGCGCCGACCTGTACCGCTACCTGTGGCGCAGCGTCCTGGACTTCGACGGCGCGGCGGCCCTGCGCGCCCGCCTGCGCGCGGCCGGCCTCGACAGCGTCCGCACGGCGCCGATGCCGGGGTGGCAGCACGGCATCGTGCACACCTTCACCGGCCGCGTGCCGGACGCCGCTGCGGCACCGCGCGGCGGCGCGTGAACGCCGGCCGGCGCGACCCGCGCGCGGTCGCCGTGGCACCGGCGGCCCCGATGGGCGCGCGGCGCGATTCCGCCCCGTCGGCGGCGGTCATCGGCGGCGGCATCGCCGGGATCGCCGCCGCGACCGCGCTGGCCGAGCGCGGCGTCCGCACGACCGTCCTGGAGCGCGATCCCGGCCTCGGCGGGCGCCTGCGCGGCTGGCCCACCGTGCTGCGCGACGGCACGACCGCCACCATGAGCCGCGGCTTCCACGCCTTCTTCCGGCAGTACTACAACCTGCGCGCCCTCCTGGGCCGCGCCGACCCCGGGCTCGGGATGCTCGTCCCCCTGGCCGACTACCCGCTGGTCCACGCCGACGGCCCGCGCGACCGGTTCGCCGGGCTGCCCCGCACCCCGCCGTGGAACGCCGCGGCGCTCGCGGTACGCAGCCGGAGCTTCCCGCCGCGCGAACTGGCCCGCGTCAACATCGCGGCGGCGCTGCAACTGCTCGACGTGGACGTGCCGGGCGTCTACGACCGGCTCGACCACCTCGACGCGCAGGCGCTCCTCGACGCCGTGCGCTTCCCGCCGAGCGCCCGGCACCTCGCGTTCGAGGTGTTCTCCCGCAGCTTCTTCGCCGACCCGCGCCGCCTCTCCGCCGCGGAGCTGGCCGCCATGTTCCACATCTACTTCCTCGGGTCCAGCGAAGGACTGGTGTTCGACGTCCCCCGGTCGCCGTTCCCGCAGGCGCTGTGGCACCCCATGGGGGCGTACCTGGAGCGCATGGGGGCCGACGTCCGCACCGGTGCGGACGTCGAGCGCGTCGGGCCGGGCCGCCGGCGCAGGTTCGCCGTCCACGTCGACGGGGACCCCGTCCGGGAGTTCGACGCCGTGGTGCTCGCCGCCGACGTACCGAGCCTGCGCGCGCTCGCGGGCGCCTCGCCGTGGCTCGCCGGATCGGAGTGGCGGGCGCGGGTCCAGCGGGCGCCGAGCGCACCGCCGTTCCTGGTGTCGCGGCTGTGGCTGGACCGCCCGGTGCGCGCCGAGAGGCCGGGGTTCGCGGGCACCGCCGGGTTCGCGACGCTCGACAACGTCAGCGTGCTCGACCGCTACGAGGACGAGGCGCGCTCCTGGGCGGCGCGCACCGGCGGCTCGGTAGTGGAACTGCACGCCTACGCCCTGCCCGAGGGCTGCGACGAGCACACCGAGCGCGCGCGGCTGCTCGACCAGTTGCACCGCCTCTACCCCGAGACCGCGCGGGCCGTTATCGTGGACGAGCGCCACGAGCTGCGCGCCGACTGCCCGCTGTTTCCGCCCGGCGGGTACCGCGACCGCCCCGGAATCCGCACGCCAGACCCCGACCTGGTGGTGGCGGGCGACCACGTGCGGGTCGGCCTGCCCGTCGCGCTGATGGAGCGCGCGGCCACCAGCGGGACACTCGCCGCGAACGCCCTGCTGGGCCGCTGGGGGCTGCCCGGCCACACGGTGTGGAGCGTCCCGCTCGGCGGGCGCAGCGCCCCGCTCCGCGCCCTCGCCCGCTGGGCGCGCGGCGCGTAGCCGGTCGTCCCCACCGCCGCAGACAGCGCGCCCCGGCACCTCCTCGGTTCCGTACGCACAGGATGGCTGCCATGCGGTGGACCGGACTGGTGGGAGAACTCCAGCGTGGTGTTTCGTGCCGCCGGGTGCTTCGCAGCCGCGACGGCCGCCCACCCCCTGTCGTCCGGGTCTCCGGTCGAATGCGGGCTATCCCGGCCAGCGGCCGGTGGTGCGGAGGGTGTAGCGCCGTTCGGCGTAGGCGAGGTCGTCGCGCCACAGGCGGCGGGCCGCGGCGCGCACCAGGGGGCGGATCGCGGGGGCGAGGCGGCGGGCGACGGCGAACCCGGACCGCTCGGAGGTGGCGATGGTCGCCTCGATGACCGCTGTGCGCGGGATCCCGTCGCGCACGCCCAACGGGGTGGCGTGCGTCTCGACGACGCTGCCCTCGCCCTCGCCCTCGATGATGTGCATGACCACGGTGCGCGGTTCGGGGCAGCTGAACGCCGCCCGTACCGGCACGCCCCACCGCCCCGCCACCTTGTAGGCGACCTCGACGACCATGCGATCGGGGTCGGGATCGGGGCCCGAGGGTGTTTCGGTGACGCGCAGGCCGATGAAGGAGTAGGGGTGGAACCACGAGCCGTGCCAGGGGTCGAGCCGGTTGGCGACGACGTCCTCCGGTTCGCACCGCCCCGCGACGCTCTCGACCGCCGCGATGGTGCCCGACGGGTCCGGCCGCACCGGCAGCACCGGGCGCGGCAGCGGCCGCTCCCCGCCGACCCGGTCCAGCCGCACCCAGGCGAGGACGCCGTCGTCGTAGGCGGGGAACGGGTCCCAGCCGGGGAACCCGCCGGCGTCGAGGGAGAGCCCGTGCCAGCGGCAGGTCAGCCGCCCCTCCGCCACCGCGCCGCGGCACAGCGGGGCACCCAGGTGCGGGCAGGCGCCGGGGGCCGCGAGCAGCCCGCCGTCGGCGCCGCGCCACGCGACGATCTCGGTACCGGCGACGACCCGGCCGAACGGCCGGTCGTCCCGCACCTCGCTGCTCGCCGCGAGGACGAACCAGTTGCCGGAGGGCCGCGCGAGCGCGCGCTTGAGCGCGGCGTCGATCAGGCCGGGGGCGGCGCCGCGCCAGGTGGGGCGCTGCCGCTGCCAGGTCGTCGCCGGCATCCGGCGCAGGGGGATGCGCCGCGGGGCCGGGTCCGGGAGTGCCATGGTGTCGGGTCCTTCCCGTTGTGGTCGGAGCGGTGCGGTCGGCAAGGGGGGCCGTCAGCCGGTCGCGCGGGCCGCCAGCGCGCGTGCCAGCGCGGGGAGCGCGACCGCGGCCCTGCGGGAGCGGGGGACGCGGTGCCGCCGGACCCACACGTCGTAGTCGGCGGCCTCGATCGCGTCCAGGATGCCGCGGTAGAGCCGCAGCGCGGTGGTGACACACGGGCGCGACACCGGGGAGAGCATGGCGCAGCCGGGCTCGGCCCTGCCGTACACCTCCCGGTTGATGCGGACCAGTTCGGCGAGCGCGGCGCGTACCCTGCGGTCCTGGACGCGGGTGCGCCGGCAGTGCTCCAGGAGCTCGCGGCCCGCGCCGTGCGCGGAGAGGACGTCGGCCGGCAGGTAGACCCGGCCCCGTTCGAGGTCCTCGGCGACGTCGCGGAGGAAGTTGGTGAGCTGGAACGCCTCGCCCAGCGCCGCGGCGTGCGGGGCGGCCTCCGCCCTGGGCACGACGGTCCCCAGCACCGGCAGCACCTGGAGGCCGATGACGGCGGCCGAGCCGTACATGTACCCGCGCAGCTCCTCGTAGCTGGCGTACTCGGTGACGGTGAGGTCGGCGCGCATGGACGCGGTGAACGCGGTGAAGTACTCGGCGGGGATCGCGTAGCGCCCGGCGGTGTCGGCGAGGGCGCGGATCACCGGCCGCCGGGCCGCGCCCGAGCGGAGCGCGGTGCGCAGGTCGTCCTCGACGGCGTCGAGCACGGCGAGGCGCTGGGCGTTCGTGCGCCGCGGCTCGATGTCGTCGACGATGTCGTCGACCCAACGGGCGAATCCGTAGAGGGCGTGGATCGCGGGGCGGCGTGCGGCGGGCAGCACCCGGGTCGCCAGGTAGTAGGTGCGGCCGTGGCGGGCGTGCAGCGCACGGGAGGCGGCGTAGGCCGCGCGCAGCCCGGGGCCGGTGATCCCGGCCGCGTCGAGTTCGGCGGCGGTGCCCATCACCGGGCCCCGCGCCCAACGGCCGCGGCGCCCGCGATGCGGGCGGCCGCGAGCTTGCCGGAGACCAGGACGGTGGGCAGCCCGACCCCCGGTGTGGTGCCGCACCCGGCCAGCACCGCGTTGGCGGTGCCCGACACGAGGTTGCGCGGCCGGAACGGCCCGGTCTGCGCGAAGGTGTGCGACGTCGCGAAGGGCGTGCCGAACGCGAGGCCGCTGCGCGCCCAGTCGGCGGGGGTGATCAGCCGCTCGGCCACGATGGACGCCGCGAAGCCGTCGAGGCCCCGCTCCTCGACCGTGCGGACGAGGTGATCGCGGTACCGCCCCGCCGCGCGCGCCCAGTCCGGCCCGCCCGCGCGCAGGTTGGGGCACGGGGCGAGGACGGAGTAGAGCTCGCCGCCGGGTGGGGCGAGCGCGGGGTCGGTGGCGGTCGGCCGGGTGATCAGCAGCGACGGGTCGCTCATGGTGCGCCCCTGCCGGGTGATCTCGTCGAAGGTGCGCTCCCATGCGGACCCGAAGGAGATGGTGTGGTGCCCGGACCGGGTGTCGCGCCGGTCCGTTCCGGCGTGCAGCACCACCGCCGACGGCGAGAAGCGCAGCGGCACCGGCCGCCACGGCGTGCGCCCGAGGAGCCGGTACGCCATCGGCAGGTCGGGGGTGAGCACCACGGCGTCGCAGCCGATCCGCTCGCCGTCGGCCGTCACGGCCGCGACGATCCGGTCGCCGCGGCGCTCCAGCCGCCGCACCGGCGTGTTGTACCGGAGGGTGCCGCCGGCCTTGGCGACCGATCCGGCTAGGGCGTCGCCCAGCGCGCGCATGCCCCCTTTGGGGAAGTACACGCCGGCGATCGTGTCCATGTAGGCGATGACGGCGTAGGCCGCCAGCGCCCGCTGCGGCGCGACACCGGCGTAGAGCGCCTGGAAGGAGAAGATCCGGCGCAGCCGCTCGTCGGAGAGGAAGCGGCCGACGGCGGGCGCGAGCCGGCCGAACCCGCCCATCGCGGCGAGGCGGGCCAGCTCCGGCGACAGCAGCGCGAACGGCGAGTCGAAGTTCGTGTCGATGAACCGGCGCATCTCCAGCGCGTAGAGGCGGCCGAGCCAGTCGCGCAGCCGCAGGTACCCCGCCGCCTCCCGCGGGCCGGCGACCCGTTCCACCTCCGCCGCCATGGCCTCGGCACCGGTGTGGACGTCGATCGCCGACCCGTCGGCGAACCGGGCGCGGTAGGCGGGGTCGAGCCGGACGAGGTCCAGCCGGTCGGTCACCGAGTCTCCGACGGCGGCGAGCGCCTCGTCGATCAGCTCCGGCATGGTGAGCACGGTCGGGCCGGTGTCGATCCGGAACCCGTCGACGTCTAGGCGGCCGGCCCGCCCGCCCGGGTGGGGGTCGCGCTCCAGGACGGTCACCTGCCGGCAGGCCCCCAGCAGGTGCAGCGCCGCGGCGAGCCCCGCCATGCCCGCCCCCACGACCACGACGTGGTCGGTGCGCCCGGGGACGGTGCGCTGCTGTGTCGTCCGCGGGTTCATGGGCTGCCTCGTCTCGGGTGCTATCGGAGGCGCGCCACGGCGTGCCCGGCCAGGGCCGTGAGCGCGTCGCGGGCGGTGGCGGCGAAGGGGGCCCCGGCGAGGTGGGCGAGCCCGCTGTCGAGCAGGGCGCGCATGTGCGCCTCGACGGCGGAGCGTGCGGCGAGGTCGTCGAGGAGGGCGCCGACCGCGCGGACGTCGGCGTCGGTCAGGCCGGGGTCGCCCACGGCGCCGCGCAGGGTGTCGGCGGCGGCGGGGTCGCCGCGCTCGCGGGCGCGGCGCAGCCCGATCGCCAGCAGCAGGGTCGGCTTGCCCTCGCGGATGTCGTCGCCGATGGGCTTGCCGGTCGCGGCGGGGTCGCCGTAGACGCCGAGCAGGTCGTCGCGGAGCTGGTAGGCGGTCCCGACGTCGGAACCGTAGGAGCGCAGCGCGGCGACGGCGCCGCTGCCCGCTCCGGCCAGCGCCGCGCCGAACTCCAGCGGCCGCTCGACGCTGTAGGCGGCGGTCTTCAGCCGGGCGACCCGCAGCGCGGTCGGTTCGGATACGTCGGCCTGCGCCTGGGCGTGCAGGTCGAGGAACTGGCCGGCGATCATCTCGGTGCGCATGGCGCGCCAGGGCGCGCGGACGCGCGCCCGCCGGTCGGTGCCGTCGAGCGCGTCGTCGAGCATGTCGTCGGCCCAGGCGAGCGCGAGGTCCCCGGCGAGGACGGCGACGGACTCGCCGTAGCGCCGGGGGGAGCCGCGCAAGGAGCCGGACCGGTGCGCCTCGGCGTACTCCCGGTGCAGTGCGGGCTGCCCGCGGCGGGTCGGGGAACCGTCCATGACGTCGTCCTGGATGAGGGCGCAGGACTGGATGAGCTCCAGCGCCGACACGGCGCGCAGCGCCGCTGCGGCGCCGGGCCCGCTGCCGGGGCCGCCGCCGGCCCGCCACCCCCACCACGCGAACGTCGGCCGGATCCGCTTGCCGCCGAGGAGGGTGAAGCGCTCCAGCCGCGCCACGACCTCGCCGTCGAAGCGGGGGTCGGTGGGATCGGCGGCGCCGCGCCGGGCGGTGAAGAAGTCGTTCAGGCAGCGTGCGACGGATTCGGCGAGGCCGGGGTCGCCGGGGTCGCCGGGGGGTACCGCGGCGAGCGGCCGGGCGGGGTCGAGCGCGCCGGGGCGGATCGCTGCCATGCCGGCCTCCCGGAGTGGTGGGGCAGATGGGCGGGCGCCGATGGGCGGTCGCGGATCCTCCCGTCGTACCCCCTTCCTTGTTCACGATCCCCGCTCGCCAAACCTTTCGCCCGCCGCCACGCCGCACGGGCCGCGACCGTTCCGCGGCCCGACACGGGGGCCGGGACACTGGCGGTCGGCGGGCGCCGTGGCGAGACTGGGACCACCGCACGGCCCCGGGGCCGGCCGCGTGCGGCCGCGAACCGCCCGGCCGCGATACCGCCGCGGTGCGAGGCCGGGGAACCCCGCCGCAGGTCGGGGGCCGTTGGCGGTCGGCCGCGGCCCGCGCCCGCCCGCCGGGCCGGGCACCGAAACGTCGTCCAACGAGAGGACCGGCCGATGAACGGCACGGAGTCGGCAGGGCCGGGAAACCCCGGGCCCGCCCGGCGCGAGGTCGCAGTGGGGATCGACGGGTCGCCGCCGAGCAGGACCGCGCTCGCCTGGGCCGCGCGCGCCGCCTGGGAGCGGCGGCTGGTCCTGCGGGTCGTGCACGCGGTGAGCATGCCGCTGATCGCGATGCCGTTGTCGCGGCCGGTGCGGATGTCGCCCACACCGGAGATCGCGGACCGGGCGGGGGAGCTGCTCGCCGCCGCTGTCGACCACCTCGCCGGGGGGTACCCGGGGCTGACGGTCGAGACCACGGTGTCGGCGCACGAGCCCGCGCCGGCCATGCTCGCCGCGTCGAAGAACGCCGCGCTGGTCGTCGTCGGCTCGCGCGGGCTCGGCGGTGTGGCGTCGCTGTTCCTCGGCTCGGTGAGCGTACGGGTGAGCGCGCACGCCGATTGCCCGGTCGCCGTCGTCCCGCCCCGGCCGGCGCACGAGACCGCCGAGCACCACCGGGTGGTGGTGGGCGTCGACGACTCACCGGCGTCGACCGCCGCGCTGCGCTTCGCCATCGGCGCCGCGGCGCACAGGGGCGCCGAAGTCGTCGCGGTGCACGCCTGGCAGCCGCCGGCGGCCGCCGATTCGACCATGCTGCTGGCATCGGGGTACGCGATCGACCGCGACGCCGTCGTCGCCGGTGCGCGCAAGCGCGTCCACGGCCTGGTCGACGGCGTCCTCGCCGAGGAGGAGAGCGGGGTCCGGGTGCGGGTCGCTGTTGTCGAGGAGCATCCGGCCCAGGCGCTGCTCACCGAGAGCGAGTCCGCCGACCTGGTCGTGGTCGGATCCCGGGGCCGCGGCGGCTTCCGCGGCCTGCTGCTCGGCTCGGTCGGGCAGGCGGTCCTGCACCATGCCGCGGTGCCCGTCGTCGTGACCCGCCCCGGCCCCGAGCACACGGCGGACTGAGCGGGGCGCGGCCCGACCCGCCGCCGGGCCGGGCCGCGTGCGGGCGACCGCTCGGCGGACCGCTCCGGCCGCCCGATGTCAGAAATCGATTGCTCGATTTTGTTCTGCACCCCTATCGATCGGTCGGCGGGCTAGGTAGGCTCCGCCGTGCCGCGATCCGGTCGAAACCGGTCACGAATGATCGATGGGGAGGCGCCGTGGCGCCGAACGCGCGACCCGAGCACCCACCGCCCGCGGTCGTGCTGCGCGGGTTGGCGAAGCGGTTCCCCGGCGTGGCGGCGGTCTCGGACGTCGACCTGGAGATCCAGCCGGGCGCCGTGCACGTCTTCGCGGGGGAGAACGGCGCCGGCAAGTCCACCCTGATGAAACTGATCGCCCAGATCGAACCGCCGAGCGCCGGCCGCATCGAGGTCGACGGCGCGGCAGTGCACTACCAGGGCCCCGGGCAGGCGCGGCGGCTGGGGATCGCAATGGTCCACCAGGAGTTCGCGCTCGCGCCCGACCTCTCCGTCGCCGAGAACCTCTCCATCGGGCAGGAGCCCGGCCGGTTCGGCTGGATCTCCCGCGGCGCCGAGCGCCGCGCCGCCGACGCGCTGCTGCGCACCGTGGGGCTCGACGTCCACCCGGGGCAGCGGGTCGGCCGGCTGTCGACGGCCGAACAGCAGCGGGTGGAGCTCGCGAAGGCGCTGGCGGTCGACGCGGGGGTGCTCATCCTCGACGAGCCGACGGCCAGCCTCACCGAGCAGCAGGCGCGGGAGCTGTTCGCGATCATCCGCACCCTCACCGCCAGGGGCATCGCGGTCCTCTACATCTCGCACCGCCTGGACGAGATCTTCGAGATCGGCGACACCGTCACCGTGATGCGCGACGGCTCCGTCGTGGCGACGAAGCCGGTCGCCGACCTCGACGAGAACCGGCTGGTCGGCCTCATGGTCGGCCGCGACGTCGCCAACCTGTACCCCAGGACCTTCCGGGAGCCCGGCGCGGTGCGCCTGAGCGTGCGCGGCCTGAGCCGGGGGACCGCCGTCCGGGACGCCTCGTTCGACGTGCGCGCGGGCGAGGTCGTCGGACTGGCGGGGCTCGTCGGCGCCGGGCGCACCGAGCTGGCCCGCGCGGTCTTCGGCGCCGAACCGCCTCACGCGGGGACCGTCACGCTCGACGGCACCGAGCTGCGGATCCGCGGCCCCGCCGACGCGATCGCCGCCGGGATCGGCTACCTCACCGAGAGCAGGAAGACCGACGGCCTCGCCCTGCAACTGGGGCTCGACAAGAACGTCACGCTCGCCCGGCTGCCGATGCGGGCCGGCCTGATCGACCTCGGCGCCGAGCGGCGGACCGCCGAGCGCGAGCGCGACCGGCTGCGCATCCGCGTGCCGCGGGTGGGCCGCCCCGTCCAGCTCCTCTCGGGCGGCAACCAGCAGAAGGTCGTCCTGGCCCGCTGGCTGGAGACCGGCGCCGACGTGCTGTTCTTCGACGAACCCGGCCGCGGTATGGACGTCGGGGCGAAGTCGGAGATGTTCCAGCAGGTGGACGCCCTCGCCGCCGACGGCAGGGCGATCGTGCTGATCTCCAGCTACCTGCCCGAGCTGCTGAACATGTGCGACCGGATCCTGGTCATGCGGGCCGGCCGGATCGTCGGCGAGGTCGCCCGCGCGGACTTCTCCGAGGAACGCATCGTCGCACTCGCGACCGGAGCAAAGGACGGCCATGAGTAACCGGACGGATGCGGGCCCGCGCGGCGGGCTCGGCGGCCTGGCCCCCCGGATCACGGGCGCGGTGTCGCAGGTCGCGGCGGCGGGCGCACTGATCGTGATCTTCGTGGCGCTGTCGATCGGCGCGCCGTCGTTCCTCACGGCGGACAACCTGTTCAACCTGGGCTCCCAGACCTCGGTGAACGCGGTCATGGCCGTCGGCGTGACCCTCGTGATCATCACCGGCGGGATCGACCTGTCCGTGGGCTCGGTGGCGGCGCTGTCCGGCGTGGTCGGCGTGCTGCTGATGGCGGACTTCGGGTTCGACCCGCTGCTGGGCATCCTCGGCGGGATCCTCGTCGGCATGGCCGCCGGGCTGGTGAACGGTCTCCTGGTGTCGGTCGTCGGCCTCCCGCCGTTCATCGCGACGCTGGGGATGCTCAGCGTCGGCCGGGGCCTGGTCCTCATCGCCACCGGTGCGGTCGCGGTGTTCGGCGCCCCGGAGTCCTTCCGGCTGCTGGGGCAGGGCGTCGTCGCCGCTGTCCCGATCCCGGTCCTGATCATCGCCGCCGTCGCCGTCGCCGGGCACCTCGTCCTCACCCGGACCCGGCTGGGGCGCTACGCCTATGTGATGGGGTCCAACAGGGAGGCCGCGCGGCTGTCCGGTGTCCCGGTGAAAAAGCACCTCACCTCCGTCTACGTGGTCTCCGGCGCCTTGGCGGGGCTGGCCGGCATGGTCGCGGCGTCGCGGATCAACTCCGGCCAGCCGAACTTCGGCGAGGGCCTGGAGCTGGACGTGATCGCCGCGGTCGTCATCGGCGGCGCGAGCCTGTTCGGCGGCAGGGGCACCGTGCTCGGCTCCCTGATCGGCGCGTTCCTCGTCGCGGTCATCCGCAACGGCGCGATCCACCTGGAGATCAACACCTTCTACCAGAACGTGCTGATCGGCGTGATCATCTGGCTCGCCGTGTGGTGGGACCGGTACCAGCGCCGCAGGCTCAGCGGTGACACCGGCTAACTGCGATGTCCAGGGAGGCCCGTGCCATGAACAAGGTCCTGTCGGCGATCAGCCTGCTGCTCGTGCCGACGCTCGCCGCGGCATGCACCGTGCAGGTCCGCGAGCCCACCGGCGCCGGGGCGGGGGAGGGCGAGACCGTCCGGATCGCCGTCGTGCCCAAGGCCATCGGGTTCGACTTCTGGGAGCAGGTGCGCGTGGGCGCCGAGTGCGCCGCGACCAAGCACCCCAACATCAGCCTGCACTGGGACGGTGCCACCTCGGAGGACGACGTCAGCGGCCAGCAGAGCCTGTTGCAGGACCTGCTGGCGCAGGGCGTCCACGGCCTGGTCTACGCCGCCACCGACGCCAAGGCCATGGCCGACGTCACCGAGACCGCCCGGCAGCAGAACACGACCGTGGTGAACATGGACTCGGGGACCGACCCGCAGCCCAAGGGCGTCCCGGTGTACGCAACGGACAACGTGGGCGCCGCCGAGGAGGGCACGGACGTGCTCGCCGAGCAGCTCGGCGGGACGGGCAAGGTGGCGTTCATCGAGTTCCAGCCCGGCACGAGCACAAACGAGACGCGGGCGGAGGGCTTCGAGCGCGGCCTCGAGGCGCACCCCGGGCTGGAGCTGGTCGCCCGGCAGTCCAGCAAGAGCGACTACAACACGGCCCTCCAGGTCACCCAGGACATCCTGACCGCGAACCCCGACCTCGACGGGATCTACGCCGGAAACGAGCCGGGCGTGCTCGGCGCGGCCGAGGCGGTGCGCCAGGCCGGCAAGGCGGGCGAGGTCAAGATCGTCGGCTGGGACACCTCCGAGGGCGAGATCGAGGCGCTGCGCGAGGGCGTGGTCACCGGCCTGATCGCGCAGAACCCGTTCAAGATGGGCTACGACTCGGTCGACGCGGCGATCGGCGAGATCCGCGGCAAGGCCGATACGGCGCCCGATACCGACACCGGCGCCGTCGTGATCGACAAGGACAACGTCGACTCCCCGGAGGTCCGCAAGCTCCTCAACCCGTCCTGCGACGCCCCGCCGGAGTGACCGCCCCACCGGAGTGACCGCCCCTGCGGCGCGCCCGGCGCGTCCCGCGTCCGGTACCCGGCCGGCGGGCACGCGCCGAGGCGGCCGGCCGGGAGACACGCTGCCGCTGTGAACTGCGGTTTTCCCAGTCCGGTGTGAGACTGCTCTACATGGACAAACAGGTCCCGATCGGGGCGAGCGAGCGGCTGTTCGAGGAGCTCATCCGCTCCGTCCACCGCAGCGGTCCGATCGACGTGCTGGAGACGGCGGCCGACTACGGCTCCGCGCTCGGGCTGAAAGAGATCACCGTCTACCTGGTCGACCTCCAGCAGCGCCTGCTCGTCCCCCTCACCGGCGGCGGCTCGCTGCCCATCGACGGCACCGACGCCGGCCTGGCGTACCGGAGCGAGACACTGCGGCTGACCGAGGGCAACGGCTCCGAGCTGGGCCTGTGGCTGCCGCTGATGGACGGCGCCGACCGCATGGGCGTCCTGCACATCAGCGCGCCGGTGCTGGACGAGCCCACCCTGCGGCGCTGCCAGATGGTCGCGGCCCTGCTGGCGCTGGTCATCACCGCCAAGCGCGCCTACAGCGACACCTACGTCCGGCACACCCGCACCGCGCCCATGCAGCTGCGGACGGAGATGCTGCGCGCGTTCCTCCCGCCGCGCACGCTCGGCACGACGCGCGCGGTGTCGACCGCCGTCCTCGAACCGGCCTACGAGCTGGGCGGCGACGCGTTCGACCACTCGATCACCAAGGACACCCTCCACGCGGTGATCCTCGACGCCATGGGGCACGACCTCGCATCGGGGCTCACGGCGTCGGTGGCGATGGCGGGGGCGCGCAATGCCCGCCGCAGCGGCGCCGACCTCGCCCGCCTGGTCGGCAACGTGGACCAGGCGCTGCACACGTGGCTGCCCGAACGGTTCTGCACCGCGGTCTTCGCCGGCCTCGACCTGTCGAGCGGGACGCTGTCGTGGGCGAACTGCGGCCACCCGGCGCCGCTGCTGCTCCGGCGGCAGCGGCTGGTCCACGAAGCGCTGGACCGCGCCCCGGAGCTGCCCCTGGGGCTCGACGTCCTGGCCGGGACCGAGCGCACGGTGCACGAGTTCGCGCTCGAACCGGGCGACCAGGTGCTGTTCTACACCGACGGTGTCACCGAGGCGCGCGACCCCGAGGGCGACCTGTTCGGCCTGGAGCGGTTCACCGACTTCATCGCCCGCGCCTCAGCGGCCGAGGAGCCGGCCCCCGAGACCCTGCGGCGGCTGATCCACGCCATCCTCGACCACCAGCACGGCCACCTCAGCGACGACGCGACGATCCTGCTGCTGGAGTGGCGGCCCGACGGCCCGCGCACCTGACCCGACGATTCCCGGCCCGACGATTCTTGCCTTGGATCCGCGGCGCCGGCCTCATTCGGACGGCGCGCGCCGCGTTCCCCTGCCCACCGCGTGCGGCCGACCGCCCCCGTGCACCATTACGAAACCTCGCCGCCGCGCCGAACGCGATGCCGATCGTTGCGAACCCTCCTGGGAAGACCGATCCAACCGTTTGGACTCTTTCGCGGCCGCCGCCGGGATGGCTACTCTGACGCCCTATCGGCGAACGAGGGAGCTTCATGGTCACCGTCGATCACGCGCCGGACATCCTTTCCCCCGAGTTCGCGGCCGACCCCTACGCCGCCTACCGGACCCTGCTCCAGGACTCCCCACTGGCGTGGCACGACGCCATGGGCAGCTACATCGTCTCCAGGTACGACGACGTCGCCCGTGCCTTCAAGGACCCCGCCTTCACCACCGACAACTACGCCTGGCAGCTCGAACCCGCGCACGGGCGCACCATCCTCCAGATGAGCGGGCGCGAGCACTCGGTCCGCCGCGCGCTGGTGGCGCCGGCCTTCCGCGGCAGGGAGCTGGAGCAGCGGTTCCTGCCCGCCATCGAGCGCAACTCCCGCGAGCTCATCGACCGGTTCCGCACCACCGGCTCGGCCGACCTCGTGGGCGACTTCGCCCGGCACTTCCCCATCAACGTCATCGTCGACATGCTCGGCCTCGACCCGTCCGACCACGCGCGGTTCCAGGTCTGGTACGCCGCCATCATCGGCTTCCTCGGCAATCTCGCTCAGGACCCCGAGGTCGCCGCGGCGGGGATCCGGACGAGGGAGGAGCTCGCCGCCTACCTCATCCCCGTCATCCGGCGGCGCAGGCGCGAGCCGGGCGACGACCTGCTGTCCACCCTGTGCGCCGCCGAGGTCGACGGCACGTCGATGAGCGACGAGGACGTCAAGGCGTTTTGCAGCCTGCTGCTCGCCGCGGGCGGCGAGACCACCGACAAGGCCATCGCCGGCGTCTTCAAGAACCTGCTCGAACACCCCGAGCAGCTGGCCGAGGTGCGCGCCGACCGCGGCCTCGTCGCCAACGCGTTCGCCGAGACCCTGCGGTACTCCCCGCCCGTCCACATGATCATGCGCCAGCCCGCAGAGGACATCGCGCTCAGCGGCGGCACCGTGCCCGCGGGGAGCACGGTCACCTGCCTCATCGGCGCGGCGAACCGCGACCCCCGCCGGTTCGCCGCCCCCGACACCTTCGACATCCACCGCGCCGACCTGCCGACCGACACCGCGTTCTCCGCTGCGGCGCACCACCTGTCGTTCGCGCTCGGCCGGCACTTCTGCGTGGGCGCGCTCCTCGCCAAGGCAGAGATCGACGTGGGGGTGAACCAGCTCCTCGACGCGATGCCCGACCTCCGGATCGCCGACGGCCACACACCGGCGGAAGAGGGCGTGTTCACCCGCGGCCCCGCCACACTGCCGGTCCGGTTCACGCCGGCCGCCGCGGTGCCCGGGCCCCGCACCGAACCCGGGCGGCCCTGACCGGCCGTCAGCCGCCCCCGGCGTAGGTGGGGGTGAACGCCACCGGCAGCCGCTCCAACCCCCGCATCCACACCGACGGCCGCCACACCAGCGACTCAGCCGGCACCGCGAGGGCGAGGTCCGGCAGCCGGTCGAGCAGCACCTCGACCGTCGTCCTGGCGATGACCTCGGCGACCTCCGGCGCGGGGTAGGGGCAGCCGTGCTCGCCGTGCCCGAACGACATGTGCGCGTGGTTGCCCATCAGGTCCGCTGACATGTCGAGGGACGTGTGCGGGTCGGCGTTCGCAGCGGCCAGCCCGAGGACGAGCAGGTCGCCGGTTCGCACCCGCCGCCCGCCGAGGTGGGTGTCGCGGGTGGCGAACCGGCCGATGAAGTTCTGTGTCGGGGTGTCGTACCACAGCACCTCGTTGAGGGCCTGGCCCACGCTGCCGCGGCCGCCCGACAGGGTCATGGCGAACCGGCTGTCGGTCAGCATCAGCCGGATCGTGTTGCCGATCCAGTTCGCCGTGGGCTGCTGGGCCGCCGCCGTCACCACGAGGAGGTCCTGGACGATCTCCTCGTCGGTCAGCCGCGACGGGTGCCGCAGCAGGTGCGACGGCACGTCGGCGCCCGGCGCGTCGCGCTTGGCGGCGAGGAGGCGGCCCATGGCCTCCTGCACCCGCAGGTACGCGGGGATCGCGTCCGGCCCGACGTCCAGCGAGATCGCCACGTCGCGCACCAGTTGCGGGGTCGCCGACTCGGACATGCCGTACATCTTGGCGACGGCGAGCAGCGGGATCCGCAGCGCGAACTGCCCCACGAGGTCGGCCTCGCCGCTGCCCGAGAACGCGTCGATGAGGCGGTCCGCGATCCGCTCGCAGTGCGCCCGCAGGTCGAACTGGTCGACACCGGCGAGTGCGTCGCCGATGGCGCCCGCGCGTCGGCGGTGCTCGGCGGCCTCGGTGAACATCACCGAGGGGTTGTGCTGGACGTAGGGCAGCAGCGGCCAGTCGGCGGGGACGTTGTCCCACTGGTTCCAGCGCCGGGTGTCGCGCGCGAAGAGATGCGCGTCGCCCGTGATCTGGTGGACCTCGCGGTACCCGGTGACGAGCCACGCGGGCAGGTCGCCGTCGAGCAGGACCGGCGCGACCGGGCCGAACCTGCGCCTGATCTGCGCGTACAGCGCCGCAGGGTCCTGCTGGAACTGCGGGCCGGACAACCGGACCCGTTCCTCGGGGGCCGCGCTGCCGGCGGTGCCGGCGGTGCCGGCGGTGCCGGCGGATGGGTGGATGTCGGTCACGGCGATGCCTCCCGGGCAGCGGACAGGGTGTGGAGATGGTCGACCAGCGCGATCAGGACCTCTTTGGCGGACTCGCGCCGCCGCGCGTCGCAGTCGACGAGCGGAACGCCGGCGGAGAGGTCGAGGGCGCTGCGGACGTCGCCGAGGTCGTGGGCCAGCGGCTCGAACCTGTTGCGCGCGACGATGAAGGGGGTCCCGTGGTGTTCGAGGCGGTCGATGGCGTACCAGGAGTCGGCGAGCCGGCGGGTGTCGACCAGCACCACGACGCCCAGCGTCCCCGCGAACAACTGGTCCCACAGGAACCAGAACCGCTCCTGGCCGGGCGCGCCGAACAGGTACAGGATCATCCGCTCGTCCAGGCTGATGCGGCCGAAGTCGAACGCGACCGTGGTCGTGGTCTTCTCGGGCGCGCCGACGTTGTGGTCGACACCGGCCCCGGCCTGGGTCATGACCTCCTCGGTGCTCAGCGGGCGGATCTCGCTGACCGATCGCACCATTGTGGTCTTGCCGACCCCGAACCCGCCGACGATCACGATCTTCACGCCGTCGGCGGCGCTGGACCGCAGGGGCCTGCGCCGGGGGAGGTCAGAGCTTGCGGAGTCCAACGAGCACCTTCCGCAGGAATTCGGTGTCGGGGAGCGGGTCCCCGGCGGAGGAGGGGTGGCGTGCCGAGGCGCGGCCGGTGTCGATGAGGTCGGTCAGCAGGATCTTGACCACGCTCACGGGCAGCGCGAGCTCCGAGGAGAGCTCCACGACCGATGTCGGGTCGCGGCAGATCCGCAGGATCCGGACGTGCTCCGACTGGCTCCCCGCCGCGGGGGCCGATTCGCTGACGATCAGGGTGACGAGGTCCAGGCCGTGACCGTCGGCCCGGCTGCGGCCGCCGGTGACGGTGTAGAGCCGGTCCGGGTCCTCGTCGGCGACATCGCGGGGGTTCATGGTGTCGGACTGGTGGACGGGGTGTAGCGGGGCGGTGCGGTGAGGAACGGGCCGATCTGCTCGACCAGCTCGTCCATGGTGTGGCCGATCAGGCCGACGTCGGCGTCCTGGGTTGCGATGACGGCGAGGTGGGCGCCCATCCCGGCCGCCACGATGAACAGGATGCCGCCGTGGAACTCGGTCATCGAGCTGCGCACGCCGCCGGTGCCGTCGCCGAACTCCATCGACGCGCCATGGGACAGCGCCTGGACGCCGGCGGCGATCGCCGCCAGCTGGTCGGCCTGGTCGACGGCGAGGGCGGCGGTGCGGCACAGCTTGAGTCCGTCCTTGGACAGCACCAGCGCGTGCAGTGCGCCCGGGGTGCTGCCGACGAGGTTCTCCAGCAGCCATTCGAGGTTCGGGTTCGTCGCGTCCATCGGGATTCCGGGGCGGCGGGCCGCGGCACGGCGTGCCGGGGCCGCCCCTCACTCCAATCAGGGGTCTCGCGGTTCGGCGGCGGAACGGCGGGCTCAGGTGGCGTCGTCGGCTGCCGCGGGGGGCGCCGCGGGCGGGCCGCCGGGGTCGCCTATGCGGGAGCGGCTCTGCTGGAAGGCGCCGAACCGGGATCCGGCGTCGGGGCGGGGGACCGCGGCCCGGGTCTCCTTCGGCGCGAGTGGGGCCGACGCGGCCCGCAGCGTCGCGCCGCGCGGGCGCTTGGGGAGTTCGCTCTGGTCGGCGTGTGCCCCGGGGCCCGGCGGGGCCGGGTCGGCCGCGGGGACGGGGGCGGGTCTGCGCACGGGTTCGGGGAACGGCTCCTCGCGCACCGGGGTGATTAGGTGGTTGGGGATGCGCAGGACGACGCCGATGCCGCCGCGCGAGGACGGCCGGAAGAACACGTGCAGCCGGTGCTTGCGCGCCAGGCAGCCGACGACGGCCAGGCCCAGCCGGGTGCCCGACAGCATGGCCATGTCGAGGGGCTGGGTGTCGGACACGGCGGCCTCGGCCCTGGCGAGCGCCTGCGGCTTCATGCCGAGCCCGCCGTCCTCGATCGTGATGACCGCGCCGTTGTGCAGGTCCTCGACGTAGATGTGGACCTCCTCGGAGGGCGCCGAGAAGCGGGTGGCGTTGTCCATCAGCTCGGCGAGCGCGTGCATGACGTCCTCGGCGGCGTAGCCCGCGACGGCGTTCGCGCTGCTGGAGTGCACGCGCACCCGCTGGTAGGCGCCGATGCGGCCCATGGCGCCGCGGATGACGCTCTCCATGGTGATCGGCTTGGTCCAGCGCCGGCCCGACCGCGCGCCGGTGAGCACGGCGATGCTGTCGGCGGTCCGGCCGGTCTGCGCCGTGCTGTGGTCGATCCGCAGCAGGTCGCCGAGCATGTCGTCGGAGCAGCGGTCCTCCATCGTGCGCAGGTCGGCGAGGGTGCGGGTGGACAGCGCCTGCACGCGCCCCGCGGCGTTCGCGCACGCGGCGGTGGCGGCGGCACGGCGGCGCTCGCCGAACGCGATCTCGTGGACGAGGGTGCGCAGGACGCGGTGGTGCGCCGCGTCGGCGGGGTGCTCGACCTCGGCCAGGACGGTCTCGGCGGTGGCCCCTTCGCGGAGCCGGGTGACGGCGGCGGGCAGGGTGTGGTCGACCAGCAGCGCGAGTTCCTCGCGGGCGGCGTCGAGGCGGCCGCCCGCCCGGTGCAGCTCCGCCCAGGCGCGGTGGGCGTCGTCCTCTGCCGCCGCCAGGTCGGCGGAGCGCCGCACCGCGACGTACACGGCGCCTGCGAGCAGGACGGTGGTCGCCGCGGCGGCGGCGCCGACGGCGACGCGGGCCTCCGCGGTCAGGGCGGCGGTCACCAGGGCCCAGAGTCCGCCGGCGCAGACCGCGGCCGCGAGCGCGGTGAGCACTGCCCGGGCGCCGGACCGGTGGCGGTCCGGGGGGCGTGCGGGCGATTGTTGCGACATGAGATCAGGTACCTCGCGTCCGGCCGGCGGCAGAACAGCATTCGGGTCGGGCGGAACCGGCGATGGAGAATCGGGGGCGCCGCTGTGCTCGCCGTGGGCGGGAACCGCCGTTGCGCGGCGAATTCCGGGACCGGTGGGCACGGGGCGTGTGCCTGCGGCTCCCATTCTCTGCGGCGAGGTACGTATCGTATTCCCTCGTCCTTGTCGGCCGCGGGCAGTTTGCGGAATTCGCGCCGGATGGGGGACGGCTCGCCGCCGATGGCCGAGCCTGCTTGGTATCGTGGCAGGTGAGGGCGTTATTCGCGGTTCGCGTTCGGGCGGCCGGTGCCCGTCCCGCGGGTGCGCCGGGCCCGCGCCGCGGCGCCGACACCGCGGAACACCGCGAATCGGGGTCGGCACGGCGGGGCGGCGGTGGAATTGACGGCGGCCGACGGCTTTTTCCGCGCGAATGCAACGCGTTCTCTGCCGTCGTCGAAATCCCGGTCTCCGCATCGGTGAATTGCCGGGCGGAATCATCGCGGAAGAAAGGGAAACGCGCCGGCGCCGATCGGGGCCGGGGCCGGTGGTGCACCCAAGCCCGGGGCCCATGGCGCCGGGGAGCCGGGCGGCGGGGCCGCGGCTCGGGGGGCGGTGCCCGGCGCGGCGGCGGGGCTGTGGTCGGATCGGTGCAGGGAGAGCAGGTCGCATCCGCGCGGGAGGGGAGTGATCACGCTATGGGCCTACGCGTGGGTAGGGCGTTGACTGGGGACTGTGAGAGCAAGGCAGGGGTATTGACATGTCGTATACTGTCTACAGTATGAAACCGAGTGCGGGTGTTGTTCTCGCAGGCGGTCGCTCCTCCCGCATGGGGGCCCCGAAAGCGGCACTCGACTGGCACGGTTCCACGCTGCTGCGGCACGTCACCGGCGTTGTCGAGCGCGCGGTCGACGGGCCGGTGATCGTCGTGCGGGCGCCGGGGCAGCCGCTGCCGGAACTCGACCCCAAGGTCGTCGTCGCCGACGACCCCGAGGAGGGCCGGGGCCCCATGCAGGGCCTCGCCGTCGGCCTTGCCGCGGCGGCGCGCCACGCCGACACCGCCTTCGTGTGCTCCACCGACCTCCCCTTCCTGCACGCGGCATTCGTGCAGGCGGTGCTGCGCGGCTTCGAGCCGGACCCGGACGCCGGCTGGCCGGAGGCACCGGAGGTCGTCCTGCCGTTCGTCGGCGGCTTCCGCCAGCCCATGGCGGCCGGATACCGCACCGCCCTCGCGTCCCGCGTCGAGCGGCTGCTCGGCGAAGGGCGGCTGCGCCCGTCCCACCTCTTCGAGGAGAGCGCCGTGCGGCAGCTCGACGACGCCGGGCTGCGCGCCGACCCCCGGCTCGCGGCGGCCGACCCCGCCCTCGACTCCGTCGTCAACGCCAACACCCCCGAGGAGTACGCGGCCGCGCACGGCCGCCCCGCCCCCGAGGTCGTCGTGGAGCGGTTCGGCGTGCTGGCGACCCGCGGCGCGGGCCGGGGCGCGTCCCGGGTCAGGGCCGCGAACCTCGCCGCAGCGGCACGGCAGGCCGGGGTCCCCTTCGACGGCCACGTGGTGGCGGCCGTCAACGGCGACCAGATCCGCGGCGACGGCATGTGGCCCCTGCTCGCGGGCGACACCGTGTCCTTCTTCTCGGCCGACGCGGGCGGGTGAGCGGCATGGGACCCGCCCCCGGCGGCTACTGCGGCCAGGCGCTCGTCGTCGACGTCACCGACGGTTCGTCCACCGTCCTGCCGCTGCCCGATCACGTGCTCCGCGGCTACCTGGGCGGCGCCGGGCTGGGGACCTGGCTGCTGACCGAGCTCGGCCCGGCGGGCGTCGAACCGCTCGCCCCCGCCGCCCCACTGGCGTTCGTCTTCTCGCCGCTGGTCGGCACCCCGCTGACCACCAGCGCCAAGTTCGCCGTGGTCGCCAAGTCGCCGCTCACCGGCCTGCTCAACGACGCGCTGTCCTCCAGCCACTTCGCCATTTCGGGCAAACTCACCGGCCACGACGCCCTCGTGGTCGTGGGCCGCGCGCGGGAGCCGGCCAACCTGCTGATCGACCAGGACGGCGCCCGCCTCGTCGACGCCGCGGAGCAGTGGGGCATGTCGGCCGCCGACGCCGAGGAGTCCGTCCGAGCGCGGCACGGCCGCAAGTGGCGCGCCGCGAGCATCGGACCGGCGGGGGAGCGCGGGGTCCGCTACGCCACCATCTCCCACGACGGCCGCCACGCCGGCCGGGGCGGGCTCGGCGCGGTGCTGGGCGCCAAGAACATCAAGTGCGTCGCCGTGCGGGGCGACCGGCGGGTGCCCGTGGCCGACCGCGACGCCGTGCTCGCCACCGCGAAGGACCTCCGCTCCCGCTCGTTCGGCCCGGCGACGGAGAAGTACCGCGAGCTCGGCACGCTGTCCAACCTGCTCGCCTTCAACGCCGTCAACACCCTTCCGACCCGCAACTTCCAGAGCGCCACCTTCGCCGACGCGGCCAGGCTCTCGGCGGAGGACCTCGCGGAGAGCCGGTCGGTGGCGCGGTCGAGCTGCGCGTCGTGCAGTATCGGCTGCGAGCACATCTACGCCTCGAAAGGGGGTGCGAAGGCGCGGGTGGAGTACGAGAACGTCTTCGCGCTCGGCCCCATGTGCGGGGTGTCGGACCCCGACCAGGTCCTCGAAGCGAGCGCCCGGTGCGACGAACTCGGCATCGACACCATCTCGGCCGGCGGCACCATCGCCTGGGCCATGGAGTGCGTCGAGCGCGGCATGCTCGACGCCCCGTGGCTGCGGTTCGGCGACGGCGCGGCGCTGCTGCGCGCCCTGGCGGAGATCGGCACCCGCACCGGCGTCGGCGCCCTGCTCGCCGAAGGCTCCCGGCGCGCGGCCGAAACCGTCGGGCAGGGCTCGAGCGCGTTCGCCCCGCACGTCAAGGGCTTGGAACTGCCGGGCTACGAACCGCGCACCATGCAGGCCATGGCGCTGGGCCTCGCCGTCAACGCGCGCGGCGCCGACCACAACCGCTCGGGCGCCTACGAAGCCGACTTCACCGGGGGCCTCGACCGGATGCACGGGACGGCCGCGCACGTCCGGGCCGCCGTCGAGACCGAGGACCGGGCGGCGATCATGGACTCCCTGATCTTCTGCAAGTTCCTCCGCGGCGTCTTCACCGCGCCCTTCGACGAGTGGGCGCGGCTGCTGTCGCAGGTCACCGGGTGGGACGTCGACAGCGGTGAGCTGCGCGCGACCGCGCGCCGCATCGTCCTCGCCAAACGCGCCTACAACCTGCGGGAGGGCTGGACCCCTGACGACGACTGGCTGCCCGAGCGCTTCCTCGGCGGCTCGCTCGAACTGGGCTCCGGCCGCACGGCGACGCTGCCACCCGAGCGCCTGCGCGCGATGATCGATACCTACTACGCCGAACGCGGGCTGGGCCGGGACGGTCGGCCGCTGGTGACGTCGAGCGATTCAAGAGCGGAGTCGAGACCATGACAATGACCCCGGCGGCTTCGGCCGGCACCGAGCAGCAGACCGTGGCGCTCACCATCGACGGGCGGCAACTCAGCGTCCCCGAGGGGACGACCATCTGGGAGGCGGCCAAGGGGGCGGGGATCGAGATCCCCGCGCTCTGCCACGACGAGCGCTACGACCCGGTGGGCGTGTGCCGCATGTGCGTGGTCGACACCGGCGGCCGGGCCTTCGCCGCGTCCTGCATCCGCCCGTGCGAGCAGGACATGGAGGTCGCCACCGCCACCCCGGAGGTCGAGCGCAGCCGGGCGGTGCTCACCGAGCTCCTCGTCGCCGACCAGCCGCCGCGCGAGGCCGACCCCAAGCAGACGACCACGGCGGACAACGAGCTGCTCGAAATCGCCGACACCTACGCCATCGCGACGATCGACGACCTGCTCAAGGGCCCGAGCCGCGGCACCGACACCTCCAACCCGGTCATCGCCGTCGACCACGACGCCTGCATCCTCTGCGACCGCTGCGTGCGCGCCTGCGACGACGTCCAGGGCAACGACGTCATCGGGCGCAGCGGCAAGGGCTACGACACCCGCATCGCCTTCGACCTCAACGACCCCATGGGCGAGTCGTCCTGCGTGACCTGCGGCGAGTGCGTGTCCGCGTGCCCCACCGGCGCGCTCACCAACAAGCCCATCAACAACATCCCCATCCAGCCGCGCGCCCAGCTCGACGCGGTCGACACCGTCTGCCCCTACTGCGGCGTGGGCTGCGCCCTGACCTACTACGTCGACCGCGTGCGGGGCGGCATCTCCTTCGCCGAGGGCCGCGACCAGCCGGGCAACAAGGGGCGCCTCTGCGTGAAGGGCCGCTACGGCTGGGACTACGCCGCGTCCCCGCAGCGGCTCACCACCCCCCTGATCCGCGTCGACTCCGCCTACCCCAAGGGGCCGCTCTCCGCGGACGTGCGGGCCGATTCGCAACTCGACGGGTTCGCGAAGCGCGGCCGCGGCCGCAGGCCCGGCGGCCTGGTGCCCTATGAGGAGGTGCTGCCGCACTTCCGCGAGGCCACCTGGGACGAGGCGCTGGACCTCGTGGCGGAGCGGCTCGGCGGCATCTACGCCGAGAGCGGGTCGGCGGGCATCGCCGGCTTCGGCTCGGCGAAGTGCTCCAACGAAGAGGCGTACCTGTTCCAGAAGCTGATCCGCACGGCCTTCCGCTCCAACAACGTCGACCACTGCACCCGGCTGTGCCACGCATCCAGCGTCGCGGCGCTGTTCGAGGGCGTCGGCTCCGGCGCGGTGTCGACCACCTACGGCGACATCGCCAACGCCGACGTCGCCATCATCACCGGCAGCAACGCGACGGCGAACCACCCCGTCGCGTCCTCGTTCTTCAAGCAGGCGCGGCGCAACGGCACCAAGATCATCTATGTCGACCCGCGCGCCGGGACGGTCGCCGACCACGCCGACATCTTCTGCCAGCTCAAGCCCGGCACCGACGTGGCCCTGTACAACGGGATCATGCACGAGGTCATCCGGCTGGGCCTGGTCGACCGCGACTTCATCGCCGAGCGCACCACCAACTACGAGCGGCTCGCCGAGACCGTCGCGGCCTACCCGCCGGAGCTCGCCGCGCAGATCACCGGGATCGACGCCGAGACCATCCGCGAGGTGGCGCGCGTGTGGGGCGGGGCCGGCGCCGGGGTCATCTACTGGGGCATGGGCATCTCGCAGCACACCACCGGCACCGACAACGCGCGCTGCCTGATCGCGATGTGCTCCATCACCGGCAACGTCGGCCGCCCGGGCACCGGGCTGCACCCGCTGCGCGGCCAGAACAACGTGCAGGGCGCCTCCGACGCCGGCCTGATCCCGATGTTCTACCCCAACTACCAGCCGGCGGGCGACGAGAAGTCGCGGGTCCTCTTCGAGGAGGCGTGGGGCACCGATCTCAACCCGGAGAACGGGCTCACCGTCACCGAGATCATCGCGTCGGTGCTCGACGGCGGCGTGCGCGGCATGTACATGCTGGGCGAGAACCCCTTCATGTCCGACCCCAACATCAACAAGGTCCGCAAGGCGCTGTCGCAGATGGACTTCCTCGTGGTGCAGGACATCTTCCTCACCGAGACCGCCGAGTTCGCCGACGTCATCCTGCCCGCGTCGTCGTACCTGGAGAAGGACGGCACCTACACCAACACCGACCGCAGGGTGCAGCTCGGGCACAAGGTCTTCGACCCGCCCGGCGCGGCCCGCGTCGACTGGGAGATCGTGCAGGACCTCGCGCAGCGGCTGGGCCTCGACTGGGACTACGCGTCGCCGCGCGAGGTGTTCGAGGAGATGGTCCCGCTCATGCCCGACTACGCCAACCTCGACTACGACAACCTGGGCTCCACCGGCAAGCTCTACCCCAACCCCGATCCCGATGGCAGCGACGGCACCGTGGTGCTGTTCGACGAGCGGTTCAACACCGCCGACGGCCTGGCGCACCTGGTCCCCGCCGAGTGGCTGCCCGGCAAGGAGCTGCCCAGCGAGGAGTACCCGCTGGTGCTCAACACCGGGCGGCTGCTGGAGCACTGGCACACCGGCTCGATGACCCGGCGCTCCTTCGCGCTCGACAGCATCGCGCCGCGCGCCGAGGCGTATGTGAGCCCTGAGGACGCCGCCGAGCTGGGCCTGGCCGACGGCGACTTCGCCCGGGTGGAGTCGCGGCGCGGCGAGATCGTGCTCAACGTCAAGGTCTCGCACCGGGAGGTCAAGGGGAACATCTTCATCCCCTTCCACTTCAGGGAGGCCGCGGCGAACCTGCTGACGATCGACGAGATCGACCCCACGGGCAAGATCCCGGAGTTCAAGTTCTGCGCCGTGCGGATGGCCCCCGCGGCGGACCGTGTGAGCACCCGAGCCGGAGGTAGCGCGTCGTGACAGTGGAAGCCCAGCAGCCGAAGGTCCCCGGCGTGGAGGCGCGCGCGGGCAAGTTCCGGGGCCCCAGCCTGATCCCGATGCTGATCGCCATCCAGGAGCGCCGCGGCTGGCTGCCGCGGGAGGAGCTGACCGCGCTCGCGCGCGAGCAGCGGCGGCCGCTGTACGAGATCGAGGGCCTGGTCTCGTTCTATCCGCACTTCCGCACCGAGGAGCCCAAGGGTGCCACCGTCGGGCTCTGCCACGACCTCGCGTGCTGGCTGAAGGGCTCCGAGAGCCGCATCGGCGCCATGCGCGAGCGCTACGGCGACGCCGAGGACGTCGCCGTCACCGAGATCTCCTGCCCCGGCCGCTGCGACATCGCCCCGGCCGCCACCGTCGACGACGCCCCCTGCCGCATCGACGACGTCCCCGCCGTGCTGGCCGCGGGGTCCGGCGGGCACGCCGACCCCGGCGCGACCGTCGCCTACGGCCCCGCCGAGGGCTGGCCCAACGACCCCTACGACCGCCCCGAGCACCGCTACGGCGCCCTGCGGGCGCTGCTGACCGGCGCGGTCGCCCCGGAGCAGGTCATCGCGGACCTCCAGGAGGCCGGGCTGCGCGGCATGGGCGGGGCCGGCTTCCCGACCGGCCGGAAGTGGGACCTCGTCCGCAAGGCCCCCGGCGGCGTGAAGTACGCCATCTGCAACGCCG
Source organism: Murinocardiopsis flavida (assembly GCF_003014485.1). Classification (GTDB taxonomy): domain Bacteria; phylum Actinomycetota; class Actinomycetes; order Streptosporangiales; family Streptosporangiaceae; genus Murinocardiopsis; species Murinocardiopsis flavida. The sequence continues at coordinate 137,698 of NZ_PYGA01000007.1, read as the reverse complement.
ACGAGTCCGAGCCGGGCACCTTCAAGGACCGCCAGCTCCTCGCCGAGCAGCCGCACCTCGTCCTCGAAGGCATGCTCATGGGCATGGTCGTCACCGGCGCGGAGGAGGGGTGGGTGTTCATCCGGCACGAGTACGGCCCCGAGGAGGCCGTCCTGCGCGCCGAGATCGAGCGGCTCGGCGCGCTGGGCCTCACCGGCGACGACGTCCTCGGCACCGGCCGCAGGCTCGTGGTCGACGTCTTCACCTCGCCCGGCGGCTACATCCTCGGCGAGGAGACCGCCCTGATCGAGTGCATGGAGGGGCACCGGGGCGAGCCGCGCAACAAGCCGCCGTTCCCCGGCGTGCACGGGCTGTGGGGCCGCCCCACCCTGATGAACTCGGTCGAGACCTTCGCCGACGTGCCGGTCATCGCCACCCGCGGGGCCCAGTGGTGGCTGGACCAGGGCATCGGCGAGAGCGGCGGGCTGAAGTTCTTCTCGGTGTCGGGCCACGTCGAGCGGCCGGGCGTCTACTGCGTGCCCATGGGCACGACCATCCGCGCCCTCGTCGACCTCGCGGGCGGCGTCGCCGGCGGCGCCGAACTCGACTGCGTCCAGCCGGGCGGCGCCTCGTCCAACTTCCTGGACGCGTCGCACCTCGACACCCCGCTCGACTTCGGCACCCTCGCCGAGGCCGGGTCGATGCTGGGGTCGGGCGCGCTCGTCGTGATCGCCAAGGGCACCGACACCCTCGCCGCGGCAACCAACGTCCTGCGGTTCTTCCGCAACGAGTCCTGCGGCAAGTGCGTGCCGTGCCGGGTCGGCTCCACCAAGGCCCACGACCTGCTCGCCGAGACCCTGCGGTCCGGCGGGGAGCTGAGCGCCGAGCGCCGCGAGCGCCTGCTCGAACTGGAGACCGTCATGCGCAAGACCTCGATCTGCGGGCTGGGCCAGGTCGCCATGGGCCCGGTGGTGAGCGTCCTCAACGGCAGCGGTGCGGCGGGGCGGCCGGAGTGAGCGCGGAATGAGTGCGGAGTGAGCGCGGAGTGAGCGCAACGGAGTTCTTCACGGCGCTGCCGGTGTCGGCGGCGCTGGCGGGGTTCCGGCCGCTGCGGCGGACCGGCACCGAGGAGGTCGACCGCGCGGCCGCGCTCGGCCGGGTGCCCGCGGCCCCGGTCGCGTCCGGTGCGGCGCTGCCGGGGTTCGCGCGCTCGACCGTCGACGGCTACGCGGTCCGCGCCGCCGACACCTACGGCGCCGGTGAGGCGCTGCCCGCGTACTTCGACCTCGTCGGCGCCGTGCGCATGGGCAGCGCTCCCGATGCCGCCGTCCGTCCCGGCGGCGCGGTGCAGATCCCCACGGGCGCCGCCATCCCGCCCGGCGCCGACGCCGTCGTCATGGTCGAGCACACGCAGGTGACGATGCCCGGCGTCATCGAGGTGACGCGGCCGGTCGCCGTCGGCGGCGGCATCGTGCGCGCCGACGAGGACGTCGCCGTCGGCGCCGAACTCGCCCCGGCAGGCCGTGCGCTGCGCGCCCAGGACCTCGGCCTGCTCGCCGCCGCGGGCGTCACCCGGGTCGAGGTGCGCGCGCGGCCCCGCGTCGGCATCATCTCGACCGGCGACGAAGTGGTGCCGCCCGACACCGCGGACCTCGGCCCGGGCCAGGTGCGCGACGCGACCGCGTCTGCGCTGGCGGCCCTGACCGAGGAGGCGGGCGGCGCGCCGTCGCTGCGGGGGATCGTCCCCGACGACGCCGAAGCCCTCGCCGCCGCGCTCGCCGCGGCGGTGCGCGACTGCGACGTCGTCGTGGTCTCGGCCGGCTCGTCGGTCGGGGCGCGCGACGAGACCGCCGCCGCGGTCCGGGCGCTGGCCGACTCCCGCGTGTACTGCCACGGCCTCGCCATCAAACCGGGCAAGCCCACCCTGCTCGCCGAGTGCTCCGGGGTGCCGGTCGTCGGCCTGCCGGGGAACCCGCTGTCGGCCCTGGTGGTGTTCCGCCAGGTCGGCCTCCCGGTGCTGCGGCGGGTCGGCGGCATTGCGCTGCCACCGGCCGAGCCGACCGCCACGGCGGCCATGGCCCGGGCCGTCGCGTCGGCCGCGGGGCGGCTCGACGTCGTCCAGGTGCGCGTGCGCGACGGCGTCGCCACACCGCTGTTCGGGGCCTCGGCCCTGCTGTCCCTGCTCACCAGCGCGGACGGCTACATCGTCATCCCCGAGGCGGCGACGGGGATCGACGAGGACGCCCAAGTGACCGTGACGATGTACAGGTAGGTGGAGGCGTGCACGACAGCCCCTTCGTGAACGACGTGCCCGCGGAGGAGGCGACCGCGGCCTGGCGGCGGGCCCGCGCCGAGGCCGGCTGCCCGGAGCGGATCCCCGAGGCCGTCGTCCCGGTCGGCGACGCGGTCGGGCGGGTGACGGCGCGGCCGATCTGGGCGAGCCGCTCCTCACCCGTCGGCGACGTCGCCGCGATGGACGGGATCGCGGTCCGCGCGGCCGACACCCACGGCGCGTCGGAGACCGCGCCACTGCACCTCAAGGCCGACTCCTACCGGGTGGTCGACACCGGCGACCCGATGCCCGACGGCCTCGACGCCGTGGTCATGCGCGAACACGTGCACTACGCCCCGCCGGGCGACGTCGCGGAGCTCCTCGCCGCCGTCCCGCCGTACCAGCACGTGCGCTCCATCGGCGAGGACGTCAGCGCGGGCGAGCTGCTGCTGCCCGAGGGGCACCGGCTGCGCCCGGTCGACGTCGCCGCGGCCGCGGCCGCCGGCGCCACCGAGCTGACCGTGCGGCGGCCGCCGAAGGTGGCGGTCATCCCCACGGGCGACGAGATCGTGCCCATCGGCTCGCCGCCGCGGCACGGCGAGATCCTCGACACCAACTCGCTGATGCTGCTCGCGCAGGCGCGCGAGGTGGGCTGCGAGGCGTGGGCCGCGCCCATCCAGCCCGACGACGCCGAGATCATCGGCGCGGCGGTCCGCGACGCCGCGGCAGCGGCCGACCTGGTGCTGCTCGTGGCCGGGTCCAGCGCCGGGCGCGACGACCACACCGCGCGCGTGGTCGCCGCGGCCGGGTCGCTCGCCGTCCACGGGGTCGCGGTGCGGCCGGGGCACCCGGTGGTGCTGGGCACGGCCGGGTCGACCCCGGTGATCGGCGTGCCGGGCTACCCGGTCTCGGCGGCGCTCACGTTCGACATCTTCGCCGCGCCGCTGCTCGCCGAGTTGGAGGGGGCGCCGCCGCCGCACCGCCCGCAGGTCACGGCGCGGCTCACCCGCAAGCTCCCGTCGGTGCTGGGCATGGACGACTGGGTGCGGGTGCGCCTGGGGTCGGTGGGCGGGCAGATCGTCGCCACCCCGCTGCCGCGCGGCGCCGGGGTGCTGACCTCGCTGGTGCGGGCCGACGGCCTGCTCGTCGTCCCGTCGGCGGTCGAGGGGCACCGCGCCGGTGCGCGGGTCCCGGTCGAGCTGCTGCGCAGGCTGCCGGAGATCGAGCGCACCATCGTCGCCATCGGGTCGCACGACCTCGTCCTCGACCTCGCGGCGACGGCCCTGCGCGCCGCAGACCCGACCCTCACCCTGATGTCGTCCAACGTCGGCTCGCTCGGCGGGCTGGTGGCGCTGCGCGACGGCCTGTGCCACGTGGCGGGCTCGCACCTGCTGCACCCCGCCACGGGGGAGTACACCCTCCCGTACCTCGATGAGATGCTGCCCGACCGGAAGCCGGCCGTCGTGCGCCTCGTGCACCGGGAGCAGGGGCTGCTGGTGCCGCCCGGCAACCCGAACGGCATCACGGGGCTGGCCGACCTCGCGGGCGGCGGCCTGTCGTACGTGAACCGCCAGCGGGGCGCGGGCACCCGGATGCTGCTCGACCACGAGCTGCGCGGCCTGGAGATCGATCCGGCGGCGGTCGCGGGCTACGCGCGCGAGGAGCCGACCCACCTCGCCGTCGCCGCTGCGGTCGCGGCGGGGCGGGCCGACTGCGGCCTCGGGATCATGGCGGCGGCCCGCGCGTTCGGACTGGACTTCGTTCCGGTGGCGCGGGAGCCCTACGACCTGGTGCTCGACGAGGAGAGCCTGGACGATCCGATGCTCGCGCCGCTGTGGGAGCTGCTGGGCTCGGCCGACTTCCGCGCCTCGGTGGAGGCGCTGGGCGGGTACGGCACCGAGGAGACTGGCCACCGCATCCGCTGATCTGTATACTGTATAAGTGATACAGAAGGTACAGAAAGCCGAGGAGATCGCCGCAGCCGTCGCGGCCGACATGATCGCCGGGCGCCTCGGACCCGGCGATCCCGTTCCCGCCGTCCGCGAACTCGCGCGGGCGGCGGGCTGCTCGCCCGGCACGGCCGCGCGGGCGCACAGCGTCCTGCGCGAGGCCGGGCTGATCGAGGGCTCGCCGCGCGCGCACGCCGTCGTCACGGCCGAGGCGCCCGAGCGCGCCGTCGCCATGGCGGCCCGCACCGGGGGCGACGGGGCCGCCCGCCTGTCCGGCAGCGACGACCCCGCGCTCGATCTGCTGCTGACCCTCGTGGGGCCGGCCGTCGAACGCGCCCCCGCCGGGCGCGGCAGTGTCGCGGGGCTCGGCATGCTCGCCCAGGGGGCCGTCGACGCCGCAGCGGTCCACCTCCGCGACGTCGGCACGGGCCGCGCCAACGACCCGTTCGCGCGGCGCGTCCTCGGCGGCCGCCCCGCGACGCTGGTCCACCTGTGGAGCCGCGAACAGGGGATCGTCGTGCCGCAGGGCAACCCGCGCGGCATCACGGGAATCGCCGACCTGCACGGCGCCGCCCTCGCCACCCGCGCCCCGGGCACCGGGTCGCGGCTGCTGCTGAGCCGGCTGCTGCGCGAGGCGGGCGCCGAACCGGGGCCGGGCGGCGAACTGTGCGAATCGCACCTCGGAGTCGCCGTCGCCGTCACCACCGGTGCCGCCGACGCCGGGCTCGCCGTCCGCGCGGCGGCCGATGCCGTCGGCGCCGGCTTCGTGCCGGTCGAGTGGGAGGACTTCGAACTCGCCGTCGGCGCGGAGTCCCTGGGCGCCATCGCCCCGCTCATCGACGTCCTCACCACCCCATCCTTCCGGCACCGGCTGTCCGCCATGGCGGGCTACGACCTCAGCCGCGCCGGCGACCTCAGGGAGGCCGCATGATCCACGGGACGCGTCTGAGGACGGTATTCGGCGCGCTCGCCGCCGCTGCGGCCGTGGCAGCCGCCACCGGATGCGGGGGCGGCGGGGCCGAGGGCGCGACCGGCGGCGCCGACGGCACCATGGTGCTCGCGACCACGACCAGCACCCAGAACTCGGGGCTGCTCGACGAACTCGTGCCGATGTTCGAGAAGAGCGGCGACTGCGTCGTGAAGCCGGTCGCCGTCGGCTCCGGGCAGGCCATGGCCATGGGCGAGAAGGGCGAGGCCGACGCGCTGCTCGTCCATTCGCCGGAGGACGAAGAGCGGTTCATGGCCGACGGCCACGGGTCCAGCCGTGAGGCGGTCATGCACAACGACTTCGTCATCGTCGGCCCGCCCGACGACCCCGCCGGTCTCGGCGGCGAGGACGACGCAGCCGCGGCCCTGAAGAAGATCGCGCGGAGCAAGACCCCGTTCGCCTCGCGCGCCGACGACTCCGGCACCCACGCCAAGGAACTCACCCTGTGGGAGCAGGCGGGCGTCGACCCTGGCGGGTCCTGGTACGTCGAGACCGGTCAGGGCATGGGCGAGACCCTGACGGTCGCGAACCAGAAGGAGGCGTACACCCTGGCCGACCGCGGTACCTACCTCGCCACCGGCAACCTGGCGTCCGAGATCGCCTTCGAGGGCACGAAGGCGCTGTACAACGAGTACCACGTGATCGTGGCGGAGAAGGCGGCGAACACCGGCTGCGCCGAGGAGTTCGCCGCCTGGATCCGCGGTGCCGACGTGCAGCAGGACATCGCGGAGTTCGGCGTCGAGGAGCACGGCGAACCGCTGTTCTTCCCCGACGCGAAGAACTGATGGCACCGGACTTCACCGAGGTCCTGGCGCGATCGGCGCTGGTGTCGCTGACCGCGACCGCCATAGCGTCGCTCATCGGCATCACGCTGGGCACCGCGCTGGCCCTCACGCGTGTGGGCGGGCGGCGGATCCTGATCGCCGCCGTCAACACCGGCATGGCGATCCCCACGGTCGTCGCCGGCCTCGCCATCGCGCTGCTGCTGTGGCGCACCGGCCCCCTCGGCGGCCTCGGACTGATCTACACCGTGCGGGGGATGATCATCGCCCAGACGGTGATCGCCACGCCGCTGATCGCGGCGATCACCATGGCCGCCATCCGCATGCTCCCCCCCGAGCTGCCCGAACAGCTGCGCCTGCTGGGGGCGAACCGGGTGCAGCTGGTGCTGCGCCTGTGGCTCGAAGCGCGCATGTCGCTGCTCGCCGCCGCAATGGCGGGCTTCGGCACCGCGGTCTCCGAGGTCGGCGCCGCGACCATCGTCGGCGGCAACATCCACGGTCACACCCAGCTCATGACGACCGCCATCGTCGAGAGCGTCGGCCGCGGCGAGTTCGGCGTCGCGATCGGCTACGGCGCGATCCTGCTGGCGCTGGCGTTCGCCATCAACGGCCTGCTCGTCTCGGTGCAGCGGACGGGGGCGGCATGGGAGCGGAACTGAGCGTCCGCGGCCTGCGGCACGTCCGCGGCGGCCGCGTCGTGCTCGACGTGGGCGCCGTCGACGTCGCCGACGGCGCCCGGCTGTGCGTCCTCGGCCCCAACGGCGCGGGCAAGACGACGCTGCTGCGGCTCGTCGCCGCCGTCGAGCCGCCCCGGCAGGGCAGGATCACGATCGACGGGATCAGCCCCCGCGACGGCGGGGTGGCGCTGCGGCGGCGCGTGGCGTACGTGACGCAGCGGCCGGCCCTGCTGTCAACGAGCGTGCTGCGCAACGTCGAGCTGCCGTTGCGCTGGCGGAAGATGCCGAAGGGCCGCCGCGGCGCCGTCGCCGCCGCCGCGCTGGAGCGGCTGCGCGTCGCGCACCTCGCCGACCGCCCCGCGACCGCCCTGTCGGGCGGCGAGCAGCAACGGGTCAGCCTCGCGCGCGCCCTCGCCGTCGACCCCGACGTGCTGCTGCTCGACGAGCCGGCGGCCGGTCTCGACGCCCAGTCGCGGACGGCGTTCCTCGCCGACCTCGGCCGGGCGCTGGCCGGCCGCGCGACGACGGTCGTGCACGTCTCCCACCGCCCGGAGGAGGCGATGCTCCTCGCGGACCAGGTGATGGCGCTCCTCGACGGGCGCGTCCACCAGATCGGGCCACCCGAGGTCCTCACCCGGCGCCCGGTCGACGCGAGCGTCGCCGCGCTGGTCGGCTACGACAACCTCGTCGACGCCTACGTCGAGGCCGACGGCGCCGTCACCGTCGGCGGTGCCCCGTCGGGGCTCACCCGGCACGGCCCCGCCGGCCCCGCGACGGCCGCGGTCTTCGGCAACGGCGTGCGCCTCGCACCGGCCGACGGGCCGGGAATCCCCATGCGCGTGGCGCAGGTCGCCCCGGGTCCGGGCCACTGGACCGTGGCACTCGAAGGCGCGGCGCCGCTGCTCGCCAAGGTGCCGCTGGACCACCCGCCGCCCGCCCCCGGCGACCGGGTGGCGGCGGCCTTCGCGCCGGACCTCAGCGCCGTCCTCCCCAAACCCGGCGCCCCCACCCGCCCCGACACCCCGCGGTAGGACGGCCCCGCCGCCTCACTCGATCGACCGCGCCCGCCCGCGGGCCCGATGTCATTCCGGCCGAGGCCGCCGCAGCTCCTGGAGCGCCTCGCGGGTCCTGCGCGTGCCCGGGTGGTCGGCGCCGAGCACCTGCCGCTGGGCCTGTGCGACGGCGGCGAACTCCGCTGCCGCGCGGTCGGCCGCGCCGCGCTCGGCGGCGGCCCGGGCCCGTTCGTACCGCGAGGCGAGGGTCTGCGGGTGCAGAGGACCGAGAACGTCGTCGAGGACCTCCGCGACAGTGCGGAACGACTCCTCGGCCTCCTCGGCGTTGCCGCGGGCCAGCGACACCCGGCCCAGTTCGTGCCGGGAGATCATGGTGCCGATGTCGCGCGGCCCGCGCGCGTGCTCCCGGAGCCGCACGACCTCGCGGAGCTGCCGCTCGGCCGCCGCGAGGTCGCCCTGCTCGAAGGCGATGAGAGCGCGGCCGTGGCGCCCCGTCCACAGGTGCCAGCCGAGGACGCCGGACTCCTCCATGGCCTCGACGGCGCGGTACTGCGCTTCGGCCTCGGCCCAGTCGCGGCGCTGGATCGCGATCCGGCCCAGTTCGTGCCGGATGAGCAGCACACCGGGGTGCTCCGGGCCCTGCGCCCGTGCCCAGTCCCGCAGCAGGGCGCGGAAGCGGGTATCGGCCTCGTCGAGGGAGCGGCGCTCCAGCGTGCTGAACGCCAGCCCGAACCGCGCGTCCAGCGTCAGCGGATGGGCGGCGCCGAGCTCGCGCTCGCGGACCGCGCATACGCCGCGGTAGGCGGCCTGCTCCACGGCGAGGTCGTCACCACCGGGGTGGGAGACCAGCGCGTGCACCGCTGCGGCGACAGCGAGCCCGTCGGCGCCGAGGCGCTCCCTGGTGACCTCGGCGACCAGGGGGTGCAGTGCCACGGTCGCCACCCCGGCCGACTCGCGGACGTCGAGGAGGCCGTGGGCGCGCAGGCCGTTGACCGCGCGGTCGAGTGACCAGCCGGTCAGCTCCTCGGGGCCGGTGTCGACGATGCCGCCCCGAAGGGCCGAATGCGGCAGCCGCCCCCAGGGCACCTCCACGCCGTCGGCGCCGAGGAACGACAGCACCTGGAGCAGCGCGGGCGCCTGCGGGATCTCGGGCCGGAGCAGGTCGAGCGAGAGTGCCCACACCCCGCCGAGCATCCGTCGTTCGGGTCGTCGCCCGTCGCCGCGGGCGGCGAGGACGGGGGCCGCCAGTGCGTCCAGTTCACGCAGGGAGCGGCCGAGTACCGCCAGGACGTCCTCGTAGCGGGAGGACCCGGTGCGGTACTCCTGGAGGACGCCGCCGATGAGGCGCAGCGCCAGCGGGATGCCGCCGACCCGGCGCGCGGCCTCCCGCACCGCGTCGGGCAGGTCGTCGGGATCGGGGCCGCCGGCGTGGTCGGACAGGACCCGGACGCTGTCGCGCTCGTCCAGCGGCCCGACCTCCAGCAGCAGCGCCGGACGCCAGAGCTCCGGTCGGCCGACGCGGGTGGTCGCCATCGTGAGTCCAGCGCGGCTGCCGCGGATCCACGCGTCGCCGTCACCGGGTCGCCGCCCGCCGCAGAACTCCACCGGCTCGTCGACGTTGTCGAAGACGAGCAGCCACGGGTGCGGCGCGGCGTGCAGATGGCGCCACACCCACCGTTGCGCCGCGGTCGGTGTCGCCTTCGACCGCTCGGCCTCCGCAAAGGAGGCGCCGAGTTCGACCGCGACCCGCAGCATGGCGTCGAGAGCCGCTTCCGGCCGGATCCAGAACACCGCGATCCCGTGTTCCGCGGCGTGGTCGGCGACCGACTGGGCCGCGGCGGTCTTGCCGCATCCGCCCAGCCCGTGCAGGACGCGGACGAGCCCGTCGGGGCGGTCCAGTGCGCCGGTCAGCTCCGCGAGCAGCGCGTCGCGGCCGCGGATCGGCGTGCCCGACCGCGGTGCGTCGAGGGAGACGTCCGCCAATGTGCCGTCGCGCCCGCGGCCGTGGAGGTGGATCCCGCCGTGGACCTCGCCGACCTGGACGACCTGACCGCTCACGTCGCCGTGCGCGGCGTTCTGCTGGCGCTCGTGCATCGGGCCTTCCCAGGGGATCCGGAACCGCATTCACTCCACTGCATCCACCGCCGGGACGTCAACGGCGGGTGCGTAACGTCCGCTCCGGGCGGGTGGTGCGCGGGGGTGGGAATGGTCGGGTGCGGGGATTCCCGTACGCGCGGAGGTCGCGGGGGAATTCCGTTGCCGCGGTGGAATTCGCGGTTCCGCGGGCACCGCGCGGCCGCGCCCGGAGAATGCGCGCGGAAAACGCGCCGATCCGTCATTCGTCCGACGTTTTTCATCCCACCTCTTCAATTGCGAAAAACCGGTCGGCGCCGAGGCCGCGGCGGCCCCGAATCGGTCGTGTAACAGCGCTGCACCAGTCCCGTTAAGCGTCCTATGCGAAAAACCGGTGGACCCGGGACATATGCCAGGATCATCGGGCACGCGCCAAGGAACATGGCCGGTGGAATACCCCGACCACCCGCGCTCCGCACCGCATGCCATTCACCGCCCCTCGGCGAATGGCGCGGCGCGGGACGTCTCGGCCAATAGGGAACAGCCCATGCTCGACAAGCGCCGGAAGGACACGGGGCGCACGACCGGTTCCGCGATGTCCTTCCCTGGTCCCGTTCCGCGGCGCGAGCCCTCGTGCCGTCCTCGATCCGGCGCCCGCCGCGGCCACCGCGGCGATCAGCGCCCTGGTGCCGCGGCGGAGCCCGCGGCACCGGCACAGCGATGCACCGACACGCCCCCTGCCCCGTGCGCGCCCGCATGACCCCGTAGCTCCGCCGGGGAACGGCGGCCGAGGCGGTGCGGAGCAGTACGCAGCGCAGGCCCGCCTACCAGGCAACCACCAGTGAGGTTTCGCATGTTCGCCCTGTTCACGGCGCTCGCCCTTGTCCTCCTCGGGATACTGCTGGTCACAGCCAAGCTCATCTGGGTGCGGTGGCGCCTGCCGCGAAGACTGTTCGTGCCGAGTTCGATCATCGGCGGCTGCATCGCGCTGCTCCTCGGTCCGGACGTGCTCGGCCGGATCGCGCCGCTCCTGGGTGCGGGGATGCTCGGCAACGGCCTGTTCGGGGCGGACGTCGTCGCCGTGTGGCGGCTGCTGCCCGAACTGCTGATCACCGTCGTGTTCGCCGGGCTGTTCCTCGGCCGCCGGCTGCCCCGGATCGCCGACGCCGCCCGGATCGCCGGCCCGCAGGTGACCTTCGGGTTCATGCAGTGCGCCGGGCAGTACGTGGTGGGCCTCCTGCTGGCGATCCTGGTCCTGGGCCCCGTGTTCCAGCTGCCCGCGATGAGCGGGGTGCTGATCGAGGTCGGCTTCGAAGGCGGGCACGGCACCGCCGCGGGGCTCGGCGACACCTTCGCCCGCGCCGGCTTCGCCGAGGGCCACGACCTCGCCGTGGGCATGGCGACCTTCGGCCTGGTGTCCTCGATCATCATCGGCATCGCCCTCATCAACTGGGGTGTGCGCAAGGGCGAGACCGCCGAGCTCTACGTCGGCGGCACGCGGCACGTGAACCAGCAGATGGGGCGGGTCGAGGGCGGACAGGGCGGCCTTGGCGCCATGTGGCGGGTGCCGCGGGCGTCGATCGCGCCGTTCCTGCTGCACGTGCTGTTCATCGGGATCGCGATCCTCATCGGCCAGGGGATGCTGTCGGGGCTCCGCGCGCTGGAGCGGGCGGTCTGGATCGACTCCGTCGAGCTGTTCGCCTACATCCCGCTGTTCCCCCTCGCGATGATCGGCGGCATCGCGCTCCGGTTCGTCCTCGACCGGGTCTCGCCGCGGGACCTCGTCGACCAGGAGACGACCCTGCGGATCCAGGGCTTCACGCTGGAGGTCCTCATCATCGCCGCCCTCGGTTCGCTCTCCCTGTCGGTCCTCGCCACGAACATCGTCCCGTTCCTGATCCTGGCCGTCGCGGGCCTGATCTGGTGCGTCGGTTCGTTCCTGCTGCTCGGGCCGCGGATGCTGCCGTCCTACTGGTTCGAGCGGGGTATCGGCAACTTGGGGCAGACGCTCGGCACCAGCGCCACCGGCCTCCTGCTGATGCGCATCGCCGACCCCGGCCTGAAGACCCCGGCGTTCGAGGCGTTCGGCTACAAGCAGCTCGCGGTCCAGCCGTTCTTCGGCGGCGGGCTGATCACCGCGATCCAGATCCCGCTGATCCTCCAGTACGGCCCGAACGTGCTCCTGCTGGCGTCGACGGCCCTGCTCGCGGTCACGCTCCTGCTCGGACTGCTGGTCTTCGGCCGGATGCGGCCCGGCGCCGACGAGCGCAGCCGGTCGGAGTCCGCCGCGACCTGAGGCGCGGCGCTCCGGGCACCCGTCAGGCGGCAGGGCCGCCGTCGGGTGCCCCGCGGGCGGTGATGCGGCGGCCGCTGATGGTGACGGGCACGACCCGGACAACGGTGTCCCGGTCCGCTCCGGCCCAGGAGCGGACCGGGACCGCGGGCGGCCCGTCCCCGGCGCCGACGCGCTCGGCGCGCCCGCTGACGAGCACGCTCCACCCCTCGCTCATGGCGCCGTCGAGCCGGTCGACCTGGAATGACGCGGCATCGGGGAGATGCGTGGCGATGACGCCGCAGGCGGACGTGCGGAACACGATCGCGGCGTCGGCGACCGCGTAGTTCACGGGCAGCACCGTGGGCGCCGGGCCGCCGGGGACGGTGAAGGCGATCCGCCCCACGCCGCCGGGCGCGATGAGCGCCTGGCACTCCGCCGTGCTCAGCGTCCGCAGCTCGGGCGCAGGGACGGCCGTCGACGCGGTGCCGGGCGGCACCTCGGAGTCGGCGCCGAGGAGGTGCTCCGGCGAGGTCCGCAGGGCGTCGGCGAGCCGGTTCAGCGACCACCGGCTGAGCAGCGGCGGGTGCTCCTCGACGTAGGCGACGTAGCCCGCCGCCATCCCGGCGTGCGCGGCGACCTCCTCGCGCGACAGGCCGAGCTCGGCGCGGCGCCGGGCCACCCGGCGGCCGATGTCGCCGGGGGCGGCGCCCGGTTCGTGTGCGTGCTGCATCGTGGCGCTCCCGAGGGACGGTGGTCGGGCCCTGCCCACCGATCTTCGCGCAGGTCGGCGCGCCGGTCGGGGAGCCACGCTGGGCGCCCTGCCGCCGCGCCCCGGCGAGCGCGTGCGTGACGGGGGAGTGGTGCGGGGCGCCGCGGGCCCGGCCGGGCCCGCGGCGTGCGCGTCACCCGCCGTGCGGCGAGCCCGGCGTCCCCGCCTTCGAGGTGTCGTCGGCCTCGCCGGTGGCGCTCTCATTCAGCCACTCGTCCCAGGAGCGCTGCCAGTAGCCCCACCCGTTGTCGACCTCCAGTTCGCGGTCGGTGTTCTCCACGATCAGGGGGTCGCCCATCACCGAGTTGTCGTAGAACCACTTGGCGTCGGCGACGGCGAGGTTGGGGCAGCCGTGGGTCAGGTTCGCCTGGCCGAGGCTGCCGTTCCACGGGGCGGCGTGGGTGAACTCACCGCTGTTGGAGAAGCGGACCGCGTAGTCGACCTCCAGCTTGTAGTAGTCGGGGTGGCCCTTGGGCACGCCCACCGTGGCCGAGTCCATGGTGAGCCTGTCGTACTTCTCCATCGTGAGGTGGGTGCCGCTGGTCGTCGTGTAGGCGCGGGTGCTGGCCTTGCCGATGCTGGTGGGGAAGTCCTTGACCTGTTCGCCGTCGCGCTCGACGGTCATGCGCTTGGTATCGCTGTCGATGGTGCTGATCTGGGAGCGGCCGACCTCGAACGACAGCTGGTGGTTCTTGGTGCCGTAGGCGCCCTTGGCGGCGGGGACGCCCGCGAGGCGCATGTCGACGGTGACCTTCTGGTTCGGCTCCCAGTACTCCTTGGGCCGGAACACCGCGGTCTTGTCGCCGAACCAGTTCCACGCGCCTTCGGCCGGCTGCTCCGATGTCACCTCCATCGCCGACTCGACCCGCTCCTTGTTCTCCACGGGGAGGTCGAAGTTCACGATGACGGGCATGCCCACGCCGACGGTGTCCCCGCTGGAGGGGAAGTTGGACTTCAGCTCAAGGCGCCTGCCCTTGGTGGCTTCGCGCGTGGCGAACTCGCTGACGACCTCGGTCTCCTCGTCGTCGGGTGTCGTTGCCGTGGCGGTGACGGTCACATCGGAGCCGGGGTGCAGGGTCCAGTCGCTCCGCCACTCGGTCTTGTCCTTGGTGAAGCTGCCGGTCATCTCGTCGGCGCCCGCGTCCTTCCGCCCGCCGATGTCGACGGCGACGTCGGTGAGCGTGGCACCGTCGTCGGCCTTGACGACGACGGGCAGGTCGGGGCGGACCTTCGTGGCGCCGTCCTCGGGGGTGATGCGGACCTTGGCGGCGGGTTCGGCCGGGGCGGCGGTCTCCTCCGAGTTCGACGTGCCGGCGTCGGGGTCGGAGCAGGCCACAACGGTGGCGAGGGCCGCGAGCGCGGCCAGGCGGGCGGCGGCCCGCCGGGCGGAGGGGGCATGGGCGGTGTCGGGCATGGTCTCTCCGTGCGGTCGTTCAGAGGCGGCCACGGCCGGGTGCGGGCGGACGTGGCGCGGGCAAGGGGACGGCGGTCGCGGGCGCGCCGGAGGCGGGCCGGGCACCGGGACGGCGCGGGCGCGCGGACCGGCGGGCCGCGGCGGGCGCGCCTCAGCGGCGCGCGGGGCTCGCTCTACGGCCTGCTAGACGCGTTGCACGCACAGGGCGGTGCGCAGCCGGGTCCAGGTGCGCGCGGGCGGGGGCGGGCGCCGGCCGCGCCACGGGGCGATGGGGGTGCGGACCGCCCACACCAGGACGGTGAACACCGTCGCGAACCCGAGCAGTGCGATGACGGACGCGGCGGGGGCGCGGTTGTCGACGCCGACACCGGAACCGGCCTGGCACGCGTGCGCCGCCGCGCTGTCGTCGTCGCGGTCGTCGCGGTCGGCGGTGTCGGCGGCCGCCGCCGGAGCGGCAGTGGCCGGCGCGGCGGGCTCGTCGGCCGCCGCCGTCGCGGGGGCGCCGAAGCAGAGCGAGCACACGAACTGGGCGATGAACAGCATCGAGACGACGATCCGCGCTTCGGACCGCCGCCTCCTCGTCGCCATTCGTACCACGGCTGAACTGTACCCAATGCCCACAGGTCGTCCGGCACCACTGAACTGGGACGGAACGCGGACCAACCGGAACGGCCGCCGCATTGTGTACCCTTCCGAACGTGTCCGAGCACACCGCCTCCGTCCTGCGGCGCCCCCTGATCAGGGGCGTGCTGCTGCTCGTCGCGGTCTGCATGTACCTGCTGTGCTCCCTCTGCCTCGCCGATGGCAGCCACGCCTCGACCGCGGCCGAGCCCGCCGCGGCCACGGCGTCCACCGCGTCCGCCGCCCCGGCGGCGCACGGCCACGGCACCGCGCACGAGTGCGACTCCAGCGGTGCGGCGGCCGAGCAGCGCGCGGCCCCGCCTGCGCTGTTCCTGCCCGCCCTGGCGGGCGTGCTCGTCGCGGGCGGGCTGTGGCTGGCCCGCGCCGAGCCGCGGATCCGGAGCCCGTTCCTGCGGTACGGGCCGCGGCGCCACGGCGCGGCCCCGCTGCTGGTGACCCTCTGCATCAGCCGGGTCTAGACCGGCCCTTCCCGCGCAGTGACACAGCGCGACCGGTTCTGACGCGTCCGTGATCCGCCGGCCCGCCCGCGGGCCGCGCCCGATCAGCGCCGCGGTCCCGCCGCGGTCGCCGACACCGCTCCCGGCCGCGCCCCACCCGCGCCGCGTACCGCCTGCCCCCGCTGCGGGCGGGCGTGCGCCCGTGTCGCCTGCGCCGGACAACGGCCGCCCTTTTCCCGGATCACCTCGCCATTGAGGAGTGCAGTTTCCCGTGACCGAGAACACCCGTTCACCCATGCGCCGGCGGATCACCGCCGGACTCGGCCTGGCCGCCGCGACCGGCCTGGTCCTGCCGGTCGGCACCGCCAACGCGGAGCCCGAGCCGTCGCGCGCCGACGTCGAGAAGCGCGTGGACAAGCTGACCAAGCAGTCCAGCGCCATCGTCCAGGACTACAACCAGGCGAAAGAGGACCTCAAGGTCGCCGACAAGCGGGTCTCCGACCTCGACGACCAGGTCGGAGAGGAGGAGGACCGGTACGAGCGGCTGCGCAAGACGGTCGCGGGGTTCGCCAGCGCGAGCTACCGCAACAGCGACCTCGACGCCCCCTCATCGGCCCTCACCATCGACAAGCCCGAGGACCTGCTCGACCGCAACGCGGACATCGACTACCTGTCGAAGAACCAGAAGACGCAGCTCGACGAGTTCACCGGTTCCAACGAGCGGCTGATCAAGCTCAAGAAGGAGGCCGAGGACAAGCAGAAGAAGGCGGACAAGGACCGCAAGGCCCTGAAGAAGGACAAGGAGAAGGTCCAGCGGAAGCTGGACGAGCAGGAGGAGGTCCTCGCCGGCCTCGGCGGGAACGGCGGTTCCTCCGCCGGGCAGGGGCAGTCGAGCGGGAACGGGGCCTCCTACAACGGATCGGCCTCCGGCAACGCGCGCACGGCGCTGGACTTCGCCTACGGCAAGGTCGGCACCCCCTACGTCTGGGGCGGGACCGGTCCCAACGGCTACGACTGCTCGGGGCTGACCCAGGCGGCCTGGAAGGCCGCGGGGGTGTCCATCCCGCGGACGACCTACGCCCAGTACGAGATGCCGAACAAGGTGTCCCGGGGCGAGCTCCAGCCGGGCGACATCATGTTCTTCTTCGATGACATCGGGCACAACGGCCTCTACGCCGGCAACGGCAAGATGGTGCATGCGCCGAGCAGCGGGAAGACGGTCGAGGTCGTCGACCTCGCGGCCTACTGGGACGGCCAGTTCAAGGGCGCCGTCCGCCCGTGACCCCCGCCCCGCGCCGCCGCACGGCGGCGCGGGACTACCCGAGGACCTCGTCGACCTCGCCCTGGACCCTCTTGATGAGGGAGGTGACGGCCCACCCACTGCTGCGGCCGGTCATCAGGCCCTTGGCGGGACCGCGCCCCGAAAGGTGGACGCGGTCCTCGGTGTAGCTCGCCTGGCCTTGGGCGACGAACCGGGTCTCGTGTGACACGTCGAGCAGGTTCGTCCGCATCGACGCGTAGGGGACGAACACGGATTCCTCCATCGCCAGGGAGCGCGTGTGGTAGCGCATCCCCTTGGTGGTGAACGCGATGAACGCGTACGACGGCCAGAACCCGGAGAAGTCGTTGACCGCGAGCACGGATTCGCTGCTGCCGGTCAGCGTCTTCCGGGCCCGTGTGAGCAGCCGTGCGGGGATGTCCGGTGCCGCGTGGAGGTCGCTGTCGCTTGCGGACATCTCGCCGAACCTGCGCGCAAGCCGGTCGATCAGCCGTTCGTGGCTGCGCAGCCGGTCGGGCAGGGGTGATGGGAACAGGGCGGTCGTCCACAGCCGGTGCTCGTCGCCGCTGGGCGGGTTCTCCGCGGCCACGGCCTTCAGGACGGGGTGTGCGCGTGTCGCGGCGTCGAGCGAAGCCCATGGCACGAGGTAGTGGTCGGTCCCGTTCGTCGCGACCATCCACCCGACCACCGGCATCGGATTCTGCTGTGAGGCGCCGTAGACGGGGCCGCCGCTGTTGCCCGGACCGATGCCGCCCCCCTGGCCCTTGAGGTAGGAGGCGTCGTCCGGGCCGGCGCGGCCGGCGGCCTTGAACGCCGTCGGGATGGGGTTCCGGGACGATCCGCCAACGGTAGGGAACCCCGTGGTGTGCAGGGCGTTCTCGGGCGAGACGGGTCCCGTGGACAGCATCGCCCATGTGCTGCGCTCGTAGCCGTCCACGGTGAGGACCGCGAGGTCGGGGAACCGGGTCGGCAGGTCGGGGAACACCTCCCTGCCGTTGGCGAAGACCGACTCGACGCGGGCCGTCAGCGTGCTGCCGTCGCCGAGTGCGAGCCGGGCGCGCGACGCTCCGGCCAGGACGTGGGAACAGGTGAACAGCCGGTTCCGGGTGACGAAGAACGCGGTCCCGTGCGGGGAGCGCGTCCCGGGGTTGTCGAAGAGCGGGGCGACCCGCACTGTGGCGGACCGGACGAGGAACTCAACGGAGGCCGATTCGGGTGGGGGAGGGTCAGCCGCCATCGGCCGCTCCCCAGTCCAGTGTCACCTTGAGATCGCACCGGCCGTCGAGGTCGACGAGCATGGCGGTCGCCTTTCCGGCGGCGATCTTCACCTGGGCGCCGAATTCCAGTTTCACGCGATCCGGCGACGCGGCCTTGACGGCACCCGACACGAGCTGGGCGAACTCGCCGAGGGAGGCGACGAAGTCCTCGGCCGAGAACCGCGTGGCGGCGACCTCGCGCAATCCGTGGTCGGTGTGGGCGACCACGAAGATGCTGCGGCCGTCGCCGAGGTCGAGTTCCACGGGCTGGGGGTTTCCGCGGGCCGGTTCGGCGCCGCCGAGTTCCGTCACTCGACCAGCTTATGGCGGCTTCCAGTCGGCGAACAGTGCGCTCCGGCGAATTCCTGCGCCGCCCCTCAGCCCAGTGTCGGCGGCTCCCACGCACGCTCGACGACCCGGACCAGGCCCCGATCGGTGATCTTGACCTGGGGCGACACCGCGAGCGTGAGCGTCGACACGCTCATGAACACGTTGCGGTTGCGCCATCCCCAGGCGCGCAGCGCCGCGCGGAGCGCCGCGCCGTCCCGGGCGACCTCGTCGGCGGACCGCTCCGACATCACGCCGCCGATCGGCAGCGGCAGCAGGACGGGGTCGGCGCCGCCGATCGCTGCGCACATGCCGCCGCCGGCCCCGATGACCGCGTTCACGGCCGTCAGCAGCGCCGCGCCGTCGGTCGCGATGGCGGTGAGGTTGTGGCTGTCGTGGGCGTAGGTCCCGGCGTAGGCCCCCGCGCCCAGGTCGTGGCCGACCACCGGCGCCGCCGACATCGTGGCGCGGCCGGTGTGGCGCTCCAGCACGGCGACGACGGCGGTGCGCCCCTCCCAATCGACGACGCCATCGCGGACCGGCAGCACGACCTCGGCCGGTTCGGTGTAGGTGTCGACCTCGTTGACGCGCAGTGCGCGGAAGACGTGCTCGCCGTCGGGCAGGTCCACCCGCCACAGCAGGTCGTCCGCCCCGCGCGGCCCCAGGTGCACGGTGTCCGCGAAGGGGTTTCCGGTGGGCGCGGCCGGCGCCGCGTCCACGGGCCGCCCGCCGCGGCCGTGCACAGCGCCCCCGGCGATCACCGCAGCGGGGGTGAGGTCCGTGAGGGAGCGCAGCAGTACCAGGTCGGCGCGCTTACCAGGGCTCACCACCCCGCGGTCGTGCAGGCCGAGCCGGTGCGCGGGGTGCACCGTCAGCGCCCGCAGCACGTCGATCGGCGCCATCCCGCGGTCGAGGGCGACATGGCCGACGCGGTCGAGGTGCCCGGATTCGAGGATGGCGTCGGCGGCGACGTCGTCGGTGACCAGACACAGGTCCGGCAGGTGCGGCAGGGCGAGCAGCGCGTCGACGACCTCGGGGGTCAGGCACTTCTCCTGGAGCATCAGCAGCATGCCCAGCCGCGCCTTCTCCACGGCGACCTCGGCGGTGTTCTTGCAGTGGTCGGAGTCGATCCCCGCCCACAGGTACTCGTTCAGGTCGCGGCCGGAGAGGTTGGGGCAGTGGCCGTCGAGGCGGACACCGCGGGCGCGGGCGGCCGCGACGATGCCGCGCATCCGCGGGTCGCCGGAGACGACCGCTCGGTAGTCCATGACCTCGCCGAGCGTGGTCACGCCGTCCCAGCCGAGCATCGCGTCGATGTCCTCGGCGCTCAGTTCCGCACCGGCGGTCTCGAACCCGGCGAGCGCGGGGACGCACGAGGGGACGGCCCAGCGCATCGTCTGCGCCGTGCCGCGCCCCTGCTCGATCATCCACGCCTGGGCGGCGCGCCCGGCGACGTTGACGATCTCGTGGGCGTCGGCCAGCACGGTGGTGGTGCCCCGCGGCAGGGTGATGCGCGCGAACTCGCGCGGCGCGAGCAGCGAGCTCTCGATGTGCATGTGCGCGTCGATGTACCCGGGCGCGACGATGAGCCCGGTCGCGTCGAGCACCTCGGCGGCCTCGACCGGTGTGCCGGGGGGCAGCACGGCCCGGATGGTGTCGGCGGCGACGGCGACGTCGGCGGCCCAGACCTCCCCGGTCTGCACCGACAGCACACTGCCGTTGCGGATGAGCAGGTCGACGGGGTCGGAGAAGGGCACGTCGGGTTCCTCGGTCGTCATGTGCCGGCCGGCGGCCGCGGGGCGGCGCCGTACCCGGCGAGGCGGTCGGCGAGCAGGCGGGTGAAGCGGGCGGCGTCGACCCCGAGGGCGACGCGCACCGCGCGCGTGCGCTCCGGCCGGCGCAGGTCGGCCACCAGGGCGCCGCGGGTGACCGCGCCGTCGCACTCGACCGTCGCGGACCCGCTCTCGTAGTCGAGCAGCCCCGGGTCGGCGACCGCGGTGACGGCGAGCGCGTCGTGCACCGGCGCCGCGGCGACGCCGAAGCGTTCGCCGTAGCGCAAGGCGAACCCGCGCAGCAGCGTCCCCGCGGCGGCGGCAGCGGCGCCCGGCAGCGCGGCGAGCCGGTCGGCCTCCTCCAGCGGGACCAGGGCGGCGCGCGTGACGTCGAGCCCGACGATCCGCACCGGCAGCCCCGATTCCAGGACGGTGCGGGCGGCCTCGGGGTCGGCGAAGAAGTTGAACTCGGCGGCGGGCGTGATGTTGCCCTGGCAGTGGGCGGCGCCGCCCATGACCACGATCTCGCGCAGCGCCGCCCCCGCCTCGGGGCGGTGGGCGAGCATCGCCGCGACGTTCGACAGCGGGCCCAGCGCGACCAGGGTCAGCGCGCCGGGCGCGGCGAGCGCCTGCGCGGCGAGCCATTCCGGTGCGCCCTCGGCCGCGGCCCGGCCCGAGTCGGGGAGGTCGAGCCCGCCGAGGCCGCCCGCGCCGTGGATCGGCTCGTCGGGGATGCGCTCGGGCCGCGCGACAGGGCCGGCCAGCCCCGCGACGAAGGGCAGGTCGGCGCGGGCGGCGGCGAGGTCGAGCACCCGGGCGGCGTTGCGGGTGGCGTGGGTGAGGGAGGTGTTGCCCGCGACCGTCGTCACGCCGCGGACGTCCAGTTCCGGGGACGCCAGTGCGTACAGCAGCGCGATGGCGTCGTCGACGCCGGGGTCGCAGTCGATGAGGACCGGCGTGCTCACGAGGCGACCTCCTCCACGAAGCGGTCGAGCCAGGCCGTGCGCTCGTCGGCGAGGCGCTCCAGGTCGCCTTGGTGGTAGCCGTTCCCGGTCGGGTCGACGGCCGAGTCCCCGGCGACCTCGGTCATCAGCTCGGTGACCTCGGCGTCGGGGTGGACCGGCTTGTCGTAGATGACCTCGGCCACCTCGGACTGGACCTGCGGGTCGAGCATGAAGTCGATGAACTTCGCGGCACCGGCCCGGTTCGGCGCGCCGGACACGATCTGGGCGGTGTTGGCGGTCATCACCCGCCCCTCGTCGGGCACAGCGAAGCCGATGGGCCGGCCGGACTCCACGGCGTCCATCGCGAAGTTGTCCAGGCCGGGCGCCATCGCGACCTCGCCCCGCTCCAGCAGGCTGGTGAGCTCGGTGGTCTGGGTGTAGAACTGCATCGCGCCGGGACCGGCCGCAGCGAGCCGCTCGAACCCGGCGTCGGTGTCGGCGGGGCCCGAACCGTAGGTCTCGGCGGTCGCCTCGACCAGCATGGGCCCGGCCGAGACCGCGATGTCGGGCAGCGCGTACCCGCCGGGGACCGCCGACCCGTACAGGGCGTCCCACGACTCGGGCGGCCGCTCGACCATGTCGGTGCGGTACATCAGCCCGAGGAGCTGGAAGGTGTAGGCGGGGCCGTAGCCGTCGGGGTCGACCGCCCACGGGGCGATGTCTTCGACAGCGGGGACCTCGGCCGGGCCCACCTTCTCGAACAGGCCCATGTCCTTGCCGATCTGGGCGTAGAAGTCGGAGATGAGCACCAGGTCGGTGTCCGGCCGGTCCTTGTTGATCCGGAGCTTGGTCAGCCGGGTGGCGTTGGTGCCGGTGTCCAGCACCACCTTGATCCCGGTGGCCTCCTCGAACGGTTCCCCGATGACCCGCATGAAGTCCTCGGTCGCGAAGGCGAAGGTGCTCACCACCAGGGTGTCGGTGTCGTTCTCGCGGGTAGCGGCGCACGAGGTCAGCGCCATGGTGACGGCGAGGGCCCCGGCCGCCGCGGCGGCGGCCCGCCTCACCGCGCACCCGCCGGGGCGGTCTCCGCCAGCACCACCAGGCGGTGCCGGGGCAGCACGACCCGCACGGCGTCGCCCGGCCGGAAGTCGTCCCCGGGGTGCACGGAGGTCACGCGGTCGGCACCGACGGCCGCGCCGACCAGGCAGTGGCTGCCCTGGTAGGTGACGTCCGTGACCGTCCCGGCGAGTTCGGCCCCGTCGGGCCCGCCCGCGGCGTCCCCCGCCGGGGACAGCACGACGTGCTCGGGCCGGATCGTCACCGGGCCGGTGCCGGGGACGTCGAGGAAGTTCTCGTAGCCGAGGAACTCGGCGACGAAGCGGTTGGCCGGGGCGGGGAACACCTCGCGCGGATCGCCCTCCTGCTCCAGCCGCCCCTCGTTGAGGATCACCATGGTGTCGGACAACTGGAGCGCCTCGTCCTGGTCGTGGGTGACCAGGACGGCGGTCACCCCGGTTTCGCGCTGCACCCGGAGGAGCTCCTGGCGCATCTGCACGCGCAGCCGGGCGTCGAGGTTGGACAGCGGCTCGTCCAGCAGCAGCACCGACGGTTCGATGGCGACGGCGCGCGCCAGCGCGACACGCTGCTGCTGGCCGCCCGACAGCTCGCCGGGTTTGCGCCCGGCGGCGTGGGACAGCCCCACCAGCTCCAGCGCCTCGCCCGCGCGCCGTTGCACCTCGGCGGCGCCGAGCCTGCGGGCGCGCAGCCCGAAGGCGACGTTGTCGGTGAGCGACATGTGCGGGAACAGGGCGTAGGACTGGAACACCATGCCGATGTTGCGGCGCTCGGGCGGCGTCGCCGTGGCGTCCGCGCCCTCCAGCAGGATGCGCCCTGACGTCGGCCGGATGAATCCGGCGATCATGCGCAGGGTCGTCGTCTTGCCGCACCCGCTCGGGCCGAGGAGCGTCGTGAAGCTGCCGCGCTCGACGCTCAGGTCGAGGCCGTCGACCGCGGCGACACCGTTCTTCGCGCCGCCGAAGCGCCGCCCCACGCCGTCGAGCCGGACTACAGGTGTCATATCTCGGTGCCTCCTTGAACCCGGCCGCTAACGGCCGAAGACCTTGTTGAATCCGACGAGGCGCTCGGTGAGCAGGGCGACGCCCACGCTGAGGGCGAGCAGCACGACGCTGACGGCGGCGACCACCGGGTCGAATGAGGACTGCACGTAGTTGAGCATCTCGACCGGCAGTGTCGCCACGCCGGGGCCGGTCAGCAGCAGTGACAGCGGGACGTTGTTGAGCGAGGTGATGAACGCCAGGATCGTGGCCGAGACGATCCCGGGACGCATGACGGGCAGTGTGACCGTGAAGAAGGTGCGGACCGGACCGGCGCCCAGGCCGCGGGCGGCCTCCTCCAGCTTCGGATCGGCGAGCGCCAGCGACGCGCCGACGACCCGGACCGTGTAGGGCAGCAGCAGGACGGTGTGGCCGATGATCAGCGTACCCAGCGCCGTGATGTGCAGACCCACCATGAGCTGCTGGAACAGCGCCAGCCCGAGGACGAGTTCCGGAACGATGATCGGGGTCATGAACAGGTTCTCGACCAGGGCGCGCCCCGGAACGGATCCCCGTTGCAGTGCCAGCGTGGCGGGCACGCCGAGCGCCAGCGCGGCGAGGGTGGCGACCGCGCCGATGACGAGGCTGGTGACCAGGGCGTCGGTGAAGGGCCGGTACGCCGCCGCGGCGGCGAACCACCGCAGGGACAGCCCTTCGGGCGGGAAGGTCAGCGTGCTGCCCGCGGTGAATGCCACCCCCAGCAGGATCACCACGGGGCCGAGCATGATGACGAACGCGATCGCGCACAGCAGCGACAGCAGCGGACGTTTCAGGATCATGAGGTGGTGCTTCCCCGCTTGCTCAGCCGGCCCGACAGCGCCGCTACCGCGAGCACCAGCACCGTCATGACCAGGGCCACGGCGCTGGCCGAGGGCCAGTCGAGGCTCACGTTGACCCTGCTGTAGAGCAGGGTGGACAGGATGCGCTCGCGCGGGCCGCCGAGGAGTTGCGGCGTGGTGAACGCCGTGACCGCACCGGCGAACACCAGGGTGCAGCCCACCAGCGCGCCCGGCAGTGCGAGCGGGAAGACGACCTGGCGGAACACCCGGCCGGGTGCGGCGCCGAGTCCGCGCGCCGCGTCCTCCAGCCGGGGGTCCTGCTGCGACAGGCTGGAGTAGCTGGACAGGATCATCAGCGGCAGGAACAGCTGCACCAGGCCGAGCACGATCGCGGTCTCGGTGTAGAGCAGCTGGACCTTGCCGAGGCCGAGGGCCTGCGACACCGTGCTGACCACGCCGTTGCCGCCGAGGACGACGATCCAGCCGTAGGTGCGCACGACGGTGTTGAGCATCAGCGGGAAGATCGCCAGCGCCAGCAGCTTGCCGGCCCATCGGGCGGGCGCCCTGGAGATGAGGTAGGCGGTGGGGAAGCCGAGGAGCAGGCAGATCAGCGTGGTCAGGACCGCCACGCGGATGCTCCTGGCGATGACCGGCAGCAGGTGGGGGTCGCTGAGCAGGGCCCCGGTCTCGCGTGCGACGGTCGCCGGGTCCCCGTCGGGCGGCGCCGCGAGCGTGACCACGACCGGGTAGAGGAACGCGAACAGCAGCACGGCCAGCCCGGGGAGCAGCAGTACGCGCATTGTGACGCGGCGGGTCACGTCCACCCCCGGAAGGTCGGCGCCCGAGCGTGCCGGAACGCGGATTGCATGGCTTACGAACAGGGGGGATGGCTGCAAGCGCTTCTGCAAGCGCTTGCAGCATCGTAGCCTGTGATCGCGCGCCCCGCCAGGCGGGAGCGGTACGGCGGTGCGGGGACGAGGCAAGGGAGCCGCAATGGCAGGGCTTGAGGACGTGGCGCGGCTCGCAGGGGTCTCCGCCTCGACGGTGTCCAGGGCCATGACCCGGCCCGACATGGTCTCGCCCCGCACACTGGAGCGCGTACGCGCCGCGGCGGAGCGGGTCGGCTTCCGCGCCAACCCCGCGGCCCGCGCCCTCACCACCGGGCGCACCGGGTTCCTGGCCATGCTCGTCCCCGGCCTGGACAACCCCTTCTACGCGGGCACCATCGCCGGCGCCCAGGCCATGGCGAAGGAGACCGGCCGGTGGCTCATCATCGCCGTCACCGACGGCTCGGCCGAACGCGAGGCCGCCGCCCTCAGCGAGCTCGAAGGCCAGGTCGACGGCTTCGTCCTGCTCATGCCCGTGGGTACGGCCGACGAACTGAAGCGGGTCAACGAGCGCAGGCCCGTCGTCGTCGTCAACCGCAAGGTCGGCGGCCTCACGTCCTACACCGTCGACACCCCCGGCGGGCTGGGCCGCATCCACGACCGCCTGGTCGAACTCGGCCACACCGACGTCGCCTACCTCGCCGGCCCGCCCGGGTCCTGGATGGACCGGCGCCGCAGGCAGACCCTCGCCGACCACGCGACACGGCCGGACCTGCGCATCCAGGTCTTCGGGCCGATGCGGCCGGAGTTCACCGAAGGCGCGGCCGCCGCCGACGCGGTCCGCGCGTCCGGCTGCACCGCGGCCCTCGCCTACAACAGCGCGGTGCTGCTCGGCCTGGTCTTCGAACTGAGCCGGCGCGGCGTGCGCGTGCCCGAGGACATCAGCGTCGCCGCGGCCGACGACATGGCCTTCGCCGACCTGCCCGGCACCCCGCTGGCGGCGGTCCGCGTGCCGGTCGCCGAACTGGGGGAGCGGGCGGTGTCGGCACTGGCCGCGACCATCGACGCGGAGCCCGGCACGCCGCGGCCGGCCAGCAGGACTCTGCCGACGGCGGTCCGCCTGGCCGGGTCCCTCGCCCCGCCGCCCCGGAGCTGACCCGGCCGCGCCCCGCGCCCGCGTTCAAGACAGCGGTGGGCGCCGCGCCCCATCCTGGACGCCGACCCCACCCGATCTCCGGCAGAGGACAGACGATGGCAGACAACGGCTCGGCGCAGTCGGCCGCCGACCGGACCGAGCAGGTCCGGCTGGCCGTCTACACGCGGTTCGCGAGCGACGGCCGGGCGCCCCGGCCCGCGGAGCTCGCCACCGACGTGGGACGCACCCCGGCGGAGGTCCGGCAGGAGTTCCGGCGGCTGCACGCGTCAAGGGACGTCGTGCTCGACCCGCACGACGGCGACCGCATCCTCATGGCGCACCCGTTCTCCGCGATCCCGCTCGGGTTCTCCGTCATGGGTGCGCGGACCCTGTGGTGGGGCGGCTGCGCATGGGACTCCTTCGCCATCCCGCACCTGGTCCCCGCCGAGCCCGAGGTCCTCGTCGCCACCGCCTGCCCCGGCTGCGGCGCGGCGCTCGCCTGGACGGTCGGCCGCGCGGCGCCGCCGGCGGGGGAGGGGGTCGCGCATTTCCGCACACCGGTCGCCGACGCGTGGCCGGACGTCGTGCGCACCTGCGCCAACCAGCGCCTGTTCTGCTCGACCGGCTGCGTGGCCGCCCTGGTGGCGCGCGACGGCGGCACGCGCGGCTACGTCATGGACCTGGCGACCCTGTGGCGGCTCGCCCGCGGCTGGTACGCGGGGCGCCTGGACCGCGGCTACGTCCGCCGCGAACCCGCCTCGGCCGCCGCCTACTTCGCGGACGCCGGCCTGCGCGGCCCGTTCTGGGGCCTGCCCACCGACGGGGGCGCCTGAGGGCCGCCGCGGGGGCGGCCGCCCCCGCCGGGGTGCTCAGGCGCCGACCGTGGCCCGGATCCAGTCCGCGTGCGCAGGGACGTCGGTCCAGACGCCGGGGCCGACGCAACTCGGGTCGGTCTCGGCGTCGCCGTCGCGGCTGGTCGCCCCGACCAGCTCCCACCGTCCCGGGCCGCCCTGGACCATGGGGCCGCCGGAGTCGTTGCTGCAACTCTGCGCCTCGCGCGTGGGGTGCTCGGAGCAGATGTCGCCCGCACCGTCGATTCCCGTGCACCGGTCATCGGCGGCGATCTCGGTGTCCAGCTCTTGCAAAATCTGCGGCGGGTTCGGGCATTCGCTCCCGTCCTCGCAGGTCATTCCCCAACCCATGATGCGGGCGGTGGACCCGGGGGCGCCGGACTCGGCGGCGATCCCGATCGGGCGCTCCTCGACCGGCGCGTCCAGCCGAATCAGCGCGATGTCGGAGCGCAGGTTCTCGGGGTCGGCGGTGTAGTCGGGGTGCGTGACGATCTGCGCGATGCCCCTCTCGCTGCCGCCCGAGGTGTTGTCGGCGCTGCCGACCCGCGCCGTGATCTGCTCGGCGTCGCCCGCGGTGCAGTGCCCGGCCGTCACCAGCCATTCCTTGTCGATGAGCGCGCCGCCGCAGTAGTGCACGCCCTTGTCGTCGCTCAGGCTGACCATGAACGGGTACTCCTCGGTGGCGTCGGTGCCCCCGATGATCGCGTTCGCCGGTGCGGCCCACGCCGCCGCGGCGAGGAACGCCGCCGCGCCCACCGCTCCCGCCATCGCCGAACGCCTCGTGCCGCCCCGGTGATTGCGGTCTCTGCTGCTGTCGCCCATGTGCCGTCCTCACTTCGTCGCCGCGGCGCCTGTGCACCGACCGGGACAAAGCTAGGAGCCCGGCCAGGGGCGGCACATGGACCGAAGGTGCCCGCCTGCCCCTGACGAAGGTCGGGTCCGCCCGTACCGAATGGGGCGTTGGACATTAGTGTGTGTCACACAGTATTGTGTGGCGCGTGAGTATGGCAGAAGTGATCCTCAGCCAGACCCAGGAGTTGCGCCGCGGCACGGTCGTCCTCGCCTGCCTGGCGCTGCTGGAGCGGCCGCAGTACGGCTACGCGCTGCTCGAAACCCTCAACGACGCCGGTGTCGCCGTCGACGGCAACACCCTCTACCCGCTGCTGCGCCGCCTGGAGAAGCAAGGGCTGCTCAGCAGCGAATGGAACACCGAGGAGTCCCGCCCGCGGAAGTTCTACCGGGTCAGCCCCGAAGGCTCCCGGGTGCGCACCGGCCTGGTGCGCGAGTGGCAGGACCTCGTCGACTCGATCGCGCGACTGACCCAGGAGAACCGATGAGCACGACCACACTGACCGAGCGCTACGTGCACGAGGTCGTCCGCCGCATCCCGGCCGGTCAGCGCGACGACGTCGCCGCGGAGCTGCGCGGGACGATCGCCGACACCGTCGAGGCCCGCGAACCGGCCGCCACTGACGAGGCAGAGCGCGACGTGCTCACCGAGATGGGCGACCCCGCCCTGCTCGCCGCGCGCTACGCGGACCGGCCGACCGTGCTGATCGGCCCCGACCTCTACCCCACCTACATCCGGGTCCTGGTCCTCCTGCTGACGGCCGTGCTCCCGGTGGTGACCGCCGTGGCCGTGGTACTCGACGTCATCGACGGCGCCGGCCTGGGCACGGTCATCGGCACCGGCATCGGCACGGTGATCACCGTCGGCGCCCAGATGGTCGCCTGGCTCACCGTGGTGTTCGCCCTGGTCGAGCGGGCCCAGGGGAGCGCGGCTCCGGAGCGCCGCGCCAGTCCATGGAGCCCCGACGACCTGCCCGAACACCGGCCGTCCGACAGAGGCGGGGTGGGGGCCTGCGCCGCCGCGATCGGCAACGCGCTGCTGATCGGGCTGATCGTCTGGCAGCACACCGCGGCGCCCTACCGTGCCGGCGGCGCGGGCGGCGACCGGCTCCAGGTGCTCGACCCGGGCCTGTGGTCGGGCTGGATCTGGCCGATCCTCGCCGGGCTGGCCGGTGTCGTGGTCCTCGAACTGGTCCGGGTCGCCGCGCGCGGCTGGACCGTGCAGCGGGCCGCCTGGTACGCGGCGGCCGAGGCGCTGTTCGCGCTGCCGCTGGCGTGGGTCCTGTACCGGCAGGAGTTCTTCAACCCCGCCTTCCTGACGGACTTCAACGGGGACTGGACCACGCCCGACTCGTTCTACACCGCCGCGGTACTGGTGGTCCTCGCGGTGAGCGCCGGAGCCGTGATCACGCGCTTCCGCGAGGCGCGCCCGTTCGCCGCCCGCGGCTGAGCCCCCCGCGGCGCCCCGGGGCACCCCCACGAGCAGGGCACCCCGCGCCCCGGGGAGTCCCACCAGTCTCCACCCACCCCCGTGCCCCATGGTGCCCGTCCCAGCCGTGAACCCATGCCCTGCGATTCGTCGCGCTCGTGCTAGGTCAGGTGGTTTCGTACCGCCTCGCGGATGGCTTCGGTGTGGAGGTAGATGTCATCGAGGGATTCGATAAGATGGCGATTCTCGTTCTTCTTGGCATCGAAGATACCGAGATACTTCTTTGACTTCCCATTGAAATGCAGCCGCGCGATCGTCTTCCGGTTGTTATCGTCCAGCAGGATGGCGAAATATGACTTGGAGTCGCGATGGGCGATCCGCTGAGGTTTCACTTCACTACAGGCGATCGCCTTGACGATCTGGTACCCCTCTAGCTCTTCGAGGGTGGTCTCGATCTTTGTGTCGCGGTCCAGGTCCTCCACGGCGACTTCATCGCTGCCGACGGGCTCCGCACCGGTCTCGGGGAAACTTGAGCCCAGTGCAGTCTTCAGTCGATCGTTCACCTGGTCGTTCACGTATTGGGAGGCTGCCTTCTTGACGAGCGGTGTGAACTGCTCGCGCACCTTCCTGGTGAACGAACCCTCGTAGACACGGTTCGTGAAGAACCTTATCCACTCATCGTCGGGCTCCCTGAACTGTGCTGCAAGCGTGCGCTTGATCTCGCCGATGTACTTCAGTTCGCCTGCCGCACTGATGATCGATTCAAGGTCGAAGGTTTCCTTCGTCAGCTTGCGCAGTTCCGGCAGCAGCGAGTAGTCAATGTCATTGAAGTCGAAGACCAGGAACGGCTTTTCATCCATTCTGTTCTGCGCATCGAGATCTGTGTAGAACTGGTAGGTGCCGCCGTTGGTGAGTACGGCGATCCGCGCGTTCGTTACAGCGAAGTATCGATAGAGTTGTGAGGCGTGCTCGATCCTGAGCGGCTCGCTCGACTTCTTGCATTCGATGAGGATCTGAACCTCGCCGTCGCGCATGATCGCATAGTCGATCTTTTCGCCCTTTTTTACGCCCACGTCGGCGGTGAACTCGGGTACCACCTCGTGTGGATCGAATATGTCGTAACCGAGGATCGTTGAGATGAACGGCATGATGAAGGCGTTCTTGGTGGCTTCCTCGGTCTGTATTCCATGACGCTGGTTCTGCAACTTCGCGGAAAGTGCAGCGATCTTGTCGTCAAATTCCATGTGGTACCTCCGCGACTGACTGATATTCGATTTATGCAACCGAGTGAGCCCTGTAGTCGCATTGAATCGGGATAGTCACGCGGTGTAACCGGCGCCGTTTTTCTGACACGGATCCGCAATGATGGTCCCCGGAGCTTCTCGTGCCACAGAGTTCGCATTAACAAATATCAGATTTCCATAGGGAATGGCTATGGTCCTAGGTCGGTCGGCGGGGGCAGGGGCTCCGTTAGCGGAAGGCCGGGGTTCCGGTTAGGGCGTTGCCCAGGACGAGGGTGTGCATTTCGCTGGTGCCCTCGTAGGTGAGCACCGATTCCAGGTTGGCCATGTGGCGCATCACCGGGTACTCGTAGGAGATCCCGTTCGCGCCGAGGATGGTGCGGGCGGTCCGGCAGATGTCCAGGGCCTCGCGCACGTTGTTCAGCTTGCCGAAGCTGACCTGCTCGTGCCGCAGCCGCGCGGCGTCCTTGCGCCGGCCCAGGTGGAGGGCGAGCAGGATGCCCTTGTGCAGCTCGACGGCCATGTCCGCGAGCTTGGCCTGGGTGAGCTGGAAGGACGCGATGGGCTTGCCGAACTGCACCCGCGATCCCGCGTAGTCCAGGGCGCACTCGAAGGCCGAGCGGGCGGCCCCCATCGAGCCCCACACGATCCCGTACCTCGCCTCGTTCAGGCACGACAGCGGGCCGCCGAGCCCCTGGGCTCCTGGCAGCAGCGCGTCGGCGGGCAGCCGTACCCCGTCGAGGACGAGCTCGCTGGTGACGGAGGCCCGCAGCGATCCCTTGTGCGCCATGTCGACCGCGGTGAAACCGGGGGTGCCGGCCGGTACGACGAACCCGCGGACGCCGTCCTCGGTCTGCGCCCACACGATCGCCGCGCTCGCGACCGATCCGTTGGTGATCCACATCTTGCGGCCGTCGAGGACCCAGTCGGAGCCGTCGCGCCGGGCCCGGGTGCGCATCGCAGCGGGGTCGGACCCGTTGTCGGGCTCCGTCAGCCCGAAGCAGCCGATCGCGGTGCCCGCCGCCATGTCCGGCAGCCAGGCCTGCTTCTGCTCCTCGCTGCCGAAGCGCCAGAGCGCGAACATCGCCAGCGATCCCTGCACGGAGACCAGCGACCGGATGCCCGAGTCGGCGGCCTCCAGTTCCAGGCAGGCGAGCCCGTAGTCCACCGCGCTCATGCCCGCGCAGCCGTAGCCGTCGAGGTGCATGCCGAGCACGCCGATCCGCCCGAGTTCGCGGGCGAGTTCCCGCACGTCGGGCAGTCGGCCCTGCTCGTACCAGTCGGCGATGCCGGGGGCGACGCGGTCGGCGCAGAACCTGCGCACCGTGGCGCGGATCTCGGCCTCCTCTGCCGTCAGGCAGTCGTCGATCCCGATGGGGTCCGCGCTGTCGAACCGGGGGAGCGGTGTGCGCGTGGTCATGGGTGTTCCCTAAGAATGGTTGGCGGTCCGGGAGGACCGGGTGTGGCTGATGGGTGTCCCTAAGAAAATGGTTGGCGGATGGCGCGGGCACCAGGCGGGGCCCGGTGTCCGGTGGAGTGCGCGGCGGTTACGGTGCGGGCGGCCCGCTGCCGGGCCCGGGCAGCGGGGACAGCGGCGCCGGTGCCTCGGACGTCAGCCAGGCGAGCACCTCGTCCGTGTGCTCGCCCAGCCGGGGCGGCGGGGTCGGGGCGGTCGGCGGCGAACCGGACAGGCCGATCGGGTTGCGCGGCTGCGCGATGCGCCCCTCGCCCATGTCGTGCAGCGGGTCGAGCCCGAGGTCCGCGGCGAACGCGAACGCCGTGCCGATGTCGTTCACGGGCCCGCACGGGACCCCAGCCGCGCGCAGCCGCTCCTCCCACGCCGCCGTTGTCCGGTGCGCCAGCGCCCCTTCCAACTCCGCGACCAGCGCGTCGCGGTTGCGCACGCGGTCGGCGTTGCCGCGGAACCGGGGGTCGTCGGCGAGTTCCGGGCGCCCGACGGCGCGGCCCAGCGCCCCGAACTGCCGGTCGTTGCCAGCCGCGACGGCGAGCAGGCCGTCGGCGCAGGCCAGCGTCTCGTACGGGGCGATCGAGGGGTGCCGGTTGCCCATGCGCCGCGGGCTGTCCCCGGTGGCGAGGTAGCCGGCCGACTGGTTGGCGAGCGAGGCGAGGAGGCTGGCGAGCAGGTTCACCTCGACGTGCTGGCCCGCGCCGGTGCTGTCGCGGTGGCGCAGCGCGGCGAGGATCCCGGTCACGGCGTCCTTGCCGGTGAGGACGTCGACGAGCGCCACACCGGCCTTGGTCGGAGCCGCGTCCGGCGCACCGGTGATGCTCATGAGGCCGCCGACCGCCTGCACGATGAAGTCGTACCCGGACAGCGAGGCGCCTCCGGCGCTGCCGAACCCCGAGATGGAGCAGTACACGACCCCGGGGTTCGCGGCGCGCACCTGGTCGTAGCCGAGCCCGTAGCGCGCGAGCCCGCCGGGCCGGAAGTTCTCCACGACGACGTCGGCGCGGCGCGCGAGGGCCCGGGCCGCCGCCGCGCCCTCGGGTTCGGCGAGGTCGAGGGCTGCGCTGCGCTTGCTCCGGTTCGCGCACTCGAAGTAGGCGGACGACTCTCCCGTCCACGGCGGGCCCCATGCGCGGGTGTCGTCCCCGCCGCCGGGGCGCTCGACCTTGACGACGGTCGCTCCGAAGTCGGCCAGGGTGCTGCTCGCGAGCGGGCCGGCGAGGACCCGGCTGAAGTCGGCGACAAGGATCCCCTCCAACGGGCCGCCGCTCATCGCGGCGCCGCCCTGGACCGGCGGAGCCGCCGGGCGCGGTCGGTGGTGTGCATGGCCGTTCCTCCTGGCGAGAGCGCCGCTGTCCGAGTGCACCGACGCTATCCCGGCCGACTCCGCACGCACCCTGCCGGTTCGGCGCATCCGGCACCGGCGATCTGTGCGTTCTGTACAACGGCCCGGCGGTCCCGCGGGGTTACCGTCGGGCTGACCGACGCGAGGAGGAGCAGGGATGCCAGAGCCAGTGGTCGGGAGCACGGCCGACGGCGCGATCGGCGGCACCGGTGCCGCGGACCGCACGACACAGGGGACGGGCGGCGGTGCGCCCGCGGGCGGCCCGCGCCTCGACCAGGTGCGCAGGCTGGTGACCGAGGTGCCGGGGCCGCGTTCGCGCGCGCTCCTCGCCCGCCAGCGGGACGCCGTCCCGGCGGGGCTCGGCTCCGTCCTGCCGGTGTACGTCACCGCGGCGGGCGGCGGGGTGGTGGTCGACGCCGACGGCAACTCGGTCATCGACTTCGCCAGCGGGATCGCCGTGACGGGCGCCGGCAACAGCGCCGAACGGGTCGTCGAGCGCGCTTCGGCGCAGCTCGCCCGGTTCACCCACACGTGCTTCCTGGTGAACCCCTACGAGTCCTACGTCGCGGTGTGCGAGGCGCTGAACCGGCTGACACCGGGCGACCACGCCAAGCGCACCGTGCTCGTGAACACCGGCGCCGAGGCCGTGGAGAACGCGGTGAAGATCGCCCGCAGCGCCACCGGGCGGCCCGGCGTCCTCGTGTTCGACCACGCCTACCACGGGCGGACCCTGCTGACCATGGCGATGACCGCGAAGAACGTCCCCTACAAGCAGGGGTTCGGGCCGTTCGCCCCGGAGGTGCACCGCGCGCCGATGGCGGCACCCTTCCGCTGGCCGACGGGCGCCGACCACTGCGCCGACGAGGCGTTCGCCCAGTTCGCCTACCAGGTCGACCAGCAGATCGGGGCCGGGAACCTGGCCGCCGTCGTCGTCGAGCCGATCCAGGGCGAGGGCGGCTTCGTGGTGCCCGCGCCCGGCTTCCTGGAGCGGGTGTTCGCGTTCTGCCGCGAACGGGGCATCGTGACCGTCGCCGACGAGGTGCAGACCGGCGTGGCGCGCACCGGGGACATGTTCGCGTGCGAGCACGAAGGGCTCGTGCCCGACCTCATCACCACCGCCAAGGG
The DNA here is from genome assembly GCF_003014485.1 of Murinocardiopsis flavida. GTDB lineage: Bacteria > Actinomycetota > Actinomycetes > Streptosporangiales > Streptosporangiaceae > Murinocardiopsis > Murinocardiopsis flavida. The sequence continues at coordinate 103,687 of NZ_PYGA01000007.1, read as the reverse complement.
CATCGCGGGCGGGCTGCCCCTGGGCGCGGTCACCGGGCGCGCCGAGATCATGGACGCCGTTCCGGCGGGCGGCCTGGGCGGCACGTTCTCCGGCAACCCCGTGGCGTGCGAGGCGGCGCTGGGGGTGCTGGCCGAGATCGAGGAGGGGCGCCTCGTGGAGCGCGCCGGGCGGATCGGCGCCGTGATGCTGGCCCGCCTGCGCGCCCTGGCGGAGCGCACCGAGGCGATCGGCGACGTGCGCGGGCGCGGGGCGATGATCGCGATCGAACTGGTGCAGGGTGCGGACGACCCCGCCCCGGCGCCGGAGACCGCGCGGCGGGTCCTGGCGGCCTGCCACGCCGAGGGCCTGCTGGTGCTCACCGCCGGTACGCACGGCAACGTCCTGCGCTTCCTGCCGCCACTGGTCATCCCCGATCACCTGCTCGACGAGGGGCTCGGCATCATCGAGCGGGCGTTCGCCGGGCTATGACCGCCCGGTGCGCCCCGGCGGCGCGCCCACGTCGCGCGCCGCCAGGGCGATGAGGAACTCCGCGCGGTCGCGCGCCGAGTCGAGGCGGCGTCCGGTCAGCTCCTCGACCCGGCGCATCCGGTGCCGGAGGGTGTGGCGGTGGACGCCGACCTCCGCGGCCGCGGCCTCCCACGTGCCGTTGTGGCGCAGGAACGCGTCCAGTGACGCCAGCAACTCCCCGTTGCGGGCTCCGTCGTGGGCGACGAGGGGGTCCAAGACCGCTGCCGCGACGGCCGCGGCGGACACGCCGGCGCGCTCGCCGAAGAGCAGGCTGAACACGCCCAGTTCGGCGAAGTCGACGGACGGCCGCCCCTCGTCGCGCGCCATGCGCAGCGCGAACCGGGCCTGGCGCAGGCTCGCCGCGACGTCCCGGAGCGCGGCCGCCGCCCCGATCCCGACGTGCGGCGGCGGCCCGGCGTCGGTGCGGACGAGCGCGGCCCATTCGCGCGCCGCGTCGGCCGCGTCGCCGGCGGGCACGACGACGACCGTCTCCCCGCCGCGGTCCGCTCCGCCGTCGGCGCCGCGCGCGCCGTCGGCCGCGTCGAGCAGGTAGGGCGCACCGATGCGGGCGCACGCCTCCTCCGCGGCGGCGGCCGCCGACCGGGCGTCCGCCGCGTACCCGGCGAACGCGGCGACCCGCTGGTCGCCGCGCAGCCCCAGGGGCAGCACGTGCGCGTCGACGGCGGCGGGGTCGAGCCCGCCCTCGGCGAGGAGCCGCAGGAGCGTCGCGCGCACCCGCCGCTCGACCGCGCGCGCGTCGCGGGGCCGCTCCAGCTCCAGTGCCAGGAGCGAGGCGGCGTGGCTCAGCAGCAGCCGGTCCGCGGGCGCGGGCGCGCGCGGCGTCGCCAGCGCAAGGCAGCCGCGCCGGACCGATGCCGCGGCGAGCGACTGGACGATCAGGTGGCCGTGCTCGTCGTCGGCCGTCAGGGCGAACCGGACGCCGGGCGGCCGCCGCCGGGCGAGTTCGGCGGCCACCCGTCCGGCCAGCCCCGCCGACCGGGGGTCGTCGCGGGGTTCCGCCGCCAGGACCGCCCCGCCGGGGGAGACGACGAGCGCCTGCCCGCCGGTGGACCGGGCCAGCGTCCGCACCACGCCGCCCACCCCGGACTCGATCGCCGCCCGCGCCATGCGCTCCTGGTGGCGGACCGTCTGCTGGATCTCCCGCATGCGCTCGTCGGCGAGCCGGTCGGCGACGGCGCGGGTGACCGCGGCGAACGGGGTGGCGAGGGGGACTTCGAGCACGGGGAGGCCGCGCTCCTCGGCGGCGTCGAGCAGGTCAGCGGGGATCGCGGGGTGGGACAGGCCGACGCCGAATCCGAGGGCCGCAGCGCCGCCGCCGTCGAGCCGGGCGATGTACTCGCGGCGCGGCTCCGGGTCGGCGGGCAGCCGCAGGCCGGTGGTCAGCACGAGTTCGCCGCCGGTGAGCCACGGCGCAGGGTCGTCGAGTTCGATGGCGTGCGCCCAGTGGACCTCCCTGTCGAGGCCCGCGCGTCCCGCCGCGGCGCGCAGCCCCAGGTGGGAGCGGGTGAGCAGCCATCCGACCGGCATCGCCATGGTCGCCGCCCCTCCTGCCGCACCGGTACCCGGCCGGTCCGGGTCCCGCTGGCAAATGTAGAGGTCCGAGGCGCCGTGCGCCGCGCCCCGCCCCCCGCGGCCGGCCCGGTCACGGGTGTGTTCCGGGCGCTTTGCGGCGGTGTTGAGATGTCGCTCACCTCTTGTGGAAGCACCGGACCACCCTTTAGTGTCAACCAGGAACAGACGATGTCTGTATATACATGACATGGAGTGGTTCAACGGATGGCTCTCGTCTCTGCCGCCAGTCCAGCCGGTGCCGGCAACGGTGGCGCGCCCGCGGATCCCGCGGGTATCGCCCACCGCGACCCGCGCGAGCTGATGGACCCGGTCCGGCTCGCCGCGATGCAGCCCAACCGGCTCAGCGCGGCCCGCTCACTGGCAGCCGTGCTGCTGCGCGAAGGCTGGTCCATCACGCTCGACGGCATGGACCTCGACCGCAACGGCGCCGGCACGGTGCGCTACCGCATCGACACCGGGCGCGGCATCCTGTCGTTCGTCGCGTTCAGCTCCGAACCGCGGATGGTCGACCGCACGCCCCGCATCATCGGGCAGAGCTGGGACATGGTCGGCGCGCTCCTCGAAGGCGAGGCCGACGACGAGCGGGTCGCCCGCACGCGCGCCGAGATGCCCAAGCTGTACGCCGGCCGGGCGGCGCCGGGCACCCTGGTGTGGTGCCGGTCCAACCGGAGCCTGCGCGCCTTCGACCACGCCGTCGCCGAACTCGCCGCCGGCCGCCAGCCCGACGCCGAGGTGCTCACCGGGATCGGCTACCTGATGCGCAACACGGGCCTCGACGGCAACGGCACGTTCGGCACGAAGACCTTCCTGTCCTACGGGCCCGACCACCCTCTGCGGCTGCCGTACCACGCCCAGTTGCTGACCGCGTACCTGATGCGCGAGTTCGGGTTCGACCTCTGCGAGCACATGGCCGCGTGCGCGGCCGAGGGGACGGGAACGGCCGCGCGGCTGGCGCCGTCGTGGCGGCGCTACCTCGGGCTCGGTAACGGATCGGCGCTGGGCCTGGTGCTGTTCACCGCGAACCACCCCCGGCTCGTCCACCAGTGGCTGTGGCTGCGCGAGGAGGCGCTCCTCGCCGCCCGCCGCCTCGCGCCGCCCCCCGGCGACCCCGCGTACGGGCGGCTCATCGGCCTGCTGGAGCGCATGGCCACCTACCGCGCGCAGGACCGCGTCCACTACGGCGTCTTCACCCCCAGCGCCACGGTCGCCGCCGAGCTGCGCGGCATCGTCCCGCTGGTCGAGCGGCTGCGCCGCGACGGCGGCACGCGCGGTGCCCCCGCCGAGCACCCCTTCGAGGAGCTGCGCCGGGAGGTCGCCGCAACCGCGTCGGCCGACACCGCCGAAACGCTCGACGCGCTGCTCACCGAACTGGTCCCCGAGGTGTGCGACGCGCTGCTGCCGCAGCTCATCGTGGACGAGCACCTCGTCGGCGACCCGGCCATGACAGTCGCCGGGCTGCGCGAACTCCTCGGCACGGCGTTCGCGTGGGCGCTGGAGCTGCCGATCGCCGACGAGGCGCAGCGGCGCCGCATCTGGTACAAGTCCCGCTCCTCCGAGGAGCCGCGGTCGGGCCCGCGCGAGGAGACCTCGGGCGGCTTCGACCTCTCCGTCGACCTGCCCGGCGAGGTGCGCCGCCTGGACGCGGTCCTCCGCGGATGCGACCCCGCGGCGCGCGTCGGCGAGGTGCTGTTCGAGCACCCCGAACTGCGGGCCACCGCCGAACGGGTGCAGGCCCTGAGCGCGGCGCCGTACGCCCACCCGCACGTCGACGTGCTCGACGACGACTTCGTCCCGGCGCGCTGCATCCGCCTGGTCAACGGCGCCCTCTATGGCCTCGACCGGACGAAGGACTACCTCAACCGGACGCTGCGCGGCCTCATCTTCCAGGGCACCCCTTCGCGCGCCGAGCTCGGCCGGACCGGCGCCGACGACACCTGGTGGGCCCCCGCGGAACCGGAGCGGCGGCCGTGACCGCGGGACGCCCCGCCGGGCGCGCCCTCGCGTCCCCGCGCGCGGCCGCCGGCCGAGAGGATCGAGGACGCGCCGGACCCCCGCCGCCTCGACCCCCGGAAGAGAGAACCCCATGACGCCGCGACCCCCCAAGACCCAGCCGCTGCAAACCGCGGTGAAGAGCCTCCGCGTCCTCGAAGCCGTCGCAGAGGCCGAACGCGCCGTCCGCGTCTCGGAGCTCGGCCGGCAACTCGGCTGGTCGCGCGCAGCGGTGCACCAGCAGCTCGTCACGCTCGTCAACGCGGGCTGGATGGAGCAGAACGAGGACGGGTCCTACCGGCTCACCCTGCGCGCGACCCGCGTGGGCCAGGCGGCGATGCGCCAGGCGGGGCTGGGCGACCGGGTCATGCCCGCGATGGAGCGGCTGGTCGACGAGGTCCGCGAGGCCGTGTCCTTCGCGATCCTCGAACACGGCAGCGCGACGATCATCCAGCGCCTCGAACCGGGGCGGCGCTTGCAGGTCGACCTGCGCGCCGAGGCGCAGATGCCGATCAGCCGCAGCGCATCGGGCCGGGTGCTGATCGCCTTCTCGACGGAGCGCCAGCGCGCCGAGCTCGCCGAACTCGGCGTCGAACTGCCCGACGAGGCGGCGCTCGACGAGATCAGGGAGCAGGGCCACGCGATCTCCCGCGGCCGGTGGATGGACGGCGTGGTCGGCATCGCCGCACCGGTCTTCGACATCGACGACCGCTGCGTGGGCGCCCTCAGTCTCGCCGGGCCCAGCGGCCGCTTCGACGTCCCGGCCGCCGTCGCGTCGCTGATGGCGCGCGTGGCAGACATCAACCAGGCGCTTTCGGGCCGCGGCCCGAAAGCCGGCGACGGAAGGGGAACGGGGTGACACACCACACCGAACCGCGCGGCGGCCTGCGGGTCAGCGTGCGGGAGCTGAAACTGACCGCGGAGCGCCACCTGATGCTCCACGGCGTGCCCAAAGGGGTGCGGCCCGCTGTGCGGGACCTGGTCGCCGATGCCGAGGCGCTGGGACTCGGCGCGCTGGAGTGGCTCGACCGCCCGCCGCGCGACGGCTGGCGGCCGCCGCGGCGGCGCGCTCCGGGCGGCGCGGCCGTCGACGCGGGCGGCGTGCCGAGCCTGTTCGTGGCGCCGCTGCTGCTCGACCTCGTGATCGCCGCGGCGGACCGGGACGGCGGCGCGGTGCTCGACGTGACCGGGGCGCCCGATCCCGCGCTGCTGGGCGCGCTGGTCCCGGCCGCGCACCGCTACGGGGCGCGGCTGGAGGCGGCGGTCACCGGGCCCGACAGCGCGCGGCTCCGCCACCTCGGCGCGGCGGCACCCACCGCCGCGGACCGGGCGGCCGCCCCCCACGGCGGGCGGCACCTGACCGCGGCCGTGCACGGCGGCTTCGACGTCGACGCCGCACTGTGGTGGCGGCTGTACCACCGCTCCAACGACGCACTCACCGAGGACACGCCGCTGTCCCGCGGGCACGCCGGCGCCCTGCCCGCACCCGGGAGCGGCGCACCGGCCGCGTCCGGCACCGACCCCGACTACGTCGCCGCCGGTTCCGGCTGAGCAGCGGACCGCGACGGCGACCCCCGATGGACCGCACCGAACGGCCGCGACCGGCCGCACCAATCGCTACGACTACGAAGGAGGCCGCGTGATCTTCGTTGATGGCCTCGAATGCAGCAAATTCGACCGTGAGATCTTCACCGAGCTCCGCGCCGGCGGCCTGGGCTGCGTCACCGTCACGTGCGGCTACTGGGGTGACGCCGTGGAGTCGATGGACGCACTGGCGCACTGGCGCGAACTCGAACGCGACAACGCCGACCTGATCGGCGTGGCACGGACGGCGGCCGACATCGAACGGATCGCCGCCGAGGGCCGCACCGCGATCCTGCTCGGTTTCCAGAACACCGCCTTCCTCTCCGGGCGCATCGGATTCGTCGAACTGTTCGCCGACCTGGGGGTGCGGGTCGGCCAGCTCACCTACAACATCCAGAACGACGTCGGCGCGAGCTGCTACGAGGAGGTCGACCCCGGGCTCACCCGGTTCGGCCGCCAGGTCGTGGCCGAGATGAACCGGGTCGGGATGCTCGTCGACCTCGCCCACGTCGGGATGCGCACCGCCCGCGACGCCATCGAGCACTCGGCGGTGCCCGTTGCGGTCTCGCACGCGAACCCCGCGTCGCTGGTCCCGCACCGCCGCAACGTCACCGACGACGTCCTCAAGGCGCTCGCCGCCCGGGGCGGGGTCGTCGGCCTCACCGGCTACCGCAACCTCTCCGGCGAGTACGCGCACAGCATCGGCGCGTGGGCCTCGATGGTGGCCCGTACCGTTGACCTGGTGGGGACCGCGCACGTCGGGATTGGCACCGACCTCGGCCGCAAGGTGGTGTTCGAGGACCTCCAGTGGATGCGCAAGGGCCGCTGGAGCAGGACCCCGCAGTACGGCGCCGGGTCGGCGGGCAACCCGGGCAAGCAGCCGCCGCTGGACTGGTTCCCCGACACCTCGGCGTTCCCCGCCATGGCGGCGGCGCTGCGCGCCGAAGGCTTCGGCGCCGCCGACACGGAGGCCCTCATGGGCGGCAACTGGCTGCGGGTCTACCGCGAGGTGCTGCCGGCCGGCGACCGGACCGCGCGCGCCGAAGGCGGGGCGGCCTGATGGGCGCGCCGACCGGAGCCGCGGCGGTCGCACCCGCCGCCATCACCGTCAACGGGGTCGCCAAGACCTTCCACACCAGGTCCCGCGCCGTGCACGCGCTGGAGGACGCCCACCTGGAGATCGGCGCGGGCGAGTTCGTCTCCCTCATCGGGCCGAGCGGGTGCGGCAAGTCCACCCTGCTCAAGCTGGTCGCCGGGCTGCTGGAGACCAGCACGGGCGACGTCCGGGTCGACGGCGAGCCGGTCAGCGCACCGCTCCCGCAGGTCGCCGTCAGCTTCCAGAAGCCCACCCTGCTGCGGTGGCGCAACGTCATCGACAACGTCTGCCTCCCGCTGACCATCAGCGGGACGCTCGACGACGCCGGCCGGCGGCGCGCGACCGAACTGCTCGGGCTCATGGGCCTCGACGGGTTCGAGCGGCACTTCCCCCGCGAGCTGTCGGGCGGGATGGAGCAGCGCGTCGCCATCGCGCGGTCCCTGGTGAGCCGCCCGTCCCTGCTGCTCATGGACGAGCCGTTCGGCGCGCTGGACGAGTTCACCCGGGAGGACCTCAACGACGAACTGCTCACCGTCTGGCAGCAGGAGCCCAAGACGGTGGTGTTCGTGACCCACAGCATCTCCGAGGCCGTGTTCCTCTCGGACCGGGTCGTCGTCATGAGCGCCCGGCCCGGCCGCATCCACGACGTCGTGCCGATCGGCCTGCCGCGGCCGCGCCCGCGCGCGCTCCGCAACGCACCGGAGTTCTACGACGTGATCCGCGACGTCCGCTCGGTGCTGGACGACGCGCGCGGTGTCGGGACCGCATCCCGACAGGAAGGGGCCGGGCGATGAAGAGCACCACGAAAGGCACCACGAGGAGCACCGCCGCGACCGGGTCGCCCGAGGCGGCCGAGGCGCCGTCGGGCGCGGCCGGGCGGGGCGGGCGGGGCGGGCCCGGCTCCCTGCGGATCCGCTCGGCGGTGCTGGCGGCGGCGATCTTCGTCGTCCTCATCGGCGCCTGGCAGGGCGCCACGGCCTTCCACGTCGTCTCGCCACTGATCCTGGCGCCCCCGGCGGACGTGTTCGCCGCACTGGTCCGGATGGTGGGCGACGGTTCGCTGTGGCCCCACCTGGCCGCGACGGCTCAGGAGACCGTGGCCGGCTTCGCGATCGCGGTGGCGGCCGCGATCGTCATCGGGTCGGCGTTCGCGTTCTCGCCGATCGTGCGCACCGCGGTCTACCCATACATCCTGGTCTCCCAGACCTTCCCGAAGGTCGCCATCGCCCCGCTGATCGTGGCGGCGTTCGGCTACGACCTCATGCCCAAGATCGTCCTCGCGGCGCTGCTGGCCTTCTTCCCGGTCCTGACCAACACCATCGCCGGCCTCACCGAGGTCTCCGACGACGAGGTCAACCTGTTCCGCTCGCTGCGGGCCAGCCGCTGGCAGGAGCTGTGCTATCTGCGCATCCCCAACGCGCTCGTGTTCATCTTCCCGGCCCTGAACAGCGCGGCCGTGCTCGCCCTGATCGGCGCGATCGTCGGGGAGTTCGTGGCGGCGCGGGTCGGCATCGGCTACGCGATCCAGCAGTTCACCACGACCGGGGAGGTCGCGGGGACCTACGCCATGCTCGTCGTCCTCTCCCTGTTCGGGCTGGCCCTCTACGGCCTGCTCACCCTGGCCGAGCGGTTCGTGCGCCGCAACCGCTGAGGGCCCGGCCCTTCCGGGGCTGCCTTCGCACCCCTTCCCGACACGACCCTGGTGGTACCAATGCCCGCTGTCCGATCCCGTATCCGAAGCGCATCCGTCGCCGGTGCCGCGTTCGCCCTCGTCCTCGCCGCGGGGGGCTGCGGCGGCGCCGGTTCCGGCGGCGGCACCCCGGTGACCCTCGTCGTCCCCGACAAGTCGCTGACCGCGACCACCGCGTCCTACACCTCGGTGCCGATCCAGGCGGGCTACTTCGACGACGAGAAGCTCGACGTCACCGTCCAACCGGTCGACAACGCGCTGTCCGCCGTGCAGGCCGTCGCGACCGGCCAGGCGTTCATGACCTACGCCTCCACCGGCGCCGCCGCAGCGGCGGCCGCGAAGGACGACGGGCTCGCCGTCATCGGCCTGACGAACGGCAACATGTTCCGGGTCGTGGTCCCCGAGGACAGCGCCATCAAGGAGCCGGCGGACCTGGCCGGCAAGACCGTGGGCGCGAACAGCCTCGCGTCGGCGACCGCGCTCAACGCCAAGGCCGTCGTCGGCGAGGCCGGGCTGGCACCGGAGTCCGACGTGGAGTACCTGCCGGTCGGCTACGGGGCGCAGGCCGCCGATGCCATGCGCAGCGGCGACATCGACGCCTACTCCGGCTACGACGGGCCCAACGTGGTCATCGCCGACCTCCTCGACGGCGAGTTCCGCGACATCCCCAGTCCGATCAACGACATCACGGGGACCTCGGCGCTCGTCGTCGCCAAGGAGTCCATCGAGAACCGGCCGGACGACGTGGCCGGGCTGGCGCGGGCGTTCTTCAAGTCGATGGTGTTCGCCGAGGAGAACCCCGAGGCCGCCATCGAGATGCACTGGGCGGAGTTCCCGCAGTCCAAGTCCGCGGAGATGTCGGACGAGGAGGCGCTGAAGCAGTCCGTGCGGATCGTGTCGGCGCGGCTGAAGGCCACCGGCGGCGAGGGCCCCGACGGCAGGTTCGGCGTGCAGGAGGCCGCGGACATGGACGAGACCATGGAGCTCTTCGCCCGCTACAAGATCATCCCGTCGAAGGTCGACCTCGCCGACGACGGCATCCTCGACTACTCCCTGGCCGACTCCTACAACAAGTTCGACGCCGACGCGGTCCGCGAGGAAGCGGCGTCCTGGAAGCAGGACCAGGGCGACTAAGGACTGCTCCCGGGGCCCGCGCCCGCCCGCGAACGGCGCCGGGCGGGCGCGCCCCGGGGCCGGGCGCGGGTCACTGGCGCGCGACCGCCGACGCGCCGCCGCGCAGGACGAACTTCTGGATCTTGCCGGTGGCGGTCTTCGGTAGCTGCGCCACGAACTCGACCTGGGTGGGCGCCTTGAAGTGGGCCAGGTGGCCGCGCGCGAAGGCGATGAGGTCGGCCGCCGTCGCGTCGGCGTCCTCGCGCAGGACCACGGACGCCTTCGGGGTCTCCCCCCACCGCTCGTGGGGCACGCCGACGACCGCGGCCTCCTGGACGGCGGGGTGGCGCAGGAGGACCCCCTCGACCTCGACGGAGGAGATGTTCTCACCGCCGGAGATGATGACGTCCTTGAGGCGGTCCTGGATCTCCACGAACCCGTCGGGGTGGGTGACGGCCGCGTCGCCGGTGTGGAACCAGCCGTCGCCCATGACCTGGGCGGTGGCATCGGGGTCGCGGTAGTAGCCGGCCATGACGACGTTGCCGCGCACCGCGATCTCGCCGACGGTCGCCCCGTCCCAGGGGACCTCGGCGCCGTCGGCGCCCAGCACCGCGAGCGCGCCCGAGGTGATCAGCTCGACCCCTTGGCGCGCCTTGAGGACGCCGCGCTCGCGCGCGTCCATCCCCTCGTGCTCCGGGCGGGGCTCGCACACCGTGATGAACGGGGCGGTCTCGGTGAGCCCGTACACATGGGTCACCGTCCAGCCGAAACCGTCCTCCAGGCGCTCGATGGTCGCGGCCGCTGGCGAGGCGCCGGCCGTGACGACGTGCACGCCCGGCGCGGGGGCGCCCCTGGCCTCCGCGGTGGCGTTGGCGAGCATGATCAGGACGGTGGGGGCCGCGCAGAGCCAGGTCACGCGTTCGGCGCGGATGAGCTCGAACACCCGGGCCGGGTCGACGGCGGGCAGGCAGACGTGGGTGGCGGCGGCCGCCGTGACCGTCCAGGTGTAGGTCCAGCCGTTGGCGTGGAACATGGGCAGCGTCCACAGGTACCGGTCGCCGACGTCCATGCGCAGGTGCAGCAGGGTGCCGACGGTGTTCAGGTAGGCGTTGCGGTGGGTGATCATCACGCCTTTGGGGCGTGCGGTGGTGCCGCTGGTGTAGTTGATGGTGAGGAGGTCGGTCTCGGCGATGTCGGGCCGCTCGAACTCCCGCGGCGCCGCCGCGACCAGGGCCTCGTAGTCCTCCCAGCCGTCGTGGGCGCCCGTGAGCGCGACGAACCGCTCGACACCGGGCATCCGGTCGCGGACGGAGTCGACGGCGTCGAGCTGGTCGGCGTGCGCGCACACGACCTTCGCGCCGGAGTGGCCGACGATGTAGGCGAAGTCGTCGGCGGTCAGCCGGAAGTTCACCGGGACCAGCACCGCGCCGAGCTGCGGGACCGCGTAGAAGGATTCGAGCTGGGCGTGCGTGTTCGGGGCGATGTAGGCGACCCGGTCGCCCTTGGCGACCCCCATGCCCTGCAACGCCGCCGACCAGCGGTCGCAGCGGTCGAAGAACTGCTCGTAGGTGAGGCGGAGGTCGCCGTCGACGACCGCTTTGCGCCGCGGGTGCAGCCTGCGTGTGCGCCGGGCGAACTCCAGGGGCGTCAGTGCGGTTTCCATGGCGTGTGCTCTCCCTACGGCAGCGGTGTCGGGCCCGCGGCACCTGCGGGTCGGCCCGGTGCCAAGAAACTACGACCCCCGCCCACCCTCGGACAAGACCACCCGCCCCCGCCACGGCGAGGCCCGCTACTGGGGGGCCGGGGCGAGCAGACCGATGATGCGGTCGTAGGCGTCGAGATCGGCGGTGATCAGAGGCCGCAGCCGCCGCAGGTTCGCCAGGGCGCCCCCGACCCGAGTGCGGGGCGGGCCGGTCGGGACGTCGCGGGGCTGCGGGCGTCCGGGGCTCGGTGGGGGCGCGGGTGGCGGTGTGGGGCGGGGCGGGGGTTTTTCTGGGGGACCCTGGGGGGAGGGGCGGCGGCGACTGGAGGGGGAGTGCGCGTGGACGGTCGGGTGCCGGCGGGCGCGGCGGCGGAGCACACCGGCGGCCCGGGGATCGACCACCCGGGCCTGCTCCCGGGACTGCTCACACCGCGGCAGGGCCGTTCCGGTGCGGCGCCGCGGCGGACAGCGCGCGACATCGCGGTCGACGCGCTGTGCGTGCTGCTCAGCGCGGCGGCCGGGCTCGTGTGGTTCATCGGCCCGCAGAGCGGTGGCGGGCCCGCGGCGCCCGAAGCCGCCGGCGCCGTACTGGTCGCGGCGTGCGCCGCCATGTGGTGGCGCCGGCGCGTCCCGGTGGCGCTCGCCGTCGTGCTGATCGTCGCCTCGGTGTGGTTCCCCGTCGTGGCGGGGCCGAGCGCGATCGCGCTGTTCACCGTGGCGGTCCACCGGCGGGCGGGTACGGCGCTGGCCGCCGCGGGCCTCGCCGTGGCCTCGGCCTTCGCCCAGTTCGCCCTCGATCCGGCGCTGTCCGGCGCCGTGTACTGGAGCGCTTCGGGGACCACCGCACTGGTGTGCCTGCTGTGCGTGGGTTGGGGCCTCGCGCTGCGCGCCCGACGGCAGTTGGTGGTGTCGCTGCGCGAGCGGGCCGTGCGCGCGGAGTCGGAGCAGCGGCTCATCGCGGAGCGGGCCCGCCGCAGGGAGCGCGAGGCCATCGCCCGCGAGATGCACGACACGCTGGCGCACCGGCTGGCCCGGCTGAGCATGGCCGCCGGGGCGCTCGGCTTCCGCCCCGACTCCCCGGCCGAGGACATCGCCCGCGGCTCCGAGGCGATCCGGGAGAACGCGCACCGCTCGCTGGTGGAGCTGCGCGCGATCATCGGCGTCCTCCGCGCCACCGACGCCGAGGACCCCCTCCCCGAACCGCGGCACGGCGTCACCGACCTGCACGCGCTCGTCGCGGAGAACCACGGGAGCGGGCAGGCCGTCGACTTCGAGCACGCGATCGACGGCGAACCCGCCCCCGCCACGGCCGCCTGCCTCTACCGCATCGTCCAAGAGGCCCTGACCAACGCTCGCAAGCACGCGCCCGCGCAACCGGTCCGCGTCACCGTGACCGGCGATGCCGAGCGGGGCGTCCGGGTCGAGGTGCGAAACGCGGTCGCCGTTGCGGGCCGGGGCGCGCTTCCCGTGCCCGGATCGGGCACGGGACTGATCGGACTGTCCGAACGGGTGCGCCTCGCGAGCGGGCGGTTCGAGTACGGGCGCACCGCAGCGGGCGAGTACCGGGTGTGGGCGTGGCTACCATGGGCGCCGTGAGCGCCACGACGGTCCTGCTCGTGGACGACGACCCGTTCGTCCGCGGCAGCCTCACCACCATGTTCGGCGCAACGGACGACCTCGCGATCGTCGCGGCGGTCGCCGACGGCGCCGACGTCATGGACGCCGTGCGCCGGCACCGCCCCGACGTCGTGCTCATGGACATCCGGATGCCGGGCACCGACGGCCTCACCGCCACCCGGTACGTCCTCGCCGAGCCCGACCCGCCGGCGGTCGTCATGCTCACCACCTTGCAGACCGACGCGTCGATCCTGGCGGCCCTGCGGCTCGGCGCCGCCGGGTTCCTGCTCAAGGACACCCACCCGGCGCAGATCATCGACGCCGTACGCATGGCGGCGGCCGGGGAGCCGACCCTGTCGCCCTCGGTCACCCGCAGGCTCATCGAGCACGTCGACTCCGACTCCGGGCCCCGCGAGTCCGCGCACCGGCTGATGGCGCGGCTCACCCCGCGCGAGCGCGACATCGCCGCTGCCATCGGCGAAGGGCTCACCAACGGCGAGATCGCGTCCCGGCTCGGGATGAGCGTCCCGACCGTCAAGACCCATGTCGGCCAGATCCTCGCCAAGTGGGACCGGACCAACCGGGTCCAGGTCGCCCTGATCGCCTACGAGGCCGCCCGGCCCTGAGCCCGCGGGCAACGAACCGGGCCGCCGCGGTGCCGCTCGGGCGGCACCGCGCCGCGCGGCGTGCTCATCCATTGGTATGAGGCGCCGCCGACCAACGCATCGGCACCGGCCGCCTTTGCGACGATGCCCGGCGGCGGGCCGGGCCCGTAGCGTCGCGGCCATGAGCGAGCAGATCCTGCGTACGAGCCATTACATCGCGGCGACGGCCGACGAGCTGCGGGCCGCCGGCCCGGCGGCGAAAGTCGCCGCGGCCATCGACCAGCGCGTCCTCTTCCCCCACCGGGGCGAGGCCCACCTGAAACCGGAGCGCCTGGTGTTCACCGGCTGGGACGGCGACGCCGACGTCACCGTGCACCGGTCCGAGGTCACGGCGGTCGCACGCGAGTTCACCGGCCTCTACGGCCGCTTCCTGGGCGGCGGGTCGAAGGAGTGGGGCGCGCCGATCGTGCTCACCCTCACCGAAGGCGCCCAGGTCTACGCGCTCTTCGATCACCGCGCGTTCCTGGAGAAGACCGACAATCCCGACTGGGAGCGCGAGCTCCGCGCGTGGCTGGGATGACGCGCGGCCACGGCCCCGCGGCCCGGCTGCCGACAGCGGCAGGTGCGAGCGCCGCCACACCGGACGCGGGCCGTCCACCGGCGCACCCGCCGGGACGGGACGCGCCCGACGCGGCCGTCCCCCGGACACGGCTGCTCTTCGCCGACAACGCCCGGGTGGTCCTGACGGTCCTGGTCGTCCTCCACCATTCGGCGCTGTCCTTCGGCGGCCCCGACGCGGTGAGCACGGGGGTGCTGACCCTGGTCACCCTCATCGACCAGTCGTTCTTCATGGGGCTGTTCTTCCTGCTGGCGGGATATTTCACCCCGGCGTCCCTGGCCCGCAAGGGCGTCGGGGGCTTCCTCGCCGACCGGTTCCGCCGCCTGCTCCTCCCGCTGGCCGGCTACGTCGTCCTGCTCAGCCCGATCACCGCGCTGGACGCCAAGAGCGGCGCCGACCTCTCCGGGCCGCTCTGGCGGGTGTACCTGGCCAACCTCTCCGTCGGTGCGCTGTGGTTCCTTGAGGTGCTGCTCGCGTTCACACTTGCCGCAGCGGCCGTCTCGGCCGCGGCGGGACGGTGGGGGCGCGGCGCGGACCCGCGGCGCACGGCACCGCCGTCCTTCCGGGCGGTCGCCGCCTTTGTCGGCGCCCTCGCCCTGCTCACCTATCTGGTCCGCATCGGGCTGCCCTTCGGCGCGGGCCTGCTGAACGTCCCGACCCCCTCGCACCTGCCCCAGTACCTCGCCATGTTCGCGCTCGGCGCGCTCGCCTACCAGCGGGACTGGTTCCGCACCGTCCCGGCGCGGGCGGGCACCATCGGCTTCGCGGCGGCGGGGGCCGGCACGCTCCTCCTGTTCCCGGTCGCCCTCGTCGCGGGGCCCGGCATGCTGGGCGGCGGGCACTGGGCGTCCTTCGTGTACGCGCTGTGGGAGGCCGTCATGTGCGTCGGCATGGCGTTCGGCGTCCTCGCCCTGTTCCGGCGCCGCTTCGACCGGCAGGGGCGGCTGGGCCGCTACCTGTCGGGGCACGCGTTCACGGTGTTCCTCCTGCACCTGCCGGTGATCGCCGGCCTCACGGTCGCGCTGGACGCCCTGCCGGAGGCGCCGTTCCTCGCATTCGCGCTCGGCGCCCCGCTGGCGGTCGCCGTGAGCTTCGCACTCGCCGGGCCCGTGCGCTCACTGCCCCTCGCGCGGCGCGTCCTGTGACGGCGCCGGGAGCGGGGGACCGGGGGAGGGGTTGGATCCGGGGTTGAGGGTTTTCGCCGTCCGGGCCCGGGATGGCGGGGGAAAGTCTCCGGGGACGGTTCACGGTCACGCTTGAACCCATGAATGTTCGCGACAACGCGCCGTTCGGCGCGGCGTCCCGCTGCCTGCGGCGACGCAATCGACCGACCCGTCCGACCGACTGCCCCGGACCCGCCGGCGGAGGGGCGGGCCGCGGCGCGGCCGCGGCGCCCCGCCTGAGGGCGGGGGTGGCGGCGTGAGCACACCCCCATCCGAATCGGCCACGTGGCGGGAGCTGCTGGGCCCGGAGCACGCCGGTTCGGCGATCATGCTGGCCGTCGGCGTCCTCGTCGGCGCGGTCAACATCTACCTCGCGTCGAGCCTGCTGCCCACGGCCGTCGCCGACATCGGCGGCGCCGACTTCTACGCCTGGAACATGACGGTCTACCTCGTCGCCATGGTGATCGCGACGATGGTCGTCAGCCGGGTCCTGGCCCGCTGGGGCAACGTCGGCGCCTACCTGCTCGGCTTCACCGTCTTCCTCGCCGGTTCGCTGGCGTGCGCGCTCAGCCCGGTGATGCCGGTGCTGCTGGCCGGGCGCGGCCTCCAGGGGATCGGCGCGGGACTGCTGTCCGGGCTGGGCTTCGCCGTCATCCGGTCCGCCCTGCCCCGGCGGATGTGGACGCGCGGCAACGCGCTGATGTCGGCGATGTACGGCGTCGGCAACTTCGCCGGTCCGGCGCTCGGCGGCCTGTTCGCCCAGTTCGGCTCGTGGCGGCTGGCGTTCGTGCTGATGGCGGTCATCGCGGCGGTGTGCTGCCTGCTGGTGCCCCGCGTGCTGCCGCGCGGGGAGCGCAGCGACGCGCGGGCGCCGGTCCCCGCCGTGTCGCTGCTCCTGGTCACCGCCGCCACGGCGGCGGTCAGCGTGGCGGGGGTGCTGTCCTCGACCGCGGCCATGGCGGCGGGGATCGCGGTGGCGCTGCTGCTGGTCGCGGGGTTCATCGCGCACGAGCGCCGCAGCGAACTCCGGGTGTTCCCGCACGCGACCTACCGGAAGGGCTCGCCGCTGAAGTGGGTGTACCTGACGCTCGCGCTGCTGACGTTCGGTGTCGCGGTCGAGTCGTTCGTGCCGTTGTTCGGCCAGCGGCTGGGCGGGCTGGCGCCCGCCGCGGCCGGCTTCTTCGGGGCCGCCATCTCGCTGGGCTGGTCGGCGACCCAGATCCTCAGCTCCTCCGCCGTCAAGGAGCGCACGGTGCGCCGCCTGCGCGTCATCGGTCCGCTGCTGCTGGCGCTCGGGCTGCTCGCCCATGGGCTGCTGCAATGGCAGGACGCGCCGGCCTGGCTGGTGTTCAGCTGGGTGCCGGTGCTGGTCGTCGCCGGATCCGGCATCGGTCTGGCCTACCCGCACCTGTCCGTTGCCGCGATGTCCAGCACCCAGGACCCGGCGGAGGGGCGGCGGGCGGCAGCGGCGATCGCGACCGTGACGAGCCTGTCGATCGCGTTCGGCACGGCGGTCGCCGGGGTCCTGGTGCACCTGGGCGGGTCCTCGATGCTCGACTCGGCCCGGTACATGCTCTTCGGGTTCGCGCTCATCTGCGCGATCGGCACCGCCACCGCCTACGCGGCCGACCGCGCCGCCCGCACGGGCGCCCCGGCGGGGGTGGACGCGTGACACCCGCGCCCGCACCCCGGGACGCCTCGGGGGCCGCACCCGCACATAACCCCTGGTCAACGCAAGGAGATGCCATGCCCGACGCCCTGGCGGAGCCGCCCGCGTTCCCGATGCCCCGTGCCGCCGCGTGCCCGTTCGACCCGCCGCCGGGACTGCGCCTGCTGAACGACGGCGAACCGGTGTCGCGGGTACGGCTCTGGGACGGGAGCACCGCGTGGCTGGTCACCCGGCACGCCGACGTCCGCACCGTGCTCACCGACCCGCGCGTCAGCGCCGAGGTCTCCTGGCCCGGCTTTCCGCACACCAACGCGGTCAGCAAGGCGCGCGACACCCGGATGACGACGCTGATGCAGATGGACGCGCCGGAGCACATCACCCACCGGCGGCGGATGGCAGCGGACTTCACGGTCAAGAGCGCCGAGGCGCTGCGGCCCAGGATCCAGCGGATCGTGGACGACCACATCGACGCCATGATCGACGGGCCGGACCCGGTCGACCTGGTGGCGGCGCTGGCCCTGCCGGTCCCCTCACTGGTGATCTGCGAGGTGCTCGGCGTGCCCTACGCCGACCGCTCCTTCTTCCAGCGGGTGGCTGGCGAACTCGTCATGGACGGCGGCGACCCCGCGCGGGCCATGGCGGCCAGCGAGGAGCTGAACGCCTACCTCGGCGACCTCGTCGCCGCGAAGGACGCCGAGCCGGGCGACGACGTCCTCAGCAGGATGGCCGTCGAGCAGTACCGCACCGGCGCGATGACCCGCCGCGAGATAGCCACGGCGGGCCAACTGCTGCTGGTCGCCGGGCACGACACCACCGCGAACATGATCGCCCTGGGCACGGCGGCGCTGCTGGCGCACCCGGAGCAGCTGGACGTGCTCCGCGGCGGCGCCGACCCCGCGGTGGTCGCCGGCGCCGTCGAGGAGCTCCTGCGGTACCTGTCCGTCACCCACACCGAGGCCCGCCGCGTCGCACGCGCGGACCTGGTGGTCGGCGGCCGGCACATCGGCAAGGGCGACGGGATCATCGCGGTCAAGAGCACCGCGAACCGGGATCCGGCGGCGTTCCCCGACCCCGACACGCTCGACGTCCACCGCGCGGCGCGCCACCACGTCTCGTTCGGCTTCGGCGCGCACCAGTGCCTCGGCCAGTCACTGGCGCGCGTGGAGCTCCAGGCGGTCTTCGGCACCCTCTTCCGGCGCATTCCCACGCTGGCGGCCGCCGTGCCACTGGCCGACCTGGTCTTCAAGCACAACGCGGTCTTCTACGGGGTCAGGGAACTCCCCGTCACCTGGGAGCGCACGGACGGAGGGGGCCGATGAGGGTCCGCGTCGACCAGGACGCGTGCGCCGGATCGGGGCAGTGCGTCATGAGCGCCCCCGCGGTGTTCGACCAGCGCGAGACCGACGGCGTCGTCACCCTCCTCGACGACGGCCCCGACCCCCGGCTGCACGGCGGCGTCCGTACGGCGGCGCGCCTCTGCCCGGCCCGGGCGATCGCACTGTCGGCTCGGTGACCGCTCGGCACGCCCCATGACCGGTGCCGCTCCGCCGCGGCCGACCGCAGCGGAGCGGCACCCGGCCTGAGGCCGCACTCCCGCGGGTCCGCGTCGACGGCCGAAGCGGACGGGGCGGGGCGGTGCCCGCGGCGGCACCGCCCGCGCGGGTCCGCGCGCCCCGCGCCGCGCCGATGAGTCCTGCCGGTCCCGCCGGTCGGTATCGGCACACGACACCACTCCCGGAAGGGGGCTCCCCATGGCCGAGCCGACCACCCGCAGCCTTGAGGTCCCGGGCGCAGTGCTGCGCTACGACGTCCGCGGCACCGGATCCGATGCGGCGCCCGCCCTGCTGATGATCGCATCCCCGATGGACGCCGCCGGGTTCACCACCCTCGCCGGGTATTTCCCCGATCGCACGGTCGTGACCTACGACCCCCGCGGTACCGGCCGCAGCGAGCGTTCCGACGGCGTGGTCGAGTCGACACCCGACGAGCACGCCGACGACCTGCACCGGTTGATCGCCGCCCTCGGCGGCGGACCGGTCGACATCTTCGCCAGCAGCGGCGGCGCGGTCAACGCGTTCGCCCTGGTGGCCCGCCACCCGGAGTTGGTGCGCACGCTCGTGGCGCACGAGCCGCCGCTCGCCCAGGTGCTGCCGGACTGCGGGGCGGTGCTGGCCGCGTCCATGGACATCCACCGGACCTACCAGCGGCGCGGCCTGGGCCCGGCGATGGCCAAGTTCATCGCGCTCACCGGCGCGAAGGGGCCGATCCCCGCCGACTTCGCCCACCGGCCCGCCCCCGATCCCGCCGAGTTCGGGTTGCCGGCCGAGGACGACGGTTCCCGCGACGACCCGATGATCGGGCAGAACATGCTCTCGTGCATCCACTTCCAGCCCGACTTCGACGCGTTGCGGGCGGCACCGACCCGGATCGTCCTCGGTGTCGGAACCGAGTCCGCCGAGGAGCTGACGGGTCGTTCGGGCGCGGGTGTCGCCGGGCGGCTAGGCACGGCGGCGGTCACCTTCCCCAGCCACCACGGCGGCTTCGGCGGCGGCGAGTTCGGCATGAAGGGCGAGCCGGACGCCTTCGCCGCCACCCTGCGCCGGATCCTCGCGGAGCAGACCTGAGCCCCCGGAAAGACCCCGGGGAACGAAAAAGGGCCTCCCCGGCACCTCTCGCGGCGGGCCGGGCCCGGCGGAGAGGTCTCGGGGAGGCCCGTTCCGACCTGCTGTTCACTTCGGTGGGCGATACTGGTTTCGAACCAGTGACCTCTACCGTGTCAAGGTAGCGCTCTCCCCCTGAGCTAATCGCCCGAGTACGTGCTCGGAAGCGGAGACGGGAATTGAACCCGTGTAGAGGGATTTGCAGTCCCTTGCCTGAGCCACTCGGCCACTCCGCCGCGTTCGGCTGTCCGAGCCTGGTGGGGAGATACCCGAACGACCGCCTCCGAGCGGACGACGGGATTCGAACCCGCGACCCTCACCTTGGCAAGGTGATGCTCTACCAGCTGAGCCACGTCCGCATTGCATGGGGGCTGACCCCATAGTGCACACCGATGGTCGTCGATGATCGCGAGCGGACGACGGGATTCGAACCCGCGACCCTCACCTTGGCAAGGTGATGCTCTACCAGCTGAGCCACGTCCGCACGGGAGGGAAGGGCGTCCCGGTGATGACCGGGGCGATTCCCTCGCAGCACTCTGAACTTTAGCGGATCCCCGCAGTTGGAGCGAACGGTTTCGCCGAGGACCCGGGACCGTGCGAGTGCGGTGCCGGGGCGGTTCGACGGGTCAGCGCTCGATGCGGGCGGGGGTGGACGGCATGTCGGGGCGGGGCGGCGCGGAGAGGTACTGGCCGACCCGCTGGATGACCTTGTTCATTTCGTAGGCGACCAGGCCGACGTCGCACTCGGAGTCGGCGAGCAGCGCCATGCAGGCACCTTCGCCGGCCGCGGCGACGAACAGGAACGCGTCGTCCATCTCGATGATGCTCTGCCTGATGCCGCCGGCGGCGAACTGCTTGCTCGCGCCGCCGGCGAGGCTGTGCAGGCCGGATGCGATGGCGGCGAGGTGCTCGGCCGCCGAGCGGTCCATCTGGCTGGATGCCGCCATGAGCAGGCCATCGGTGGACAGGACGATGGCGTGGCGGGTTCCGGTGGCTCGGGTGAGGAGGTCGTCGAGCAACCAGCTCAGTTCGCCGGGGGCGGTACTCCGTGAGGTCATGGCTCTCTTAGATCTGTGTCGTGTGCGTGATCGCCGTGGGGGCCGGGCCGGTCGTGTGAGGGGTGAGGGTGCAGCGGTTCGAGGGGGAACCGATAAGCGTTGTCCAGATGATAGCCAAACGTGACATCGCTGCGGAGTTTTGCGGCCAATTCGGTCGGTCGCCGGTTGTTCGGGGGAAATGGTGCCGGGGTGGGTGGTTCGCTACCGTACCCACGCGATGCCCGATCTGAACTGCACATGGGGGATCCGTCGAGGCCGATCGGGGGCGTGTGCCGTATCGCGCGGCGGTGCTGGCAGGATCGGATCTGGCCGAATGAGGACGACGAGGGGATGGACTCATATGCGGGTGTGGATCGCCGGGGCCGGTTATGGCCAAGGCGCGGTGCTCGACGCCGACGAAGCGCGGATCCCGGCACTCGACCACGGGATCACCGTGGGCGACGGCGTGTTCGAGACGGTCAAGGCCGTCGGCGGCCGCCCGTTCGCCCTCACCCGGCACCTGCGCCGGATCACCAGGTCCGCCGAGGGCCTCGGGCTGCCGGCCCCCGACACGGACCTCCTCGCCGAAGGTGTGCGGCTGGCGCTCGAAGCGAACCCGGGAACCGATCCCGGCCGGGTGCGCATCACCGTCACGGCGGGACCAGGGCCGCTGGGCTCCGACCGCAGCGGGGGAGAGGCGACGTGCGTGATCGCCGTGGGCGCCTTCTCGGCCGTCCCCGCGAGCACCGACGTCGTGGTGGTGCCGTGGACCCGCAACGAGAACGGGCCGCTCACGGGCCTGAAGACGACCTCCTACGCCGACAACGTCCTCGCGCTGAACTACGCGAAGGAGCGGGGCGGCAGCGAGGCGCTCTTCGCCAACACAGCGGGGAACCTCTGCGAGGGCACCGGGAGCAACATCTTCGTCGTGCTCGGCGGGCGGCTGGTCACCCCGCCGCTGTCAGCGGGGCCCCTTGCGGGCATCACCCGCGAACTGGTCCTCGAATGGTTCGGCGGTGAGGAGGCCGAGGTGCCGATGTCGGCGCTGGGCGAGGCGACCGAGGCGTTCCTGACCTCCACCGGCCGGGACGTTCAGCCGATCCGCGCCATCGACGGGCGGGTCCTCGGCACGGTCCCCGGTCCCGTCTCGCAGAAGGCGGTGGAGGTGTTCGCCGAGCGCAGCGCCGCCGACCTCGACCCGTGAGGGCGGCGCCGGACCACTGCCGCCCGGGCGCGAACCGCCGCGGGACGGGAGGTGTTCGGCGTTTCGGGCAGACCGCCGCAGGAGAGGACGTTTCGCCTCGCGAGGGGCGGGTATGCCGAAAATCGGGCCTGCGCGCTCGATTCCGCTGATCGAGCGCAGGGGCCGATGGTCATCCGGTGCGACACCGGGTGACTTTTTTTCGTCCGTGCCTGGGCGGTGTGCCGCCCGGCCCGGGTTCAGGAGCAGAGGTGCTGTTCGATCTCCGCGTCGAGGTCGACGTAGTCGGCCTCCTGCCCGGCGGGCGCGATCTCGTAGGTGCGGTGCAGGAACTCCGCGAGCGGCGAGACCGGCGCGTCGAACTGCGCGTGCCCGAACGGCGACGACAGGGTGATGTTCACGGTGCGCTCGTCGCCGCCCTTGGCGGGCCACACGCGGACGTCGCCGTCGCCGGCGGGGCGCACGATTCCGACGGTCAGCAGTTCGCGCGCGAAGATCCACTCGACGGGCTCGTCCTCGCCGACGTGGAAGGACACCTTGATGGCGTAGGGGTCGCCTGCGCTGTAGTCGAGCCGGGCGACGAGGGGGACCGCGGTGCGGTCGGGCACGACCAGCCGTAGTCCCAGCTCGGCGGTTGCAGTGGTACCGCTACTGTTCATGTTCGCCAAACCTTTTCTCCTCCGGCCCCGCTCTCTGGCGGGTCGGTTGCAGTGTCACCCGCTCCAACGCGGCCGGTTCATGACTATGACGCGCAACCGGTGTCTTTTACTCGGGCGTGGGGGAAGGGGCGGGGTCGCCGCCGCGTCTTCCTACCCTCCGTAACTCTAATGAGCTGCGTAAACCAGGAATTTCCGCATGATCTGTGTGGCGCATCACCCGGGCACGCCGCACCTGGGCGGTCCAGACCAGGTAAAGGTTTGGACTGCCAGGATGCGAGGGTGTTCGGCACCGGTTCGGCCCCGGTCGCAGGGTGTGAAACCGGCAGGGAGACGTCGGTCACGTCGCCCCGGGTCCATCGGGAAACCCTGCACGATTCGCGGCGCGGATGCGCTACAGTTTTCTTTGTTCGCCCGGCGTAAGCGGGGCGTGGGCGGGCGATTAGCTCAGTTGGCTAGAGCGCATCGTTCACACCGATGAGGTCACTGGTTCGAGTCCAGTATCGCCCACAGTACCGAGAGGCCGACTCCCAAACGGGGAGTCGGCCTCACCTGTTTTCCATTCCGGTCCGCCGCCGAAGGCGCCACAGCGGCGGCTGCCGCGGCCCATCCCTGCTTTTGGGCCGGTGAACACACCGGTTTGGTGCGAGCTTTAAGAGCCCTGATGCGGCCGGTCCGTCCGGAATGCGGCCTTGCGGGCGCGGCGGCGGCGCTGCGTGGCGATCGCCTTCTCGCGGGCCTTGCGCTCCCAGACCCGCGCCCGGTGCAGCAGGTTGTGCGCCCAGGAGAACTCCGTGGCGAGGATCGCCAGGCCGAGCAGGATCCCGAGCGCACCGGGGCCCGGCGTCACGCACATGACGATACCGGCGAGCAGGATGAACCCGCCGACGACGATGATCACACTGCGCCAGGTCCAGTGCAGGACAGGGTGCGAGTGCATCCGCTTGCGCCAGATCCTCAGGTGGGCGCGCGTGCGCAGCCAACGGCGACGCCACATCTGCCGGCGGCCGGTCGGCGTCGGGACCTGCGGATCGGAGTCGGCTCGAGGGCTCGGTGCCATGGGGCTCACAATATCGGCGGCATCAAGGACTGGTTTCGGACCCATCACGGGGAGGGTAGCCGTTCCCCATGTAGGAATCGGATGAAGACGCGGCGCCCGCCGCGGGGAGTGCCGCAGACTCCCACCGCAGGCCGGCGCCCGGCAACCCGCGGCGCCGTTGCGGCGCCCGGTAGCAGACCCCTACCCACTGCCGCCTCCGGCGCACCCCGGCGTTCCCGCCGGCGTCGGCCGGGCGTGTCCCGGGGCCGCCGCCCTGCGCGGGCGCCCCGCTCCGGCGCGGGGCCGGGTACCGGCGAACGGCCGCAACAGGGCCGTCGGGCTTTCCGCCAGCCGATAGCATCAGGGGATCGCCTCCGCTGAGCGCACCGCGACGGCGGGGGCCGCGCGCCGTCCCAACGGCCGACCCATCGACAATCTCGCGGATCCTCTGCGACGTCCACCAGGGAGAAACTGTGTCCGCTGTGCCTGAGCTGCGTATCACCCTCGCCGGAGTCGAGCGTGTGGTGGCGGCCGGGACTACGGCAGGCGAGGCGCTGGAGGCCGACGGACGCACGGTGATCGCCGCCTACGTCAACGGGGAGCCGCGCGACCTCGCGGCCGAGGTCGCCGAAGGCGACGACGTCGCGCCCGTCCAGATCGCCTCCGAGACGGGCCGGTCGATCCTGCGCCACTCCGCGGCGCACATCATGGCGCAGGCCGTGCAGGAGCTGTTCC
Organism: Murinocardiopsis flavida; assembly: GCF_003014485.1. Taxonomy (GTDB): domain Bacteria; phylum Actinomycetota; class Actinomycetes; order Streptosporangiales; family Streptosporangiaceae; genus Murinocardiopsis; species Murinocardiopsis flavida. The sequence goes on along the minus strand of NZ_PYGA01000007.1, from coordinate 79,411 downwards.
CCGAGGCCAAGCTGGGCATCGGGCCGCCCATCGAGAACGGCTTCTACTACGACTTCGACGTCGCCGAGCCCTTCACACCCGAAGACCTCAAGCGCGTCGAGAAGCGCATGCAGGAGATCGTCAAACAGGGCCAGCGCTTCGCGCGGCGCCCGATCGACGACTCCGAGGCCCGCGCGGAGCTCGCCGCGGAGCCGTACAAGCTCGAACTGATCGGCCTCAAGGGCGGGTCCAGCGACGACGACGGGTCCAGCGTCGAGGTGGGCGAGGGCGGGCTCACCATCTACGACAACCTGCACCCGCGCACCGGCGAGCTGTGCTGGAAGGACCTGTGCCGCGGCCCGCACCTGCCCACCACCAAGGTCGTCCCGGCGTTCAAGCTCATGCGCTCGGCGGCGGCCTACTGGCGGGGCAGCGAGAAGAACCCGCAGTTGCAGCGCATCTACGGCACGGCCTGGGAGTCCAAGGACGCCCTCAAGTCCTACCTGACCATGCTGGAAGAGGCCGCGAAGCGCGACCACCGCAAGCTCGGCGCGGAGCTCGACCTGTTCTCCTTCCCCGACGAACTGGGGTCGGGCATGGCGGTGTTCCACCCCAAGGGCGGGGTGGTGCGCAAGGCCATGGAGGGGTACTCGCGGCACCGCCACGAGGAGGCGGGGTACGAGTTCGTCAACACGCCGCACATCTCCAAGCGCGCCCTGTTCGAGACGTCGGGCCACCTGCCGAACTACGCCGAGTCGATGTTCCCGCCCATCGAGCTCGAAGGCGCCGAGTACTTCCTCAAGGCCATGAACTGCCCGATGCACAACCTGATCTTCAAGGGGCGCGGCCGGTCCTACCGCGAACTGCCGCTGCGCCTCTTCGAGTTCGGCACGGTGTACCGGTACGAGAAGTCCGGCGTGGTGCACGGGCTGACCCGCGCCCGCGGGTTCACCCAGGACGACGCGCACATCTACTGCACCGACGAGCAGATGCCGGACGAACTCGACGCCCTGCTCACCTTCGTGCTGAACCTGCTGCGCGACTACGGGCTCGACGACTTCTACCTGGAGCTGTCGACCCGCGGCGACTCCGACAAGTTCATCGGCGAGCCCGAGGAGTGGGCCGAGGCCACCGACCGGCTGCGCCAGGCGGCGGAGAAGCAGGACCTCGACCTCGTCATGGACCCCGGCGGCGCCGCGTACTACGGCCCGAAGATCTCGGTGCAGGCGAAGGACGCCATCGGCCGCACCTGGCAGATGTCCACGATCCAGGTCGACTTCCAGCAGCCCAAGCGGTTCGGCCTGGAGTACCAGGCCGCCGACGGCAGCAGGCAGCGCCCGGTGATGATCCACCGCGCGCTTTTCGGGTCGATCGAGCGGTTCTTCGCGGTGCTGCTGGAGCACTACGAGGGCGCGTTCCCGGCGTGGCTCGCCCCCGTGCAGGTCACCGGCATCCCCATCAGCGACGATCACGTGGCGTACCTGGAGCGGGTCGCCGACCGGCTGCGCGCCGAGGGCATCCGGGTGGAGGTCGACTCCGGCGACGACCGGATGCAGAAGAAGATCCGCAACGCCCAGAAGCAGAAGGTCCCGTTCATGCTGCTGGCCGGCGACGACGACGTCAGCAAGGACGCGGTGTCGTTCCGCTACCGCAGCGGCGAGCAGAACAACGGTGTCGCCATCGACGACGCCGTCGCCGAGATCGTGGCGGCCGTCCGCACCCGCGCCTAGCGGCACCCGCGTCCGGCGCCGACCGCGCGGACCCCGGGTCCGCGCGGTCGGCGCCATGAGCGGCCGGACATCGTGCGCCGGTCCTCGCGCGCCCCGAATATGGGGACTTTCCGGTCCTCGGCGCGGCGCTAAGGTACGACGGTGACCTCTCCGCGGGAAGACCCGCTGCCGGCCCTCACCGAAGACGACCGCGAAGCGGCCGTGCGGCGCCTGCAAGAGGCGTACGCCGATGAGCGCATCTCGCACGAGGAGATGGAGCAGCGCCTCGACCAGCTGCTCGCCGCGAAGACCTCCGGCGAGTTCGCGTCGGCTCTGGCCGCGCTCCCGGCGGAGCGCCCGGGCACCGCGTCGACCATCGGCGCCGCCACCGGACGGATCCTGCGGCGGGGCGAATGGCGGGTCCCCCGGACCCTCAAGGTCGAGTCGGCATTCGGGCGGGTGCACCTGGACCTGTCCCGGGCGATCATCGAGCATCCGACGGTCGACATCGAGCTGAACCTCGGAACCGGCGGAGCGCGGATCACGGTGCCCCGCGACGCGGTCGTCGACGTCGAGGGTCTGCACACCGAGTGGAAGGACGTGCGCTACCAGCCCCCGCGGAAGGCCCGGTCCAGCGGGCCGAGGATCCGGATCTCCGGGGCCATGGGATTCGGCCGGTTGCGCATCCGCCACGCCTGGCGCTGAAGCCCCCGCGGCAGAGGGGTCAGGGGCCGAACAGGTCGAGTACCTCCCGGGCGCCCCGGCCGGGCTCGGCGCTGATGATCTCGTAGGACCCCACCCCCGCCACGATGAACGGGTCGGCGGCGGCGATCCGCTCGACCGCCGCCCGCGACCCGCGGGCCAGGATGACCCCGCCGGTCCCGTCGGGGGCCGTCTGGCCGGACAGGACGAAGGTCCCGTCGTCGTGGTGGGTCTCCAGGTATTCCACGTGATCGGGGACGTGCGGGGCGGCGTCGTCGGGTGTCCGCGTGTAGCGCAGCAGCAGTACATGGAGCATGCCGCGATCATTGCGCATCGGCGCGGCACAGGGTGCCGGCAACGCGCACGGGCGCGCCGCCACGCGGCGGCCCCGCCGCAGCGTGACGCGCGGGGCACGGCGGGGCGGCGCGGCCCGGGACCGTCCGGATCCGGACAAGATCATCGGAGTGCGCGCCCCTCCTCGTAGGGTCGGACGCCAAAGGCGGCGCACACCGATGGCGAGGCGGGGAATGTCATGCCGGAGCGGTACCCACCGGCCCGAGGATCGGACACCACCAGCGCAATGGGCGACAACCACGGGGTGGCGATGCAGTTCCGCGACGCCCGCGACGTGTCCGTGCACTACGCACCGGTCACCTACGTCGGCGGCGGGTCCCGAGAGCTGCGGCTGCGGCCCGGTGCCGTCCTGGTGCAGCGCGACGAACAGATCGCGCGGATGTGGCGCGCGGTGTGGGACGGGCGCTCGGCCGTCACCCTGATCACGATCACCGGGCCGCTCGGCGCCGGTTCCACGGTGCTGGCCGAGATGTTCCTGCACGAGGTCCGGCACCATGAGCCGGACCGGTTCACCGGCGGTGTGCGAACGGTCGACCTGCGGCAGGGCACCGCCGAACGGCTGAGCTGGGACCTCCTGAGCGACTTCGGGGTGCCGCCGAGCACGGTGCCCGTCGACCCGGTGCTGCGGTCGCTGCGCTACCGCCGGGCAAGCCGCGACCTGGGTGCCATGGCGCTGCTCATCGACAACGCCGCGACCATCGGGGCGGCCCAGCCGCTGTTCCCCGCGGCTCCCGGAAGCGTCGTGGTGCTGACCGCGAACCAGCAGATCGACGACGTCGACCGGGCCGATCCCCACATGGCGGCCGTCTCCCCGCCGTGCGAGGTCGGCGCTGGACCGCTGTCGGCGGCGGGCGCCGCCCGGCTGCTCAACCTCAGCCTTGCCCGGATGTCGGGCGCCGAGGAGCTGACCGAAGAGGCCGCGCAGGCGGCGGTGGCCCGCGGCGACCGGTACCCGCTGTCCATCTCATTGACCGCCGGCCGCTGCGCGCGCGGCGGCGACACGGCGGGCGACGCTCCGGCAGAGGAGGCCCCCATGAACGGCGCCATCGCCGCATCGTACGAGGCGCTGCCCGACTCCCGGGCGGCGCTGCTGCGCGCTCTGGCCTGGCACCCGCCGGGAGGCTTCGGGCCGGAGCTGGTCGCAGCGGTGTTCGACGGCGCGCCGGAACCGCGAACGGAGATCGAGGCCCTTCGGCTGGCGGGTCTGGTGACCCTGGCCAAGGTCGGCGGGCACGACAGGTACGAGTTGCCCGGCCCGGTCCGCGCCCACGCGCTCCGGTCGTCCCGGCGGTCGGACCCCGCCGAAGGCGGCGCCGTCCTCCGCCGTATCGGCGGCCACTACCTGGGGCTGGCACGGGGCGTCAGCGCCGTCCTGCTCCCCGGCCGGTACCTGATCGGGCGCCCGTCGGCGGTACCCGACGCGGTGTTCGCCGACCAGGCCGGTGCGCTGGACCGGATGGAGCTGGAGCGGGCGGCGATCGCCCAGGTCGTCGAGGCCGCGTTCGACGCGGGCGAGCACGCGCTGGTGTGCGACCTGTGCGAGGCGCTGTGGGCGTTCTACCTGCGGCTCTCCTGCTACCCCGACTGGATCCACACGCACGGGTTCGGTGTGCGTTCGGCGCGCGCCATGGGCGGGCCCGCGCGGACCATGCTGTCGCGGATGCTGATCCAGCTCGCGCGCCCCTACGCGGACCGGATCGACGAGGAGCCGTCCGCCGCCGAGCCCGGCACACCGGGTGCCGAGGTCCGGAGCAACCGGAACCGCGCCTACGAGCACACGGAGGCGGCGGTCGATGCGGCGCGCGCGTCGGGGCAGGGCCTGCCCCTGCACACCGCCCTGGAGGCGCTCGGCAAGCTCTACGAGACCGACGGAGGACTGCGGGTCGCGCTGGACCTGCACACGGAGTCGCTGCGCATTGCCGAGCGGCTGTCCCCGCCCGATCCGCGAGCGGAGATGAACGCCCGCCACCAGGTGGGCCGCGTCCAACTGGACCTCGGGCTCCTCGACGCGGCCGAGGCGAACACGCGGTCGGCGCTCAGAGTCGCGGAGGAGATCTCCGACGATTACAACATCGCCAGGATCAGCACCACGCTCGGAACGCTGTACACCGCGAAGGGCGAGCGCGGAACGGCGCTCGGATTCCTGACCACCGCCGTGGAACTGCACGAGGCCGCGAGGGACGGCAAGCGCGCGGCCGACGCGCTGGTCGAACGCGGGTGCGCGGTCCGGCCCGACAACGAGGAGGGCGCGCGGGCCGACCTGTCGCGGGCCGCCGCGATCTACACGGTGATCGGACACGCGGGCGAGGCCGAGCGGGTGGCGGGCCTCCTGCGCGAATGGGACCTCGGGTGATCAGCGGCCCATCGGCTCGACGCGGACCCGGGCCCGTTGGGAGCCGGTCCGGACGGTGAACGCCGACCCCCGGTCGTCCACCGTCCCCTCCGCGCGGACCCGCCAGTACGCGGAGGGCAGCAGGTCGGGGTCCAACGGGTCGGCGCCGGCCTCGGGTGCGAGCCGGACCAGTCGGCCGCCGCGGTCGCCGACGACGGCACCGCGGTCCGCGCGCAGCGCAGCGAACCGGGCGGCGGGGTGCGCCCGCAGCAGTTCGGCGATGCGCGCCGGGCCGGTGGGTCCGGCGCCGGTTCCGGGCTCTGCGATGAGGAGGATGTCGGCGCTCTCGCGCCAGCGGGGGTCGGGTTCGTCGTCCGCCGCCACCAGGTGCGGCCGTTCGGGCCGCGGGGCCGTCCCGTCGAACATCTCGGCGGGGAAGCGCCGGACCGCCACGTCACCGTCCTTGTGCTCCGCCGTCACGAGCAGGGGCGGCCGGCCGGCGGCGTCGGGCCATGCGCGCCGGGGCGCGTGGGGGACCTCCGGCGGCACGGTCCGCGGGGGCCGAACGGGCTCGGCCACCCCCAGGAACCGGTAGAACACGGTGCGGAGCGCCGTGCCCGCCGCACCGTGATTGCAGGTGAGCAGCCGGGTCGCCGCGGCGAACCGGTCGTCGCTGTGCACGGCCGCGTCGTCGGTGATCTGGTCGAGAAGCGGTTTGTCGTCCTCGAGCAGCCGCGCGGCCCGGCCGAACGCCGCGATGGGGGAGCCGGGGTCGAGTTCGCCGTGAGGAAAGGCGCCGAGCATGGTGTGCGTGCCCAGGGCGGCGCCGTAGGCGGTCACCGACCCGTGGTCGCCGATGACGTGGTCGGCCGCGATCAGCGCGGCCTGCCATCCCGCGCGCGGCGGCAGCACCCGCAGGCCGGCGCGCTCGTACCCGGCGAGCCAGGCGCGGACCTGCCAGTCGCCGTGCCCGTGCCAGAGGTTGGGGTGGGCGGCGAGGACCACCTGGTACTCGTCGACGGGGAGTGCGCGCAGAAGGTCGCCGATCAGATCCGGGCGGCTGCCGAGGAGGGACGACGGGCCCCAGGTGGAGGAGAGCAGGATCAGCCTGCGGGTACCGGTGCCGAGTGCCCGGCGGTACCGTGCGCGCCACGGGAGCCCGGCCAGGATCCGGTCGAACGCGGGGTCGCCCGCGACCACCGCCCGCGGAACGGCCTCGGGGCAGCCGGATCGCAAGCGGTCGAGCTGCTCGGGGTGGGAGAGGACCAGGGCGGCGGGGATGAGCGCGCCGTGCCGGATGAGGGTCTCGGCCGAAATGCCGAACGTCGAACCCTTTTCCCTTTTCCCTTTTCCCTTTTCCCTTTTCCCTTTTCCCTTTTCCAGCTTATTGTAGCCGATTCCGTGGGGAAGGACCACTATCGGCGCTTTGATGTCCTGGAGGTCGTCGCCGAGGCTGGCGGTGATCGCGAGGTCGAACTCCTCCTCGACCGCCTGGTCCCACGGGATGACCGCGAGCCCGGTGTCGGAAAGGAATTCGGTGACGCCTTCGCGGAAGTTCGAGGTGCGGGCGCGGGTGGCGACCACCTGCACCCGGAAGTCCGATTCCAGCAGGGGGAGGACGTCGAGCAGCCGGGTCAGCGCCGTGACCGTGTGCGCGACCACCAGCACGCGGCGGGTGCCGGGCCGGGTCGACCAGGTCGCCGCCGCCGCGCCGACGGGCACGCTGAGACGTTCGTGGACTGACATCCGCTCCCTCTGCTGCATCCGCCGGCCCGCGCGTGCGACGGCGTCCCAGGGTAGCGAACGCGCCCCCGGGCGGATGGGCGGGACCGCACCGCGGGCGGATGGTGCGCGGCGGCCGCCGAGGAGGCACCATTAAGGGCCATGAGTGCGAATCAGGAGAGCCCGCAGCCGCCCAATGCCATGACCGACCGGTTCCACACGGTCTCGACCCGCATCCTGGACGCGCTCCTCGAAGACGCCCCGGAGTGGGCGAGCGAACTGGGCGACCACCGGTTCGCCGACCGGCTCAGCGACAACTCGGCCGACGCCGACGCGCGCCGCGCCGGTGTGCTCACCGACGCGCTGGGCGCGCTCGACGAGATCGACGACGCCCTCCTCCCAGCGGCCGACCAGGTCGACCTGGAGATGCTGCGCTCCCGGGTCAGCGCCGACCTGTGGCGGCTCACCGAGCTGCGCCCGCACACATGGAACCCCCTGGCGCAGCTGCCCGGCGACGCGCTGTACGGCCTGATCGCACGCGACACCCTGGACCTGGGGGAGCGGCTGCGACTGCTCGCCGCCCGCTGCGCCGCGGTCCCCGACTACCTCGCCGACGCGCGGCGGCGGCTGGACGACGGCCCGGGCATGCCCCGGGTCCACGTGGAGACCGCGGCCGCCCAGGCCGACGGCGTCGCCGCGATGCTCAGCGGCGAGGTCGACGCCCTGCTGGTGCAGGAGCCGGGCATGCGGTCGGCGGTCGGCCCCGCGCGCGACGCCGCTCTGCGGGCGGTCGGCGAGCACGCGGAGTGGCTGCGCTCCCGGATCGACGGCGCCACCGCCGATCCGCGGCTGGGCGCGCGGGCCTACGGCGCGCAGCTCTGGTACGAGCTGGACTCCGAGCTGTCCCCCGACACGCTCCTCACCCGCGCCGAGAGCGACCTGCTCGGCGCCGAGGAGGAGATCGCCGAGGCGGCGGCCGAGTACGACGGCGCGCCCCGCTACCCGGGCCAGGTCCGCGACGTCCTCGACCGCATCGCGACCGAGTACGCCACCACCCCCGAGACCCTGGAACCGCTGTGCCGCGACGCCTACGCGCACCTGCTGGCGCGGATCGAGGAGACCGACTTCGCGACGATGCCCGACCAGCCGGTGCGGATCATCCCCATGCCGGAGTCGCGCCGGGGCGTGGCGACGGCCTACTGCGACCCGCCCGGGCCGCTCAGCCCGAAGACGGGAGAGCCGACGCTGATCGCCGTCGCGCCGCCGCCCGCCGACTGGCCGACCGAGCGCCGCCGCTCCTTCCACCGCGAGTACAACGGCGCCATGCTGCGCAATCTGATGGTGCACGAGGGCCTTCCCGGCCACGCACTCCAGCTGGGCCACGCCGCCGGGTACAAGGGGGCGACGAAGGTCCGGCACGCTCTGTGGAGCGGCACGTTCATCGAGGGCTGGGCGGTCTACGCCGAGGACGCGCTCGCCCGGCGCGGCTGGTGCGAGGAGGGCACCACCGACAACCGCACGCTGCGGCTCGTGCAGCTGAAGATGCGGCTGCGGATGATCCTGAACGCGATCCTGGACGTGCGCACGCACTCCGGCGGCATGACCGGGGCCGAGGCCATGGCGCTGCTGATGGAGCGGGGCCACCAGGAGGAGGGCGAGGCCGCGGGGAAGTGGCGGCGCGCCCAGCTCACCAGCGCCCAGCTGTCGACCTACTACGTGGGGTACCGGGAGGTCGCCGACATCGCCAGGGACCTGTCCGAGGCGCGGCCGCGGGCCCGCCGCAGGGAACTGCACGACGCGATGCTCGCGCACGGCTCGCCGTCGCCCCGCCACCTGCGCACGCTCCTGGGGCTGACCGGGTAGCCGACCCCTGGGCCGGCCGGGTAGCCGCCGGGTCGCGGAAAGTTAAGGCCGCACGGGAATCTTTATGTGCGGCTTATCTTTCCTTTTCTAAGGTCTTTCCGCTTCTTCCATGGCCTGCGGGCTTTCGTCCCATCTGCGGAGCTGACCTAACCCCCCATGTCCAGCGACCTCATCATCGGATTCTTCACCCTGACGGCGTTGGAGATCGTTCTCGGGATCGACAACCTTGTCTTCATCTCGATCCTGTCCAGCAAACTCCCCGAGAGCCAACGGGCCAAGGCCCGCAACCTCGGCATCGCGCTGGCGCTCATCACGCGCCTGCTGCTCCTGCTGTCGATCACGTGGATCATGGGGCTCACCGCGCCCTGGTTCACGCTCTTCGGCCACGACTTCAGCGGGCAGTCCATCATCCTGCTCGCCGGCGGCCTGTTCCTGATCGGCAAGGCGACCTACGAGATCCACGAGAGCCTCGAAGGGGAGGAGGACCACAAGGGCTCCAAGGTCGGCGCCTCCTTCACCGGGGTGATCATCCAGATCATCATCCTCGACATGGTGTTCTCGCTCGACTCGGTCATCACCGCCGTCGGCATGATCGGCGACCAGCCCGGCGGCATCTGGGTCATGGTGGCCGCCGTCGTCATCTCGTGCATCGTGATGCTGGTCCTGGCGGGGCCGCTGAGCCGGTTCGTGCACAACCACCCCACGGTGAAGATGCTGGCGCTGGCGTTCCTGCTGCTCATCGGCATGACGCTCATCGGTGAGGGCGCGGGCTTCCACATCGAGAAGGGCTTCATCTACACCGCCATGGGCTTCTCGCTGTTCGTCGAGGTGCTCAACCTCCTCGCGGGCCGGCGGCGCCGGAGGAAGGCCGGGGCCGACCCCAAGGGCACCCCCGTCAAGCTCGCCAGCCGCTACTCCGAGTCCGCCCCCGAGCCGGCCGCGCCCGGCGGCGCCGCGGCAGAGCCCTCGCAGGACAAGCCCGCAGCGGGCGACTGAGGGCCGCGCCGATCATCGGAGGGGCCGCCCGGCGAACGCACGCCGGGCGGCCCCGACTCATTAGGCTGGTGGCCATGAGTGCTGACGACCGGGCCGATCACCCCGGGGCAGGGGAGACCGACGGGTTCCAGCGGCTGTGGACCCCGCACCGCATGGCCTACATCAAAGGGGAGAACAAGCCCACCGGGTCCGAGCCGCAGGACGGCTGCCCGTTCTGCCGGGTCCCCGGCCTGCCCGACCCCGAGGGGCTCGTCGTCGCCCGCGGCAAGAGCGCTTTCGCCGTGCTCAACCTGTACCCGTACAACAGCGGGCACCTGCTGATCTGCCCCTACCGGCACGTCGCCGACTACGCCGGGATCGACGCCGCCGAGGCCGCCGAGATCGCCGCACTCACCCAGCAGGGCATCACGGCGCTGCGCTCGGCGTCGGGAGCGCAGGGCTTCAACGTCGGGATGAACCTCGGATCGGTCGCCGGCGCCGGCATCGCCGCCCACCTGCACCAGCACATCGTCCCCCGCTGGGGTGGCGACACCAACTTCATGCCGGTCGTCGGGCGCACCAAGGTGCTGCCCGAACTCCTCGGCCAGACCCGCGACGCCCTCGTCGCGCACTGGCCGGCGGACGACCGCTGAGTCCCCCCGTCCCCCTCTCGACCCCGAACACCCGCGCGCGAGTCCGACACCACCGGTGGTGCGTTACCGGCGCACACGCGCGGGCGCTCTAGGATCAGAACCAGTCATGCTGAGAATCCTGCGCCCCGTCATCGCCCGGCTGCTCGCGCCCTTGGGCCGGGGCCTGGCCCGCGTCGGCCTCACCCCGAACACGGTCACGTTCCTCGGTACCACCGGGGTCGTGGCGAGCGCCCTGTACTTCTACCCGCGCGGGGAGCTGCTCGCCGGAACCCTGATGATCACCGTGTTCGCGCTGTTCGACATGGTCGACGGCGCGGTGGCGCGCGCCTCCGACGCCGAGAGCCGGTGGGGTGCGTTCCTCGACTCCACCCTCGACCGCCTGGCCGACGCCGCGATCCTCTCGGGCCTGATCCTGTGGTTCACGGGCGGGGGCGACAGCCTGTCGCTCGCGGCGATCACCCTGTTCTGCCTGGTCACCGGGTTCGGCGTGTCGTACGTCAAGGCGCGCGCCGAGGCGTTGGGCGCCAACTGCGACGTCGGCATCGCCGAGCGCACCGAGCGGCTGATCGTGCTGCTCACCGCCGTCGGCCTGAACGAGCTCGGTGTCCCCCACGCGCTGCCCGTCGGACTGGTCGGCCTGGCGCTCATCAGCGCCATCACCATCGCGCAGCGCCTGATCGAGACCCGCGCCAGGCTCACCGAGCCCCGGCAGGCCGCCGACAGCTCCTGAGGGCCGCCCCTGAACAAGGAGGGGTGTGAGAACGGGCTCCCCACGGGGCATTCGCAGACCGGTGAGGAGGAGCGCATGGACGAGCGGATCGCGGCGGCCGCCTACGCCGCCGGGTGGGCCGCGGTCGGCCGGGTCCCGGAGCGTGCCGGGCGCCGCGTGTTCGACCGCGTCGCCGACCACGCGTGGCGGCACCGCGCCGGCGGTGTCCGCACCCTCGAGGCGAACCTGCGCCGGGTCGCCGGGCCCGCCGCCACACCGGCGCAGATCCGGGCGCTGTCCAAGGCGGCGATGCGCTCCTACCTGCGGTACTGGTACGAGGCGTTCCGCCTGCCGGCGATGAGCGAGCACGACATCCTGGGGCGCACCGACAGTGACGGCATCGACGTGCTGGAGAAGACCGTCGCCGGGGGCCGCGGCGTTGTCGCGGCCCTGCCGCACATGGGCAACTGGGATCACGCGGGCGCCTGGATCACCCTGCGCGGCACGCCCCTGACCACGGTCGCCGAGCGCCTGCGCCCCGAGGAGCTGTTCCGCCGGTTCACGGCGTTCCGCGAAGGGCTCGGCATGGAGGTCCTGGCGCTGGACGCCGGGGCGCACACCGCCGCGACCCTCGCAGGGCGGCTGCGCGCGGGCCGCCTCGTCTGCCTGCTCGCCGACCGCGACCTCGCCGGGTCGGGCGTCGACGTCGAGTTCTTCGGCGCCCCGGCCCGGTTCGCCGCGGGCCCGGCGGCGCTCGCCGAGCGCACCGGCGCGGCGCTGATGCCCGTCACCCTCTGGTTCGAGGGGCAGCGGTGGTACATCAGGGTGCACCCCGAGATCGCGCCGCCCGCGCACGGCGGGCGCGCGGAGCGGGTCATGGGGATGACCCAGGAGCTGGCGCGGGTCTTCGAAGGGGCCATCGCCGAGCACCCGGAGGACTGGCACATGCTGCAACCGGTGTTCGGTGCCGACCTCGCCGGGCGGCCGGGCGTCGAACGGGGCCGGTGAGGACGTGCGCGTCGGGTTGGTGTGCCCCTACGCCTGGGACGTCCCCGGCGGGGTCCAACAGCACATCGGCGACCTCGCCGAGGAGCTGTTGGCCGCGGGGCACGAGGTGTCGGTCCTCGCGCCGTGCGCGTCGGAGGAGGGCCTGCCGCCGCACGTCGTGTCCGCGGGGGGCGCCGTCGCCGTCCCCTACAACGGGTCGGTGGCCCGGCTGTCGTTCGGGCCGCGCGCCGCGTCGCGCGTGCGCCGCTGGATCCGCACCGGCGGCTTCGACGTGCTGCACGTCCACGAGCCCATCGCGCCCAGCCTCGCGATCCTCGCCTGCTGGGCGGCCGAAGGCCCCATCGCCGCGACCTTCCACACCGCCAACACCCGCTCGCGCGCCATGGCGGTCTCGGCCGGGCTGCTGCGCACCGCGCTGGAGAAGGTCAACGGCAGGATCGCGGTGTCGGAGGCGGCGCGCGCGACGCTGGTCGGCCACCTCGGCGGCGACGCGGTGCTCATCCCCAACGGGGTCGCGGTGCGCCGATACGAGAACTCCGAACCGTGGCCCGGGTGGCCCGGCGACGGCGGGGTCCTCGGCTTCCTCGGCCGGATGGACGAGCCGCGCAAAGGGCTCGGGGTGCTCCTCGACGCGTTCAACCTGCTCGGCCGCTCCCGGCCGGGCCTGCGGCTGCTGCTCGCGGGGCCGGGCGAGCCCGCCGGGGTCCTCGCCCGGGTCGACCCGGACCTGCGCGGGCGCGTGCTGACCACCGGCCGGCTGAGCGAGGCCGACAAGGTGCGCGCCTACCGGTCCGTCGACGTGTTCTGCGCGCCCAACCTGGGCGGGGAGAGCTTCGGAATGGTGCTCACCGAGGCCATGGCAGCGGGCGCCGCCGTCCTCGCCAGCGACATCCCGGCGTTCCAGCAGGTACTCGGCTGGGGCAGCGCCGGTGCGCTGTTCCGCACCGGAGACCCCGCCGCCCTCGCGCACGCCGCCGCCGAACTGCTCGACGCGCCCGGACGCAGGGAGGCGCTGTCGCGGGCGGCGCGGCTCGCCGTCGGCCGCTACGACTGGCGGCTGGTCGCCGCCGACGTCGCCGACGTGTACGAGACGATCAGCCCCGCCGGTTCCGGCGGGGTGCGGGTGCGGGCCGACACCGGCCCGCGGCTGCCCCGGGCGTCATGACCGCCGCGCTCGCCGCTGCCGCCGCGGCGCTCGTCCTCACCGCGTGGTACCTGTCGTGGCGGGCCGGCCGGCTGGACCGGCTGCACGCCCGCGGCGACACCGCCCGCGTCGCACTCGACGCCGCACTGTCGCGGCGCGCCGCGGCGGCCCGCGCGCTGGCCGCCGACCTGCCCGCCGAGCCGGGGCGGCTGCTCGGTTCGGCGGCGGAGGGCGCCGCGCGGTCGAGCGGGACCGAACGCGAACTCGCCGAGAGCGAGCTGTCGCGGGTGCTCCGGAAGGCCGCGGCGGAGCCGGTGCCCGGCGGGGTCCCGCCGGCCGCGCTCGCCGAAGTCGAGGCCGCCGCGAAACGCGTGCTGATGGCCCGCAGCTTCTACAACAACGTGGTGGCGATGACCAGGGAGGCGCGGGCCCGGCGCGTCGTACGCGTTTTCCGGTTGGCGGGCCGCGCGCCTATTCCCGAGTTCTTCGAAATGGACGACGAACCGCCGGTTTTCCCGCCAGGGCGGCGGAAAGTTGACTCGCGATAGGAGCGTGTGTCTGGCATCTTGGCGATATGGCAACACTGCACAGACGTCTCCTGCGCCTAGTCGCGCGATTCGGTCTCAACGTCACGGACCTCGCTCCCGGCACTGTGCTGCTCAGCCGCAGAAACTCGCCACGTGTCGAATCCGTCTCCACCAAGACCTGGCTGGTCAGTCACGGTAAGGGAAAGAAGCGGTCCGCGGAGCGGGCCGACGCCGCCGTAAAGAAGTTCGCCATCGCCCAGGGCATGCGCGTGCACCAGCTCGGCGGCGGCGCCCAACTCGTCGTCAGCGGTGCCGCCGACAAGGTGCAGGCCCCTGTCGAACGTGCCGCGTCCCAATACCTCGGCCGCCAGCACGCCGCCGCGCTGCTGCGCCACTACCAGGTCAACTGCGTGTTCGACGTCGGCGCCAACATCGGCCAGTACGCCAAGCACCTGCGCCGCGACGGCTACACCGGGCGCATCGTCTCCTTCGAGCCGGTGCAGAAGATCCTGGAGCAGCTGCGCGAGGCCGCCAAGGACGACCCCGACTGGCTGGTGTACCCCTGCGCCCTCGGGCGCGAGGCCACCTCCACCGAGATGAACGTCGTCTTCGGCTCGATGAGCTCCCTGCTCGGCCCCAGTGAGTACGGGTCGACGCGCTACAAGCGGTTCGCCAAGACCAGGACCCAGGAGATCCAGGTGCGCCGCCTGGACGAGGTCATGGACGAGGCACTCGAAGGGATCGACGAGCCGCGCCCGTACCTCAAGCTCGACACACAGGGCTACGACCTTGAGGCGTTCGCCGGGGCCGGCACGCGAATCAAGGAGTTCGTGGGCATGCAGTCCGAGGTCGCGCTGATGCAGATCTACGAAGGCATGCCCCGCATGGCGGAGGCCGTCCCGATCTACGAGGACGCCGGCTTCGAGGTCACGGGGATGTTCCCGGTGACCAGGGAGGAGAGCACCGGGCGCGTCCTGGAGTTCGACTGCATGATGGCGCGCGCCGAGAGCCTGCCGAACGGTGCCGTGGTGGCGCCGCGCGAGGTCGGGTGAACGTCGTCGCCGCCCTCCGGTCCAAAACGGTGTACGCCGGGCAAAGCCGGAGGTAGGCGAGGACCTACCATGGGAGGAGGCGCGGCGGCCGCATGCCGCTCTGCGCCGACAACCATCACCCGCGTATGGAGGCGGTCGCGTCGCGGCCGCCCAAGAAGCTTGGAGTCCGCCACCGTGTCCACAACCCAGGAGAACCCGACGACGAGCACGGTCGGCACCACGCGCGTGAAGCGCGGCATGGCCGAGCAGTTGAAGAACGGTGTGATCATGGACGTGGTCACGCCCGACCAGGCCAAGATCGCCGAGGACGCCGGTGCGGTCGCGGTCATGGCGCTGGAGCGCGTCCCCGCCGACATCCGCAAGGACGGCGGCGTGGCCCGCATGTCCGACCCCGACATGATCGACGGAATCATCGAGGCCGTCTCGATCCCCGTCATGGCGAAGGCGCGCATCGGGCACTTCGTCGAGGCGCAGGTGCTCCAGGCCCTCGGTGTCGACTTCATCGACGAGTCCGAGGTCCTCACCCCGGCCGACGAGGCGCACCACATCGACAAGTGGGCCTTCACCGTGCCGTTCGTCTGCGGCGCGACCACCATGGGCGAGGCGCTGCGCCGCGTCGCCGAGGGCGCGGCCATGATCCGCTCCAAGGGCGAGGCCGGCACCGGCAACGTCGTCGAGGCCACCCGGCACATGCGCGCCATCCAGGGCGAGATCAAGCGCCTGGGCACGCTCGACGCCGCCGAGCTGTTCGGCGCGGCCAAGGAGTTGCGCGCGCCCTACGACGTCGTCAAGGAGGTCGCGGAGCTGGGCGCGCTGCCCGTCCCGCTGTTCTCCGCCGGCGGCGTCGCCACCCCGGCCGACGCCGCGCTGATGCGCCAGCTCGGCGCGCAGAGCGTCTTCGTCGGCTCGGGCATCTTCAAGTCCGGCGACCCCGCCAAGCGGGCCGACGCCATCGTCCAGGCCACCCTGCACTACAACGACCCCGAGGTCCTCGCCAAGGTCTCGCGCGGCCTCGGCGAGGCGATGGTCGGCATCAACCTGGAAGAGCTCGACGACTCCCAGCGCTACGCCGGCCGCGGCTGGTAACCGCCCCACCCCAAGGACGCCCGGTGCCCACCACCGGGCGTCCTTCCTTTTCGGGGTGACCCTGCGGAGAACCTTCGTTCTCCGGAGCGGCAGGGAGCCGAGCACTATGATCTGTGCCCGAAAAGGGGTGGGGCACATGGCGGTCGCCGCGTCCGGCGAACAGGCATCCCCCGGGGCATTTCAGCAGGCGGGGTGGCTTCGTGCTGCCGCCGACCGGATAGCCGCGCGTTATCCCGCGTACCGGGCCGAGGTCATCGATGGCGCAATCGTCGTTTCACCGCCTCGCTCGGCACGGCACAACGGCATCGTCTCCCGGATCATGATGACCCTTGAACGGCAGCTCCCCGAGGAGCGGATCTGCCTTCAGACGACCTCCATCGAGAACGACGACGACAGCGAGGACTACGCCATTCCCGACCTCCTCGTGCTGCCCAGCGCGGTGGAGGAAGAGGACGAATGGCTCTTCACCGCCGACATCGTCGACCTCGCCTTGGAAGTCGTCTCGAAGGGCAACGCCACCACCGACACCGTGGCCAAGGTGCACACCTACGCCGAGTGGATGATCCCGATCTTCCTCCTGGTCGATCCGCGCAAGGGGGAGATCGTCCTCTACTCCGACCCTCGCGACGGCGCGTACCAAGGGGTGCACCGGCTCAAGTTCGGCGACCCGGTCGCGCTGCCCGAGCCGCTGTCCGGGGTGTCGATCGACACCGCGAAGCTCCCCCGCTACGGGACGACCGGCACCTGACCGCCGCCAACGCCATGGCGGGGCGCCGCTCACCGCAGAAGGGCGGGCGCAGCGGTGCGCCGTCCTTTCCGGTGCGGGAAAAGGCGGTGACGGTGGTCGGGGTGGCTGGCACACTGTCGGGACCCGATCGCCGTTTTTGGAAAGGCAGTGCGCTGACCGCAAAATCCCCCCGTCCCGATGCCCGGAGGAGTACCGCCGACCGACTCAAGCTGCACCGGCACCACCTGCGCCTCGACGGCCGCGACTACACCGTGGTCACGCCGCGCCCGGGCACCGACGTGCGGTTCGCCGTCAACCACTTCCACGGCACCTGGCACATACTCAGCGACCTGCGCGGCGCGCGGTTCCTCGCCCGGTTGATGTGGGGCCTGTCGTACCAGCGCCGCCCCGGCACCATCGTGTGCATCGGCCCGCCGTTCCTCGACCCCAACCCGTTCGACGCCGAGCCGTCCATGCCCATCGTGTTCGGGTGCCCTCCCGCGTCCGCCCTGCCCACCGGCGCCGCGCGCGCCCTGCGCCGGGCGCTGCCGCTCGGCGTGGGCGATGGCACCGTCCGCTGGCAGACCCACGGGCTGGCGCGGTTCGGACCCGATCCGGACCGCTCGGGCGGCGACCGCTGGACGGAGTACCGGGACTGGCTGGGCGGCCGCCCTGAGAGCCACGACCACGTCCGCCGCCACCTGGTGGAGGTGCGCAGCGGCGCGCTGGTGCTGGAGGGGGCGCCGATCGTCCTCCGCGACTGGGCGGTCTCGGCGCACCACCTGTCGTTCGAGTCCTTTCCCATGGACTACCAGGAACTCGCCGGGCTCACCTTCCGGTCCGGTTGGGTGACGGACGAGGGCGAGCTCCAGGTGTTCGCCGAGTACCGGCGCATGGTCGGCGTCGCCCGTGCCGCCCGTGCCGAGGTGCTGGCCGACCCCGCGGCGGCCGCCGACCCCGCGGCATACCGGCCCGCCATCTGGAACCGCGGCGACGACGTCAAGGCGCGCCGCTTCCCGGTGCCGGAGCCGCCCCGATCGGGGGACGGGTGACGGGCCGCGCTCCGGTGCGGAATGCGCGGCGGCGGTTCGGCCGTTGTCCCGGCAGGCGAATAGGCTTGGACCGCGGGAGTGGCACCGCCGCCCCGAAACCCGCGGCCCGCCGCCCCAACCGGACTACCGCAAGCGAGGTCCCCTGTTGTCCGCTCCACCGACCATCGGTGTGCTCGCCCTCCAGGGCGACATCGCCGAGCACCTGCGCGTCCTCGGCGGACTCGGGGTGCGCACCAGGTCCGTGCTGCGCGCCGACCAGCTCGACGACGTCGACGGCCTGATCATCCCCGGCGGCGAGTCGACCACCATGTCCAAGCTCGCGGTGCGCTACGACCTGATGGACCCGCTGCGCAAGCACGTCGGCGAAGGGCTCCCGGTCTACGGCACCTGCGCGGGCATGATCATGCTGGCCGACCGCATCCTCGACGGTACCGCCGACCAGCAGACCGTCGGCGGCATCGACATGACCGTGCGGCGCAACGCCTTCGGCCGCCAGTCCGAGTCCTTCGAGGCGCAGGTCGGCATCGACGGACTCGCGGGCGACCCGGTCGAGGCGCTGTTCATCCGCGCCCCGTGGGTCGAGTCCATCGGTACGGACACGGTCGCGATCGGCCAGGTCTCCAGCGGTGACCGGGCCGGTAGGATCGTCGCGGTGCGGCAGGGGAGCCTACTGGCGACCTCGTTCCATCCCGAACTCACAGGGGACGCGCGTATCCACGGACTCTTCGTCGACATGGTGAAAGGACAGGCATGAGCGGCCACTCCAAGTGGGCCACCACCAAGCACAAGAAGGCGGTGGTCGACGCCAAGCGGAGCAAGCTCTTCGCGAAGCTCATCAAGAACGTCGAGGTGGCTGCGCGTACGGGCGGCGGCGACCCTGACGGCAACCCCACCCTGTTCGACGCCATCCAGAAGGCGAAGAAGAACTCCGTCCCCATCGACAACATCGAGCGCGCCCGCAAGCGCGGCGGCGGCGAGGAGGCCGGCGGCGCCGACTGGCAGACCATCATGTACGAGGGCTACGGCCCCGCCGGGGTCGCGCTGCTGGTCGAGTGCCTGACCGACAACCGCAACCGCGCCACCTCCGAGGTCCGCGTCGCGGTCACCCGCAACGGCGGCACCATGGCCGACGCCGGGTCCGTGTCCTACCTGTTCAACCGCAAGGGCGTCGTCATCGTGCCGAAGGAGGGCACGACCGAGGACGACGTCACCCTCGCGGTGCTGGAGGCCGGGGGCGAGGACGTCAGCGACATCGGCGAGGCGTTCGAGGTCGTGTGCGAGGCCACGGACCTCGTGTCGGTGCGCACCGCGCTTCAGGAGGCCGGTATCGACTACGAGTCGGCCGAGTCGAGTTTCCTGCCGAGCCTGGAGATCCCGCTGGACGAGGAGAACGCGAAGAAGGTCATGCGCATCGTCGACGCCCTCGAGGACTCCGACGACGTGCAGAACGTGTTCACCAACGCCGACATCCCCGACGAGGTCATGGAGAAGATCGGCTGACCCGGGTCGGAACGCACCCCCGTCGCCCTTCCCGGCGGCGGGGGTTCCGTATGCCCGCGGCGGCCTCGGCACCTTCGGGACACGCGGCGGTGCACACCCCGCCCGCCGTGACGGCGCCGCCCGGTAGGCTCTGCGAACGGACGTTCGAGGTGCGTGGCGGTGTGCGGCGAGGGGAGCCGAGGAGTGCGGGTTCTGGGGATCGACCCCGGTCTGACCAGATGCGGTGTCGGTGTGGTCGACGGTTCCATCGGTACGCCGCTCGCCCTGGTCGGTGCGGGCGCCATCCGCACATCCCCGGAGGAGGACCTTGCCGCGCGCCTGCTGGGCATCGAACGGGGCGTCGAGGCGTGGCTCGACGACCACCGCCCCGAAGCGGTCGCCGTCGAGCGGGTCTTCGCCCAGCACAACGTCGCCACGGTCATGGGCACCGCGCAGGCCGGCGCGGTCGCCATCACCTGCGCGGCGCGGCGCGGCCTGCCGGTCGCCCTGCACACGCCGAGCGAGGTGAAGGCCGCCGTCACGGGCAGCGGGCGCGCCGACAAGGCCCAGGTGGGGATGATGGTCGCGCGGCTGCTGAAGCTCGACGGCCCGCCGCGCCCCGCCGACGCCGCCGACGCGGTGGCCCTCGCCATTTGCCAGATCTGGCGGGGCGGCGCCCAGTCCCGCATCGCGAACGCCAAGCAGGAGTTCGCCCGCAAGGTCGAGTTGGCGCGCCGCGCGCGCGACCGGTGATCCCGGTGGGGACGACAGAGAAGGTAGTGGGTTCGTGATCGCATTCCTGACCGGGCGGGTCGCGTCCCGCGGCGCAGCGGTGGCAGTCATCGACGTCGGCGGTGTCGGTATGAGCGTGCAGTGCACACCGGCGACCCTCGCGGCGCTGCGCGTCGGCGAGACCGCGACCGTCGCCACATCCCTGGTGGTCCGCGAGGACTCGCTGACGCTGTTCGGGTTCGCCGACGACGACGAGCGCGACGTCTTCGAGCGGGCGCAGTCCGCCAGCGGGGTCGGCCCGCGCGTGGCGCTGGCGATGCTGGCCGTGCACACCCCCAACACGCTGCGCATGGCCGTCGCCGCCGAGGACACCGCGGCGCTCACCCGCGTCCCCGGCATCGGCAAGAAGGGCGCCCAGCGCATCGTGCTGGAATTGCGCGACAAACTGGGGGCCCCGTTGGAGGGCGACGACGTCCTCGGCACCGGCGGCGGAACCGGCGCCGGCACCGCGGCCGTGTCGGCGGCCGACGCCGCCTGGCGCCCGCAGGTCGTCAACGGGCTGGTCAACCTCGGCTGGTCGGGTAAGGACGCCGAGGCCGCCGCGGCGGCCGTCGCCGACGAGGCCGGCGACCAGCCCGACGTCGCCGGGCTGCTGCGCAGCGCCCTGCGCAAGCTGAGCCGGGCCTGAAACCGGAGGGAGGGGCCCCGATGGGCGAGCACGACCGCGACCTGGTGTCGCCGGAGGCCGAGGTGGACGAGCGCGTCATCGAGAGCGCGCTCCGGCCCAAGAACCTGGACGACTTCGTCGGCCAGGAACGGGTCCGCGAACAGCTGTCGCTGGTGCTGCGCAGCGCCATGCGGCGCGGGCGCGCGCCCGACCACGTCCTGATGTCCGGCGGCCCGGGTCTGGGCAAGACCACCCTGGCCATGATCATCGCCGCCGAGCTGGGCGCTCCGCTGCGCATCACCTCCGGCCCCGCCATCGAGCGGTCCGGCGACCTCGCCGCGGTGCTGTCGACGCTGCACGAGGGGGAGGTGCTGTTCCTCGACGAGATCCACCGCATGGCACGGCCGGCCGAGGAGATGCTGTACGTCGCCATGGAGGATTTCCGGGTCGACGTCGTGGTCGGCAAGGGCCCCGGGGCCACCGCCATCCCGCTCGACATCGCCCCGTTCACCCTCGTCGGCGCCACCACCAGGGCGGGCATGCTGCCTGCCCCGCTGCGCGACCGGTTCGGGTTCACCGCGCACATGGACTTCTACCGGCCCGAGGAGCTGGAACGGATCCTGAACCGCTCGGCCGGGCTGCTCGGCGTCGAGCTCACCCGCGAAGCGGCCGAGGAGGTCGCCGGGCGCTCGCGCGGCACCCCCCGCATCGCCAACCGCCTGCTGCGCCGGGTCCGCGACTACGCCGAGGTGCGCGGCGACGGGCGGCTCGGGATCGACACCGCGCGCGCCGCCCTCACGCTCTACGAGGTCGACGAGGAGGGCCTCGACCGGCTCGACCGCGCCGTCCTGCGCGCGCTGCTGAAGAGCTTCCGCGGCGGACCCGTCGGCCTGTCCACCCTGGCGGTCTCGGTGGGGGAGGAGCCCGAGACGGTCGAGGTGGTCGCCGAACCGTTCCTGGTCCGCTCCGGCTTCATCGCCCGCACCCCGCGCGGGCGGGTGGCGACCCCGGAGGCGTGGACGCACATGGGCCTGGTGCCGCCGCCCGACGCGGTCTATGGGGCGATGGCCCCCGTGGAATCGGCGGTCCCCGAACCGCCGGGCCCGCCGTCCCGGGGACCGGATCGGCACTGAACCGTTAGCTCGGCACCACTCCGGCAGGCCGACCGTACGCGGGGTCAGCGTAAGCTGACCCCGGGGAACATGGCGGCCGCCCCGCTCGTTAGAGCGGAGAGTGCCGCCCCTCGTGCCGCCGGTTCCACCGGTCGGCGGGAGGCCCGCGGGACCCGTTTCCCGGGAGTCCCGCGCTGAGCGCTCTCGGCAGCACTCGCGCACTTGTGATCCATACGGAAAGGACGCCCCCGTGCAGGGCATTGAACTCGCAGCAGAAGCCCAGTCCAACGACGGTGGCGGTCTGCTCGGCATGATCTTCCCCTTCCTGCTCGTGGCGGTGGTCTTCTACTTCCTGTTGCTGAGGCCGCAGCAGAAGCGCCGCCAGCGCGACTCGCAGATGCAGAGCAGCCTCGGCATCGGCAACGAGGTGATGACCCACGCCGGCATCTTCGGCACCGTCACCTCCGTCGACGACGACACCGTTGAGCTGGAGATCTCGCCCGGTACCCGCATCAAGATGCTCAAGGCGGGCATCCGCGACGTCCTCACTCCGCCGGAGCCCGGCGCCGGCGCCGAGCCCGACTACAGCGACACCCCGGTCGAGGACCGCCCCGACTTCCCGACCCAGCGGTCCGACGGCGACGACCCCGGCAAGGGCGACAACGACCCCCGCCCGTAGGGGAAGTGAGCTTTCGGTTGTTCCGTAGTCGTTGTGGTGGGTGGGGGTCGTGCTGTCATCGGGGCGGTGTGCGTCGGCCGTCGCTGCTGCACAGCAGCGACGGCCGACGCACATCCCGTCGCTTGACCACCGGCCCCCGACCCCCAACGCTGAAAGTCGACCTCATGGTTGAGAGAACAGGTTCATCAAGATCGGCGTGGCTCAAGACGACCGAGCAAGAGAACTGGACTATGACCCCCGAGACCTCCGACCTGAAGGCGCTCATCGAGAAGCGCGTCCGCGACGTCGCCGACTTCCCCGAGCCAGGGGTGGTGTTCAAGGACATCACCCCGCTACTGGGTGATGTCGACGCCTTCCGCGCGGTCGTGGACGCCCTCGGCGACGGGTACGGCCCGATCGACGCCGTCGCGGGTCTGGAGGCGCGGGGGTTCGTGTTCGCCGCCCCGGTCGCGCTGGCGCTCGGCGCGGCGTTCGTGCCGATCCGCAAAGTCGGCAAACTCCCCGCGCGGACGCTGCGGCGCACCTATGATCTGGAGTACGGGTCGGCGACCGTCGAGGTGCACGCCGACGCGTTCACCCCTGGTGCCCGCGTGCTCATCGTCGACGACGTCCTCGCCACCGGGGGTACGGCGCGCGCCGCCGCCGATCTCGTCCGCGAGGCGGGTGGTACGGTCGTGGGATTCTCGGTCGTGATGGAACTCGCGTTCCTCAATGGCCGCGACAGGCTCACCGATGTGCCGCTGCGCGCACTGACAACGGTCTGAGCCGTCGGGGCCCATCACGCCGCAACAGTCGATGACCAGCCGATTTGTCGTATTCGGTGCCGGTTAGACTGGAATCCGGACCGGCCTGAAGGCGTTGGCGGCTGCGGATGCGGCGGCTATTCTCCGGCGGAAGGTTTCGTGCATGCGAAGTGAAGTCGGCCCCGTTCGCGCGGGGGGCACTCCGGAATCGGCCGATGGGCCGCACCCGGGTGGCGACCCTGGCGCGCCGCAGCACGGGCCGGCGCGGGAGCGCCCTCGCGAGGAGACCGCGCGCCCTGCGGCGCGCGCACAGCAGGCGGGTCCCGGCCCGGCGGGTGCCGCGCGGGGATCGTCCCATCCCGAGCGGGAGCCGCGCCCCGCGTCCACCGGCGCTGCCGGTCCTTCATCCACCGTGCGCGTGCGCCGCAGGCTCGCCCGCCTCGGCGCCCAGCGGGGGGTAACCATGAACCCGGTCCTCGAACCACTCATCAAGACGGTGCGCGCGACCCATCCCAAGGTCGACGTCCGGTTGGTGGAGCGCGCCTATGAGGTCGCCGCCCACTACCACCGCGACCAGCGGCGCAAGAGCGGCGACCCCTACATCACCCACCCGCTCGCGGTGGCCACCATCCTGGCCGAGCTGGGGATGCAGGAGCCCACGCTGGCGGCGGCGCTGCTGCACGACACCGTCGAGGACACCGAGTACACCCTCGCCGAGCTGCGCGGCGAGTTCGGAGACGAGATCGCGGAGCTGGTCGAGGGCGTCACCCGCCTCGACAAGGTGACCTACGGCGAGTCGACCCAGGCCGAGACCGTCCGCAAGATGATCGTGGCGATGTCGCGCGACATCAAGGTGCTGGTCATCAAGCTCTGCGACCGGCTGCACAACATGCGCACGCTGCGCTATCTGCCGCAGGACAAGCGCGAGCGCAAGGCGCGCGAGACCTTGGAGATCTTCGCCCCGCTCGCGCACCGCCTCGGGATGAACACCATCAAGTGGGAGATCGAGGACCTCGCGTTCGCGACGCTCTACCCCAAGCGGTTCGACGAGATCGCCCGGCTGGTCTCCGAGCGCGCCCCGCGCCGCGACGTCTACCTCCAGGACGTCATCAAGGAGGTCTCGGCCGACCTGCGCGAGGCCAAGCTCAAGGCCACGGTGCGCGGCCGGCCGAAGCACTACTACTCCGTGTACCAGAAGATGATCGCCCGCAACTGCGGCTTCGACGAGATCTACGACCTCGTCGGCATCCGTGTCCTGGTCGACAGCGTCCGCGACTGCTACGCGGCGCTCGGCACCATCCACGCGCGCTGGAACCCGGTGCCGGGGCGGTTCAAGGACTACATCGCGATGCCGAAGTTCAACATGTACCAGTCGCTGCACACGACCGTCATCGGCCCAGGTGGCAACCCGGTCGAGTTGCAGATCCGCACCCGGGCCATGCACCGCAGGGCCGAGTACGGCATCGCCGCGCACTGGAAGTACAAGGAGGACCGCAACTCCGGCGGCGACTCCGGCTCCAAGGCCAGCGCCGGCGGCGACATGGCGTGGCTGCGCCAGCTCATCGACTGGCAGCAGGAGAGCAGGGACCCCGGCGAGTTCCTCGAAGCGCTGCGCTTCGACCTGTCGGTGCACGAGGTGTTCGTCTTCACCCCGCAGGGCGACGTCATCTCCCTGCCGCAGGGCGCCACCCCCGTCGACTTCGCCTACGCGGTGCACACCGAGGTGGGGCACCGCACCACCGGCGCGCGGGTGAACGGGCGGCTGGTGCCGCTCGACTCCGAGCTCGGCAACGGCGAGACCATCGAGGTGCTCACCGCGAAGTCCGCCGACTCCGGGCCGAGCCGCGACTGGCTGAACTTCGTCAAGAGCCCGCGGGCGCGCAACAAGATCCGGCAGTGGTTCACCAAGGAGCGGCGCGAAGCAGCCATCGAGCAGGGCAAGGACGCCATCGCGCGGGTCATGCGCAAGCAGGAGATGCCCATCAAGCGGCTCTTCAGCGGCGAGACCCTGATCGCGCTGGCACGCGACCTGCGTTACGCCGACGTCGACGCGCTGTACGCCGCGGTCGGCGAGAACCAGATCAGCGCGCAGAACGTCGTGCAGAAGCTCGTGGAGTCCATGGGCGGCATCGAGGGCGCCGCCGAGGACATCGCCGAGTCGGCGCTGCCGAGCATGCAGCGCGTCCGCCAGCGCCCGGTGGGCAACCCCGGTGTGGTCGTCGACGGCGACTCCGACGTGTGGGTGCGGCTGTCGAAGTGCTGCACGCCGGTGCCCGGCGACCAGATCGTCGGCTTCGTGACCCGCGGCAACGGGGTGTCGGTGCACCGGGCCGACTGCGTCAACACCCGCGCCCTCGACACCGAGCGCATGGTCGAGGTGCAGTGGCGGCCCACCGAGGACTCCATGTTCCTGGTGGCGCTCCAGGTCGAGGCGCTCGACCGCACCCGGCTGCTGTCCGACATCACCAGCATCCTGTCGGACCAGCACGTCAACATACTGTCGGCCACCGTGCAGACCAGCCGCGACCGGGTGGCGCTGAGCCGGTTCACCTTCGAGATGGCCGACCCCACGCACCTCGGCAGCGTCCTCAAGGCCGTGCGCAGCGTCGACGGCGTCTACGACGTCTACCGGATGAAGAACTGACCCCTGCCGCACGCCCGCGCGCGGACGTGCGGCACGGGCACCCGCCGCCGGCCCCGACGGGCCGCGGCGGGGGTCAGCGCATTTCCTCCAGTGCCTTCTCGGCCTCGTTCAACCAGGCGCGGCGGGCCTCGATGGCGTCCTCGGCCTCGCGGGCACCGCGGTCGTTGCCGGCGTCGCGCGCCTTGTCGAGCTTGGTCTGGAGCTGCTCGATCGAGCCGCGCAACTGGTTGATGGTGGCCTCGGCGCGGGCGCGCGCCTCGGGGTTGGAGCGCTGCCACTCCTGCTCCTCGGCCTTGCGCACGGCCTCTTCGATCTTGCGGAACGCCCCTTCGAGGCGGTCGCGCGACTCGCGCGGCAGCGTGCCGGCGGCGTCCCACCGCTCCTGGTACTCGCGGAGCTGGGCGCGGGCCCGCCGCAGGTCGGACACTGGCAGGACGGCCTCGCGGGCCTCGTTAAGGATGGCTTCCTTGGCGTCGGCGTTGCCGCGGAGCTCGGCGTCGCGCTCGGCGAACTGCGCGTTGCGGGCCTGGAAGAACCGGTCCTGCGCGGCCTTGAACCGCGCCCACAGCTTGTCCTCGGTGGCGCGGTCGGCGCGGCCGCTGGACTTCCACTGCTGCATCAGCTCGCGGTAGTGCGACGCCGTGCCGCCCCAGTCGGTGGAGTCGGCCATGGCCTCGGCCTCGGTGACGATCTTCTCCTTCTCGACCCGCACCTGCTCGCGCTGCTGGTCGAGCCCTGCGAAGTAGGACTTGCGGCGCTTGGAGAACGAGTTGCGGGCGCTCGACATGCGCTTCCACAGCGCCTGCTCGGTGCCGCGGTCGGCGCGCGGCGCGGCCTTCCACTCCTCGATGAGCTGGCGCATGCGCTCACCGCCGGACTTCCAGTGGGTGGTCTCCTCGGCCACGCGCTCGGCCTCGGCGACGATGCGCTCCTTGATGTCGCGGGCCTCGTGGCGGGCCAGCTCCTGGGCCTGCTTCTGCTCGACCTTGCGCTCTTCGGCGCGGGCGGCCAGGGCGTCGAGGCGGCCGGCGAGGGCGTCGAGGTCGCCGACGGCGTGTGCCTCGGCGACCTGGCCGCGCAGCTTGTCGATGCTCGCCAGCGCCTGCCCCGCGGAGAGGTCGGTGGTGCTCAGCCGCTTCTCCAACAGCTCGACCTCGGTGAGCAGGGAGTCGTATTTGCGGTGGAAGAACGCCAGGGCCTCCTCGGGCGCGCCGGCCTGCCACGACCCGACGACCCGTTCTCCCTCGCTCGTGCGCACATAGACCGTGCCGTCGTCGTCTACGCGGCCCCAGGGGTCCGTGGTCACCGTGTCCTCCTGCTGTAGTGAGCCTGACGAGGACGCCAGGTCCGTGCGGTCGCGGCGGCGCGGTACGCGATGGTGCCGGCCCGGCCGGGGCGACGGTCCGTGACTATGCACGATATCCATTCACACCAGCCGATATCGACCTTTGCTGTGGCGGTCGGCAGCGGCGGATCCACCGGCCGGCCGTCCGTGGCGTGCTGGCTGCCGCGGGCGCCGTGCGGGTTCGCCGCCGGGCTTGATAACCCTCGGTTGAACTGCCAAGGCATGGACCAATATGACATTGCGGGACCGATTGGCAAAGGGCCACGGCCCGTCTGGTAATCGAAAGGTGATCGGAACGGTCCGGGCCGGACCGCGCGGGCGTGCGCGTCGGTAGGCTCGGCAGCACCACGGCACCGGGGCCGCCCCGTCGTGCCTGGTCCCCGAGATCGTAGAGAGGTCACCCGCAGCCGTGCTCATCTCCGCATTCCCCGCCGGACCGCTCGCCGCGAACTGCTCCGTGGTCGCCGCCGCCGAAGGCGGCGAGTGCGTGGTCGTCGACCCTGGCCAGGACGCCGCCGACGGCGTCGCGAAGCTCGTCGCCGAGCACGGCCTCACGCCGGTGGCCGTGCTGCTCACCCACGGTCATTTCGACCACGTGTGGTCGGCGGCCCGGGTGTGCGCGGCGTACGGGATCGCGGCCCACATCCATTCCGCCGACCGGGAGTTGCTCACCGACCCCGCGAAGGGGCTCGATCCCGCGCTCGCGGACCGGCTGGCGGAGCTGTTCGGCGGCGAGAACCCCGGGGAACCGGACGAGTTGGTGGAACTCAGCGGGGGAGAGGTGCTGCCGTTCGGCGGGCTCGGCCTCGCCGTCGACCACGCGCCCGGCCACACGCCCGGCTCCGTGACCTTCACCCTGCCCGCCGCGGCCGACCGCCCCGAGGTGATGTTCGCGGGCGACCTGCTGTTCGCCGGGTCGATCGGGCGCACCGACTTCCCCGGCGGCGACCACGAGGCCATGCTGCGCAGCCTGGAGCGGGTCTGCCTGCGCCGCTCCGACGACACCGTCGTGCTGCCCGGCCACGGTCCGCAGACCACCATCGGGGCCGAGCGCACCGGCAACCCGTTCCTGCGCGGGCTCTGACCGGGCCCGGCCGATCGCGCCCGATCCGGCGCAGCGCCGGTGGGGGCGCCGGGCAGGCGGTAGGATTTCCCCAGCCTGGTGAGCGTGGCGCCGCCCCCGCGCACGGCCGCTCCCGGCGCCCGGCGGGCTTCATCATCAATCGTGCAATTCAATGAACTTGGTAGCTCATGCATCGTTTTCGGACACATACCTGCGGTCAGCTCACGAGCGCGGACGTCGGTGCCTCGGTGCGCCTGTCCGGCTGGGTGCACAACCGCCGGGACCTCGGCGGGCTGCTCTTCGTCGACCTGCGCGACCACTACGGCCTGGTCCAGTTGCAGGCGCGGTCCGATTCCCCGGTGTTCGAGCAGCTGGCCAAGCTCCCCAAGGAGACCGTCATCCGGGTCGACGGCACCGTGGTCGCCCGCTCCCGTGAGAACGTCAACCCCGACCTGCCCACCGGCGAGATCGAGATCGAGGCCGGCGAGCTGGAGGTGCTCGGCACCGCCGCCGAGCTGCCGTTCACGATCTTCCCCGAGGACTCCACCTCCGAGGAGCGGCGGCTCACCCACCGCTTCCTCGACCTGCGGCGCGAGCGCATGCACGCGAACGTCATGCTGCGCTCCCAGGTGGTCGCCGCGATCCGGCGGCGCATGACCGACCTCGGGTTCAACGAGTTCCAGACCCCGATCCTCACCGCGTCGAGCCCCGAGGGCGCCCGCGACTTCCTGGTGCCGTCGCGCCTGCACCCGGGCCGGTTCTTCGCGCTGCCGCAGGCGCCGCAGCAGTTCAAGCAGCTGCTGATGGTCTCGGGCTTCGACCGCTACTTCCAGATCGCGCCGTGCTTCCGCGACGAGGACAGCCGCGCCGACCGCTCTCCCGGCGAGTTCTACCAGCTCGACGTCGAGATGAGCTTCGTGGAGCAGGACGAGGTGTTCGACGTCATCGAGACCATGATGACGGGCCTGTTCAAGGAGTTCGCCCCGGGCCGCGAGGTCACCTCGCCGTACCCGCGCATCGCCTACCTCGACTCCCTCGCCTGGTACGGCACCGACAAGCCCGACCTCCGGGTGCCGCTGCGGATGCACGAGGTCACCGACCTGTTCGCCCGCACCGACTTCAAGGCGTTCGCCGGCAAGAGGGTGCGCGCCCTGGCGGTGCCCGGAGCGGGGGCGCAGCCCCGCAAGTTCTTCGACGGCGTCGGCGACTACGCGGTCGAACAGGGCGCCAAGGGCCTGGCCTGGGTGAAGGTCGGCGACGACGGGGAGCTCGCCGGCCCCATCGCCAAGTTCATCGGTGAGATCGCCGACGAGCTGCTCGCCGCCGTGGGCGCGGCCCCCGGCGACGGCGTGTTCTTCTGCGCAGCGGAGGACGACGCCGAGATCAACCGCATCATGGCCCCGGTGCGGGTCGAGGTCGGCCGGCGCGCCGGGATGTTCGAGGACAACGCGTTCCGGTTCTGCTGGATCGTCGACTTCCCGATGTTCGAGCTGACCGACGACGGCGAGGTGGCGTTCAGCCACAACCCGTTCTCCATGCCGCAGGGCGGCATGGAGGCGCTGGAGTCCAAGGACCCGCTCGACATCCTGGCCTGGCAGTACGACATCGTGTGCAACGGCATCGAGCTGTCGTCCGGCGCGATCCGGAACCACTCCCCGGAGATCATGTACCGGGCGTTCGAGATCGCCGGGTACCCCAAGGAGGTCGTGGAGGCCGAGTTCGGCGGCATGCTGCGGGCGCTGAAGTTCGGCGCCCCGCCGCACGGCGGCATCGCGCCGGGCGTCGACCGCATCGTGATGCTCCTCGCCGACGAGCCCAACATCCGCGAGACCATCGCGTTCCCGCTGAACCAGAATGCCCAGGACCTCATGATGGGCGCGCCGTCGGCGGTGTCGGACGCCCAGCTGCGCGACGTCCACATCCGCGTGCAGCTGCCGCCCGAGGACAAGAAGGCCTGAGGACGAGAAGCAGTAGCAGCGCGCGACAGAGGGGGGCGGGCCCGCTTCGGGCCCGCCCCCCTCGTGCGGTCAGCGTCCCGCGGCCGCCCGCTGCGGCGGGGTGGACGCGGGGCCGGGCGGCGGCGGGCCGGCGTCCTCGCCGACGCCGATGCGCGCGTGCAGCCGCCGCAGCGGGGCGGGCGCCCACCAGTTGGCGCGGCCGGCCAGCCGCATGAGCGCCGGGACCAGCAGCCCGCGGATGACGGTGGCGTCGACCAGCACCGTCAGGGCCATGCCGATGCCCATCTGCTGGAGGAACGTCACCTCGCTGGAGACGTACACGGCGAATGACGCGGCGAGGATGAGCGCGGCCGCCGTGACCAGCGGCGCGGAGCGGCCGATTCCGCGCGGCACCGAGCCGATCGGGTCGCCGGTGCGGTCGTAGTCCTCCTTGATCCGGGCGAGCAGGAAGACCTCGTAGTCCATCGACAGCCCGTAGGCGATGCAGAACATCAGCAGCGGGATGCTCGGCTCGATGGTCCCCGTCGGGGTGAATCCCAGCAGGCCGGCCAGGTTGCCGTCCTGGAAGCCCCACACCAGGACCCCGAACATGACGGACATCGACAGCAGGTTCAGCACCGACGCCTTGAGCGGGGCGAGGACCGACCCGGTCAGCAGGAACAGCACCACGAACGTCACGCCGAGGATGATCGCGCCGACCAGCGGCAGCCGGTCGATGACCTCGGTGCGGTAGTCGGCGAGGTCGGCGGGGTAGCCGCCGACGAGCACGCCGTCGGGGCCCGGGGCGGCGCGCACCTCGGCGACGAGCCCGCCGGCGTCCTGTCCGAGGCGGTCGCCGTCGGGCAGGACGGACAGCCGGGTGCCGGGCCCGCCGGAGGTCGCGGTGAAGCGCTCCGGGCCGCCGGGCCCGGCCGGTCCGGCCCGCACGCCGTCGGCGAAGGCCCCGGCGGCGGAGTCGACGCGCAGCACCCCGTCCAGCTCCGACAGCCGCGCGGCGTACCCGGCGACCTCGTCGGGGCCGGTGGTGGGCGCCACGACCTGGACGGCGTCGGCCTCCTCCGTCGCGAAGTCGGCGCGGACGGTGTCGTACATGGCGCGCACGGGCTGGTCGGAGCGCAGCAGCCGGTCGTCGGGCGAGCCGAAGTCGATGCCGAGTGCCGGCGCGCCGAGCAGCAGCAGGACGGCCATGCCGAGGCCGCCGGTGAGCAGTGGGCGGCGCATCGCGGTGGCCGCCGTCCGGTACCAGAACCCGGTGGCGGCGGGGGCGGCGCCGTTGCGGCGGGCAGCGCGGTGGCCGAGGAGCAGCAGCCAGGCGGGCAGCACGACGGTGGCGCCGATGACGGCGGTGACCACCACGGCGATCCCGGCGTAGGCGAAGGACGACAGGAACGCGGAGGGGAACACCAGCAGCGACGCGAGGGAGGCGGCGACGGTCGCGCCGCTGAAGACGACGGTGCGCCCGGCGCCGGCCGTCGCGCGGCGGACCGCGTCGGGCACCGTCCGGCCGGCGGCGAGCTCCTCGCGGAAGCGGTAGGTCATGAACAGGCCGTAGTCGACCCCCAGGCCGATCCCCATGACCAGCGCGATGTTGGACGCGAAGGTCGACACGTCGGTGAACGCGGCGACCGCGCGCAGCGCCGCCAGGCTGGCGACAACGGAGAACACGCCGACGGCGAGCGTCGCGAGGGCGGGGGCGATGCGCCGGTACACCGCCCAGAGCAGCAGCGCGACCAGCGGCAGGATGACCATCTCGGCGCGGATGAAGTCGGTCCGCGCCTGTTCGGCGACGGCGCGGAAGACGTTGTCGCCGCCGCCGAGCCGCAGCTCCACGGGGCCCTGCGACGCGGGCCGCACGACGTCGGCCTCGATGCCGGGCAGCAGCTCGCGCCGGACGTGGTCGGCGTCGCCGGGCGCCCAGGCCATGACAAGGGCGTGCCTGCGGTCCTCGCTGGCGAGGGTGGCGGGCGCGTCGGGGCTCCAGTAGGACCAGGTGTCGCCGACACCGGGGTGGGCGGCGAGGTCGCGTGCGAGGGCCGCTCCGGCGTCGGCGACGTCGGCGTCGTCCACGGTCCCGTCCGACGCGGTGACGAGGACGGCGATGTTGGCGCTGCCGGTGTCGAAGCGGTCGGCCAGGAGCTCCCTCGCCTGGGCGGACTCGGAGCCGACCCCTTCGTAGCGGTTCAGGGACAGCGCCTCCATGGCGCCGGCCGCCGCGACGCCGAGGGCGAGGAACAGCAGGCCCGCGAGTGCGAGGATGCGGCGCGGGTAGCCGGTGACGAGACGTCCGAGCATGGCGGTGCCCTCCTGCTAACCTGGAAAACACGAGTGATTCATCGTGTTTGAGGTCCCGAGAATACGAGCAAAGACTCGTATTGTCGAGTGATGGGTGCCATTCGGAAAGGAGGTGCGGTGTGGACGAGGCGAAACGCGCGCCGAAACGCCAGGCCCGAGGCGAACGGCGGATCGCCCAGATCCTGGAGTCGGCGGCCGAGGTGTTCGCCGACGCGGGGTTCGAGGCGGCGACCACCAACGCCATCGCGGCGCGGGCCGGCATCTCGCCCGGCTCGCTCTACCAGTTCTTCGCGAACAAGGACGCCGTCGCGCGCGCACTCGCCGAGCGCTACGTCGCCGAACTCGGCGCCGCCCAGGCAGCGGCGTTCGGACCGGCCGACCTCGCCGAACTCCCGCTCCAGCAGGTGATCGAGCGGGTCACCGAGCCGCTCATCGCGTTCAACCTCGCCAACCGCGGATTCAAGACCCTGTTCGCCCGCACCGACATGCCGCCCGCCCTGGTCGAGGCGACCGCCCCCCTCAACGGCGCCGTGCACCGCCGGATCGACGCGCTGCTCCAGGTGCGCGCACCGGGGCTCGCGCGCGCCGACCGCGAGCGCACGGCGACGGTCGCCATCCAGCTGGTGCGCGGCCTCATGCCGCTGATCGTCGCCGCCGAAGGCGACGAACGCGACCGGCTCGTCCGCGACCTGCGCGGGGTGCTCGCGAGCTACCTCGCCGACGTCTGGGCGGAGCCGCCCGCCCGGGACTGAGGGACCGGGCTCACCGGTCGTCGCCGCGCAGGACCCCCTTGATGCGGTCGAGCACCTCGGAATAGCGCCGCTCGGCGCCGTGGGTCGTGGGGGTGTAGTACTCGCGGTCGGCCACGGCGTCGGGCGCGTGCTGCTGCGCCACCACCCCGCCCGGGTAGGAGTGCGCGTACTTGTAGCCCTCGCCGTGGCCCAGCTTCTCGGCACCCTTGTAGTGGGCGTCGCGCAGGTGCGACGGCACCGGCCCGGCCTTGCCGGACCGGACATCGGCCATTGCGGCGTCGATGGCCGAGATGACGGCGTTGGACTTGGGCGCCAGCGCGATGTGGATGACCGCCTGCGCGAGGTTGATGCGCGCCTCGGGGAACCCGATCAGCTCGACGGCCTGCGCCGCCGCCATCGCCACCTGGAGCGCGCTGGGGTCGGCCATGCCGACGTCCTCGCTGGCGTGCACGACCACCCGGCGCGCGATGAAGCGGGGGTCCTCACCCGCCTCGATCATGCGGGCGAGGTAGTGCAGCGCGGCGTCGACGTCGCTGCCGCGCATGGACTTGATGAACGCGCTGATGACGTCGTAGTGCTGGTCGCCCGAGCGGTCGTAGCGGACCGCGTGCCGGTCGACCGCGCGCTCGACGTCGTCGACGGTGATCTCCGCGCGGTCGCCGCTGACCAGCGCCGCGGCCTCCAGGTAGGTCAGGGACCGCCGGGCGTCGCCGCCGGCCAGCCGGACGAGGTGGTCGGCGGCCTCGGGGGCGAGGGTGTGGCCGCCCTTGAGCCCGCGGTCGTCGGTCAGCGCGCGGTCGACGACGCCGCGCACGTCGTCGTCGGTGAGGGACTCCAGGGTCAGCAGCAGCGAGCGCGACAGCAGCGGGCTGATGACGGAGAAGAACGGGTTCTCGGTGGTCGCGCCGATGAAGCTCACCCAGCGGTTCTCGACCGCGGGCAGCAGGGCGTCCTGCTGGGTCTTCGAGAAGCGGTGCACCTCGTCCACGAACAGCAGGGTGCGGGTGCCGCGCATGCCCATCTGGCGGCGGGCGTCGTCGATGACGGAGCGGATGTCCTTCACCCCGGCGGTGACGGCCGACAGCTCCACGAACCGCCGCTGGGTGGCGCGGCTGACCACGGTGGCCAGGGTGGTCTTGCCGGTCCCCGGCGGCCCCCACAGGAAGAGCGACATGGGGGCGTCGTCCTCGACCAGGCGCCGCAGCGGGCTGCCCTCGCCGAGCAGGTGGCGCTGGCCGGCCACTTCGTCCAGGGTGCGCGGGCGCATGCGGACGGCCAGGGGCTCCTGCGCGCGCTGCGCCTCGGCCCCGGCGTCGTCGAACAGTGTTTCGGACACGCCGCCCAGCCTAGACGCCGGTCACGACACCGCGGCGCAGGCGGTCACAGGCCGAGCAGCTCGGGGACGCCGACCAGCCCGCGCCAGTGCCCCGCGGGGTCGGCCACCAGGCGGCGCGTGGTGAGGTCCAGCAGCCCGCCCGTGGTGGTCAGCTCGGCGGCGAGCGTCCCGTCCGGGCGGCGGAAGTCCTGGTCGAGGCGGAAGGTCTTGCCCTCGCCCCACACGAACACGCAGGACACGTCCACCTCGTCGCCGTCGACCAGCTCGCTGCGGAACCGGATCGTGGCCTCCAACTGCACCGGACCCAGCCCCGCTGCGGTCATCTTCTCCTGGGTGAGGCCCGCAGCGCGCAGGCACTCCCAGCGCGTGTGTTCGGCGTACTGGTGGTACACGGCGTTGTTGAGGTGCCCGCGCATGTCGACCTCGTAGCCGCGGACCCGGACCCGGGTCTGGAACGGTTCCCTCATCTGCCCCCCTGTCGCCGAGCGGTCCGGGAGAGTCTAGATCTGCGGGCGCCGCTGTGCGCGGGCGTCACCGGTCGGCCCGGGTCATGGCGCCGCGCCGCTCCTCGATCACCAGCCACAGCCACCAGGCGACGAGCGGGACACCGGCACCGATGGCGGCGCCCGCAACGGTGTCGGACAGCCAGTGCACACCGAGATAGACCCTGCTCCACGCCATCGCAGCGGTGAACGCCACGGCGGCGGCGACGGCCCAGCCCCGGTACCGGGTCACGATCGCGACGACCGTCACCCCCATCATCGCGGCGAACGCCGTGTGCCCCGACGGGTAGGACGCCGACGCCTCCTGGACGAGCTGGTCGAGCGGGCGCTCGCGGTCGAGCACGACCTTGACGAGCGGGACGGTGACCGCCGAGGTCAGCGCCCACGACGCGAGGACCAGCGCCACCCCGGTCCAGTGCCGCCGCGCGTACAGCGCCCCCGCCGCCACCAGCAGCATCAGCGGGATGTTCCACGGGAACTTCCCGCCGTAGTGCAGGCCGGTCGCGAGCACAGCGAGGGGGAACGACCGGCCCTCACCGCCTGCGGCGTCCGCCGCCTCGTCCAGGCCGTCGAACGGGGGATCGGCGACGTCGGTCAGCAGCAGCACGGTCAGCGCGCAGAACACGAGCAGGGCGGCGATTCCTGCCAGGAGCGGGGTGCGACGGGAAATGGGGAACCTCCTCGGGCCGTCCCGCCATTGTCGCCGCAAACCGGGCGCCGGCGCCTCCCGCTCAGCGCATCCGGGCGAGCAGGATGACGATGTCGTCGCCGCGGCCCGCCGGGGCGAGGTCGGCGAGCGACGTTGCCGCGCCGTTGACGTCGGCCGCCATGGGCTGGAGGGCGGCGCCCACCCGCTCCAGGCCGTCGTCCATCGGAACGGCGGAACTCTCGACCAGGCCGTCGGAGCACAGCAGCAGGGTCTCGCCCGACTTCAGCCGCCGCGGGGTCACCGGGTACTTCGCCTCGGCCTCGACCCCCACCGGCGGGCCGGTCTCGGGCCCCCACACCTCGAACCCGCTCTCGCCTGCGATGATGGCCGGCGGCTGCCCGGCCCACGCCGCCTGCATCTCGCCGGAGTCGAGGTCGAGCACGAGGTAGCCGCAGGTGGCGAAGACGATCTCGCCGGTCTCGGACAGCAGCTGGTTGGTCTCGGCCAGCACCACGCCGGGGTCGGCCTGATTGCTGGCGTAGGCGCGGAACGCCACCCGGATCTGGCCCATGGCGGCCGCAGCCTCGACGCCGTGGCCCTGGACATCGCCCACCAGCAGACCCACACGGCGGTCGGGCAGCTTGATGACGTCGTAGAAGTCGCCGCACACCCGCGCCCCGGCGCGGGACGGCAGGTAGCGCACCGCGCTTTCGAGCTCGTCGAAGTCGGGGATCTGCGGCGGCAGCATCCGCTGCTGGATGGCGTCGGCCAGCTCCAGCTCCTCCTGCTGGCGGCTGACCCGTTGCAGCGCCTGCCCGGCGAGCCCCGCCAGGGTCAGCATCAGCGCCCGCTCGTCGGGGGTGGCGTGGTGCGGCTGCGCCCACGCGACCTGCCACACACCCAGCGCCACCCGCTTGTCGCCGAAGATCGGCACGGTCGCCCACGACTGGGCGTTGGTGCGGTGCAGCAGGTCCTGCGCCGCGGGGAAGCGTTCGAGGACCTCGGCGCGGCTCTCGAAGAAGCGCGGCTGGCGGTCGGAGATGACCGCGCCCATGGGGTAGGTGGTGTCGGCGGCGTCGCGGCCCTCGATCATGGGCATGGTGCCGCCGTCGTCCTCGCGCACGGGGGAGGGCTTCAACCGGCCGTTCTCGACCAGCATGACCCCGGCGTTGCTGCCGCCGAAGATGGGCACGAAGTCCTCGGTGAGCAGGCTGGTGACCTCGTCGACGGTGGTGGCGGAGACCAGCTTGGCGGCGAGGTCGGTGACCTGGCGCCCCTGCGCGGCCTCGATGCGGCGGCGGTCGGCCAGCCGGCGCACCAGCTGGACGTGCTCGGTGAGGTCGTCGATGATGCCGATCAGCCGCGGGGGTTCGTCGCCCGCGAAGCGCGCGCGGGCGTACAGCCAGCGCTCGTCGCCCACCTGGTCGAACATCCTGAACCGCTGCTCGAAGTCGCGCCCCTGGTAGGAGGCTTCGACGGCGTCGCGGAGCCGCGCGATGTCATCGCGGTGCACCCGGGCCAGGATCTCCTCGAGGCCGTTGGACTCCCCGGCGAGGAGCTGCCCGAGCGGCGACGGGCCGAACAGCTCGTACAGGTTGCCGGTGCGCAGGTCCAGCGTCCACAGTGCGGTGTCGGCGTCGCGCAGCCGGAGCTCGGTGACGACGTTGAGGGTCTCCTCGTCGCGGCGGGTGCCGTGGAACAGCACCACCACGCCGGTGGCGCCGTCGGCGGTGAAGGAGCGGGTCTCCACGACGCTGGGGCGCGGCGTGCCGTCGGCGCGCATGAGGCACAGGGTGCGGCGGGGCGCCTCGGCCGGCTGGGTCAGCGCCTCGGAGTGCAGCCGCAGGCCGTGCTCGAAGTCGCCGATGGCGAGGGTCCCGGCCCACGGCCTGCCGACGATCTCCGCGCGCGGGTACGCCGGAGTACTCGGCGAAGGAGTCGTTGGCCAGGACGACGTCGCCGCCCTGGTCGGTGATGAGCATGGCCGCGGGGGCATGCTGGAAGGCGGCGTCGGCGAGGCCGCCGGACATGCCGCCTCCGGCGGTGCCGAACCGCCCGCCCCCTCCGGTGCTGCCACTGCTGCCACTCACGTAACGATCATCCCTGCGTTGTCCCAGATGCCACATCCGCGTACGGACCGCCCCCCGCGGACACCCGATTCGGCCTAGTTTAACGACAAGCCCGGGCATTCGGGCTGGTGAGAAC
Source organism: Murinocardiopsis flavida (assembly GCF_003014485.1). Lineage (GTDB taxonomy): Bacteria > Actinomycetota > Actinomycetes > Streptosporangiales > Streptosporangiaceae > Murinocardiopsis > Murinocardiopsis flavida. The sequence continues at coordinate 41,658 of NZ_PYGA01000007.1, read as the reverse complement.
CGCCATGGTGCGATTTGTCCGTCCTTGGCCCGGCAATGCCTCCGAATTGGCCCGTCATATTACGCCCGACAACGAAAATGCGGCCAAGAGACGGAAATCCGGGTCGGTTTCTCATCTCTCATGGCCGCAAGTCGCCGAAATCGTTGCTTTGCCTTTGATTGCGTGGATTCGGGGCCGTCGCGTGGTGCGGGACCGCTCACTGCGATGGCCAGCATATCGGCTGGGCGCCACCGCCGCAGGGGCAACAGCGGACCGATCGGGCGCGGCGGCTGATACCTACCGATCGGTATCGCTGACAAATCAGGGTAAATATGCCTTTTCTGCAAAGCCGGTCACGAGGCCGGCGCGAACAGTTCGGTGACCCGGACGATCTCCCGCGGGCCGTTCCCCGCCGCCCCCTTGGCGAACTCCACCTCGGCGATGACGTCGTCGCCCCACGCGAGGTAGTTCGTGAAGTCGCTGCCCTTGACGTCGTCGAAGGTGCCCTTTCCGGCGTCGTCGGTGAACGCCTGCCCGGGGAGCAGGCAGAACTTCGCGCAGAGCACCTCGGTGTCGGGCTTGATGACGGCCTTGGCCGGCTTCGCGCCCTTCTTGTCGCTCCAGCGCTTGCTCCACTCCTGCTGGGTGAGGTCGGCGGCGTCGCCCGGATCGCCCTTCGCGGTCTCGGTGACCTCGGTGAACACCCACGGTCCCGCAGTGGAGTCCTGCGTGCCCTTGGCGAACCGCACGACCATCGTGGTCGGTGCCGCCTGCGACTCCGACTCCGACGCCGACTGCGAGGGCTTGGGCGCCGCCTCGCCGAACACCAGCCCGGACGCCGCCCAGGCGCCCGCACCGACGAGCACCACCACCAGGACGGCGACGCCAGCGATCAGCAGCCGGTTCGGCCCGCGCGAGCGCCCGCCGGGCGCCGGGACCGGCGGCGGCCCCGGGGCGTCGCCGCCCGGCGGCTGCCGCGCTTCGTGCGGGACCCGCGTGCCCGGCCCGGCGCCCGCTCCGCCCGCACCTGCTCCGCCGGCGCCCGCACCCGCTCCGCCCGCACCCGCCGCGCCGCTCCGCGCGCCGGGGAGCGGGGGGACGTCCGGCATCGGCGGCGGGACCGGCGCGGGGCCGTGCCCCTCGGTATAGGACGACGCGCCCGGCGCGCCGCTCAGCGCATCGATGCCGGTCGCCCCGCCGGCGGCGGCCTTGCGCCGCGCGGCGCGCGGGGTGCGCTTCGGCTTGGCGCCCTCGGAGTCGGTCGGCCGCACCGTCCCGTCGTCGAGGTGGACGACGCGCGGGATCCTGACGGGCTCGACGATGCCCGGCCACTCGCGGCTCAGCAGCCGGGTGACCGCGGTGCCGGGGACGCCGCCCTCGCCGGTGGCGGCGGTGGCCTCCCAGACCGCGATGCTCGCCCCGATCAGCTCGCGTACCGACGGCCGGTCGCCCGGCTCCTTGGCGAGGCAGCGGCGCACCAGCGGGAGCAGCTCCGGCGGCAGGCCCTCCAGGTCGGGCCGGCCGTTCAGCACCTTCTCGATCAGGGTGTGCGGCTCGCCCAGGCCGTAGGGCAGCCGCCCGGTGCCGGAGAACGCGATGACGGCACCCCAGGCGAAGACGTCGCTGGCGGGGCTCGGCGGCACGCCCTGGTGGCGCTCAGGGGCGAGCCACGCGGCCGACTGCCGCATCATGGACTCGTCGCCCGGCAGGGCGCAGTCGAGGATCCGCGGGCCTGTGGAGCCCAGCAGGATGTTGCTGGGCTTGAGGTCGCCGTGCGCGATCCCCTCGTGGTGCAGCGCCGCCAGCCCCTCGGCGAGCCCCGCCGCCAGCGCGATCAGCCGTCCCAGCGGGATCGGGCCGCGCTTGCGCACGTACTGCGCCAGCGGGACCCCCGAGACGTACGGCATCGCGAGCCACGGGGGAGACGCGTACGCGTCGTGCGACAGCGGCGGAACGTAGCAGCGGCTGTCGGCCCCCACCAGCGCCCGCAGCCGCCGGTCGAGCTCGGTGCGGGTGTGCTCGTCGGTCAGGTGCGACGGGTCGAGCGTCTTCACGGCCACGACCGCGTCGGCGGTGATGGTGGGGTTCACCCCGGCGTACACCGTGCCGGCGCGCCCGGCGCCGACCCGGCCGATCAGCACATGCGGGCCGACCCTGCGGGGGTCGTCGGAGGTCAGCGGCAGTAGGTCGGGCGGGAGGAGAACGAAGATCTCACGCTCGGATCGGCGGCTCATCGGCGTCCTGTCTCCAAAGTCGCTTCGTGGCAGGGAAGGGGGCCCGCGCCGCGGCTCGGCACCGGGGACACTCGCTGGGCGTGCGGCGCAATCGTAGCCAACGACCCGATGACGCCTGATTCTCCTGCATGGCCGCGCCCCCGTCGATGCCCGAGTCAGGGGCCCGGCGCGACGGCCGCGCCCCATCGCCTACGACACCTATGACGCGCGCACGCCGACTGAGGTGCCGTGTTTCCCGGACGCGATAGGGTCGGCCCCATTGCGGATCCGCACGGCCCTGCCGAGCCCCCTGTGCCGAGTGCGCCGCACGGGTCCCGCAGGTCCTCCCCCGTCCGCGGCAGATACGGACGGTCCCGATACGTCAACGGAGTCCGCATGCTGACAGGTGGAGAATTGGCCGCCCTGATCGCAGCGGTGGTGTGGGCAGTTCTGGCCGCGTTCATGTGCGTGGCCCTGGTCAGACTCACCCGGTTGCTGTCCGAGGCCACCAAGGTCGTCTCCGAGCTCGGCGAGCGCTCCGCCCCACTGCTCGACGACGTCGCGACGACCGTCGAGCGCGCCGGGGCGTCGCTGGACCGGGTCGAGGAGATCACCGCCAACGTCGCGACCACCACCGAGGACGTCTCCACGATGACGGCGCTCACGCGCTCCGTGGTCACCGGCCCGCTGGTCAAGGTCGCCTCGTTCTCCTACGGGATGCGCCGCGTCCTCGGCCAGCGGCGCGCCCTCGCCCTGGTCCGCACCCGCCGCAGGAGGGAGCGCCGATGATCGGCCGGGCGTTCTATTTCGTCGCGGGGGCAGCCCTCGGGGGGTATCTTGTGCACAGGGTCAACCGCGCTGCGCAGGCGTGGTCCCCGGGCGGAATCGCGCACCGTGTCGAGGACCGGTTCGCCGGTTACCGCGCCGCGCTCCGCGAGTTCAACGAGGACGTCGGCGACGCCATCGAGGAACGCGAGTCGGAGCTGCGCCGCCGGTACCCCGCCGCGGCCGTCCCCGGGACCCCGCGCAGGCACGCGCTCCCCGGCGCGGCCGCGCACGGATCCGCCTCCGGCACCGTGACCCCCCGCCGGTCCGCGCGCGACGCGCACGACCCACCCGCACCCGAGAAGAAGGACGGCCGCTGATGGAGACGGCAGAAATCGTTCGCCGCTTCCTCGCTTTTTTCGAGGACAACGGACACACCGTGGTGCCATCGGCAAGCCTCGTCGCCGACGACCCCACACTCCTGTTCGTTCCCGCAGGCATGGTGCCGTTCAAGCCGTACTTCCTGGGTCAGCGCACGCCGCCCTACGACCGCGCCACCAGCGTGCAGAAGTGCATCCGCACCATCGACATCGAAGAAGTGGGCAAGACCTCGCGGCACGCGACCTTCTTCCAGATGCTCGGGAACTTCTCATTCGGCGACTACTTCAAGGAGCGGGCCATCCCGCTCGCCTGGGAGCTCATCACCAAGCCGGTCGCCGAAGGCGGGTTCGGCATCGACGTCGACCGGCTCTGGGTCACCGTCTACCTCGACGACGACGAAGCCGCCGCGATCTGGCGCGACGTCGTCGGCGTCGCCCCCGAGCGCATCCAGCGCATGGGCGTCGAGGAGAACTACTGGTCCATGGGCGTGCCCGGGCCGTGCGGCCCGTGCTCCGAGATCTTCTACGACCGCGGCCCCGCCTACGGCGCCGAGGGCGGCCCGATCGCCGACGAGGACCGCTACGTCGAGATCTGGAATCTCGTCTTCATGCAGTACGAGCGGGGCGAGGGCGGCGCCAAGAAGGACTACCCGATCCTCGGCGACCTGCCGAAGCAGAACATCGACACCGGCATGGGGCTGGAGCGGCTCGCCGCCGTCCTCCAAGGCGTCGACAACATCTACGAGACCGACACACTGGGCCGCATCCTCCAGGAGACCGCCGCGCGCACCGGCGTCGTGTACGGCGCCGACGAGCGCTCCGACGTCATGCTGCGCGTGGTCGCCGACCACGTGCGCAGCGCGGTGATGCTCGTCTCCGACGGCGTGCGGCCCGGCAACGAGAAGGGCGGCTACGTCCTGCGCCGCATCCTGCGGCGCTCGATCCGCAACCTGCGGCTGCTCTCCGGCGGCGAGAGCTCCTTCCTGCACGACCTCACCGACACCGCCATCAAGGCCATGGCGGGCATCTACCCGGACCTGCACCGCGGTGCCGAGCGCATCCACGAGGTCATCGACACCGAAGAGAAGAACTTCGCCGACACCCTGCGCTCCGGAACGGCGCTGTTCAACCGCGCCGCCGAGCGCACCAAGTCCGCCGGCGGCGCGGGCATCTCCGGTGCCGACGCCTTCCAGCTGCACGACACCTACGGCTTCCCCATCGACCTCACCCTGGAGATGGCGGCCGAGCAGGGCCTCCAGGTCGACGAAGCCGAGTTCCGCTCGCTCATGCAGGTCCAGCGCGACACCGCGAAGCGCGACGCCAAGGCCAAGAAGCTCGGCAACGCCGACATCGGGGTGTACGCGCGGCTGCTCGAAGGCTCGGGCAGCACCGACTTCCTCGGCTACACCGACCACGAGGGCGAGGCCCGCGTGCTCGGGCTCATCGTCGACGGCGCGTCGGCCACCGCGGCGCGCGCCGGGCAGCAGGTCGAGATCGTCCTCGACCGCACCCCGTTCTACGCCGAGTCCGGCGGGCAGCTCGCCGACACCGGCACCCTCACCGTCGAGGGGCGCGGCAGCATCGACGTCGAGGACGTGCAGAAGCCCATCCCCGGGCTGTTCGTGCACCGCGGCACCGTCACGGAGGGCGAGATCGTCGTCGACGACACCGTCGCAGCCGCCATCGACTCCGACCGCCGCGCCGCCGTCTCCCGTGCCCACTCGGCGACCCACCTGATCCACTCCGCACTGCGCAACGCGCTGGGCCCCGCCACCGGCCAGGCCGGTTCGGAGAACCAGCCGGGCCGGCTGCGCTTCGACTTCACCGCGAACAAGGCGCTCGACACCGCCGAACTCGCCGAGGTCGAGGAGGAGGTCAACACCGTCCTCGCGGGCGACATCCCGGTCCGCTACTTCGAGACCTCGCTCGACGAGGCACTGTCCATGGGCGCGCTCGCGATGTTCGGCGAGAAGTACGGCGACCGCGTGCGGGTCGTGGAGATGAGCGACTACTCCCGCGAACTGTGCGGCGGCACCCACGTCGGCGCCACCGGCCAACTCGGCGTGGTGAAGCTCCTCGGCGAGTCCTCCATCGGCTCGGGTGTGCGCAGGGTCGAAGCCGCCGTGGGGATCGACGCGTTCCGGCGGCTGTCCAAAGAATCCCTGCTGGTCGGCCGGCTCTCCGAGCAGCTGAAGACCCCGAGCGAGGAGCTCCCGCAGCGCATCGACTCCATCGTCTCGCGGCTGCGCACCGCCGAGAAGGAGATCGAGCGGCTGCGCGGCGCCCAGGTGCTCCAGGCCGCCGAAGGCCTCGCCAAGAGCGCCCGCGAGGTCGGGGGCACCCTGCTCGTCTCGCACACGGCCCCCGAGGGGACCGGCGCCGACGACGTCCGTAAACTCGCGCTCGACGTCCGCGGGCGCCTGGGCGAGGACCGCCCGGTGGCCGTGGTCGTCGCGTCGGTGCCGAAGGACCGGCCGGTCGTCGTCGTCGCCGCGAACAAGGCCGCGCAGCAGCGCGGGCTGCGCGCCGGCGACCTCGTCGGCGTCGCCGCCGGTGCGCTCGGCGGCGGCGGGGGCGGCAAGCCCGACGTCGCCCAGGGCGGCGGCACCGACCCCGGCGCGCTCGACGCCGCACTGCGCGCGGTCGCGCAGCGCGTCGCGGACGCCCAGTGAGCATCCGCAGTCCCTTCCCCCGACTCATGGAGCCCACTCGTTGAGGCACGGCGTACGACTCGCGGTGGACCCGGGCGACGCACGCATCGGGATCGCACGCAGCGATCCCGGCGGAACCCTGGCAACCCCGGTCGAAACGGTCCCCAGGGGACGCGGCGACATCGATCGCATCGCGGCCCTGGTCGTGGAGAACGACGCGCGCGAAGTCGTCGTCGGGTTCCCCGCGTCGCTCTCCGGCGAGGAGGGCCCGGCCGCGCGCCGGGTCCGCGGCTTCGCCGCGACGCTGGCCCGGAGACTCGCCCCGGTCCCGGTCCGGCTGGTCGATGAGCGGCTCACGACGGTGACCGCCCAGAGCCAGCTCCGGTCCGGGGCGTCCTTCGGCCGCCGCGGCGCCGGCGGCGGCCGCGCACGGCGGTCGGTGATCGACCAGGCGGCGGCGACCGTCCTGCTCCAGGGCGCACTCGACGCCGAGCGCCAGACGGGAACACCCCCCGGCGAACCGGTCGAGGGGGCGCAATGAGCGACAGGGACGACTACGGCGAGACCCCGCGCGAAGGCGGCCCGCGGCGCGGCCGGCACGGGCGCCATTCCCGGGCGGCCGACGACGACCGCCCCCGCGAACCGCGGACCGAGCCGTTCGGCGCCGATCCGGCGGCCGCCCGCCCGCGGGGGCGCCGCCGCAAGCCCGAGTCGGAGGACGCCGGCGGCGTGCCGGGGCGCGCCGACAGCGGCGGATTCCGGTCACCGGGGCCGGACAGCGGGGGTTTCCCCGCCTCGGGCCCCGCGTCGGACGGCTTCCGTTCGCGCGGCCCGCAGAGCGGCGGCTTCCCGGTCGCCGGGCCGGATTCCGGCGGGTTCCGCTCGCCGGGGCCCGACAGCGGGGGCTTCCCCGCCTCGGGCCCGGACTCCGACGGATTCCGTGCCCGCGGTCCGCAGAGCGGCGGCTTCCCGGTCGCCGGGCCGGATTCCGGCGGGTTCCGCTCGCCCGACAGCGGGGGGTTCCCCGCCTCGGGCCCGGGGTCGGACGGCCTCCGCTCGCCGGGACCGGACAGCGGCGGTTTCGCCGCCACCGGGCCGCGCTCCTACGAACCCCCGCGGTCCCGGCCCGACCCCTTTGGCCCTGATCCCGCCGACGCCCCCGACCTCGGCGGCCGCGCCCGCGCGGGCGGCCACGAGCCCGACCCCACCCCGTTCGCCGCGCCCGAGGGCCCCGACCCCTACGCCGCTCTGCGTCCGCGCAGCCGCCGCGCCGCGCCCGATCCGGTCGACGACCTGGACGACTACGACCTCCCCGACACCGCCTACGCCGCGGGCGCGGCCGCCGCTGCCGCGACTCCGGTCCGCGACCCCTACGACGCCCTGCGTCCCCGCCCCGCGCGCAGGGGCGGCTACGACGTCCCCGAGGACGACGAGCCCGAGGAGTACGCGCCGCCGCGGCGGCGCCCGCGCCGCCGGCGCGAGGACCCGCCGGGCGACGACCCCGCGGGCGGCGCCGGGTTCGACGCCTTCGACGCCGACCGCGACGACGCCCCGCTGCGGCGCGACCTCGACGACGAGCCGGCCGGGCGCGCGCGCAGCCGCCCCTTCGGCGGCGAACCCGCGGAGGACGACCCGTACGGCGAAGTCGAGGACTACGCCGCCGCGGCGGGCGCGGTACCGCTCGACCTCCCGTTCGATGACGACGGCCCCGAGGACGACGATCCCGAACCGCGCCGCCGCCGCGCCGGTACGCGCAAGCGCGCCGCGCGCAGCGGGCGGCGCCCCGGCCCCGCGGCGAAACGCGGGCCGAAACGCGGCCGCAAGGCGTCCATGCTGGCGGTGCTCGTCGTCCTGCTGTTCATCGGGGGCGTCGGGACCGGCGGCTACGTCCTGCTGCGGACCTATGTGGTCCCGCCCGACTTCGAGGGCGACGGGAAGGGCGACGTCCAGGTCGTGGTGGCCGAGGGCGAGACCGGCACCGACGTCGGGGAGACGCTGGAGGAGAAGGGTGTGGTGAAGAGCGTGCGCGCCTTCACCAACGCCATGAGCGGCGAGAACGCGGGCGGCATCACCCCGGGGACCTATGCGCTGCGCAGCGGGATGAGCGCCGAGTCGGCCCTCGACATGCTCCTCGACCCCGCGTCGCGGGTCGGTGCGCGCGTGACGATCCGCGAAGGGCTCCGCTCCACCCAGATCCTGGCCGAGCTCGCCAAGAAGACCGACATCCCGCTCAAGGACCTGAAGGCCGCCTACAAGGACACCAAGGCGCTGGGCCTGCCCGACTACGCGGCCAAGGGCCCCGAGGGCTACCTGTTCCCCGACACCTACACGGTCGAGCCGAAGGCCACGGCGGCGTCGTTGCTCAAGGACATGGTCGCCCGCTACAAGCAGCAGACCGAGAAGCTGGACCTGGAGCAGCGGGCGGACGCGGTCGGCTTGAAGCCCAACGAGGTCATGGCGGCGGCGGCCATCATCCAGGCCGAGTCGGGCAAGCACGCCGACATGCCGAAGATCTCCCGGGTCGTGCACAACCGGCTGGAGGAGGACATGGAGCTCGGCATGGACAGCTCCTGCTTCTACGTCATCGACGAGTACGGGATCGCGCTGACCGCGCCCCAGCTCACCGCGTGCAAGGCCGCCAACAGCGACTACGCGACCTACGGCCGCAAGGGCCTGCCCGCCGGTCCGTTCGTCAGCCCCGGCACGCACGCGATCGAGGCGGCGCTGGACCCGGCCGAAGGCAAGTGGCTGTACTTCGTGGCGACCGACCCGGAGAACAATGTGACCGAGTTCGCCGAGACCTACGAGGACTTCGAGAAGTTGCAGCAGAAGTTCCGGCAGACGCAGAGCCCCGGGTGATGCGCGCCGCCGTCCTGGGGTCGCCGATCGCGCACTCGCTCTCGCCCGTCCTGCACACCGCCGCCTACGCCGAACTCGGCATGGACTGGCACTACGAGCGCCACGAGTGCGACGAGCAGGGGCTGGCCGTGTTCCTGGCCCGCTGCGAGCGCGAGGCCGCCGACCCGTGGGCGGGACTGTCGCTTACCATGCCGCTCAAGCGCGTGGCCATGACGCTCGCCGACACCGTCGACCCGGTGGCTGTCGAGGTGGGCGGCGCCAACACGCTGGTGTTTCGCGGCGGGTCCCGGCACGCCCACAACACCGATGTCGACGGCATCGTGGCGGCGCTGCGCGAGGCGGGGATCGGCGGCGTCCGCACGGCCGCGATCCTCGGCGGCGGGGCGACGGCGGCGTCGGCGCTCGCCGCGCTGCGCGGCCTCGGCGCCACCGGCGACGGAGCGGTGACCGCGCTGGTCCGCTCGCTCGACCGCACGGGCGAGCTGGGCGCCGCCGCGGAGCGGATGGGCGCGGGGATCGCGGTGGCGGAGTTCGGCGGGCCCGGCGGCATCGAGGCGCACCTCGGCGTCGACCTTGTCGTGTCGACGCTCCCCGCGGGGGCCGCCGACCGGTTCGCGCCGGCGGTCGCGAAGAGCGGTGTGCCGGTGCTCGACGTGGTCTACGCCCCGTGGCCGACGTCTCTGGGCGCCGCGGTCACCGCGGCGGGCGGCACCGTGGTCGGCGGGTTCCCCATGCTGCTGCACCAGGCGGCCCGCCAGGTCGAGCTGATGACCGGGGTGGAGCACGCCCCGGTGGCGGCCATGCGCAGGGCGGGCGAGGCGGAACTGCGCCGCCGCGGTGCCTAGCGTCCGGCCCGCCACACCGCTGCCGCATCGGAACGGCGGCCCCGGCCCCGCTGTCCGGCGGCGGAGTCGCAGGTGGCGGGGGCCGTGGCGGGCACGGCGGCGGCCGGGCGGTTCCGTGCGGTCGGCGGGCTTCCCAGGTGTTGCGCTGCTGGTAGAGTTGGCCTCACGAACCTGATCCGGTGACCGGCCCACCAGTCGGCCGCCGGACACGTAAGCGGAGGTCGATCCTCCCACCTGCCGGGTTGCAACCCGTGGAGGTATCCGGTGCGCGAATCCGGCGCCACCCGGGGCGGCAGCCCCAGGCGGTTCCGGGATCGCGGCGCGTCGGCACCGCGGCCTTTTCGGCCGATGTCCGCGCTTACCGGTTGGATCACCCCGCTTGCACACGCCGGCGGGGTTTTTTGCGTCCGCATCCCTATTGCGGACGCGGCCCCACCACGCAGATCCCATACGACGAATTTAGGGAGGGGTCCCATCAGCGCTGAGCAGCCCCGCATCAATGACCGTATTCGGGTGAACGAGGTCCGACTCGTCGGGCCCAATGGCGAACAGGTCGGCATCGTCCCGGTGCAGGACGCGTTGCGTCTGGCCCAGGAGGCAGACCTCGACCTGGTCGAGGTCGCCCCGACCGCCCGCCCGCCGGTCGCGAAGCTGATGGACTACGGCAAGTTCAAGTACGAGTCCGCGGTGAAGGCGCGTGAGTCGCGCAAGAACCAGACGAACACGATCATCAAAGAGATCAAGCTCCGCCCGAAGATCGACCCGCACGACTACGAGACCAAGAAGGGTCACGTGGTGCGGTTCCTCAAGGGCGGCGACAAGGTCAAGGTGACGATCATGTTCCGCGGTCGCGAGCAGTCCCGGCCGGAGCTCGGCCACCGCCTGCTGCGCCGACTCGCCGAGGACGTCGCGGACCTCGGCCTGGTCGAGTCCCAGGCCAAGCAGGACGGCCGCAACATGGTCATGGTTCTCGGCCCGCACAAGCGGCGGTCCGAGCACAAGGCCGAGGCGCGCGCCGCCGCCGGTGGCCGGACCCGCCGCGAGCAGCGTCACGACGCCGCGGTCGAGGCCGGGGCCGGCGGAGGGGAAGACCTGCCCGAGAGCTGACCGCTCGACGGTCCGCCGGTACCGGGAGCACCGCCGGAGACCTGCTGGTCCCGGTGCCTGCTCCCGCGTGCCCGGACCCGGTGCCCTCGCCGTGGGGCCCGAGATCGAGTCGCGGTACCGAAGCGATCGTCGGACCGTGCCGCCGGTGCACCGGCGGCACATGTAGCCAATGCTGTAAGGAGACGACGGCGAACATGCCGAAGAACAAGACGCACAGTGGAGCCAAGGACCGCTTCCGGGTCACCGGCTCCGGCAAGATCATGCGCCGCCGTGCCAACAAGAACCACATCCTTGAGCACAAGCCGAGCAAGCGGAAGCGCCGCCTCAGCGACGAGGTCGTGCTCGCCCCGGCTGACACCAGGAAGATCAAGAAGCTCCTCGGCTGATCGAGCCGTTCCCAGCACCATTGCCGAAACCGGCGCGCGGGCGATCCCCGCGGGCCGTCCGGCGGCGCGCGCCCGCGCCGACCGGAAACATGAGACCAGGGAGTTCCAGTGGCACGCGTGAAGCGGGCTCTCAACGCCAAGAAGAAGCGCCGGGTCGTTCTCGATCGCGCCAAGGGCTACCGCGGCCAGCGTTCGCGGCTGTACCGCAAGGCCAAGGAGCAGATGCTCCACTCGATGACCTACTCCTACCGGGACCGCAAGGACCGCAAGGGGCAGTTCCGGCGCCTGTGGATCCAGCGCATCAACGCAGCGTCCCGCGCCAACGGCCTCACCTACAACCGGTTCATGCAGGGCCTCAAGGCCGCCGGGATCGAGGTCGACCGCCGGATGCTGGCCGACCTCGCGGTGACCGACGCCGCGGCGTTCGCGTCCCTCGTGCACGTGGCGAAGCAGAACATCCCGGCTCCCGCGCAGACCGCGGCCTGACACCGGTCGTCGATGATGGCGGGCCACGAGTTCACCGGTATCCACTCACCTCGGATCAAGGCGGCTCGTCGGCTCGCCAAACGCGCGTTCCGGCAGCGTGAGAGGCGCTTCCTCGCCGAGGGCCCGCAGGCCGTCCGCGAGGCGCTGGCCACCGACGGCGTCGCGAAGGAGCTCTTCGCGACCTCCGACGCGATCCAGCGGCACGGCGACCTCGTGGACGCCGCGTACACCGCGGGGCTCCCGGTGCAGCCGGTCACCCTCGGTGTCATGACGGAGCTCGCCCAGACGGTCACCCCGCAGGGCATCCTCGCCGTCTGCGAGTTCGTGGACGTGCCGCTCGAAAGCGTCCGCGGCGCCCGGTTGGCGGCGGTGCTGTCGCACGTGCGCGATCCCGGCAACGCCGGGACCGTGCTGCGCACCGCCGACGCAGCGGGCGCCGACCTCGTGGTGTTCACCGACGCCTCGGTCGACCCGTACAACGGCAAGTGCGTGCGCGCGTCCGCCGGGAGCCTGTTCCACCTGCCGATCGTGGTCGGCCCGCGCATCGGCGACGTCGTCGCCCACTTGCGCGACGACGGCATGCGGATCCTCGCCGCCGACGGCGGCGGGCCCGCCGACCTCGACACCGCGGCCGACTCCGGCACCCTCGACGACGGGGTCGCCTGGGTGTTCGGCAACGAGGCGTGGGGCCTGCCCGAGGAGACCGTCGCGCTGACCGACGGCGCCGTGAGCGTCCCCATCTACGGCGGTGCCGAGAGCCTCAACCTCGCGACCGCCGCGGCGGTGTGCCTGTACACCACCGCCCGCTGCCAGCGGTCGGCACCGGTGCGCTGACCGCTGCCGGTGCGCGCGGCTCCCGATCGGCCGGAATGCTATGCGTCACACACCCGCCTACCCGTAATGCGGGTAGGCGCGGGCCGGTTGGTCCGCGTGCTGGTCGGAGGGGCCGTTCGGGCCGTTCGGGCGGCGCAAACGCCGCGTTGGCGCCCATTTCGGCGGTGCGCCGTCCCGGCTGTGACTTGCCCGCCTACCCTCTGTTGCCGATACGCTGCAAGCTTCGTACGGCGCCGGTGCGCAGGATCATGCCTGTCGCGCATCCGGCCGCCGCAGAGGCGTCTTCCCACGCGTAGTCGAACGGAGTCGCGGGTACTGACCACTTCGGTAGCGCCGGCGGAGGGGAGCGCCGGTCGGCGCTGCACCGGTGGCTTCCACGGGTCCGGCATTCCGGCAGCGCTGATGGTCGAGTTGAGGGCGGGGAGGCGGTCGTGAGCAGCGACCAGTCGGGCAATGGCGCAGGCATGGGAACCGACGATCCGCCGCGTGCCGCCCGGCCGGTGCACCGTGTGCCGGCGCCACCCGCATCGCTGTCGGCCGAGGACATCCCCGACGGAGTGCTGATCGCCGACCGCTCCTGCCGGGTCGTCACGCTCAACAAGGTGGGCTCCCGGCTGCTGCGCATCCCGGAGGAGGCCGCGCTGGGCCGTGACTTCCGCGACGTCCTGCCGCTGCACGACCTCGACGGCCGCGACTGGTGGAAGTGCACCGACCCCTACGGCGGGCTGCGCATCCGCACCCGCCAGCCCGAGCGCCCGCTGCTCCTCGCCGATGGCCGCGAGGTCCTGATGTCGGCCCGCTACCTCAGGGGCGCGCCCAACGGCAGCCTCGAACGCCTGGTGGTCACCCTCCGCGACGCCCGCCGCCGGGCGCGCGGCGAGCGCAACCGCGCCGACCTGGTGTCGACCGTCGCCCATGAGCTCCGCTCGCCGCTGACCAGCGTCAAGGGGTTCACCGCCACGCTGCTGGCCAAGTGGGACCGCCTCACCGAGAACCAGAAGCTGATGATGCTGGAGACGGTCAACGTCGACGCCGACCGCGTCACCCGGCTCATCGCCGAACTGCTCGACGTGTCGCGCATCGAGGCCGGCCGGTTGGAGATCCGCCGCCAACTCGTCGACCTGCCCGAACGCGCTCGCAAGATCATCGCCGGGCGGGTCGCCTCCGGCGACCCCGAGGACCGGTTCCGCCTGGAGGTGCACCGCCCGCTGCCGGAGACCTGGCTCGACGCCGACAAGATCGACCAGATCCTCGCGAACCTCCTCGAAAACGCGATGCGGCACGGCGCTGGTACTGTCACCATTGTGATCGAGCCGCACGAAGGGGGAGCAGCCGTGTCGGTGCGCGACGAAGGCGAGGGCATCGCGCCCGAGGCCGTGCCGCGCGTGTTCCGCCAGTTCTGGAGCGGCAAGCGCCGCAGCGGGACCGGCCTGGGGCTGTTCATCGTCAAGGGCCTGGTCGAGGGGCATGGCGGCAAGATCACGGTCGGCCACGCGCCCAGCGGCGGCGCGGAGTTCCGATTTACCGTGCCCGTCGGCACCCCCGAGTTCGTCTAGCGAGGACCCCACTCCTCCGACGATCCGGCTGGGAGCGGCGGGCGCTCCACCACCGCAACGAGCTTTTCCTTCTTGTCGGCTTGGCTCCGCGGCGTTCGCGCGCCGCGGACCGTGACGCACCGCCCGCTCTTCACGTGCGGGCGGCGAGGCGATTGAACATGTCTGCACCCAACAACTCATACGATCCGGTCGAGGTCGCTTCGCTGCACCCCGACGCGGTCGCCCGCATGCGCGACGACGCGCTCGCCGCCATCGCCGGCGCCGCCGACCTCGACGCGCTGAAAGCGGTCCGGGTCGCGCACGTCGGCGACCGGTCCCCGCTCGCCCTGGCCAACCGCGAGATCGGCGCGCTCCCGCCCGCCGCGAAGTCCGACGCCGGCCGGCGGGTCGGCGGCGCCCGCCGCGAGGTGTCGGAGGCGGTGCAGGCCCGGCAGGCGGAACTGGAGGCCGAGCGCGACGCCCGCGTGCTGGTCGAGGAGGCGGTCGACGTCACCCTGCCGTGGGACCGCGGCCAGCGGGGCGCGCGCCACCCCATCACCACGGTCGCCGAGCGCATGGCCGACATCTTCGTCGCCATGGGCTTCGAGGTCGCCGAAGGCCCCGAGGTCGAGGCCGAGTGGTACAACTTCGACGCCCTGAACTTCCTGCCCGACCACCCCGCCCGCTCCATGCAGGACACCTTCTTCGTCGCCGGGGCCGACGGCGCCGAGTCCGGCCTCGTCATGCGCACCCACACCTCGCCGGTGCAGGTGCGGGCGCTGCTCGACCGCGAGCTGCCGGTCTATGTGATCAGCCCGGGGAAGACGTTCCGCACCGACGAGCTCGACGCCACCCACAGCCCGGTCTTCCACCAGGTCGAGGGCTTGGTCGTCGACGAGGGCATCACACTGGGGCACCTGCGCGGCGCGATCGACGCGTTCGTGCTCGGCATGTTCGGCGAGAGGCTCAAGACCCGGTTCCGGCCGTCCTACTTCCCGTTCACCGAGCCGTCCGCCGAGGTCGACATGGAGTGCTTCGCGTGCCGCGGCGCCTCGGTGGGCGACCCCGACCGCCCGTGCCGCACCTGCTCCAGCGAGGGCTGGATCGAGATCGGCGGCTGCGGCGTCGTGAACCCGAAGGTCCTCACGGCCGCCGGTGTCGACACCGGCCGGTACAGCGGCTGGGCGTTCGGGCTCGGTGTCGAACGGACCCTGATGTTCGCGCACGGCGTGCGCGACATGCACGACATGGTCGAGGGCGATGTCCGCTTCACCGCGGCGTTCGGGAGTGAGATCTGATGCGCGTCCCCGTTTCCTGGCTCCGCGAGTACGTCGACCTGCCGGCCGACGTGACCCCCCGCGGCCTCGCCGCGAAGCTCATCTCGGTCGGCCTGGAGGTCGAGACCGTCGACGAGGTCGGCGCCGAGCTCGCCGGGCCGATCGTGGTGGGCCGCGTCGCCGCCATCGAGGAGCTGACCGGCTTCAAGAAGCCCATCCGCTACTGCCAGGTCGACGTCGGCACCGCCAACGGCAGCGGTGAGCGGCAGAACATCATCTGCGGCGCCGTCAACTTCGCCGTCGGCGACCTCGTCGTGGTGTCGCTGCCGGGCGCGGTGCTCGCCGGCGGGTTCGCGATCGGGTCGCGGCAGACCTACGGGCGGCTGTCCGAGGGCATGATCTGCTCCGCCACCGAGCTGGGCCTCTGGGAGGACCACGCCGGCATCGTCGTGCTGCCCGAGGGCTTCGCCGACCCCGGCACCGACGCGTTCGACCTGCTCGGCCTGCGCGACGACGTGCTCGACATCGCGGTCACCCCCGACCGCGGCTACGCGCTGTCCATGCGGGGCGTGGCCCGCGACGCCGCCGTCCTGTACGGGGCGGCGTTCACCGACCCCGCCGAGGTGAAGCCGCCCGCCACCGAGGGGGAGGGCTATCCGGCCGCGATCGCCGACCTCGACGCCTGCGACCGCTTCGTCCTGCGCGACATCAGCGGGTTCGACACCGATGCGCCGACCCCGTTGTGGATGAAGCGCCGGCTCGCCCTGGCCGGCATGCGGTCCGTGTCGCTGGCCGTCGACGTCACCAACTACGTCATGTGGGAGACCGGGCAGCCCCTGCACGCGTTCGACCGGGCGAAGCTGAGCGGCGGGATCGTGGTGCGCCGGGCCCGCGCCGGCGAGCGGCTGGAGACCCTCGACCACGTCGACCGCGCGCTCGACCCCGACGACATCCTCATCACCGACGATTCGGGCCCCATCTCCATGGCGGGGACCATGGGCGGCCTCAACAGCGAGATCGACGACGCGTCGACCGACCTCGTGGTGGAGGCCGCGCACTTCTCCGAGAGCGGGACCGCGCGGATGAGCCGCCGGCACAACCTGCATTCGGAGGCGTCGCGCCGCTTCGAGCGGGGCGTCGACCGCCGGTTGCCGCCGTACGCGTCGGCGCGGGCGGTCGAGCTGCTGCTGCTCCTGGGCGGCGGGCGCATGGGCGGACTCACCGACGTCGACCCCGAGGTGCTGGCACCGCCGCCGATCGTGGTCGCCGAGGACCACGCGGCGAAGGTCGCCGGGGTCGACTACCCGGCGGGGACCTCGTCGACCTGGCTGCGCGCCATCGGCTGCACGGTCGAGGAGCTGCCCGGTGTGCTCAGCGTCGTGCCGCCGCCGTGGCGGACCGACATCAGCGACCCCAACGACCTCGCCGAAGAGGTCATCCGGTTCGAGGGGTACGAGAACATCCCGGCGATTCCGCCGCGCGCACCCGCCGGGCGCGGGCTGACCCGGACCCAGCGGCTGCGCCGCGCGGTCGGCCGCGGGCTGGCGGGGGCCGGCTACTCCGAGGTGCTGTCCTTCCCGTTCGTCGGGGAGCGCGACCTCGACGGCCTGCACCTGCCCGAGGACGACCCGCGCCGGGCGAGCCTGGCGCTGGCGAACCCCATGAGCGACGGCGAGCCGCTGCTGCGCACCACACTGCTGCCGGGGCTGCTCAAGACGCTGGCGCGCAACGCGGGGCGCGGCAGCACGTCGGTGTCGCTGTTCGAGGCGGGCCTGGTCTACCTCCCGCGCGACGGGGCGCCGGCGCGGGCCCCCGCCCCGGCCGTCGACCGCGCTCCCGGCGCCGATGAGCTGACCGCGCTGGCCGCCGCGATCCCCGACCAGCCCTACCGGGTGGGCGCCGTGCTGGCCGGCGACCGCGAACCCGCCGGCTGGTGGGGCGGCGGCAGGCAGGCGAACTGGGCCGACGCCGTGGAGGCGGCGCACGAGGTGGCTCGGGCCGCCGGGGTGGCGCTGCGGGTCGCCCAGGCGCAGGCCGTACCGTGGCACCCGGGCCGGTGCGCGGCCCTTTCGGTGCCGGGCCCGGACGGCGAGGTCGTCGTGGGCCATGCGGGGGAGCTGCACCCGCGCGTGGTCAAGGCGTACGGGCTGCCGGAGCGCAGTGTGGCCATGGAGGTGGGGCTCGACCTCATCGAGGCCGCCATCGCCCCGGCGGACGCCCCGTTCATCTCCACCTATCCGGTGGCGACCCAGGACGTCGCACTGGTGGTCGAGGAGTCCGTCCCCGCCGGTGCGGTCGAGGCGGCCCTGCGCAGCGGCGCGGGGGAGCTGCTGGAGGCGGTGCGGCTGTTCGACGTCTACACGGGCGCGCAGGTCGGCGAGGGCCGCAAGTCGCTCGCGTACACGCTGCGCCTGCGCGCGGGCGACCGCACGCTCACGGCCGAGGAGGCCACCGCGGCGCGCGACGCCGCTGTGGCGAGTGCGGGGGAGCTGACGGGAGCGCGGCTGCGCGGCTGAGCGTCGTTTCGGACCGCTGCGGCGGTTTACGGGGGGTCCGTCCTTGGGGGCGGGCCCCCCGCGTGTTGCCCCGAAACACCCTGATCATATTTTTCTTTGGGCAGTGTTTTCGCACGTCAGGGGGTGTTTTGGGGATGCGCTCCCTGGGTAGCGCGAATGCTTCGTGTTAACCGGGGAACTATTTCTCGTTTCGGCTCTTGTACGGGGGCGGGTCGAGAATTTAGTGTGCAGGCATCTGCCGCGATCAGGGCTATGAGCACCTTCGCGGAACAGCTGTTTCATTCGGCGTTTACTTGTGCGGATCACACGCACATCCCAGCTCGGAGGTCGTCAATTGACCGAAACAGTGGTTTCGTATGCCCAAAACCAGCCGAAGGCTCTTGAGCCGAGTCGTTACTGGCACACGTTCTCCGATATGAACGTGGTCTCCAAAGGACCGAAGTTCGTGGTGGCCCGCGCCGAGGGCGCGTGGCTGTGGGACGAAGCGGGCGACCGCTTCCTCGACGGCACGTCGAGCCTCTGGTACTGCAATGTCGGGCACGGGCGCGTCGAGATCGCTGAGGCCGTCTACAAGCAGATGACCAGCCTCGACGCGTTCGCGACCTATGGCGACTTCGCCAACGTGCCGGCGCTCGCGCTGAGCGAGCGCATCGGGGCGCACGCGCCGGTCGCCGACGCGCGGGTCGTCCTCACGTGCGGCGGCGGCGAGTCCATCGACAGCGCGGCGAAGATCGCCCGCCAGTACTGGTCGGTCCGGGGCCGCCCGGAGAAGGTGCACTTCATCACCCGCACCGGCGGGTACCACGGGCTCAACGGCATCGGCACCAGCCTCATCGGCATGGAGCGGTTCCAGGCCGGGTACGGGCCCCTGCTCGCCGACACCTCGGTGGTGCCGCACGACTCGCTGGAGGCGCTGGAGGCCGAGATCCTGCGGATCGGCCCCGAGAACGTCGCGGCGTTCTTCGCCGAGCCCGTCATCGGCTCCGGCGGGGTCCACGCGCCGGTCGACGGCTACTTCGCCGGGGTCTCCGAGCTGTGCAAGCAGTACGGGATCCTGTTCATCGTCGACAGCGTCATCTGCGCGTTCGGGCGGCTGGGCAACTGGTTCGGGATCGAGCGGTTCGGCGTCACCCCCGACATGATCGTCTTCGCCAAGGGTGTGAGCAGCGGCTACCTGCCGCTCGGCGGCATCGTCGTGAGCGGTGAGATCGCCGAGCCGTTCTGGAACGAGCCCGGCAACCCGCTGCACCACGGGACCACCTATGCGGGGCACCCCACGGCGTGCGCCGCGGCGCTGGCCAACCTCGACATCCTGGAGCGCGAGGACCTGTTCACCGTCGCGCTGGAGGTGGAGGCGTGGCTCGACTACGCGCTGCGCCCGCTGGCGGACCACCCGCTCGTGCGCGAGGTGCGCTCGGGGACGGGTGTCATGGCCGCGGTGGAGTTCACGCCTGAGGCGCTCGCATCGGGCATCACCTCCGCCGAGGTGTTCACCGAGTGCAGGGCGCGGGGCGTGGTCCTGCGGGCGGTGCCGACCGGGCTGCTCGTCTCGCCTCCGCTGATCACCACCTGGGAGCAGATCGACCACCTGGTCTCCACGCTCCGCTACGGGCTCGACGCCGTGGCGGACCGCCACTCGGCGTAGCCGCCGCGGGGTGTGTCGTCGATCGGGGTGCGGCCGGGCCGCACCCCGATCGTGCCGCCGCGGGCGGCGGTGCCGCGGGTGCCCCCCGAGTTCCCATTTAGTTAACTGGAAAGATATTTCCTGTTAGGATGGCTGGTGACCGGCGCCGGTCGCCCCCAGGCCCGTGCCGCGTCCGGACGGGGAGGTGGAGCGAGAGGTGGGTAAACCAGTGCGGGCGCCGACCGACGACGAACTCATCACGGCATGGGGGCTGCTGCACGAGGCGCTGCGCGACACCGAGCCGCTGCTGCTGCGCGGCATCGACCCCTGCGGCAAGGACATGTCCGGCCCCTGGTTCGAGGTGCTGATCCGCTTGCAGCGCTCGCCCGAGCACCGGCTGCCAATGAGCCGCCTGGCGCGCGAGGTCTCCCTCAGCAGCGGCGGGTTCACCAAGCTCGCCGACCGCCTGGAGCACCGCGGCTACCTCCGCCGCGAGCACTGCCCCGAGGACCGCCGGGTCACCTACGCCGCGCTGACCGACGACGGCATCGCGCTCGCCGAGCAGGCCCGCGCCAAGCACGTCGCCCTGCTGCGCGAGCACGTCCTGGCGCCGCTGGGCGACGACGGCCTGCGCGCCTTCGCCGACGCCGCGCGGCTGCTCCGCGACGAGGCGCGGGCCAGCGCCGACGCCGAGCGGGGTGCGGCGGCGCGCTAAAATCCGGATGACCCCGGCAGATCGGCGCGGGTCCGGCCGTCGGCGGCCGCAGCGCGGCCCGGCCGGCGCGCCGCACAAGCCCCGCCGCGGGGTGTGCGGAACCGTTCGGGGGGACCCATGAAGCTCGTTGCCAGTGCCGCGGAGATGCGCGCGATCCCGCGCTCGGCCGGGTTCCGCAACGGCGGGGTCTCCTTCTGGTTCCGCGAGAGCGGGCCGCCCGCGCGCCGTGCTCCGCTGCCGGGCTCGGCCGACTACGACGTGTGCGTCGTGGGCGCCGGCTACACCGGCCTGTGGACCGCCTACTACCTCAAGAAGGCCCAGCCCGACCTGCGTGTCGCCGTGGTCGAGCGCGAGTTCGCCGGGTTCGGCGCGGCGGGGCGCAACGGCGGCCGCCTCTCCGCGGAGTTCCCGGGGCGGCTCGGCGTGCAGGAGCGCCTCGCGGCGAGCCACGGCAAGGGTGCGACGGTCGCCCTGCAACGGGCCATGATGGCGTCGGTCGACGAGGTCATCGGGGTCGCCGCCGAGGAGGGCATCGACGCCGACGCCGCAAAGGACGGGGTGCGGCTGGTCGCCACCAACGCCGCGCAGCGCGCCCGCCTGCACGGGCTGGTCGACTACCTCCAGGAGTGGGGACACTGGCCGGAGGACCTGTACCTCCGCGAGGCCGCGGAGTTCTCCCGCGAACCGCTCCTGCGCGTCGACGGGGCGCTGTGCGCCGCCTTCAGTCCGCACGCCGCCCGCATCCACCCGGCGAAGCTGGCGGTCGGCCTCGCCGCGGCGGTCGAGGCGCTGGGGGTCGACCTCTTCGAGGACACCGCGGTCATCGAGATCCGGCCGCGCCGCCAGGGTGCGGCAGCGTGCGCGGTGACCGAGCGCGGCGCGGTGCGCGCCGAGCACGTGCTGCGCGCGACCGAGGGGTACACCGGCGCACTCGGCGGCCGGAGCGGGCCGCCCGCGCGCGCCTCGATGATCGCGACCGAGCCCATCGGCGCAGCGGTGTGGGAGCAGATCGGCTGGGACGGCGGCGGCCTCGTCGTGGACGCTTCGCACGCCTCCGTCCACGCCCAGCGCACCGCCGACGACCGCATCGCCATCGGCGGCCCCGGCGTCCCGTCGCGGTCCGGCGCTGCGGAGGACCGCGCGGGTTCGACGGCTCCGCAGGCGATCGCGGAGCTGTGGCGGGTGCTGGTCCGGATGTTCCCCGCTGCGGCCGAGGTGCCGGTCGCGCACGCGTGGTCCGGCGCGGTGGCGGTGCCGGGCGACGGCGCCCCCGCCCTGCACCTCGACCCCGCGACCGGGCTCGGCTGGGCCGGCTGCGCCGCGGGGAGCGGCGTCACCACCGCGAACCTGGCCGGCCGGACACTGCGCGACCTCGTACTGGGCCGCTCGACCGAGCTGACCCGGCTGCCGTGGGCCGGCCGCGAGGGCGGCGGCCCCGACCGGCCGCACCGGCTCGGCGCGCAGGCGGTGCACAGCCTGCGCCGCACCGCCGACCGCAGGGAGGCCGCCGGCGGATCGGAGACCTCCCCGTGGGCGCGGTTGGCGGCCCGTATCGCCGAGCGGTGACCGGGCCGCGCGGTTCCGGCTCCGCCGCCCTCCCGTGGCTTGCATAGATTTGCATTCGGATGCATGATGGTCCAGATGTTCGCGGGGTCCTCCGCGGCGGGCGGCACACTGATCGGGGAGTAACGACATGGGGCACACGGCGGCGGTCGCCGGAGCCAGCGGCTATGCGGGCGGCGAGCTGCTCCGCATCCTGATCGACCACCCCGAGATCGAGATCGGCGCCCTCACCGCCGGCGGCAATGCAGGCACCCGCCTGGGCGGGCACCACCCGCACCTGTTCCCGCTGGCCGACCGCGAGCTGCTCGCCACCACCGCCGAGAACCTCGCGGGGCACGACGTCGTCTTCCTCGCGCTGCCCCACGGGCAGTCCGCCGCCATCGCCGAGGAGCTCGGCGACGCCGCGCTCATCGTCGACTGCGGCGCCGACTTCCGGTTCGCCGACCCCGCCGCGTGGGAGGGCCACTATGGCAGCCCGCACGCCGGGACCTGGCCCTACGGGCTGCCCGAACTCCCCGGTGCGCGCGCGGCGCTCGCCGCCACCCGCCGGGTCGCCGTCCCCGGCTGCTACGTCACCGCCGCCACCCTCGGCCTGCTCCCCGCCTTCGCCGAGGAGCTCGTCGAACCCGACGTCGTCGTGGTCGCCGCCTCCGGCACCTCCGGCGCGGGCAAGGCACCCAAGCAGCATCTGACCGGCAGCGAGGTCATGGGCTCGGCGAGCGTGTACGGGGTCGGCGGCGCGCACCGGCACACACCCGAGATCGCGCAGAACCTCAGCGGCCTGGCCGGGGCCCCGGTCACCGTGTCCTTCACCCCGGTCCTGGTGCCCATGGCCCGCGGCATCCTCGCCACCTGCACGGCGCGGCTGCGCCCCGGAGCCGACGGCGACCGGGTCCGCGCCGCCTACGAGCGGCGACTCTCGGCCGAGCCCTTCGCGCGCCTGCTGCCCGAGGGGCAGTGGCCCACCACGGCGATGACCCTGGGCGCCAACACCGCGGCCATCCAGGTCACCGTCGACGCCGCGGCCGGCCGCCTCGTCGCGGTCGCCGCCATCGACAACCTGACCAAGGGTACGGCGGGCGGCGCCGTCCAGAGCGCGAACCTCGCACTGGGACTCCCCGAGACCACCGGCCTGCCGCAGGCGGGCGTCGCGCCCTAGGCGCACCGCCGCAGCACCAGCGCAGCACCTCCGAGACCACGCGTCGCGCCCCGTGCGGCACGACGATCCGAAAGGCCATACCGTGAGTGTCACCGCACCACGCGGCTTCCGCGCCGCCGGCGTCTGCGCCGGGCTCAAGCCCAGCGGCGCCCGCGACGTCGCCCTCATCGTCAACGACGGACCCAACCGCGCCGCGGCGGGGGTCTTCACCCGCAACCGGGTCAAGGCGGCCCCTGTCCTCTGGTCCGAGCAGGTCGTCAAGGGCGGGCGGGTGCACGCCGTCGTCCTCAACGCCGGCAACGCCAACGCATGCACCGGCCCCGGCGGGTTCGCCGACACCCACACCACCGCCGAGCGGGTGGCGGCGGCGCTGGACGACTCCGCCGCCGAGGTCGCGGTCTGCTCCACCGGCCTCATCGGGGAGCGGCTCGACATGCCGAAGCTGCTCGCCGGCGCCGACGCCGCCGTGGCCGCCGCGGCACGCGACGGCGGGCTCCCGGCCGCCGACGCCATCCGCACCACCGACTCCGTCGCCAAGATCGCGTTCCGGCGCGGCAGCGGCTACACCATCGGCGCCATGGCCAAGGGCGCCGGCATGCTCGCCCCGGCGCTCGCCACCATGCTGTCGGTCGTCACCACCGACGCCGACCTCACCGCCGAGCAGTGCGACCGGATGCTGCGCGCCGCCACCGCGGTCAGCTTCGACCGGATCGACGCCGACGGCTGCCTGTCCACCAACGACACGGTGCTGCTGCTCGCCAACGGCGCCAGCGGCACCGCACCGTCGGAGGCGGAGTTCCAGACCCTGCTCACCGAGGTCTGCGCCGACCTCGCCCAGCAGCTCATCGCCGATGCCGAGGGCTCGACCAAGAGCATCGCGATCGAGGTGGTGGGCGCGGCCGGCGAGGACGACGCGCTCACCGTCGCCCGCACCATCGCCCGCAACGCGCTGTTCAAGTGCGCCATGTTCGGCGAGGACCCCAACTGGGGCCGGGTACTCGCGGCGGTGGGCACCACCGACGCGGTGTTCGACCCCGACCAGCTCAACGTCGCGATCAACGGCGTGTGGATCTGCCGGAGCGGCGCCGTCGGCGACTCCCGGTCCAAGGTCGACCTGAAGCCGCGCGATGTGACCGTCACCGTCGACCTGTCAGCGGGCAGCGCCGCCGCGACCATCTGGACCACCGACCTGACCACCGGCTACGTTCACGAGAATTCGGCTTACTCCACATGACTGCGCGAACCCACCAGCAAGCATTCGACAAGGCCAACGCGCTGATCGAGGCGCTGCCCTGGCTGGCACGCTTCCACGGCCAGACCGTCGTGATCAAGTACGGCGGGCACGCCATGTCCGACCCGGGGCTGCGGGCCCGCTTCGCCGAGAACATCGTGTTCCTGCGCTACGCCGGGCTGCGCCCGGTCGTGGTGCACGGCGGCGGCCCGCAGATCAGCGCGCACCTCGACCGGCTCGGCGTGCAGAGCGAGTTCGCCGGCGGCCTGCGCGTCACCACCCCCGAGACCATGGACATCGTGCGGATGGTCCTGGTCGGCCAGGTCAACCGGGAGATCGTCGGGCTGGTCAACGACCACGGCCCGTTCGCCGTCGGCATGTCGGGGGAGGACGCGCACCTGTTCACCGCGGAGCGCCGCCCCGGCATCGTCGACGGCGTGCCCGTCGACATCGGCCTCGTCGGCGAGGTCGTCGACGTGCAGCCCGGCGCGGTGCGCTCGCTGCTGGACGACGGGCGCATCCCCGTGGTGTCCAGCATCGCCCGCTCCGACCTCGGCGACGGCGTGTACAACATCAACGCCGACACCGCCGCCGCCGCGCTCGCCGTCGCCCTCGACGCCGCGAAGCTCATCGTCCTCACTGACGTCGAAGGGCTGTTCGCCGACTACCCCGACAACACCGAGCTGATCAACCGGCTGTCGGCCAGCGAGCTGGAATCCCTCCTCCCCGACCTGACCAGCGGGATGGTCCCGAAGATGGAGGCGTGCCTGCGCGCGGTGCGCGGCGGCGTCCCCCAGGCGCACATCCTCGACGGCCGGGTGCCCAACGCCATGTTGCTCGAAGTGTTCACCAACGACGGCATCGGCACCATGGTCGTCGCCGAGGCGGCGGGACCCGAAGACCTCACCGGCGCCGTCGGGCTCGGCGAGGAGGCGGCCGCGGAATGAGCGCCACAACGGAGCTCCAGGCGCGGTTCGACGCCGCGCTGATGCCGAACTACGGCACCCCGCCCATCGCGCTCTCGCACGGTGAGGGACGGCACGTCTACGACGCCGACGGCAACCGCTACCTCGACCTCGTCGCGGGGATCGCCGTGTCGGCGCTCGGCCACGGCCACCCCGCCCTGGTCAAGGCGGTCGCCGACCAGGCGGCCGCCATCGCGCACACCAGCAACCTGTACCTGCACGAGCGCGAGGTCGAACTGGCCGAGCGGCTGCGGGCCCTGCTCGGCGGCGACGCGAAGGTGTTCCTCGCCAACTCGGGGACCGAGGCGAACGAGGCGGCGCTGAAGCTGGTCAAGCGCGCCGCCGGCCCCGGACGCGGCTACTTCGTCGCCGCTGCCGCCGCGTTCCACGGCCGCACCTCCGGGGCGCTCGCCCTCACCGGCAAGGACGCCATCCGGGAACCGTTCGGCCCTTTCGGGATGGACGTGCGGTTCGTGCCCTACGGCGACGCCGACGCGCTGCGCGCCGCGGTCACCGACTCCTGCGCCGCGGTGTTCCTCGAACCCGTCCAGGGCGAGGCCGGCGTGGTCCCGCCCCCCGCGGGGTACCTGCGCGAGGCGCGCGCCATCTGCGACGCGACCGGCGCCGCCTTCGTCCTCGACGAGATCCAGAGCGGGGTGGGGCGCACCGGCCACTGGTTCCTGCACCAGGCCGAGGGCGTCGTGCCCGACGTCCTCACCCTTGCCAAGGGGCTCGGCGGCGGCCTGCCCATCGGCGCGTGCGTCGGGTTCGGCGACTACGCCACCGCCTTCGCGAAGGGCGACCACGGCTCCACCTTCGGCGGCAACCCCGTCTCGTGCGCCGCCGCCCTCGCCGTCCTCGACACCATCGAGGGCGAGGGGCTGCTCGACCGCGCCGCCGAACTCGGCGCGCTGCTCGCCGAGCGGATCACGGCGCTCGGCCACCCGCTCGTCGCGTCCGTGCGCGGCGCCGGGCTGTGGCGCGGCGTCGTCCTCGACGGGCCCGCGGCGGCCCGGGTCCAAGACGCCGCGGCGCGGCGCGGGTACCTCGTGAACGCCGTGGCGCCCGACACCGTCCGCATCGCGCCCCCGCTGACCATCACCCGCGCCGAGGTCCTGGAGTTCACCGCGGCGCTGCCCGCCATCCTGGCCGACGCCGCCGAGGGCGACGACGGGGACCGCCGACGATGACCGCCGACGGCCAGGGGCCGGCCGCGTCCCACAACCCGCTGACCAAGGCGTCCCGGCACGCCCGCATCACCGAGGTGCTGACCCGCAGCGACGTCCGCTCGCAGAGCGAGCTGGCCCGGCTGCTGGCCGAAGCCGGGGTCCTGGTCACCCAGGCCACGCTCTCGCGCGACCTGGACGAGTTGGGGGCGGTCAAGCTCCGCACCGTCGACGGGAACCTGGTGTACGTCCTGCCGGGGGAGGGCGGCGAGCGCCTCCAGCGCGCCCGGCCCGACGACCTGGACCTGGCGCACATGTCCAACTCCCGGCTCAGCCGCCTGGCCGAGGACCTGCTGGTCGCGGCCGAGGCGTCGGCGAACATGGTCATCGTCCGCACCCCGCCCGGCGCGGCCCAGTACCTGGCGTCGGCGATCGACCACACCGACATCCCGGCGATCCTCGGCACCATCGCGGGCGACGACACCATCCTGGTGATCGCCCGCGACCCCGAAGGCGGCGGGGAGCTCGCCGCGGCGCTGCTGCGGCTGGCCGACCGCCGCCCCTGACACCGCCGCCCCGGAACGGCGCCGCGCCGCCCGGGACGGCCCCATGCACGATTCACGCGAAAGGGCGGCCCACCGTGGGTGAGGGACCCGAATCCAGCAGCACCGCGCCCCAGGAGAACGGCGCCGAGGTCACCCGCCTGTGGGGCGGCCGCTTCGCCGGCGGACCCTCGGAGGCGCTGGCGCGGCTCTCCCTGAGCACGCACTTCGACTGGCGGCTGGCCCGCCACGACATCGCCGGCTCCCGCGCGCACGCCCGCGTCCTGCACGGGGCCGGGCTGCTCACCGACGCCGAACTCGCGGCGATGCTCGAAGGACTGGACGTGCTGGCCGCCGATGTCGCCTCGGGCGCGTTCACGCCCGTCCTCGCCGACGAGGACGTGCACACCGCCCTGGAGCGGGGCTTCATGGAGCGGGTCGGGCCGGAGCTGGGCGGCCGGCTGCGCGCCGGGCGCTCCCGCAACGACCAGATCGCCACCCTGGTCCGCATGTACCTGCGCGAGCAGGCCCGCGCCATCGCGGCCGAGGTCCTCGACCTGGTGGGGGCGCTCATCGACCAGGCGCACGCCAACGAGGGGGTCGCCATGCCGGGGCGCACCCACCTCCAGCACGCCCAGCCCGTGCTGCTCGCCCACCACCTCATGGCGCACGCCTGGCCGCTGCTGCGCGACGTGCGCCGGCTCCGCGACTGGGACCGGCGCGCCGACGTCTCCGCCTACGGCTCCGGCGCGCTGGCCGGATCCTCCCTCGGCCTCGACCCCGAGGCGGTGGCGGCGGAACTCGGGTTCTCCGCCTCGGCGGAGAACTCCATCGACGGGACCGCGGCGCGCGACGTGGTCGCCGAGTTCGCCTTCGTCACCGCGATGATCGGCGTGGACCTCTCGCGGCTGGCCGAGGAGGTCATCCTCTGGTCCACCAAGGAGTTCTCCTTCGTGACACTGGACGACGCGTTCGCAACGGGGTCGTCCATCATGCCGCAGAAGAAGAACCCCGACATCGCCGAACTGGCGCGCGGCAAGAGCGGGCGGCTCGTCGGCGACCTCGCCGGGCTGCTCACCACCCTCAAGGGCCTGCCGCTCGCCTACAACCGCGACCTCCAGGAGGACAAGGAGCCGGTGTTCGACGCCGCCGACACCCTCACCCTGCTGCTGCCCGCGTTCACCGGCATGGTCGCCACCCTCACCGTCAACAGGGACCGCATGGCCGAACTCGCGCCCCAGGGGTTCTCCCTGGCGACCGACATCGCCGAGTGGCTGGTGCGCCGCCGGGTGCCGTTCCGCGACGCCCACGAGATCGCCGGGGCCTGCGTCCGGGTCTGCGAGGAGCGCGGCGTCGACCTGCCCGACCTCACCGACGCGGACTTCGCCGCGATCTCCCCGCACCTCGGACCCGATGTGCGCGAGGTACTGACCGTCGAAGGGTCGCTGGCGTCGCGCTCCGGCAAGGGCGGCACGGCCCCCGCGCGGGTCGAGGAGCAGCTGGAGCAGGCCCGCGCCGAAGCGGCCGAGCACCGCGCGTTCGCCGCAGGCGGCTGACCGGCCCTGCGGGGTACCCGGCCCGGGGCGGCGGCGCAGGCGGCGGCCCCGGGCCGGCGCGTGTCCCTGACCCGGGCGCGGCCGCTGCACCCGGGAGGTCGGCACCCGCGGGGCGAATTCGCGGAAACCGAGGTAGCGGCGACACCGATCCTGTAGCGTCCTGAAGCTGTGGGCACCAAGGGTGTGCGTCCACTGGCGGAAAGTGACCAGAGGTGCCGCGGGTGCTGATGGTGCCGCCGGGGCCGGTGCGCTCCGCCGTCGCCGTGCCACTGCGGCGCCGCCCGTCCCGGACGGGACACCACCGACCGCGCCGCCGCGCGGGTGCGCCGGTGCCCGCGCGTACGCCGTGGGAGGAGCGCGATGAGCCAGCCGGGCCGTGCCGAGCGCAGTATCAGGTCGCAGCTCAACCGGGTCGTGCTGATCCCGAGCGTCACCTTCCTCCTGCTGTTCGCCGCCATCAGCGGCGCCACCCTGATGCGCGCGGTGTCCCTGCACATCGCGGCGTCCGACGGCAGGAGCGGGGTGCAGCTCTACACCACGGTGGTCGAGTTGCAGAAGGAGCGGCGCCTCGCCGTGGAGTTCCTGGCCGGACCGTCGCCGCGGGCGCTCCAGGCGCTGCGCGGCCAGGCCGACGCCACCGACGCCACCATCGACGACCTCCAGGACCGCGGCCCCGCGCTGCGCGGGCACGGCGAGGCCACCGTCCAGAAGGCCGCCACCGTCCTGTTCGGCGCCCTCGACCAGCGCACCGACCTGCGCAAGCAGGTCATGGCGTCGACCATCGGCAGGGGCGCCGCCATCGACGGCTACCGCGAGCTCATCGACCCCGCACTGGGCCTCTACGACGTCACCGGCCGCCTGCTCGCCGACGGCCCCGCGGTGTCGGCCAGCGCCGACGCGCTGCGCCTCATGCGCGCCCAGGAGCAGTTCGCCGAGGCCGACGCGATGCTCAGCGGCTCCTTCGGCGACGACGGGCTCACCGGGCCCGAACGGACCCGGTTCGCGGGCCTGTACTCCGCCACGCGCGAGTACCTCGCCAACGCGGTCCCGGCGCTGACGGGCGCGCCCGCCGGCGCCCACCGCGCGCTCACCGAGGCGTCGGAGTGGCGGCGCACGGCCACCTTCGCCGAGCGGGTCGCCGACGACGCCAGGGCCGCGCCCGAGCGGGCCGATTGGCGCGCCGTCGCCGACCCCGTCGCGGCCGACCTCATCGTGCTCGCCGACGCGCAGGCCGAGTTCGCCGTCGACGCGACGGCGGCCGCGGCGAACCGCGCGTTCGCCCTCGCCGCGGTGGGCGCCGCCATCGCGATGCTCGCCGGCAGCCTCGCCTACATCGCCGCGTCCCGGTCGGCCGGCCGCCTCATCGCCCGCCTGGCGTCCCTGCGCGCCGACGCACTGGGGCTGGCCCGCGACGACCTGCCGCGGATCGTGCGCCGCCTGGGCCGGGGCGAGCCCGTCGACCTCGACACCGAACTCCAGCACCTCGACTACGGCGACGACGAGGTCGGCCAGGTCGCCGACGCGTTCAACATCGCCCAGCGCACCGCGGTCTCCGCGGCCGTCAAGCAGGCCGAGATCCGCGACGGCGCCAACCGGGTCTTCCTCGGGATCGCGCACCGCAACCAGTCGCTGGTGCAGCGCCAACTGCAACTCCTCGACCGGATCGAGCGCGAGGAGGACGACCCCGACCTGCTGCACGAGCTGTTCCAGCTCGACCACCTGGCCACCCGCGGCCGCCGCAACGCCGAGAACCTCATCATCCTCGGCGGTTCGCAGCCGGGCCGGCGCTGGCGCAACCCCATCCGGCTCGTCGACGTGCTGCGCGGCGCCATCTCCGAGACCGAGGAGTACGCCAGGGTCAAGCTGCGGCTGGTGCCCGACATCGCGCTGCACGGCGCCGCTGTGGCCGACATCATCCACCTCGTCGCCGAGCTCGTGGAGAACGCCACCGCGTTCTCCCCGCCGCACTCCGTCGTCCAGATCCACTGCGAGAACGTGCCCAAGGGCGTCGTCCTGGAGATCGAGGACCGCGGGCTCGGAATGAGCGATCAGGCGTTCTCCGACGCCAACGGCACCCTCTCCGACGCACCCGAGTACGACGTCATGGCGATGACCGACGACGCGCGGCTCGGCCTGTTCGTCGTCGCCCGGCTCGCCGAGAAGCACGGCGTCCGCGTGGAGCTGCGCCCCTCGCCCTACGGCGGGGTGCGCGCGGTGGTGCTGCTGCCGTCGGTGCTCATCGCGCCGCAGCACGACCGGGGCGCCGAGACCCGGCAGCGCTCGCTGCGGGCGGTCGGCGCACGCTCCGACGGCGGCGCGCCGCCCGCCGAGCCCAGTGGCGACCTCCTCGCGTCGGCAACCGGCGCCGGGCCGGGCGCGGATCCCCGGCGCCGCCCACCAAGGGAGCGCCCGCCCGAACCGCCCGCCACCGCCAAGGCGCCGCTGCCGAGCGTCGACGCGCTGCCGAAGCGGCAGCCGCGCGTCGGGTCCGCCGGCGCATTGGACGGTGCCGCCGACGGCGCGGCGCCCGGCGGGGGCACGCCCGGCCTGCCCAAGCGGCGCCGCCAGGCCAGCCTCGCGCCCCAGCTGCGCTCCCAGGAGAACGGGCCGGGCGTGTTCGCCGAGCAGGCCGCGCCGGCGGGCGGCACCGACCGCTCGCCGGAGGAGATCCGCAGGACGCTGAGCGCGTTCCAGAGCGGCACCCGGCGCGGCCGCGAGGCCGACCCGGCCGACAACGGCTCGCCACCCGCGCAGGCGCCCTCCGGGCCGCAGGCGTCCGCCCCCCGAGGCGGGGACGGGCCCGCCCGTGAACCCGCGGGCAGCACCTCCCGCGGCACCGGTCGGTCGGGAACCGGCGATCCTACTGAGAAGAGCGAGTGACCGAATGAGCAACACCGCGGGCGATCTGAACTGGCTGCTCGACGACCTCGTCGACCGGGTCGTCGGCGCTGATCACGCCATCGTGCTCTCCGCCGACGGGCTGCCCATCGGCCGGTCGAGGGAGCTGTCCGGCGAGCACGCCGAGCACCTCTCCGCCGTGGCGTCGGCCTTCCAGAGCCTGGCGCGCGGAACGGGCCGCCACTTCGGCGGCGGTGCGGTGCGCCAGACCGTAGTGGAGATGGAATGCGCGTACCTGTTCGTCACTGCGGCGGGCGAGGGGGCCTGCCTCGCCGTCCTCGCGGCGGAGAACGCCGATGTCGGCCTCGTCGCCTACGAGATGAACATGCGGGTGAAGCGGGTCGGGCAGTTCCTGAGTTCGGCGCCGCGCCGCACCGAGGACGACGCTGAGCCCTCGACCGCCGGCGCGGCCGGAACAGGGGGATCATGACCTACCCCGACGCCCCGGGGGAGCGCCGAACCGCGCCGGAGGCGTTCCCCGCGCCTTCGCGCCACCCCGGGCTGCGCGGCCGCGAGGGCGCGAACGCGCCGCCGCGCCGGGCGCACGCTGCCCCCGAGCCGTCCGGCGCCGCCGCGCGGCCCCCGACGTCGCCCGCCGCCGTGGCAGCCCCGGCCGCCGGCGGGGATCAGGGGACGGGCCCGCTGGTGCGCCCCTACACGGTCACCGGCGGGCGGACCCGCCCCAAGGGCACCGGCCTCGACATGATCAGCCTCGTCGTGGCGGCGCGGACCCGGATCGACTGGCGCATGCTCGAACCCGAGCACGCCGACATCCTGCGGCTGTGCCGGCGCCCGGTGTCGGTGGCGGAGGTGTCGGCGCGCCTCGACCTGCCGATGACCGTGGTCAAGGTGCTGCTGGGGGATCTGATCAGCAGGGGCGACGTGCACACGCGGGCTCCGCGGCCCGCCGCGGAGCCTCCCGAAATGAACATACTTCAGGCGGTACTCGATGGAATCCGCAAGCTTTGAGCAGGCGCCTGCGGGCGCCATGGCACCGGCCATCCCGGCGGCGGTGAAGATCCTGGTCGCCGGGGGATTCGGGGCGGGGAAGACGACCCTCGTTGGGGCGGTCAGCGAGATTCCCCCGCTGAACACCGAGGAGGTCATGACCGAGGCCAGCCTCGGCGTCGACGACCTCGACGGTGTGGAGCAGAAGACCACCACCACCGTGGCGCTGGACTTCGGCCGCATCACCGTCAACGACGAGGTGGTGCTCTACCTCTTCGGGACCCCGGGGCAGGGGCGGTTCTGGTTCATGTGGGACGAGTTGGCGCGCGGCGCGCTGGGCGCGGTGGTGCTGGCGGACACCCGCCGGCTCGACACCTGCTTCCCGTCGGTCGACTTCTTCGAGGAGCGGGGTATGCCGTTTGTCATCGCCGTGAATCGTTTTGACGGCGATTGCCCCTACACCGCGGCCGAGATCCGCGCCGCGCTGGACGTCGGCGGCGAGGTCGACGTCCTCATGTCGGACGCCCGCGACCGCGAGGCCGGCAAGAACGTGCTGATCACCCTGGTGGAGCAGGCGATCCGGCGCAACGGAGGCGCGGGTGCCGCGCTGGACTGACACGACCCGGCGCGTGCGCCGGACATCACCCCTCGGAGTGCTTCCATGCTGTTGAGTACAGGTTGCGGAGAGATCGGCGTCCCTGAGTCGTTAGCATCGTTCGCGTGAATTCTGACACGACGCCGAAATCGGGCGCCCTCCCCCCGCGTGCTCTGCCCAAGCGCCGATCAGGCCGCCACCGCGACCCGCTGTCCTTCGACAAGTGGATCGGCACCCCGGCGCTGGTGCTCGCCGTCCCCGGGCCGGCCGGCGGCACAGTGGGGCCCGGCATGGTCGACCTCGTCCGCGCGCACCGGCCCGAGGTGGAGGTCCGCTACGGGCACACCGAGGGCGAGCGCGAGACGCTGACCGAGGCGCTGGGCGGCCTGCGCGCCGAGGAGGGCCGCGCCCTGCGCGCGGTCGTCGTCCCCCTGCTCACCGCGCCCTACCCCGAGGTCACCGACGCCGTCGACGCCGCTGTGCGGGCCGCGGGCGCCGACGCCAGGGTCACCGACGTCCTCGGCCCGCACCCCATGCTCGCCGAGGCCCTGCATCAGCGCCTCGCCGTCGACGGCCTGGTCCGTGCCGACCGGATGCGCCGGATCAGCGTGACCGCGGCCTCCGCGACCATGGCCGACGGGGTGATCGTCGGCGCCGTGGGCGGCGCCGAGGCGGTCAGCGGGGCCGGTGTCTCCGCGGTGCTGCTGGCGGCGCGGCTCGGTGTCACCGTGCTGCCGGCCGACCTCGGCGACGACGCGGGGCTGAAGGGGGTCCTCGCCCAGTTGTCCGAGGCGGGGAGTGTGCGGCCGGTCGTCGCGCCGAGCGTCATCGCGGCCGAGTTCGGGCCGCGGTCGCTGGCCCGGCTCTCCGAGCGCCACCGGATCAGGGTCGGTTCGCCGCTGGGCGCCGAGCCGCTGCTGGGCAAGATCGTGGCGTGGCGCTACGCCGAGGTCCTCAACGCGCTCGGCGCCGAAAGGCAGCCCTCGCTGGAGGAACTCCCCGCTCCGGTGGGATCGAGGCACCGCCCCGAGAGCTGAACAACCGCACCTCGATAACTTATCGTAATTATTTGACAACACAGGGCAATGTTTTTCCGGTAGCGTCGTCGCATTCCCGGGCGCACGGAAGCACCGCACGGCCCTGACACGCGTCGTTCCCCCCGCGGCCTACGCGGCACGTGCGCCCACCCAAGTCTCAGGGGAGGGGACATGGGAGGACAACACGCGTCGAAGGCCGCCCCGGACCAGGGGAAGGGCCCGAAGCGGACCATCCGGCGCCAGCTCACGCGCATCGTGCTGATCCCGAGCATCAGCTTCCTTGCGCTGTGGGCCGTCATCACGGCCACCGGCACCGTCCAGGCCGGGGCCGCGCTGCTCACCGTCAAGGAGGGCGGCCGCGGCCTGGACGCGCTCACCGATGTGGCCGCCGAACTGCGCAAGGAGCGCAGGCTCAGCCAAGTCCACCTGGCCGGCCTGGACGAGGACGCCGCCGTGTCGGTCCTCGCCCGGCTGCGCGGCCAACGGGCCGAGACCGACCGCGCCCTGAAGAGTGCGGCGAAGAGCGCCGAGGGCCTGTACGACCACGGGGAGGGAGAGCTGGACCGGCGCGTCGACAGCCTCCTCGGCGACCGCGCCGAACTCGCGGCCCTGCGCACGGGCGTCGACGAGCAGGACTCCGCCGGGCCGGCCGACCGCGCCGCCGTCCTCGACGGCTACACCGCCGTCATCAGCGACGCGCTCCTCGTCGCCGAGGCCGTCGTCGTCCAGCTCGACGACGACCGCAGCCTCGCCGCCGGCGTCCTCGCGCTCGACCTGATGGGCGCGCTCGACCAGTACTCCCAGGCCGACGCGCTGCTCGCCGGCGCCCTCACCGCGGGCGAGATGACCTACGAGGAGACGGCCCGGTTCACCTACCTCTCCGCCTCCTACCGCGACACGCTCACCCGCGCCGAGCGCAACCTCGGGCCCGCCGAGCGCGCCTCCTTCAAGGAGATGCTCGGCGACGCGTCCTGGGTCCGCACCGAGCAGTTCAGCCGCCGGGTCGTCACCCGCGCCCCGGTCGTCGCCGACCCGCCCGGCGCCACGACCGGCGACGGCGCCGCCTTCAACACCGAGATCCCGGTGAGCGGTACCGACTGGGACAACGCCGTCCGCGACGCCGCACCCGCCTTCGACGCGCTGGTCGCCGCGCAGACCGACACCGCGATCAGCGAGGCGACCAGCGCGGCGCTGTGGCGCATCGGCACCAACCTCAGCGGCTGCCTGATCGCCCTCGCGGCAGGGGGCGTCGCCATCGTCGTGGCGCTGCGCTCCTCGCGCCGCGTCACCGAGCGCCTGCGCGGGCTGCGCGGCGACACACTGGAGCTCTCCGCCACCCGGCTGCCCGAACTCGTGGCGGCGGCGCAGAGCGGGCGCCGGGTCGACGTCGCCAAGGAGCTGCCCCCGCTGTCCCACGGCGACGACGAGATCGGCCAGGTCGCCGACGCCTTCAACACCGCCCAGCGCACCGCCGTGGGGGCGGCCGTCAAGCAGGCCGAGATCCGCGAGGGCGCCACCCGCGTGTTCCTCGGCATCGCCTACCGCAACCAGGCACTCGTCCAGCGGCAGCTGCGGCTGCTCGACGAGATCGAGTTCGCCGAGGAGGACGCCCCCGCGCTGCAACGGCTGTTCCGCCTCGACCACCTCATCACCCGCGGGCGGCGCTACGCCGACAACCTCATCATCCTCGGCGGCGCGGGCTCGGCACGGCGCTGGCGGGAACCCCGCTCGCTGGTGGAGGTGCTGCGCGCCGCCATCTCCGAGACCGAGGACTACGAGCGCGTACGTCTCACCTCGGCGCCGAAGCTGCACATCCAGGGGTTCGCCGTGGCCGATGTCGTCCACCTGGTCGCGGAGCTGGTCGAGAACGCCACCCAGTTCTCCCCGGCGGGCTCGCCCGTCGACGTCAACAGCGGGGCCGTCCCCGGCGGGCTCGCCGTCGACGTGGAGGACCGCGGGCTCGGCATGACCGAGGAGACCATGGACGCCGCCAACCGCACCCTCGCCGACCCGCCCGAGTTCGACGTGATGGCGCTCCCGGAGGAGCCCCGGCTCGGCCTGTTCGTCGTCGCCCGGCTCGCCGCCAGGCACGGCGTCAAGGTGCGCCTCTCCCCGTCGCCCTACGGCGGCACCCGTGCCACGGCGCTGCTGCCGCAGCGGCTGCTGGAGGACGCCCCGGGGCCCGACGAGTCGCAGCTCGCCCCCGTGACCCTCCTCAGCACGAAGACCGGCCGGGGCACCGCGGACCCGCGCGGCCTCGACGGCCAAGGGGGCCGGGGCAGGGGCAAGGCCGATGACTAGCCGGCACGCCGCCGACGAGGACCCCGGACGCCTGCTGCGGCCGTTCGCCGTGCAGGTCTCGGCCGGCGCCGCGGGGCCCGCCGTCGACCTGATGACCATGGTCGCCGCCACCCGGGCGCCCGACCGCGACGACGCCCTGCGGCCCGAGCGGGAGCAGGCGCTGACCGTGTGCGCCCGGCCGCTCTCGATCGCCGAACTCGCCGCGCGGCTCGACCTGCCGGTCAGCGTGGTCAAGCGGCTCGCGGCCGACATGATCGCCGAAGGGGACCTGCGCCGCGGGGCGGCGCGGCACGCGGGCGACGACGCCGACCAGGGCATCCTGCGGGCCGTCCTCGACGGCCTGCGCGCGCTGTAGACGCCGGCCGCGCACACGAGCGTCGGCGGCCGGTACGGATACCGGCCGCCGACGCGGGTCGATCAATGGGCGGGGGTCAGCAGGCGGAGTCGAGCAGCCCCTCCACGGCGGCCTTCTCCTCCGCGTCGATGCTCAGCTTCCACGTCGACTTCACGTGGACCCAGGTCAGGGCGTAGTCGCAGTGGATCGACTCCTGCTCGGGCATCCACTTGGCGGGGTCCTTGTCGCCCTTGGCGGAGTTGCTGGCCGGGGTCACCGCCCAGAGCTGGCCGGTGTCGATGTCGTTGGCGAACTTCTCCCGCTCATCCGTGGTCCAGGTGTCGGCGCCCGAGCGCCACGCCTCGGCGAGCGGAACGAAGTGGTCGACGCTGATCTCCGACGGGTCGGACACGGTGACGTCGTCGAAGACGCTGGTCCACGAGCCCGCTGTCGGATAGCAGTCCTCGCCGGTCTCGACACCGTCGCCGTCGCGCTTGAGGACGTGTTCGCGGGTGTTGCAGTTGCCTTCAACGGTGGACCAGTGCGGGAAGAGGTCGCGGTCGTAGTCGGAGCCGGAGCCCTCGTCCTCGACCTCCAGTTCGGCGAGCAGGCCGCGGACCTCGTCGAGTGAGGGCGGCGGGGGAGGGGCGGCGGACGCCGGTGCGGCGCCGCCGAGGACGAGGAGGGTGGTTGCGGCCGCGGCCAGGACTGCCCCGGGAATGCGGCGCAGGGGGGTGCGCATAAAGGTCTCCAAAGCAGAGCGGGTGCTTTCGGACATTGGAAACCCTCAACCGAAACAGCGGAGAGCGCAATAGCGGGCGGTTAATGGAAGGTGACGAAGCGTGGCCGGATGTGGCCGCCCGCGCGGGGGTTTCGGGCGGCCTCCGGCATCAGCCCAGCAGGTCGGCGACGAACGAGCCGGCGAGCAGCAGGGCGATCCCCGCGCTGTACAGCAGCGCCCGCGTGCGGTCCGGGTGATCGCGGAGCGTGCGCCACGCGTAGAGCACGATCCCGGCGAGGACGAGCGCCCCTTCGACCACCGCCGCGGCGACGGGGGCCTCCCACAGGCCCAGGCCCAGCAACGGGAGCCCGCCCGCGTTCCCTGGCAGCACGGCGATGTCGGGGCGGTGCACGATCAGGTCCAGCAGCCAGTGGCTGAACACGGTGCCGGCGACGATCCACCCCGCTCCCCGGCCCCACCGGCCGCGGGCCAGGACGGCGACCAGCACCCCGGCGAGGGCGGCGAACACCACGTTCGACACCAGCGCGTGCGAGAAGGGGGCCGTGATGAGGTTGGCGCCGTAGCCGTCGGCCCCGGCGACCGGGGCGAGCCGCTCGACCCCCGCCATGCTCAGTGGGAGGAAGAACAGGTCGGGCACCTGGCTGGCGACCAGCAGCACCCCCATTGGCAGTTCGGGGCGTACCGCCTTGACGATCCCCGCGACTCCGAAATGTCCAGCGAGCATGGTGCTATCCCTTCTTCCGGTTGTCCGGATCCATCGATTCGGTGGGCGATTCGGTGGGCGGCCATGACACGAGCGTGCCGATGAAACCCTCGACCAGCAGTCCGTAACTGCGGTCGACGTCCTGGGGGAGGCCGAACGCGCCGCGCGCCTCCAGGTCCACGAAGCCGTGAACGGTGCTGCGGAAGGCGCGCACCGCGTCGACCATCGACCCCTCGGGGACCGCGAAGCCGCGCAGCACGGCGAAGATCACTTCGAGCACCTCCTCCGCGGCCGCGGTCGCCTCGGCGTCGCCGCTCCCCGGTGCCTGCTGCAAGGCGCTGTAGCGTCCCGGATGGGCCTTGGCGTAGCCGCGGTAGGCACGGGAGAGGGCGCGCATCGCATCGGGGCCGGAACGGCCGGTCGTCGCCCGGCGCAGCGCGGCGCCGAGCTCGGCCAAGGCCAGCAGCGCCACCTCGCGCCGCAGCCCGCCCAAGCCGTCGACGTGCTTGTAGAGGCTCGGGACCGCGACGCCGAACCGCTTGGCGACCGTCGCCAAGGACAGGCTCGCCGCCCCCTTCTCGTCGCACACCTTGGCGGCCTCCTGCGCGACGGCCTTGGGTGTCAGGCCGGCCCTAGCCACGGGACGCCGCCCGGGCGAACGCGACGACGGCGGGCGCCACGACATCGGAGCGCTGCGCCTGCGGGTAGTGCCCGGCGTCGGGGACGGTCAGCACCTCGGCGCCGAGGCGCTCGCCCTGCCACGCGGCCTCGGCCGCGGGGTCGGGGAAATCGGAGTCGAGCTCGCCCATGACGACGAGGACCGGCGCCCGGACGTCGTCGAGCCGGGCGGGCGGCGCGTGGAACGCGTTCCCGACCGTGGCGATGATCTCGGGGAAGCGCCGGCGGTCGGACAGGTGGGTGCGTATGGCGCCGACGTGGTCGCCGTGGTCGTCGGCGGTCCGGCCGGAGAACAGGCCCGACAGGTAGGAGTGGGTGAACCTGGGCCCCCACGGCCGCAGCAGTGCGAGCTTGAGCGCCCACTTCATCGGGCCCTGGACCCCCTCGCCGCGCAGGAAGGCCGCGATCAGGACCACGCCCCGGACGAGGTCGGGCCGGGCGGCCGCGGCCCAGGCAGCGGCGGTGCCGCCCATGGAGTTGCCGATCAGGAGGGCGGGGCCGCCGTCGAGCTCTTCGGCAAGGGCCGTCATGTCGTCGGCGAGGGCGCGGGTGGAGTGGTCGGTGAAGCCGGTGTCGCTGTCGCCGTGGCCGCGGAGGTCCAGCGCCGCGACCCGCCAGCCGGCGGCCGCCAGGGCGGGGGCGAGGTGGCGGTAGGTGGTGCGGTGGTCGCCCATGCCGGGGGCGCAGATGGCGACCGGCCCGCTGTTGCCGACACCGTAGAGGTCGTACGCGATGCGGCCCTCGGGGCGGTTCAGGAACCGGGTCTCGGGTGGTGCCGACGCCTGCTCGTTAATGTCCATAGCCAGAAAGCTAATATCGTTAGCCTCGCGCGTCAAGCGGTTCGATGCGCGGATATCGGTTCGGTGGTGCCCATCGGCAGCCGATACCGTGGGGGAGTCCGCGGGCACACGGGCGCACCCGCAGGTCCAGGGGGCGGCACTGCGCCCGGACGACCCGAGTCGCACACCGCGCAACGCGCGTGGGCCGCATGGAAAGAGCACGGGACAGCACAGTGACCGAGATCATCGACGAACTCCAATGGCGCGGACTGCTCGCGCAGACCACCGACCTTGACGGACTCCGCAAGGCTCTCGCCGATGGCCCGATCACCCTCTATTGCGGCTTCGACCCCACCGCCGGGAGCCTGCACGTGGGGCACCTCACCCAGGTCCTCACGCTCGCCCGGTTCCAGCGGGCCGGTCACCGTCCCATCGCGCTGGTCGGCGGCGGAACGGGGCTCATCGGCGACCCCAAGCCCGGCGGCGAGCGCTCCCTCAACTCACCGGAGACCATCGCGCACTGGGTCGACGTGCTCGGCCGGCAGCTGTCCGCGTTCCTGCGCTTCACCCCCGAGGGAAGCGCGCCGCAGCCGACCGACGCGGTCCTGGAGAACAACGGGGCCTGGCTCGACTCCATCGGCGCGATCGAACTGCTGCGCGATGTCGGCAAGCACTTCAGCGTCAACCAGATGCTGGCCCGCGAGACCGTCAAGAGCCGCCTCGGCGGCGAGGGCATGAGCTACACCGAGTTCAGCTACGTGCTGCTCCAGTCCTACGACTTCGTGGAGCTCTACCGCAGGCACCGGTGCACCCTGCAAATCGGCGGCACCGACCAGTGGGGCAACATCACCGCCGGCACCGACCTCATCCGCCGGATGGACGGCAACGAGCCGCACGGCCCGGTCCACGGGCTGACCACCAACCTGCTCACCAAGGCCGACGGCACCAAGTTCGGCAAGACCGAGAGCGGAACGGTGTGGCTCGACCCGGAGCTGACCTCTCCCTACGCCTTCTACCAGTTCTGGTTCAACGCCGACGACCGCGACGTCGTCCGGTATCTGAAGGTCTTCGGATTCCGCACGCGTGCGGAGATCGAGGAGCTGGAACGCCTGACCGCCGAGCGGCCGGCCGCTCGCACCGCGCAGCGGACCCTCGCCGAGGACCTCACCACCCTCGTCCACGGCGAGGACGAGTGCCGGAAGGTCATCGAGGCGAGCAAGGCGCTGTTCGGGCAGGGCGACCTCACCGGGCTCGACGCCGCGACCCTCGACGCCGCCCTGGCCGAGGTACCGCGCACCGAGGCCGACGGCCCGGCCGCGGCGCTGCCGCCCGTTGTGGACCTCCTCGCGGCGAGCGGCCTGGTCCCGAGCAAGTCGGCCGCGCGGCGCGCCGTCCAGGACGGCGGGGCGTACGTGAACAACGTCAAGGTCACCGACATCGACGCGCGCGTGGCGGACGGCGACCTGCTGCACGGCCGGTACCTGGTGCTGCGCAGGGGGAAGCGCAGCGTCGGCGGCGTCGTCGTCACCTGACGGCCGGCCGCGGGTGCCCCCGCCTCGCCGGGGGCGCCCGCGGCCGGGCAGCGCGCTGAGCTGCGCCGCTGCCCGGCGTCCGGGACGGCCGGAACAAACCTTGCGGGGCGCGTGTTTAAGCGGACAGGCACGGGGGCAAGTAAGCTCGTGCAGCAGATAACAGACCTGACCTACCACGTGGGCTGCAAGATCCGGCTCACGTGAACTCGGGAACGTGGCGGCCTGCTCCGAAGGCCGAAACGCTCCGGCGCTCGGGCAGCGGCCCAGAGCCGGGGTCCAGTTTGACGCGTCCGAGTGCGGCCCTTATAGTTACGAACGCACTGCGAGGCGGTGAGCGGCCTTCACGGCCCTCGAAACCAGCTCGCACGATACCCACGAAAACCTCATCGACCGAAGCATTCGATTTCGGTTGATAGTCTTCCTCTCGGTTCTTCTGCTCGTAGGAATTCGGGTTTTCGGCAGTCTGATTCTGAATATCGCCGGTTTGGCGGATCAGGAAACGGCTGTTAACGTAGAAGATACAAACGAAACGCAACACCGTCCCGACAGAAGAAGCCTCCGGGTTTTGTATGCGGGTGTGCGGGTTGTTTCTTGAGAACTCAACAGCGCGTGTTCGATTTTCTTTAAGCCAAAGTT
Source organism: Murinocardiopsis flavida (assembly GCF_003014485.1). Classification (GTDB taxonomy): domain Bacteria; phylum Actinomycetota; class Actinomycetes; order Streptosporangiales; family Streptosporangiaceae; genus Murinocardiopsis; species Murinocardiopsis flavida. The sequence goes on along the minus strand of NZ_PYGA01000007.1, from coordinate 121 downwards.
TGTTTTGGCCCCGTCCACCCGGACCCTTCGGGGTGTGTGGTGGTGGGATTCCTTTGATTGACAATGATGGTCCGCCAGGACCATGTCGGTCAGGGTTCGCCTTCACAATGGTTTGACCACC